>NZ_FNVZ01000005.1:600000-1200000 GCF_900104625.1 Leptotrichia massiliensis
TGTGAGAGAACCAGAAGTATTTTTGTTTGATGAACCGTTATCAAACCTGGATGCTAAATTAAGAGTTTCAATGCGTGTAAGAATAGCACAGCTTCATAAGGAACTTAAAACAACGATGATATATGTTACTCACGATCAGGTTGAAGCAATGACTATGGGTGACAGAATTACAGTATTAAAATCTGGACGAATAATGCAGGTTGATACACCTTTAAATCTATATCATTATCCTGCTAATAAGTTTGTAGCTGGATTTATTGGATCCCCTACTATGAATCTTATAGATGGTGAATTAGTGGAAAGAGAAGGAAAAGTCTACATCGATTTAAATGGAACACAAATTGAAATTGCAAGTGAGAAAGCTGAAAAATTGAAAAACCATATTGGAAAGAAAGTTGTATTTGGAATACGGCCTGAAAATATAACAGTTTCTGAAGTAGAGGACAGTTTTTCAAAAGAGGGAGAAATAAATGTTGTAGAACAAATGGGAAATGAAGAATATATTTATTTTTCACTTAATGATCAGCAATTTACTTGTAGACTAAATTCAAATTTTACGCAAATTAAAAGTAGCAAAACGAAAAAAATATTTAGATTTGATACTTCAAAAGCACACATATTTGATGCACAAACAGAAGAAAACATAAGTTTATAAAATACTGGTTAACACAATTTATTTATAAATTAAAATATTGTAACTGCTTTATTTAATTTTAAAATAATTAGATTTTTGCAGAAGTTAACGTATATAATAAACTAAAATAAATAGCTAACAAAAAGTTAATTTACTAAAAGGAATAGGATTTTAACATTTTAAGAAAAACAAACGTGTTGAACTTCAATAAATAATTTTAACAAATAAAAAATATAAATTAACAATTCACAACAATCTAAATTTATTTTGTAAATTAACTTTAAATTTAATAAATATAAAATAAAAATTTTTGGAGGATTTTATCATGAAAAAGAAATTACTTTTAGCACTAACAGCATTTTTATTGGCATGCTCATTTGTAAATGCCGAATCATTGGAAGAAAGAGTTGAAAGACTTGAAAGAGAATTAAGAGAAACTAAACAGGAATTAACAAAACAAATAGCTGAAAAACAAGTACCAGCACCAGCTCCTGCACCAGCATTCAGTATGGCAAGTTTAACTGATGGATTTGAATTTCATGGTTATGGGAGAGCAGGACTTCTTATAGATCAACAAGGTGAAAAAGGATCTGCTTTCAAAGTGCAAGATGAAGGATTTGCAAAAAAATATAGACTTGGTAATGAAGATGATACATATGCAGAAATGGAATTAGTGAAAAAATTTGATGTAAACGGAGCACAAGGATCAGTACATTTTATGTTTTCAACAAAAGCAGGTTCAGGAAACGACTATAAAACATGGTCTTCAGCAAATCCAAATGATCCAGGTTCTGAAAATGATTCATTTAAAACTAGACAATTTTATGTTGATATAACACCAAATGGTGGAGCAACATATTGGGCTGGGAAAAGATATTATGCTAGAGAAGACATTCATATAAATGATTATTATATTAAAGACTTCTCAGGAACAGGAGCAGGGGTTCAAAACATAAAACTTGGTTCAGGGACAGCTGATGTTGCAGTAATAGCAACAGATCCTGGAAAACATCCTGAATATACACTTCACACTAAATATTCAGTAGGTTCTTGGGCATTTGAATTAGCAGGACATACAATGAGATCAGATTCTACTGACAGAGATATAGCTGAATGGGGGACACAAGCTGCAATTACTTATAGCTTACCAGGATTCTATGGATTTAAAGATAATGGATTTTCTAAAATTGTATTGCAAGGTGGGGTAGGACTTGGTTCTGCAAGTGGACTTGGAAGTGCTACTTCGTGGGGAGACAGTAGAAAAGATGCTGTGTCTGTAAACTTAATCACATATGGACAAGCAAATCTTTCAGACAGATGGCAAATTATGCCTGAATTAGGGTACAGATATGACAAAAACTTCTGGGGAACAAAAGACCAAAGACAACAATGGGTAACAGCAGGAGTAAGAGTTGCTAATCCAATAACAAGTCATTTTGCTATGCAATATGAAACAGGAATTGACTATGTAAAAGTTCGTAAAGGACAAACAAACTATGATAGCGGACTATTCAAATTAACAGTAGCACCTACTTTGAAACTTGATACAGGAAACTTCTGGGGACGTCCTGAAATTAGAGCATTTGTAACTTATGGACATGGTTTTGGAGATAAGAAAATCATAAGAACAGACTTAGATGGTAAAGGACATAATAAAGGAGTATTGTTTGGAGTTCAAACAGAAGTTTGGTTCTAATAAAAAATTATTGATTTAAAAACAAATTGGAGGATATAAAAATGAAAAAGATATTTTTAATTATTTCAGCTATGATGATTTTACTTTCTTGTGGAAAAAAAGAAGCTGAAAAAACAGATGGAGGCGGACAAGCTGCACCAGCGACAGAAATAAAACCAGAAAATGGAGCTACTTTAAAAGTTTGGGAATCTAAAGGAAAAGAAGCAGATTGGATAAAATATGTAGCTGAAGAATTTGAAAAAAAATATAATGTAAAAGTAACTTATGAAAATGTAGAAGCACCAGATGTAGTAAAAAAATTACAAACTGAAGGAAAAACAGATTCTGGAGCTGCTGACTTGGTAGTTTTCCCGCATGATAATATAGGAACAGCTGCAAGTGCAGGGTTGTTATTCACATTGGATGATGTACCTGAATTGGTAAATAAAGTGGAACAAGATTTTTATCCAGGAGCTGTAAGTGGATCTAAAGCAATGGACAACAAACACTATGGTGTACCTTTAGCAATGGAAACTTATGCATTGTTCTATAATAAAGACTTATTACCAACAGCACCTGATTCATTTGAAAAATTAATTGAAGCTACAAAATCATTGACTAATAAAGGTGCACAAAAATTTGGAATTTTATTTGAACCAGCGAATTTCTATTTTTCTTACGCATTCCTTTCAGCTGACGGAGGTTATGTGTTTAAAAATGGAACAGATGTTAACGATATGGGACTTAATAATGATGGTGCTGTAAAAGGACTTGAAGCAATGTTAAAATTAAAAGAAATTTCTGCTGATAAAGCTGAAGATGTAAATGGAAATGTTATAAAAGCATTATTTAATGAAGGAAAAGTTGCAGCAGTGATAAATGGACCTTGGTTCTTGAGTGATTTAAAAGATTCTAAAGTAAAATACGGTGTAGTACCATTACCTACAATTAATGGTAAAAAACCTAAATCATTCTCAGGTGTAAGAATATTAGGAATTAATTCTACTACTAAATATCCACAAGCAGCAGTGTTATTCTTACAATTTGCTTCTTCAAAAGAAATGCTTCAAAAAAGATTTGAAATGACAGGGCAAATTCCTCCATTAAAAACTTTTGAACCAACTGATGATATTTCAAAAGCATTCTTAGCACAAATTTCAGTTGCTGAACCAATGCCATCAGTACCTGAAATGGGAGCAGTATGGACACCAATGGGAGCTGCTTTAGGAGATGCTTGGGCAGGAAAAGCACAACCAAAAGTTGCACTTGATAACGCTGTAAAAGCAATTAAAGACCAAGTTGCAGCAACAAAAAAATAAAATAATAAATTAAAAAACTTTTTAGTTAGAGATTTAATAAACAATATATAGTCAAACTGCTTTTTGAACTTTAAGATAAGAAGTAGTTTGGCTAAAATAATTTTATTATTTAAAATTTTTGTATGATTTTAAGATATTTAGACACAAAATAAATATAGAAAGTGTGGAAGTAAAATGAATAAAGAAAAGAAATTTTTAATAGCTTCGGCACTTTTACCGGGAGCTGGGCAATTTCTAGCTGGACATATAGTTAAGGGAGTTCTTTTTGTTATAATGCATTTATTAATGGGAGGAATACTTTTAGCAGGTTTATTTAGCAATGTACTTTACAAATTTGTAAGTTTGGGAGATAAACCTGAAGTACGAACTATATTTAAAACTACAGCTGGAGACAATTCGCTTGATTATTTGGTAAATGGTGCTTTATTTTTTATAATATTAATTTTGTTTACAATTTTTTATGTATATAATTTAAAAGATGCAAAAAAACTTGGAAAATTCATTGATGCAGGAAATAGTTTACCAAAAGGTGAAAAATATAGAGATTATGTAATGGATGAATTTTTTATGCCAACATTTTTAACACCAGGAGCCTTAGGAACAATTTTTATTGTATTCTTTCCTATGCTTTTGACAGTTTTGATAGCATTTACAAACTATTCAGGACCAGATCATCTTCCACCTAAAAATCTGTTTGATTGGGTAGGATTTGATAATTTCGTAAGACTTATAAAATATAAAGAATTATCTAAAACTTTTTTTGTAGTTGCAGGATGGACTCTAGTTTGGGCTATTTTAACTACTATATTTAATTTTGCGGCAGGATTACTTTTGGCAATTATAACTAACAGTAGAAGAATAAAATTTAAAGGGCTTTGGAGAGCAATATTCATACTTCCTTATGCAGTTCCTTCTTTTGTATCGTTATTAGTATTTAGACTTATGTTTAATGGATTAGGACCGATAAATGCTTTGTTGCATACAAATATTCCATTTTTGACTGATCCAACAGGTGCAAAAATAATCGCAATATTGGTAAATACTTGGCTAGGAGCACCATATTTTATGGTATTAATATCAGGAGCATTGACTAATATTTCGAGTTCGTTATATGAGGCAGCAGATATAGATGGAGCGACTGAATGGCAAAAATTTAAAAATATAACATTTCCAATGTTGTGGATTCAACTAGGATCTACAATGATATTGACTTTTGCTTTTAACTTTAATAATTTTGGAGCAATTTATCTGTTGACAAATGGACTTCCAGCAGATTCTAGCCTAAGATATGCAGGACATACCGACATATTAGTATCTTGGATATATAAACTTACAATGGATAATAACTTATTTAGTTTAGCAGCAACAGTAACTATATTTATATTCTTATTTGTAGCAAGTATATCTTTATTAACATTGGCAAGATCTAAAACATTTAATCAGGAGGCGGTGTTGTAAAATGGCAGAAAAAAAAGTAAAATTTGATATATTAACTGTTTTTATATACATATTGCTTGTTGTAATATCACTTATTGTAATATTTCCTGTAATATGGATTGTAGGAGCATCGCTTAGACCTGGTACTTCAATATTTGGAACTGACATTTTTCCAAAACAGATAACTTTTGCTCATTATGCAGAACTATTTAAAACAGATTATCCGAGATGGTATTTAAATACCCTTTTCATAGCGGTAGTAAATATGATAATTTCATTATTTATAACAACGTTAACAGCGTATATTTTTTCAAGATACAAATTTAAAGGGAAAAAGCAGACAATGGTAACAGTTCTTATATTACAAATGTTTCCATCGTTTTTAGCAATGACTGCAATATATGCGTTTTTAAAAAGACTTAATTTGGTTGATACATATTTAGGACTTCTTGTAATATATATAGCAGGGCAAATTCCATACAATTCATGGCTTGCAAAAGGATATTTTGATGGAATACCTGCGAGCTTGGATGAAGCGGCAAGAGTTGATGGAGCAGGACCTTTAAGAACATTTTTTCAAATAATTATGCCAGTGGCAAAACCGATATTAGTATTTATTGCATTAATTAATTTTACTGCACCTTGGTTTGATTTTATATTTCCAAAAATGATTCTTTTGAGTCCAGAGAAAAAGACATTAGCTGTAGGGCTTTTTGAATGGATTTCAGGGCTAAATAATAGTAATTATACATTATTCGCGGCAGGAGCAATACTTGTTGCGATACCGATAACTTTATTGTTTGTACTGTTACAGAAAAATATTGTAGCTGGACTGTCAGCTGGAGCTTCAAAAGGATAATCTTGATTTTCCAAAACGAAAGGAAGTTAAATCTGTGAAAAAAATAAATAGGTGGATTTTATTAATAGCAGCATTAATTTTAAGTATTTTTTCATGTCACAATAAAAATATAAAAGACTTTAATAATACTGAAAAAAGTAAAATTGAAAAATCAGGAGTTTATTACGAAATATTTGTAAGATCTTATGCAGATAGTAATAATGATAAAATAGGAGATATTAAAGGAATAACTGATAAACTTGATGAATTAAAGGAATTAGGGATACAGGGAATATGGCTAACTCCTATCTTTAAATCACCTAGTTATCATAAATACGATGTAACTGATTATTATACCATTGATCCAGAATACGGGACAAAAGAAGATTTGAAAAATCTAGTTTCAAAAGCACATAGTAAAGGGATAAAAATTATTCTTGATTTACCCGTAAATCACACAAGCAAGGAACATCCATGGTTTAAAGATGCGGTTCAGAATAAAGACAGTAAATATAAGTCTTATTATAGAGTAGCCCAAAACAATGATAAGTCTTTAAATCTAAATTCTTATGCAATGGATCATAAAAGTTGGAATAAATTAAATAATGAAGAGCAGTATTATGCTATATTTTGGGAAGGCATGCCTGATTTAAATTACAGTAATAAACAAGTCAGAGAAGAAGTAAAAAAGATTGCAAAATATTGGATTAGTGAAGCTAAAATAGATGGTTATAGAATAGATGGAGCGTATCATATATATGGTGAAGGGGAATATCCTGAAAAGGTTGATTTGGAAAAGGAAAATATAAACTGGTGGAAGGAATTTAGAAACAGTCTTGAAAAGGAATATCCGAATATTTATATTGTAGGTGAAGTTTGGAATGATACAAATAAGATTGCTCCTTATTATACAGCCTTTGATTCAAATTTTGATTTTGGAATATCAGAAAACGGTATAGCCGAAGCTATAAATTCCCAAGATGCTACGATTTTTTCTGATAAATTATCAAAAATATATGAAACTTATGGAAAAGTCGCATCTAATTATATTGATGCACCATTTTTAACAAATCATGATCAAAATAGAATTGCGAATAGCTTACTTGATTTAAGGCATCAAAAATTAGTAGCTTCAATACTATTAACCTTATCTGGAAATCCGTTTATATATTATGGAGAAGAATTGGGAATGAAAGGAAGCAAACCTGATGAAGAAATAAGAGAACCTTATTTATGGGGAAGTGAAGTAGGACAGACAAACTGGGAAGAAATAAAAAATAATACAAATACACCTTCTTTGGAAGTTCAAAAGAAAAATCCTGATTCACTATACAATTATTACAAAAAATGGATAGCTCTAAGGAATGAAAATGAAGCTTTGAAATATGGTGATTTAAAAATAGTAAATGTTAATGATAACCAGATATTAGCATATAAAAGGACTTATAAAAATAAATCAGTAATTGTTTTACATAATTTATCTGATACAGAAAAAAATGTAAACGTAGACGGGAAAAATGTAAAAATTTCTGGACTAACAAGCATTTTAGTAAATGCAATTTAAAATTAACTTTATAAGTTTTAATAGTTTTAGGAAAATCTAGTTCAAGAATTAAATTATAAAATTTAACTAAACAAAACAAATTATAATAATAAAGATGGAGTAAGAAATTTTTTATTCTATCTTTATTTTTTTCTTTTGAATTTTTTGAAATAAAAAATCCTCTCGTACAAGAGGAATTTTCTAAAATTTGATTTAAAATTGGTAATCTAAAACTTAAGTTTGTTTTAATATAAGTGCACTGCAAAGGTATCAGGTTCAAGAAGAATAGTGCTATCTTCTGAAATAAGTTTAGAATTACTTAAAAGAATTTTTTTTGTATTTTCCAATTTAATAATATTGCTTGTGTTATTATAGCTTATAGTAAGCTTAAAATTATTATAATTAATTGTAACTTGCAAAATATTATTTTCAAGGATTTCAATGTTTCGTTTTCCATAAATAATCCAGTTTATGTACTCTTTTCTTAAAGCAATCAATTTCTTAATAAAATTTTTCATTTCTGTATCTTGCTTATTTTCATCCCAAGGCATAACTCGACGGCAATCAGGATCTGAACCACCTTTCATACCGACTTCAGTACCATAATAAATACATGGAGATCCTAAATGCAGGAACGTAAAGACTAGTGCAGATTTAACGGCATTATGATTTTCTTTGGCTGTAGTGAGGATACGCTCGGTATCGTGGGAGTCAAGCATATTTAACATAACTTCATTAGTTTGTTGACGATAATACATAAGTTGGCTGTTAATCTGATTCTTAAATTCTTCTGCTGAAAGTGTCTTTGTTAGAAAATAATTTTTTATACTAGCAGCAAGAGGATAATTTGTTACAGCGTGAAATTCATCACCATTTAGCCACGTATGTGAATTGTGCCAGATTTCTCCGAGTATGTAAATATCTGGTTTAATAGCTGTTACTGTGTTATGAAAATCTTTCCAAAATTGATGTTCAACCTCATTTGCCACATCTAGTCGCCATGCATCAATATTAAATTCTTTTATCCAATAAGTTGCAATATCGAGCAGGTATTGTCTAACTTCAGGATTTGAAGTATTTAGTTTAGGAAGTTTTGGACTAAATTTAAAGGTGTCGTAATTTAAGTAATGGTGAATATCTGGAATTTTTTCTGTGTTTGTATAAACTGGGAAACTGTGAATGTAAAACCAGTCACGGTAAATGGAATTTTCTCCATTTTTTATAACATCGTGCCATTGTGCTGAATGATTTCCAATATGGTTAAAAACAGCATCCAGCATAATTTTCATATTTCGTTTATGAGCTTCTTCAATTAATTTTCTGAAAATTTCTTTATCTCCGAAATGCTTATCAATTTCAAAATAATTGACAGTGTCGTATTTATGATTACTTGGAGCTTCAAATACAGGGCAGAAATAAAGACCTGTAATACCCAAATCTTGTAAATAGTCAAGTTTTTGGAGTATCCCATACAAATCACCACCAAAAAAATCATCGTGCTTAGGCGAAATATCTGTATCCCAAGCCAAACTATTTATGGGGGAAATTTCAGGATTTCCATTAGCAAAACGCTCTGGAAAAATTTGATACCATACAGTTTCTCGAACCCATTTAGGCACTTTTACCCTATCAGAATCATGTAAATATGGTATTTTAAAACTATTTGCCCCAGCTTGGTACTGATATGGCTGATTTTCAACAACTCCCATATCACCAAAAAATACTTTTTCCCCATCTGTGCCTATTATTTCAAATAAATATGAAATCCGACGATAATCAACTTTTACACTGACTTGCCAGTAATCGTGACAAAGATCGCTTGTAATTATTGACATTGAAATATGATACTGATAATCTTGCGTAAAGTCAAATAGAGCTGTATCTCCATAGAGAAGTATTACTTGAGCAACATCGTTCTTTTTAGTTCTTAGTCTAATGTGAATTTCATCTTCTGTATAAAGGTAGGCGTATTCAGATTCAGTTCTATGATAAAATGCTGATTTTTCCATTAAATCATCCTCCAATTTATATCATTTAATTTATGTTGCTGTTTTTTATTAAAAACTAATTATAAATCTTGCTTATTTTATAAAAGTATATCATTTTATTTATTATATTTCAATATTTTAAAAATTAAGTTTGTTTAATAATTTTATCTTAAAATCACTAATTTAAATACTCAAAGACTATACAATTTGATAAATTACATTGTTAAACAAATTTAGTACTTAAAAATATAAAAAAATAATCGATTCATTTTAAGGTTAATTAAATAAAAAATTTAAAAAAATGACATAAATTTGTCAAAAAAAAATGATATTCTATGAAATAGGTGTTATAATAAATCTTGATAAAAATAAGCTGTTCATTCTAGAGGGAAGGAGATTACATGGTTAAGATATTTTTGAATTTTAAAAATAGAAAAATACAGGTTTTATCAGCATTATTCACGTTTAGTGTAGTAGGGTTTGCAGTTAATGTGGATGACTTGATTTCTGAGTATGAAAAAAATTCGTATACGACAAAAATTAATGAAAAAAATATGAGAAAGTTTGATATAAAGGACAGAGCTTTAAAAAATGGGGAGTGGAATGAAGTTAGTGTAACTTCAGACAATAATTATACATTACACGGAGTAGCAAATGGTCTAACTATGCAAAATAATGTAAAGTATGGGATGTTTTATTATAGAAATGCATATAATTTTAGAAGCAGTGAACTTACAGAAAATAAAATTGGTATTTCTAAAACTTTAAATGATTATTTTGGGTATAGTGATGTTAATTATAATAAAAAAACTAATCAAATTTCACGAAATATACAGAAAATTAGCAATGAAACTACAAAAAATTCAGAAATACGTGATTTGATAGATTTATACAAAAATTATAAAAATAAGCAGAAAGAAATTGAGCAGGAAGCACTTACGTTAGAAGATACTAAAAAAGATTATACTATTCAGACTAAAAAATTGGAACTGGGAACGGCGACGCAGTATGACTATGAGCTGGCAAAAACAGAATATGAAAATTCTCAGCTCAAATATGAAAATCTTGGACGGGAACTGCAGATTCTAGGGGAACGGTTTACAGTTTACAATGTTGCTTTGCCTGAAAAAGAGAAACTTGATGACTTGAAAAAAGTTGAGCTGAAAAAGGATGATTTCTATGCTCTTAGATTATCAGAAGCTGAAACAATAGAATTGAATTCACAGCTGAACAATGAACAGTTAAGAAAGGAAAATATTGACTATAAGTATCCTAAATTATCAGGAGATATTGGATATTCGTTAAAGGATCATTCTGTTGTTGTTGGGTTATCTGTGTCAAAAACTTTCAAAATACACAATGATACTCTTGAGGATTTGAAGAATGAAGCAGATAAATTAAAACTGCAGTATGAACAGAAAAAAAATGAGCTAGTGTCAAATGCTGGACAGCAGATGATAACTTACACGACTTACCAGACAAATGAGCTGACAGCTCAAAATACAATGAATATTAAGAAAAAAGAATATGAAATTTATGCTAAGAAATACGAACTGGGAGTTGACACATATTCCAACTACGTGGAAAAGCGGAATAACTATAAAAAAGCTGTGATAGACTATGAAACCGCCAAAAATGAACTTGCGGCATTTACTAAAAAAATAAAATATTATAAATAGAGATTATTAATGTAAAAAATAAAAATAAAAATTAGGAAAGCGGTGATTTTGTGGAAATAAATACAGAATTTTCTGAAATAGTTAAAACTATTGAATCAAAGAGGAAAAAGTCAAAAAATAAAAATTATTTTTATAAATTTATGACAATATTTGCTGTAATATTGTTTGCCGCAGTTGCGTGCGGAAAAAAAGAAGCTGAGCCTGAATATGAAGTGACAACTGTTGATAGGGGAGATATTTCGCTATCAGTTTCAAAAAATGGACAAGTTGTATCAGATAATGCGGTTTCAGTATTTACAACTTCAAGCCAAAGAGTAAACAAAGTGTTCTTTAAAAAAGGGGATAATGTAAAAAAAGGCGATGTAGTTTTGACATTTTATCCAGTTGACAAAAATGAGACTTTGAGAAAAATACAAATGAAAAATTTAGAAATTAAAAAATATGAAAGAAATTTGGTTGATGCCCAAGGGTCACTTAGAAGAAAGAAAGAGTCTAAAAGTTTGGAAATTCAGCAAAAATCAAGAGATTTATATAATGCTGAAGAATTGTATAAAGTTGGTGGAGAAACAAGGGTTAATGTAGACAATGCAAGAAAGGATCTAAGAAATTCAAGGCTGGATTTGGATACGGTTGACAGTGAGCAGAAGGCCAGTATTGAAGATGCGAGAACATCATTAAAGACAGCAAAATTAGAACTGGCTACATTGCAGGAAGATCTGTCGCTTATAAAAGATGAAATAACAAGTCCAGTTGATGGTGTTATTACAGAAATGACTGCAGATGAAAATTACCGTGTAAATACTGAAACGACTTTGTTTAAAGTATCGGATTCAACAAACATGAGGGTAGAGGTAAGCCTTTCAGACAATGAGGTAAAAAATATTCAAGTTGGACAAAGAGTTGAGATTACTTCAGATTCATTGCCGGACGGAGAGAAAATAGAAGGATCTGTTTTGCAAATTTCTGGAGTGGCTGAAAAAAGCTCAACACTTGATGAAAGTAATACTACTGTAAAAATCCAAATAAATGAAACTAAAGGTTTAAAACCAGGTGCTACAATAACGGCAACAATTTTTTACAAAGAAAGTAAAAATGTAACAAAACTGCCATATAGCTCTGTTATTAATGAAAATGGTAAATATTACGCTTTTGTTGTAGGAAAAGACAACAAAGTTTCAAAAAGGGAAGTTAAAATTGGAATAAATGATGATTCTTTTTATGCTGTAGAATCAGGAGTATCAGTAGGAGAAAGAGTAATTACTGTTGCGGATGAGAGATTGAAAGACGGACAAAAAATAAAAATTGCAGATCCGTCAAAACAGAAAGTAGCTCCTAATGGTGTAATATTTAAGGAGGAAAAACAAACAGGAAAAGGTGGAGGACCTGGAGGACCACCACCAAGATAGGAAAATAAACTTTAGAGGTAATTTTTATGATAAAAGTAAGCGATATAGTAAAAATATATAAAAATGGAAGCATGGAATTAAAGGTTTTGAAGGGGCTTAATCTTTCTGTAAGTGAAGGTGAATATGTAGCTTTTATGGGACCATCTGGAAGTGGAAAATCTACTCTTATGAATATTTTGGGCTGTCTTGACAGCCTTACATCTGGAACTTATATTTTAGATAATCAAGATGTTTCGACTATAAAAGGAAATGCTCTTGCTGAAATAAGAAACAAAAAAATAGGATTTGTCTTTCAAACTTTTAATTTATTGCCTAAAATGACTGCCTTGGAAAATGTGGCTTTGCCAGCTCTCTATGCTGGAGTAAAAAAAGCTGAGAGACTAAAGAGGGCAACAGAAGCCTTGGAAAGTGTGGGACTTGGTGAAAGAATTCATCATAAACCTAATGAAATGTCAGGAGGGCAAAGACAAAGGGTAGCAATTGCAAGGGCAATAATAAATAATCCAAAAATCCTTTTAGCAGATGAGCCAACTGGAAATCTGGATTCAAAATCTGGAGAAGAAGTTCTAGAAATTTTTAAAAAATTGAATGATAATGGAACAACGATAGTTATGGTTACACATGAAGAAGATGTGGCAGAGCATTGTAAAAGAATTATTAGATTAAAAGACGGTGTAATAGAAAAGGATGAAATTGTTCAGCATCGGAGAGGAGTGTAGTGTAAATGGATTTTATGGAATTACTAAAATTATCAGTATCAAATTTATTTAGCTATAAGGTACGTTCCTTCTTGACAATGCTTGGAATAATAATCGGTATATCTTCAGTTATAATGATGTCTTCATTAGGAGCGGGAGTTAAAGAGAATATTACCGGAGATTTGAATAAACTTGGAGTATCAAACTTTGAAGTGTCAATTGATACTTCTCCAGGGCAGACTTATAAGTCGCAGGATTTATTGACACCTAAGGATATTAAAGAATTAAAGAATATAGAAGGTGTTGAAGCTGTTACTCCAACTTCTAGCACTTTTGCAAGATTATCTACAAATGATGGTTCAGATAAGATGTTTACTGGAACGGGAGTCACAGAAGATTATTTTAAAATTTCAGATTACACAATAATAAAAGGAAGAAAATTTTTACCAAATGAATATAGAAAAGATGGAAAATATGTAATAATAGATAATATAACAGCTGATCAACTATTTGCTGGTGAAAATCCGATAGGAAAGAAATTGACTTTAAATTTTAGAAAAAATAGTCAAACTGTGACAATTGTTGGAGTGTTTAAAAATCCTTATGCAAGTCTGGGAGGTGGAGCTCAAATGCCTGCTATGGGACTTCTTCCTAATAATTATTTAAACCATTTGGAAGGAAATGAGCAGAATAAATACACTGCTCTTCAGATAAAGACTACGGATGCTAATGAAATGAGCAGAATAATGGAAGTTGTAAAAGAAAAGCTAAAAACAAGAGGGAGTGAGCCTAATGTTTACAATGTAAATTCAACAAGTCAAGGGCTGGATGAATTTAACAATATTCTTAATATGCTTTCACTTTTTATAAGCGGAGTTGCTGCTATTTCATTATTTGTAGGTGGGATAGGAGTTATGAATATAATGCTTGTAAGTGTTACCGAGAGAATAAGAGAAGTTGGACTTAGAAAGGCGATTGGAGCGAAAACAGGGCATATTCTTATTCAGTTTCTTATAGAAGCAGTTATTTTGACATTTTTTGGAGGTATAATTGGAGTTGTAATTGGGTATTCGTTAGCACTTTTGGTTGGAATGTTTATACAAACTTCGCCAATTTTAAGTCCAGTTATAGTATTTGTGTGCATACTGGTGTCTACAATGATAGGATTAATTTTTGGAGTTTATCCAGCGAAAAAAGCCGCGGCATTGGAGCCAATGGAAGCACTGAGAACAGATTAGAATTATGTTTAAATAAAAATAAAAATTGATTATCTTAAAAAATTAAATTTAGGATAATCTTTTTTTATAGATTTTGAGAAAAGTGTGATATAATAAGGAATAAATTTTAAATACATTTGAATTATAATATTGATAAGAGAAGTGTAAAGTATAAAAGGAGATGATAAAAAGTGTCAAAAAACAAATATCTTGATATGGATATAACAAACTTGCCAACACCAGCGTTTATAGTTGATGAAAGGCTGCTAAAAAGAAATCTTGAAACATTAAAAAGTGTAATTGATAGAACAGGATGTAAAATATTGCTTGCACAAAAAGGATTTTCGATGTTTTATTTCTATCCGTTAATTAGTGAATACTTAAATGGAACTACTGCAAGCTCCCTATTTGAGGCAAGACTTGGGTACGAGGAAATGGAGTTAAAAAATCCTAACAAAAAATTGGAAACTCATATTTTTAATCCGTCTTACAGGGAAGATGAGTTTGATGAAATAATGGAGATAACAAATCATATTGTTTTTAACTCTTTTAATCAATGGAAAAAATTTAAGAGTAGAGTAAGGGAATTTGAAGAAAAAAATGATAAAAAAATTAGCTGTGGACTTCGATTAAATCCAGAATTTTCAGAAGTTGAAACTGAGATTTATAATCCAGCGGGAAGATTTTCGAGATTCGGAGTAACACTTGAAAATTTTAAGGAAGATGAGCTTGAAGGATTGGATGGATTTCATTTTCACGCACTTTGTGAACAAAATTCGGATGCCCTTGAAAATGTATTAAAAATTTTTGAAGAAAAATTTGGAAAATATTTACATAATATGAAATGGATTAATTTCGGTGGAGGACATCACATTACAAGAGAAGATTATGATATTGAAAAACTTGTAAAATGTATAAATTATATAAAAGAAAAATATGATGTGGAAGTGTATTTGGAGCCAGGAGAAGCAGTTGCCTTGAATACAGGATTTTTAGTTTCAGAAGTTTTAGAGATTACAAAAAATGAGATGGATATATTGTTAATGGATACTTCAGCTTCATGCCATATGCCTGATGTAATCGAAATGCCATACCGTCCATTTATTTTCGGCTCAGGAATGCCAAATGAGAAGAAATATACTTATAGATTGGGAGGGCCTACTTGCCTTGCTGGAGATGTAATTGGAGATTATTCCTTTGATAATCCTGTAAAAGTGGGAGATAAGCTTATTTTTACTGATATGGCACATTACAGCATGGTGAAGACGAATACTTTCAATGGGATAAATTTGCCTGTGATTGCAGTTTATACAGAAAAAGGTGGAGTTGAGGTCATTAGAAAATTTGAATATGAAGACTTTAGGAATAGGTTATCTTAATCATTTTGTTTAAAAGAGTTAAATAATCAATATTTTGTGTAAATTTTTCAAAAAGTAATTTTTAATTTTTTCATCTTTACTCCGTTGTATTTTTATCTTATCTGTGATAAAATTAGTATAGTTGAAAATGGATAAGTTTTAATTTAAACCATATTTAAGTAAAGGATACAAGATAGAACTATTTTTATAAAAATTTATGTAAATATATTTTTAAAAATAGATTGAAAAAGAAATTGTGGCAAAAAGTTATTTTAGATAGGAGGATATATGGGGATTTTTGATTTTTTTAAATCTTCTGATAAGAGGAGAAATAAAAATAATGAAATAAATGAAAATAATATAAATACTAATGTTAATCAACCCAACCGTCAAATTAGAAGAGAAATTTACGATATTGTAAATAATGAATCAGAAGTTATGGAAAATAATAATTATTCAGATGATTTTAAGGAAATTTCTTATTACGATGAATTTGGAAAAGAATTTAAAATGCCTAAAAAGGACTGGCTTAATAAGAAATTATATCCAGCTGTAAGAAAAAACTGGAGTAATATGGACGGATTATATCCTATAATACAGGATGCTTTTTCAAAAGAAGTTTATCCTGAAATAAAAGAAGCTGTGTTAAGATTTTATGCGGCTGATGAAGATTTTGAAAGAAAACTAATTTTGCTTGGAACTTATCATGTGAGAACGGGAGCTTATCAAAATGCTGTTGAGCTTTATGAAAAAAATCTAAATATTAATAATATGACGGAAGGACTTTGTATAGCTTATGCTGAAGCATTGGAACTTTGTGGACGTGCTGCAGATTCTGAAAAAAAATATTATGAAGCATTAGAAATAAATCCAAATTCTGCAACAGCATTTAAAAAATATTTTGATATTGTGAAAAAAAGAAGCAGTAGCGAATATGAAAATAAAATGGAAAAATTGTCTGCAATAAGAGGAAACTGGCGAGCAAAAATGATGCAAGCGGTTGTTTATTTCAAAAAAGGCGATAAGGAAACTGGAAATTATTTTTTGATAACGGCTTTGAAAGAGTCTGGATATAATTCAGAAGTAATGTATATTACATCAAGTATTTATATTTTGAACGAGCTTTATGATGAATTTAAGCAATATGTATTGGCATATTATAATCCTGAAAATCATAATGCCCACACTGCTTTAAATGTACTAAAATATTATAAAGTAAAAGATATGTATAAAGAAGGACTAGAACTTTGTAAATTTACTTCAAAATTCCCTTGGATAGAGCATTACAAAAAATTTATGTACTACGAGGATTATTTTTGGAAGTTAAAAGTGAAGGCAGAAAATAAAGATAAACAAGAGAAAACAGCAAATCGATTTTTTTCAACAAATAAACCTCTTTGGTATTATGAATTTAACCATCCTGAATTTATGTTGAACCAAAATAGACGTGTAAAACCAAATATTCTTATTTTGACATTTACATCAATTGGAGAAAAATCAGAATTGGCTGAAAATCTTGCAATTTCTCT
Organism: Leptotrichia massiliensis; assembly: GCF_900104625.1. Classification (NCBI taxonomy): domain Bacteria; kingdom Fusobacteriati; phylum Fusobacteriota; class Fusobacteriia; order Fusobacteriales; family Leptotrichiaceae; genus Leptotrichia; species Leptotrichia massiliensis. The sequence continues at coordinate 617,322 of NZ_FNVZ01000005.1, forward strand.
GCCTTTATATTTAAATGAAAATTTACATTATAAGACAAACTTAAATTATCAGTTGGCAATTGCCTATAATAATGAAAATCTTTTTGTATCTAAAAAACGTTACAGTACAGATTATATGAAACTAATAAGACAACAGAACAATAATTTAAATTTTGTATTGGCTGGGAATATTTTAAAAATGCCGAATGTTGAAAAATATGAAATTGAAATTTATTTATACGATACTTTTAATGAACAAAAGTCAAGTTTGATTAATAAAATTTATGATGAAAATACGATTTATAATGTTCAAAATGATTTATTAAAATCAGTAAGCAGTTTTTTTGAAAGAGATTTTGCGATAAAATATGAAAAAAATATGAATAACCTAGTTTTATTTTCACCAAAAATGAAATTTTTGATTCAAAGCAAAGTTCATAAGGAGCATCAATCGTGGCGATACAAAAAATTACTTTCTGATCAGATTGATGTGGTGCTTGAAGATAGAAATAATGACTTGAAGAAAATCAACTTGTTAGAACTTTTGTATGAAATAAAACAAACAAACAGTCAATTATTAAAATTTCAAAAACCAATTATTTATAGTATGAATATTCACGGAATATTTGAAACACAGACATTAAAAATACTTGCACCAATCATATTTAAAATATATGATGATGATGTTAATTTTCAAGCAAATATAGAAGCATTGAATATTACAGACTCAAATTATTTGAGCTGGATAAATAAATTTTCGGGAGAATAACTATGTTTTTTTATTATAAAAAAATATTGGCAATAATAGTATCATTCTTTTACATTTTTGTAAATTACAATTTCTATAATTCTATTTATCATGAATATACAAATGCCAAAATTTTTAATATAACATTATGGCTTGGAATTGTAGAAGTATTTTTCTGGATTATGTTGCTTTATTCGGTTTTTTATCTAGAAAACAAGAGTATTAGTAATGATTCAAATGGCAAAACTCCAGAAACTATTAAATTAGAAGAAAAAAAAGATATACGGGATTTATTAATCTGTTTTGCATTATTTTTAATAAGTTTAGTTTGTGTAAATATTTCACGTGTTATCTTACAAAGTTCTCCATATATGAATGATGTTGTTTCAACAGTGAATTCGTATGTTTTATTTTTTGGTGGAACAAGAGTTTTATTTATTTTTTCAGCAATAGTATTTGGTTTTATTGCATGGAGCAGAAGAAATATATTTTTACTTATCATATCATTATTAAATGGAGCAGTTTCAGTAATGATCTGGTTAGACTTTGATGGAAATATTACAGCTATTATAAGAATTATTATTGCTATTTTGGCAATCGGTTATTATATTCTTTTAAAGAACATTATAAAATACAGTTTTAAACAAACTGATAATCCACAACTTGAAAATGTTAAATAATTTAATGAAATAGAATATAAGGAGGACTAAGTATAATGAAAAAAAATATAACAAAATTATTATTACTAACGTCAATTTTGTCAATTGGAAGTATTATGAATGCTCATAATAAAGATGTTTCGAATGATGTAAAAAAACCGCCAATAAATATACGTATTGATGAAAATGGACAAGTAATGAAAGATCAGACAGGTAATAATAACAGTAGTAGAAATAATAACAATCAGTCTGGAAGAGGTGGCACACAAACAATTAAAAATTCAGCAGGTTCAATAACAGTTGATTCTTCTTACACTTCAACAGGACAAAATTATAGACAAAGATTTATAATTTTACATTATACAGCGATGAACAGAGAAGGGTCACTTAAAGCATTGACAACCAACGAAGTGAGTGCTCATTATTTAATATCAGATCAAAAAAATGATCCAGTATACTATTTAGTGGATGAAAATAAAAGAGCATGGCATGCTGGAGCAAGTGAGTGGAAAACCAGTAAAAATCTAAATGATAGTTCAATTGGAATTGAAATTGTTAATAATGGAAATGTAAGTGGAAATTTCGAGCCATTTAGAGATTTTCAAATTAAGGAAGTTGCTGTTCTTGTAAAATATTTAGCGGATAAATATGAAATTCCTGCAACGAATATTTTGGGACATTCAGATATTGCTCCTCAAAGAAAGCCTGATCCAGGTCCATTATTTCCATGGGAAGAATTGTATAGAAAACATAACATAGGAATGTGGTATGATAATGATAAAAAATCATTTTACGAAACTGAATATTCAAGTACTTGGAATACATTACCAGCTGCCACTGTACAAGCAGAATTTAATAAATTTGGATATACAATTAGTACAACAGGAAAATGGGACGAGCAAACTAAAAATGTAATAAAAGTATTCCAATATCATTTTAGACCGTCTAAGTATGATGGAAAACTTGATTTGGAAACTTATGCGATCTTAAAAGCATTAAATGATAAATATAATAGTAAATAATTAATCAAGGGGTAATTTAGCCCTTTTTAAAAATTAAATTTTAGAAAATTACATGAGGAAGGAAATTACAATATGAAAAAATTTTCAAAAAGAGTTTTAGACATGCACTATTCACCAATTAGAAAATTAGTGCCATATATTGATGAAGCAAATAGATCTGGTGTGAAAGTATATCAATTACATATAGGGCAGCCTGATGTAGAAACGCCAGATACATTCTTTGAAGGATTAAATAACTATAAGGAAAAAATCGTTAAATATACAAATTCGGCAGGGATCATTGAATTGAGGGAATCATTTTCAAAATCTTATGCAAAAGTTGGAATTGATATTTTGCCTGAAGATATATTGATTACTCAAGGTGGAAGCGAGGCTATTCAAATTACATTGCAAACTATTTGTAATCCAGGAGATGAAGTTTTAGTCCCAGAACCATATTATACAAATTATGACAGTTTTTTGAGAATTGCCGACGCAAAGTTAGTTCCAATTGAAACATCTATTGAAAATCATTATCACTTGCCAGAAAGAGAAGAAATTGAAAAATTAATTACTCCAAAAACAAAGGCAATAATGTTTTCAAATCCAAGCAATCCTACTGGAATTGTTTTCAAAACAGAAGAAATGGAGTTAATTAGGGATATTGCAATAAAACATGATTTATATATTATTACTGATGAAGTTTATAGACAGTTTATTTATGATGAAGAAATTGAGAAAAGTTATCAGTCGTTTATGTCAATAAAAGAAATTGAAGATAGAGTGATTTTAGTTGACAGTATTTCAAAACACTATAGTGCATGTGGGGCAAGAATAGGAGTTATTGCTTCTAAAAATAAAGACTTTTTAGCACAAGCGCTAAAATTCTGTCAAGCGAGACTATCAGTATCGACAATTGAGCAATATGCAAGTACAAACTTAATTAATACGTTGGATACTTACATTGACAATACAAAATTAGAATACAAAGTAAGACGTGATATGATTTATAATAATATCATAAAAATACCAGGAGTTGTAACATATAAGCCAAGCAGTGCATTATACTTAATTGCAGAACTTCCAGTAGATGATATTGAAAAATTTGCAATCTGGCTATTGACTGAATTTAGATATGAAAACCAAACATTATCGTTTGCACCAGGGCCTGGATTTTATACAACGCCAGGAAAAGGTACAAAGGAAGCTAGATTTTCGTTTTGTACACATAACTTGATTGAAATTGAAAATGGAATGAAAGTGTTGAAAAAGGCACTGGAAGAGTATAATAAAAAATAGTTTTTAAAATTTTAGTAGACTTGTTTAATAATTCAAAACGCTTGATTATGTAGACAAGTCTAATTTTATAATATTGTAGAGAAAGTAAAATTATGATTATTTAATACTATTTCCCATTTAAATAGTAAAAATCATGAAATCCATAGAATTAAAGCATTTTTTGACAAGACTATTAAATTAATTATTATAGAATTTTATTACTATTTTTTAAATGGGGTTTAGTATAAATATATAAAAAAATTTGGGAGAGAAAATAATTTAATGAAAAATATTGGAAATATTGAACAATTGGAAAGTACAAAAAATACGGAAAGTTATATTGAAAGGGATATAAAAAATGCAAAGGAAATTCTGGAAAGAATGAATCCTAATCAGAAAATTAATTATCATACGATTTTGACAAAACTGATTTCAGATTGGAAAAACAAGGATATTCGTCCTAAAATATTGATTCATAGTTGCTGTGCGCCTTGCAGTACTTATACGCTGGAATTTTTAACGCAATATGCAGACGTGACCGTTCTGTTTGCAAATAATAACATTCATCCAAAGGCAGAATATATGAAAAGAGCCTTGGTACAGGAGGAATTTATTAAGAAGTTCAACGAGCGTACTGGAAATAATGTTGGATTTATTGAAGATGAATATAAGCCGATGGTCTTTTATAAAGCTGTGAAAGGGCTGGAAAAGGAGAAGGAAGGTGGAGCAAGATGTACTGCCTGTTTTCAGATGAGGCTTGACATTGTGGCAAAAAAGGCTCAGGAATTGGGGTTTGACTATTTTGGAAGCGCCTTGACGTTAAGTCCGCATAAGAACAGCCAGCTGATAAACACGTTGGGACTCGAAATTCAGGAAATTTTTGATGTAAAATATCTGCCATCTGACTTTAAGAAAAATAACGGATACAAACGTTCAGTTGATATGTGTGCAGAATATGATGTGTATAGGCAATGTTACTGTGGATGCGTATTTGCCGCGATGGATCAGGGGATTGATTTGAATGAGTATAAATAGAAGTTAGAAGATATTAAAAAACTGATTTGTTAGAAAATTATAAAAAAATTAAAAATTTGCCTTGAAAAATAAACGAGAATAAGATATAATATACTTGAAAAGGATTAATAAAAGTTAGGTATTAAAAAGTTAGACATGAAGGAGTGAGTAAACCTAAGTCTTCCTGGTTCAGTCAGGTATTAAAAAGTTAGGTCATAATAGGAGCGAGCAAGTCTGAGTCTTCCTGGTTCAGTCAGGTATTAAAAAGTTAGACCCTAAAGGAGCGAGTAGTCTAAGTCTTCCTGATTTATTAGTCATTAATTTAAAGTATTTTTTAGGCGATATTGTTGTGTATCGCCTTTTTAAATGAAAGGGGAAATTAGATGAATGAAAAGGATAAATTATATTTTATAACATTAACGTCAAATTATTTAAAATATTTAGGGATTTATGAAAATAAAGTTTCATTAAAAGCAAACAGACCATTTATAGGAATAGTTTTTAAGGTAAATAACAAAGAGTATTTTGCACCATTATCTTCTCCAAAAGAAAAACATAAAAGAATGAAAACTAATATAGATTTTTTCAAAATAGATAAAGGTAACTTAGGAATTATTAATTTTAACAATATGATACCTGTTATCAATAATGATATATGTAGAAATAAATTGGATTTAGAAATGCTAAGTAAGAGTTTAAATACAGATGACATAAAATATTTTAGATTATTAAAAAATCAATTGAAATATTGTGAAAAAAATAAAAATATTATACTTGCAAAAGCTGAAAAAATATATAATATTTTTACAAAAAATCTTGAGAAATTAAGTGAATCGCAGAAAAAAATGTATAGAAGAGTAAATAACTTTAAAGTGCTGGAGCATGCTTCAAAAGAATTTGAGAATGAATACATAACAGAATCACTTTAAAATCAAATTTAGAAAACAATTAATTTAATAGGATGATATTAAATAAATTTTGAATAAATAAAAAATATTTAATTGGAAACAAAATAATGAGAACGAGGATTTGGAAAATGAGAATTTTGATAGTAGAAGACGAGAGAATGATAAATGACATTATAGCTAGAACGCTAAGAAAAGAGAATTATAGTGTTGATAGTTGTTTTGATGGGCAAGAGGCGTTAGATTATATTTTTTCTGCAGAATATGATGTGCTGATACTAGATATAATGCTTCCTAAATTAGATGGGTTTGAAGTGTTGAAGAGAATACGGAATAAGGGAATACAGACTCCTGTATTGTTCCTTACTGCGAGAGAAAGTGTTCAGGATAGAGTAAAAGGGCTGGATTATGGAGCTGATGATTATTTGATAAAGCCATTTGATTTTGAAGAACTGCTTGCACGTATCCGTGTAATTCTTAGAAAAAATAGCATAAAGTCTGATTCAGTAGGAAATGTTTTTAAGATAGCCAATCTTACGGTTGACTGCAATATGCATACTGTATTCAGGGATGAAAAGAAAATAAAGTTGTCTCCAAAAGAATTTTCAATATTAGAATATATGATAAGAAACAAAAAAAGAGTTATTTCAAAAGAAAAAATTGAGCAGCATATTTATGATTTTGACTCTGAAATAAACAGTAATGTAATAGAAGTGCATATAAGGCTTTTAAGAAAAAAAATTGATACAGATTTTACGCCTAAATTAATTCACACTATAAGAGGTGTAGGATATGTCTTGAAGGAAGAAAATGAATAATAAGATTAATTATAATAAAAAAAGAATTTCAATAAAAACAAAAATTACGTTATGGTATACAAGCATGATAATTATAATTGTGTTGTGCTTTTTGGGAGCCATGTTCTATATCAGTTCTATTGCTGTGAAAAATTCTGTTTATAAAAGGCTTGAAACAACAGTAGAGAAAATCAATAAGAGCATTGAACTTGAAAATGGGGAGTTAATAATTGACAATAATCTTAGCGTAATAACCGATGATATTTTTATTTCAATTTATGATAAAAATCTTAACTTTATATACGGAAACACAGATATTGATTTAGAAGTTTCTCAAAATTCTGATGAAAGCAATAAAGTAAAAATAGTAAAACAGAAAAATTCAAATTCAAAATGGTACGTTTATGATATAAGGAAAAATTTTATCGGACACGGAGAAATATTAATTAGGGGAATTACACCTTTTTCCAGCCTTGAAAAAAATATAGAACTAATTATTTTAATATTTATTGTTATATTTCCATTTTTAATATTTGTTTCAGTTTTAAGTGGAAAATTTATAACAAAAAAATCCTTTAGTCCAATTGAGCAAATAGTTAAAACAGTTAATAAGATTTCAAAGGGAGATGATTTGTCTCAAAGGATTAATTTGCAAAATGGGGAAAGAGAAATTTATGATTTAGCAGAAACTTTTGACCAGATGTTTAATCGTTTGCAGGAGGCATTTGATAGAGAGGCTCAGTTTACATCGGATGTTGCTCATGAATTAAGGACTCCACTTTCAGCAATTCGTATGCAAAGTGAATATAGTTTGAAATATTTGAACTTAAATGAAGAATCAAAAGATATATTAAAAAATATTTTAGAAAAATCCAAAAAGATGTCAAGTTTAATTTCTGAATTGCTTATGCTTGCCAGAATGGATAAAAAAAATCAAAAACTTAATATCAAGAATGAGAATTTGAATGAAATTATTCAGTTAGTTATTGAAGTTGAAAGCAATTATGCTAAAGAAAAAAATATTAAAATTATTTACGATGAGAAAAATGATATTTTTGCAGATGTTGACAAGGATATGCTTACACGAGTTTTTATAAACCTTATTTCAAATGCAATTACTTATGGGAATGAAAATGGAATGATAACAATAACTTTAGACAAAATAAAAAATTCAGATAAAATACAATGTAAAATTATTGATGACGGAATTGGAATTTCAAGTGAACATATTAATAAAATATGGAATCGCTTTTATCAGGTTGATTCTTCCCGTTCCAGTGATAATTCAGGACTTGGGCTTTCTATTGTAAAATGGATAATTGAAGAGCATAAAGGGACAATTATGGTAGAAAGTGAGTTGGGGAAAGGAACTGTTTTTACTTTTTACTTACCTGAAAAAATTTTGTAACCTGACTAAGTAGGTTATTTTGATTAATATAATATATTTTTATTTATAGAAAGGGAAAAAAATGAAAATACTAGAAAAAAGAATGACACCATTTTTAATTTTAGCAATGTTGTCTGCTTCAGCTGACATAAATTTGTATTCTGCAGAAATAACGACTGTAACAATAAGAAACAATAGAGTGAGAATAAATTTGGAAAGAGCCAAAAAAATTGTTTTTGAACATTCTAAAATACATTCAAATAATGCAAAATTGACAAAACTTATTTTAGAAAAAGAAAATAAAAAATATGTTTATGCAATTGAATTTTATTATAAAAATAAAAGATATAGATATAATGTTGATGCAAATACAGGAAAAGTAATCACATATAGTTCTACTGAAAGACTTATATCTGATTCTCGTTGGGGAGTTGGAAAAGATATAACATTCCAAGCGAAAAATGCACCAGCAGCAGCACCGTCACCAGCACCAATAGAACAAAGGACTGAACCTGATGCATATGCTGATATGCAGAGTAAATTAGAATTTAGCAAAAGAATAACTGAGGAAGAAAGTTATGACAGAGCTAAATACAACTTCAGTAGGAAAGAAAAAAATGTGGAAATTATCATTTTAGAGCAATTGAAGAAAAATGTTTATGACGATCTGAATAATGCTTCATTTGAAGAAATTATACTTGTAAATGCTGAAAAATCAATCTATAAGGGTACAATAAAAGCCAATTATATAGAGTATAATTTTAAAATTAATTTGTCAACAGGTGAAATTCTAAAATGGAAATTGAAAAAATAAAATCTAAAAAAGTAAAAATTTTCAGTTAAATTTAAGGTTAATTTGCTAAGATATACTTGAATCTTTTTAAATTTAAACATATCATAATATTTAAGGTAGATTTATGATAAGAAAGCAGGGAATTATTATGAAGAAGAAAGCAAGAATTTTATTAGCATTGGTTGTGGCAGGATTAACACTTTATGTTACAAATGGATTTTCTGTACCAGCAATAGAAAAGGATTATATTTGTCCAATAGGAAAAGAGAAGTTTAGAAGCATTGATTATTCGCCACAATGTCCGACTAATAAATTTGTAATGTTCAAGAATGAATTTACAAAAGAAGAATTGGAAAAATATAAAAAAATAATAAACTCAAAAGAGTATAAGGCTATTCCTAAAAATTTGCCTAAAGAATATTATTTAGGAAGATTTTATGAAATGGCAGGAGGATTTTCAGATAAGGAAATAGGTGAAACGTATTACAAAGCGTATAGAGCACAAATTAATTGGAATTTTGAAAATACTAATACTTTAAAGGAAAGTTTGGAAAAAGGGATAAGTTATCTTGAAAAATCTTTGCCTATGGAAAATGAAAGTGAATTTCCTTGGAGTTTAGCTTATTTATATATTAGTAACAAAGAATTTGGTAAAGCAAATGCCTTAGTGGAAAAACAGGATAAGAACATTCATTTGGAAAGAATAGCAAATTTTTACTACACTCTCTCTGATATAGAAAAATCTCAAATAAACTATTATGGTTATGACTATATGGATTTTAATAAGGAAAGTATTGATAAAAAAACAAAAAAAGAATTTAGAGAAAAAGCGTTGTATTACTTACAGGATGCTATTAAGAAAAATAAAGAACGTTATTCAGAGAAAGAACTTTTCAGACTGGTAGATTTATACAAATCTTTAGGAAATGAAAAGGCAATTGACGAGATATTTTCTAAAGCACCATCAGAATACTGGAGTTCAATTGTGTCATATTATTTAGACGAGCCTATAAGAAGTATTGGTGATGTCTATGATGAAAAAAATTTAGCAACAGAAAATGATTTGAAAAAAGCACTAAGCTATGCTGACAAATTAGTAAAAATGATTTCTAAAAATAATGGTGCTGATAAAATTCAATATAATCTATCTATAATTTTAAAAGCTGAAACTGAGCGTCGTTTAGGAAAATTTGAAGAAGCATCAAAAACTTTAAGTAAAATAAATATAACGGATATAAAAGATACTATTTACAGATATGATTTTGAAAGACTTAAGGAACTGACAGAGAAAAAAGATAGTAGTGTAAGAGAATACACTCCGTTACCAATTATGTATTAGTGTTATAAATCATAATAAAAACACTAAATTATCATAAACAAACTTAGGAGTAATAAAAAAACTGTATTTGAAATTTTCTTGATTTACAATTTTTTTATTGTATAGTAAAACTTCTTTAAAATAGTACTCAAAAGCTACGACTATTTTTTAAATTTATATAATTTTTAGTAGTTCAATTTTAAATACGCTCAAGTATAATTTAATTTTTTTAAAAATTTTCAGTTAATTTTAAGGTTCATTTGTTAAAATAGATTTATCAAAGGGAAAGGAGAAAAACATGAAAAAATTAGTTTTAACAGGATTACTTGTATTAAGTGCAATGGCATTTGCAGCAAAAATTACTACAACAGGAAAAAGCTGGGAGAAAATTGAAAAAGAAAATAAAGTTCCCGAACAGGAAATCAGTATAATGAATTTTAGCTGGTTGGATAAAAAAGATGGTGTAGAGGGTGTATATAACACATATAGCTTTAAAATAGGGAAATTAGAATCTGCTAAAAATAATAACTTTTATCTATCATCATATTATGATGAAAAACCTGAAAATGGTCTTCCGTTAGTATCAGATTTTAATAATATCAAAAATTTAAATGGTTTTACCATTAAAGAAAGTCTTGATGAAAATTCTGAAGCTTATGTTTCATATTATAAAATAAGAAAAACAGCTGTAAAAGGAATTTATTATATAGACAACTATATTGGTCAAGATGGGAAAAAACATCCTAAATTGTACTTTGGATTTGATGAAAAAACTAAAAAGGTTGTAATTACTGATAAAAATGGTAATATAAAGAATGTATTGGAATATTATCCAGCAGGTTAATTATAAAATTAATATTTAAAAAAAATATAAACGAAAGCAAGGGATAAAAAATGCTAAAAAAAATAGGAATAGCAATGTTAATTATAGCAAGTTTAGGAATTGCGGCTACAACAAATGAATCAAAACAAATTAAATTCCATAAAACATTTAAAGAAAGTAATCAGGTAAATAAAAACTTAAGCAATGAAGATAAAGAAATAATAAATATAGCAATAAACTTTGCAAATGAATATATACAATTAAAAAACCCTGATGAGTTCGATAAATGGTTTGCAAAAGCTCCAATTACAGAAAAATTTAGAAAGGAATATTTTAGAAAAGAAAAATATATAGATTTAAAGGAAAAAGAATTGTATGCAGTAACAAGTGAATCACCTAAAGAAAAATTAACTCCTGCTGAAAAGAAATTTTTAAAAGAAAATAATGATATATATTCCTATTATCAATACGATCCTTTATTGGGATTAGGAATAGGAGATTTAGTACAGGAAAGTGAATTTCTACTGAAAGAATATAATCCTAAATCTAAAATAGTCCGTTTAAAAGATAAGTATGAGGAAGAATTTGTTATTGATGGTAGAAAAGGTTATTTAGGTGGAACAGAAATAGTATTAAAACTTGTAAAACAAAATGGAAAATGGTTAATTGATGAATCAAAAATAAAATAATTAAAAAAAAAATAAAGGAGAACTAATTATGAAAAAAATGTTATTATTTATGATGTTGCTATTATCAGCAATAGTATTTGGAGAAAAAGTTACAAATAAAATTAATTTTGAAATTTCTCCAAAAGAATTGAGAAATATTGTGAAAAGTGAACCGTTGTCAAATTCACACGATAATGGTAGTTATGCTGTTTATTATTATGCAAATGTAGAGGATCCGTTAGGTGTAAAAAGACAATTTAACAGTTTTGCTTTTTCTGAAAATAAGTTGTATTCGACAATTTTTGATTCAGTAACAACAGATGAGGAACATGCAAAAATAATTGAAGCTTATAAAAAAAATATAAATAAGATTTCTAAAGAAAAAATGAATATAAAAGAGCGTAAAGGAGCTTTATTATTATATAATTCAAAAAAAATAATTGAAATATATAGAGTAGTAGACCATACATTTATAAATGTTGCTCTTTATAGTGCTGGGAAATTAAACAATAGTTTGAAAAATTATGAATAAATATAAAAAATGAAAGCGAGTGATAAAAATGTTAAAAAAAGTAGGAATAGCTATGTTAATAGTAGCAAGTTTAGGAATGGCGGTTACAAGAAATAAATCAAAAGTAGGTAAAGTTCAAAAAACAGTTAAAGAAAGTAATCAGGTAAATACAAAATTAAGTAGTGAGGATAAAGAAGCGATAAATACAGCAATAAACTTTATGAATGAATATATAGAAATTAGAGATCCTGATGAGCTTGATAAATGGCTTGCAAAAGCTCCAATTACAGAAAAATTCAGAAAAGAATACCGAAGAAGAGAAAAATATATAGAATTAAGTCAAAAATCACTTGAAGGAAAATTAACTCCTGCTGATGAGAAATTTTTAAAAGAAAATGACGATATTCATTATGAGTATGATGCCTTATTAGGAGCAGGAATAATAGATATAAGAGAAGAAAGTGGATTTCAATTGAAAAAATATGATTCTAAGTCTAAAACAGTTTATTTAAAAGATAAATACGAAGAAGATTTTGTTGTTGATGGTAGAAAAGGTCATCAAGGTGGAACAGAGATAACATTAAAACTTGTAAAACAAAATGGAAAATGGTTAATTGATGACTCAAAATAAATTGGACAAAGAAACAAATGAGATAGTGAAGTAATATATTCATTGAAATATATAGAGCAGTAGACCATACATTTATAAATGTTTCTCTTTATAGTGCTGGAAAATTAAATAATAGTTTGAAAAATTATGATAAATATAAAAAATAAAAGCGAGTGATAAAAATGTTAAAAAAAATAGGAATAGCTATGTTGATCGTAGCAAGTTTAGGAATGTCAGTTACAAGAAATAAATCAAAAGTAGGTAAAGTTCAAAAAACAGTTAAAGAAAGTAATCAGGCAAATACAAAATTAAGTAGTGAGGATAAAGAAGCGATAAATACAGCAATAAACTTTATGAATGAATATATAGAAATTAGAGATCCTGATGAACTTGATAAATGGCTTGCAAAAGCTCCAATTACAGAAAAATTCAGAAAAGAATACAGAAGAAGAGAAAAATATATAGAATTAAGTCAAAAATCACTTGAAGGGAAATTAACTCCTGCTGATGAGAAATTTTTAAAAGAAAATGATGATATTAATTATGACTATGACCCTTTATTAGGATCAGGAATAATGGATATAAGAGAAGAAAGTGGATTTCAATTGAAAAAATATGATTCTAAGTCTAAAACAGTTTATTTAAAAGATAAATACGAAGAAGATTTTGTTGTTGATGGTAGAAAAGGTCATCAAGGTGGAACAGAGATAACATTAAAACTTGTAAAACAAAATGGAAAATGGTTAATTGATGACTCAAAATAAATTAGACAAAGAAACGAATGATATAATAAAATAACAATTCATTGAAATAAAAATAGGGATTACTGTAATTTAAAGAAATCCCTATTTTTTTATAAATAAAATTTATTAAACCTATTGAATTTATTTAACATTGAAAGTGTTCGGTGATATGTTAAAAATTAAATTTCCAAAAATTCCTTCTCAAATTCATCTTCCGTAAGCACCCGAACGCCCAATTTTTCAGCTTTTTCCAGTTTACTTCCAGCCTTTTCCCCAGCGATTAGAAAATCTAGATTTTTTGAAACTGCTGACAGATAATTTCCGCCTTTGGACAGGATAATATCTTTTATGTCGTTTCGTTTGTATTTTTGTAGTTTTCCAGTTGCAAGGAAGTTTTTGTCTTTTATTGGATTATCTGCTATTTCTTCTGAATTAGTTTCATCAACAGCAAATTGCAATCCAATATTTTTTAAATCTGTGATAATTTTCCAATTATTTTCATCATTTAAGAAAGTATTTACAGCAACTGCCACTTTATCGCCAATACCTTTTACAGCCAGTAAATTTTTGATTGACTGATTTTTCAGATTTTCAATATTTTTAAAAGTTTTTGTTAAAAGGTTCGCATTGAATTTTCCAACAAAAGGAATTCCAAGTGCGTAGAGAACTTTTGAAAAATCACGATTTTTACTGGACTCAATGTTATTTATTAAGTTATCTACACTTTTTTGTCCCATTTTTTCCAGATTTTCCAATTCTTCACGGTATTTTTTCAACGAATAAATATCGACTATTGTTTTTATTTTTCCTAATTCAATAAATTTTTCGACAATTTTGTCACCAAGTCCAGAAATATTCATTGCATCACGAGAAACGAAATAGGCAATTTGGCGTTTAACTTTTTCGGGGCAAAGTGGATTGTGGCATTTTAAGGCGACAAGTCCTTCTTCGTGTGCAAGCTCGCTATTGCAGACAGGACAATTTGTTGGCTCCTGAATTTCAATTTCTTGTCCAGTCCTATCGTCAAACACAACATTTACAACTTGCGGAATAATTTCTGCCGCCTTTTCTACAATAACATTATCGCCAATTTTTATATCTTTTCTGCGAATTTCATCAAAGTTGTGTAAACTTGCCCTTTTCACAACAGAACCTGATAAATTCACGGCTTCAAGTTCAGCAACAGGAGTAATTACACCAGTTCTTCCAACTTGAAAAGTTACGTCCATTAATTTAGTCTTTACTTGTTCAGCAGGAAATTTGTAAGCAATTGCCCATCGTGGGCTTTTAGTTGTGTAGCCAAGTGTTTCGTAAAGTGCAAAATTATTTACTTTTATAACAAGCCCATCTGTTTCATAATCAAGTTTTTTCCTGTCGTTATGCCATTTTTCGATAGATTTTTCCAATTCTTTAAAATCAGTATATTTCTCAAATATTTTTGTTGTTTTAAATCCAAGTTTTTCAATATATTCAATACTTTCCAAATGAGTATTTATTCCGTAATTTTCAGCATTTACAAGATAATAGAGATAGCAGTCAAGCCCACGTTCTGCAACAATTGTCTTATCAAGCTGTCTTATTGTCCCTGAAGCCGCATTTCTAGGATTTGCAAAAATATCTTCACCATCATCTTCCCGTTCTTGATTTATTCGGTTAAAGCTTGAAATTGGCAAGATAATTTCTCCACGAACTTCCAACGAAATATTCTCCTTCAATTTTTTAGGAATAGTTGTAATTTCCATAATATTTTCAGTCACATCTTCCCCAACTTGCCCATCTCCCCGTGTTACAGCCTGAATAAGCGCTCCATTTTCATAAATCAAGCTTATACTAAGCCCATCCAGTTTCAGTTCCAGAATATACTCTAGTTCCTTTGAATGCTCCTTAACATTTTCAGATAAAATAATTTTTTTGATTCTTTTATCAAAATCCTCAATTTCAGAAATATTATAAGTATTCGACAGACTAAGCATAGGTACCCGATGTCGTACTTTTGAAAATTTTTCGCTCGCAGTACCCCCAATTTTTTCAGTAGGCGAACTTTCTCCATTTTTTTCATTTTTCAGTAATTCTGGATATTCCTGCTCAAGCTGTTTTAATTCACGCATTAAAGCGTCGTATTCCATATCCGAAATAAGAGGCTTGTCCTCATTATAATAAAGATTGTTATGATATTCGATTTCATTTCTCAATTTTGTATATTTTTCTTGAACATTAGAAAAACTCATATTTTTTTCATTATCTATATTTTCATTTTCGTTATTTTTTTCTTGATTAAATAAATTCACGATTGCTCCTTTTATAAAATTTGTTTTGTAAATTATATCATTTTTTTTATGATATGAAAAGTTTTTGGAGCAATTAAATCAGAGCTTGAATCCCAAATATTGACAAATTGTGAATGGTACAATATAATAATTTTATTAAGAATAATATAGTGATTTTTTACTTTTTTCAGAAGAAGTTAAAAAAAATTGATTTGTATTTTTTTGTTATAAATTTATAAATTAAAAAAATATAAAAATATTAAAAAAAGATTACAAAATTGTATTAAAATGAACTGGAGAAAAAGAATAGGATTTGGTATTGGAAAATACTGGAATTGAGTATATCGGAAAATTTAAATGGTGTTTTTGGAGAAATGTATAGAAACTGAAAGTGAAAGAAGGATTGGTAAATATGAAAGATCAAAATAATATGGAAATATTGGAGATTAACATTATTAATAATGGAAAAATAGAAAAAAATAAACTATTTTTATCAGAAATTGAAGATGAAATTAATTTAAAAATAGAAATTGAAAGAACAATATACTTTTCAAAAAGTGATAATATCTTTGATTCTGTTGTAGAATTGCGAAAAAAATTAGAATTAAATAACATTTATTTACTTTGTAATGCTTCGGTTATTAATGTTTATCCTTCTGGAATGCAAAAAGAATTTGGAGGGACAAAGGCGTATAAATTACAAATGGGAAAACAAGCTACTTTATCTGATGTAGTAGATATTTTTGATTACGATAGTGAATTAAAAATTGGCAGTGTTAAGGAACAAGAAGAATTTTTTGAAAGTTGGATAGAAAGTTTCAGAAAATAAAATGAAAAAAATTATTGTATTATTATTAATTATATTAGTTATATTAGTTATATTTATTTATTTTAATAATTCAAGAGAAGTAAAAAAAGAAGGATTTTACTCAATTTCATTTTTTTATTCTGATAATAAAGAAAAAATTTTTGAAGTTGAAGATATTGAAATTGATTATTTTAAAAATATTATTATAAAGTTAAAAAAATTGGTGAAATTATTGTAAATGAAAGATTGGGAATTGATAGTTTAAAAGGTGCTAAGTTTATTAATGTCAATAAAAAAGAATTTATTTATTCAATAGATAAAGAAATAACCGATATTTTAGGTTCCAAAAACGAAAAATATAAAATTACCACATCTATCTATATGGAAAAAGGATTTGATTTAGAATTTGTAATAGAAAATGAAGGTAAAACAGCTACAATAAAAAAAGAAATTTCAGTTGCTTATAATGAATAATAATTAATATTTTTTATTAATGATTATTCCATATATGAAATTTATTATAGAACAATAGGTCAAGAGCATTATGATATATTAAAAAATACAGGTAATTTAAAAGGAACAGGAGAAACGTCAATATCACCTAATTTAGGATTTACAGATAGTTATGATGGTATTCAACTGAAATTTTATACAAAGCAAGGAACTATAAATGAAATGGAAAAAATAGGAATAAGATCAGAAGGTAATGTTGTTAAAGATAAATATCCTAATATGCCAATGCCTGAAAAAAGTTCTGGCTGGGGATATAAATTTGTGCGTTTTAAAGAAAAAAAAATAAAATAACAGGAGAAAAACAAATAAATATTCAACTTGGAAAAGAAAAAGGAAAAGGGGTAGAAATATTTAATCAAAATCTTAAAGAATACGAAGTAATAAAGGAGAATAAATAAAATGGATTTAAAAAGTGAAATTACAATTAGCGAAGTATTTGAATTAATAAATGATTATTGGAATAAAAGAATAACAAAAAAAGAGTTTCTTAATAAATTTTCCTTTACAAAGGAAAAGAAAATTGAATTATTAAAAAAAAGTTTTGAACAAGCATTTTTTCAAAAGTCTGAAGACAAAATAGATGATTTAGTTAGTACAGTTATATTTTTTAAATTAGAAGTAGAATTTGCTGATATTTTATGTAGATTATCAAAAGAAGAATGGCATAACGAACATGAAACAATAGCTTCAATTTTTCAATGGATACATTTACTCCAAACAATAGACTGTATATACGAACTAGCAACTTCAAATTTTGAAAAATATCGTTGGGATGATAATTTTGCATTAGTGAGAAAATGCTGTTTTGCTTTGGGAGATATTAATACTCCTAAGGCGAAAGAGAAATTGGAATTGTTATTACAGAGTGAAGAAGAGACTATAAGAGAACATGCAATGGAGCAGTTAAAGAGATGTGATTTTACAAATAAGGATGTAGAATGAAAGGATTGAGTATGTGAAAAATATTTATGTAACACTAGATAACGAATTTAACTTTATAAAAGGTAGAAATTATTAGAAAGTGGTGAAGTAATTTATGAATATAGAAACCTATAAAAAAGCAAAAAAATATTTTTACATTATAATGGGAGTTATTTTTATATGCAAAGAGAACAATATCTTGAACAATATATGAAATTTAATATTTCAAAAAAAGAAGAAAGAAAATGGTTAAAAGAAAAAGTAGAGAAAATACTATCAACAATAAGTAAAGTGAAGAATATAAACTTAAAATATGATAAATACTGGGATATTCTATATATATTAACTAAAACTTTAGAAGATAATTATCTTTTAGATAAAACAATAAGTATGTTTGAAAAAGATTTAAAATATCTAGATATATTTTCAATTAGCATGATATTGGAAATGATGCCAAGTGACATTAAATCATTTCATAAACTGAAATAAAATTGTAAAAGAAAATATTTTGAGGAGTACATTGTTATGAAAAAATATTTAGTAGAAAAAATTCTTAAAGTCGACGGAATTGAAAGATTTGTATTAGTAAAAGATACATCAGATAATAAAAAATTAAAGATGTATTTTTTATCAGATATGGAAGATTATGTAGAAACCTTTGAAAATATGAAAGATATAAAAAAAGGAGATATATTAGAAGGAAGATTGTTAATTGTTTTTGTATGTGAAAGCATAAAAATAAACAATAAAAAAAATGAACAAAGCTCACGTTCTTTTTCTTTTAAATCATTGGTTAATAAATCTAATAAAATATCATATGAACAACCTATAAAAAATTCATCTTATATTGAAGCGATAGTAGAAGTATATAGAGTAATAGATGAATATTCTATATATGTAAAATCAGATATTTCTGACAGAAAAATATTAATAGATTTTGAAAGTAGGATAAGCTATAATAAAGGTGATATGATTTATGTAGAAGGAGAATTAAAAATAGACGATTTTAAAGTTATTAAGAACTCAAAAAAGGTGTAAAAGTAATAATGTATGATGGGAAAATACAATCTATGATGCCTTTTAAAGTTCCAGCAAAATAAATTGAAAGATGGGAGTATAAAAATGGAAAAATTTATAATAAAGAAAATAGAAGCGGATTTTGATGAAAGGTGGTTAAGGGTAAAAAAAATAGATGATGGAAAAGAATTTGGTATATATTTCATGGAATTTTCAGAAGATGTTTTTATGATGAACAATATAAGTATGAAAAGAAAGGTAGGAGACATAATAGAAGGAAATCTGTTTATATCTTGGATAACAGAATTTGAAAGAACAAATGAAGAATTAATGTACGTACAAAAAAATGAATATTCTGGAATAGATGCAGTAGTAGAAATAACAGAAGTCATAAATGAATTTACTTATTATGCAAAAAATTCCATTGTAGACAGAGACATAATTTTGGATATGGAAAAAGATATGGATTTAAAAAAAGGAGATAGGATCTATATAGAAGGAAGTTTACAGATAGAACTTGAAGAATACAAGGAAAGACTCGGATTATTGGAAGATTGGAAAAGATAATGTAATAATCTCTTTTCCTTTAGAAAAAAGATTAGGTGTTTCTAAGGGAACATTTGAAAACTCACTGGAAGGATTTAAGAACTTTACTGAATAAGCAGAAAGAGTAATTAAAGAAGCTAAGAAAAATAAGAATGTAAGAAATGTAAATGGTAAATCATTTTACTATATTGATGGTGCTGACAAAATAAAAAAAGGTGTCGCAGTTGTATTTGAAGATGGTAGACTTCAGTCAATGATGCCAAGTGATATTAAATCATTTCATAAACTGATGGAGAGTTACAGTATGTTACACCAGAAGCAGTTAACCGACGTCAAAAGACTGAAAATTTAGCAGTAAAGCTGCCAACGGATATATTGCTCAGCAGGGCGTTCAATGGCTTGGTATTAAAACAGTTTAAAATGAATAAAGCAGGAAATTTTAATGAAATACTGTAATCGAGCCTTCAGAAAAAACTTATACATTAAATTCATCAAAATCGAATTGGAATTTCAAATCAGAAATTCCAAAAACAGCAGTGAAAAATTCTGAAGGTAATTATACATTAGGTAGAAATAATGAATGGAATTTTGATACTAAATATAATATTCCGTATACTGAAACTGGAAACAAAGGTCAAGGATTAGTTTCTGTTCCAACTTATAAGATTATAGCAGAAATTATGATGTTTTTTATCGTTCAATTTCTGAAAAACATTATAATAGATTAATGGAAACAGGAGATATTCCTCCTAAAAAAGAAACAAGTATTACTCAGAATTTTTCATATTCTTCTGGATATCAAGAAAAACATGGTGGAATGACTGTAGAGATAAAAACAAAACCAGGAACTTTAAGAGTTTTAGAGCAAATTGGAGTGAAAAATAATTCAGCTTCAATTATAGACGATTTGTACCCAAATATGAAACAAACTTTTCCTGGATGGGAGAAAATGGGGCGTGTTCAATTTAAAGAGGAAAAAAGTCAAATAACTATAAATTTAGGTAAAGGTAGTGGTTTAGAGATATTTAATCAACGGATTAAACAGATAAATGTTAAACAAGGAGATATTCATCATGGAAAAAATAAATGATTTCAATGAAGCTAAAAATTTGCTAGAAAAATATTTAGATAAAAAAATATCAATAAATAAATTGAAAAAAAAATATTTTATTGATGATATAAAATTTATAAAAGAAGAATTAGAAAAAGCCTATTTATTTAAAGATAAAACAAAATTAGATATTTTATTTTGGTTAATATTTACATTTGATTTGTATTCTGAGGAATTCATAAATATCTTATGTAAGATTTCAAAAGAAGAATGGCATTGGAGACATGAGGATATTGCTATTTATTTTATGGAAATGAAGTTACCGTCTACGCTAGAATGTCTTTATGAATTAGCAATTTCAGATTTTGAAAAATATCGTCATGATGAATACTGTCAATTAGTTGAAAAATGTTGTTATGCATTGGGAGCAATAGGGACGGAAGAGGCAAAAGAAAAACTTAAATTGTTGGCTAAAAGTGACAAAGATATTATACGAGAACATGTTGAAGATACATTTGAAATGTATAAATTATCTTAATTAGGAAAGAGAAATTGCACTCAAGATAATGTTGTTAAAGATAAATATCCTAATATGCCAATGCCTGAAAAAAGTTCTGGCTGGGGATATAAATTTGTGCGTTTTAAAGAAGAAAAAAGACAAATAAATATACAATTAGGACAAGAAGGAGGGAAAGGATTAGAAATATTTAATCAGAATTTGAAAAAGTATGAATTTATAAAGGAGAATAAATAAAATGGAAGCAAAAAATAATGAACTTTTAAATATAGTGATTGAATTAATGAAAAGTAAAAATAAAAATGAGATAAAAAATAAATTCAATATTAACGATAAAGAAAAAGTAAAAATTATTAAAAAAGGGCTAGAAAAGGCTTATGATGAAAAAGATGAAGATAAGCTTTACTATGTGTGTTCAGCAATATGGGAATTTAATTTACATACTGAAGAATGGATAGATATTTTATGCAAATTATCAAAAGAAAATTGGCATAACGAACATGAGGATTTTGCAAGTTATTTTCAAGAAATGAGATTACCAAGAACAATAGACTGCATATATGAATTAGCAATTTCAAATTTTGAAAAATACCGTTGGGATGATAATTTTGCACTGGTCAGAAAATGCTGCTTTGCTTTGGGAGACATAAACACTCCTAAGGCGAAAGAAAAATTGGAATTATTATTACAAAGTGATGAAGAAATGATAAGAAAACATGCAATGGAGCAATTAAACAGATGTGACTTTACAAATAAAGACGTCGAATGAAAGGATTGATTATGAAAAAAGAAGAGGAAAGAAATATTTATGCAGTATTCGATGACAAGACAATAAGAGTTTATCAGGCATATAACAATGAAATAGCAGACGAGGCTTTAAAATTAGGAAAGTTTGGAAGTAAATTCAGCCTTACAAGAATGACCTGGATAAAGCCATCATTCTTATGGATGATGTATCGTTTAAATTTTATTTATAGTTTAAATACTTGTTTTTGTTTGTTTTCATTTTATTAAAAAAAGTAAAAACTTTAAATTTTTAAACATTTTCATAAAAAAACAGTACCTTTTTAGTACTGTTCATATAAGCTATTTAGTATGTCTCTTATCAAATCATCATCTTCTTTTAGAACGTGTGAATATATATCTAAAGTGGTTGATACTCTTTCGTGTCCTAGTCTTCTTGAAAGCGATACTATATTAACACCTTTCGATAATAAAAAAGTTGCATGAGAATGTCTTAAATCGTGAACTCTAATTTTTTTCAAGTTGGCTTTCCGAGAGTATACCTTTATATCGTTTTGAAATTTATGTTTTGTAAATCCCTCAAATAATCTAGTTTTTGGAGTAGGTTTATATAATACTTTGATATAATTTTGTATAATATCTATAACAAATTTAGGACAATCAATAGTTCTTTTAGACTTAGGGGTTTTTGGAGTTGATATAACATCAGTTCTTTTTATTCTCTGAAAAGTTTTATTTATCCTTATTTTATGTTTTTCAAAATCTATATCTGATATTGTTAATGCTAACATTTCGCCTACTCTCATACCCGTATAAAACAATATATTGAATCCAACTACAGCTTCTTTTTTATGCTTGATTGCTTCTATAAATTGCTTAAATTCCTCTAACGTCCATATATTCATTTCTCCAGCGTTCTTTTTTCCAATTCTTCCAGCTGCTGAACAAGGATTTTTGTTTAAATTGTAAAACTTAACTGCATAATTTAATATAGCAACAAGTTGTTCGTGAATAGCTCTTAGATATGTTTGAGCATGATTTCCTTTTATTAGTTCGTTTTGCCATTTTCTAACCAGTAAGGGCGTTATTTCTTTGATTTTATATTTTTGAAAAAATGACAATATCTTTTTATCAAAAATATATGTTTTGCTTTCTAATGTACTTGGTTTTAATCTATTTTTTTGATCGTCCATATAAGATTTGTATAAATTTTCAAATGTTATTTCCGTATCAGATACAAAAGAATTTATGTAATTTCTTTCGTATTCCATTGCTTCCTGCTTTTTATTAAATCCCATTTTTTTAACTTTTTTAGAAGTTCCATTTTCTTTTACATAAAAAGAAACATACCATTTTTTGCTTTTTTCATCTTTATATGCTGGCATAAAAATCACTATCCTATATTGTAACGTTCATTAAAGTATTTAATGTTTACTCTTCCTCGTTGTGTCAAAAATCCTTTTTCCCTTAACTCTTCGTTTAATTTCCTTATAATTTCATAAGCCTTACCCTCTTTGACGTTCATAATCCTCATAACATCATTGTATTCATAAAACCATTTTTTCATTATTCCTCCATTTCCACCATATCAAAATAATTTGTTATAACGCAATTTTTCAAAACATGTTTAGCAGTTTCCTCAAAAGTTGGACTGCTAAAACTTTCGTCTTTTATTTCTTCTCTATTAACGTAAATATATTTCATGTTTTCATCTCTAAAAAAAAGAATATCTCCCTCATAAATTTTCTTACCATTTTTATCTTTAAGTCCTGTATACTGCATTAATTCAACATCATCAAAGCTCACTCTTCTTAAAAGATACGCATTAATGATTTCACTCTTTTTTAAACATCGTATAGTTTTATCTGTAAAATCCATCGTTTTGACATTTTCCATTTTCTTATCTTCTTTGAGCCAGGCTCTAAATTTTATTTCTCTCATTTTAATCCTCCTATTTTGTCTTAATCAATATAAATTTTTATTATATCTCCAGTTCTTTTATATCCAAAACATAAATTCCCGTCATCGGCTATAAGAGCCAGTTCATCTGAACTTAATCCAGCCTTGTTTGACAAAATTTTAAATGACTTGTTAGCATAACCAAAGCCATTAAATTCAAATGCTATATCGTATTCTTCTATATTTTCAGAAGCGTATTTATTAATTTTGTATTTTTCTGTCAAATCCTTGTAAATGCTTTTATTCATATCTCTTTTTTCGTACTGATTTTCAGTATATGCCCAGTTTGGATAAATCTTTTTTTCTATCATATTTATTCTCCCTTATTTTATTTTTAAACTATAATTTTCTTCTTTTTCAAAATCCCCAAATACTTCTTGAAAAGGCTTTTTATCAATGCTCACTTCACTTATTTGTAATTTTTCTTTCAAGCTATTAGGAAGTTGTGAGTATTCCTCAAAACTAAGCTGGAATGGCTTAAATTTATATATTTGAAATTCACTAGGTACTTCTTCTGGATTCGGTTTTATTTCACGATTACTTTTTCTTAAAAAAATTATTCTCCCACTTTCTGTCTGAACCCCATTTGATTGCCCTGATTCGATTCCACAGCTTCGCATTACGTCGACGACATTTTTTGAAAATCTTTCAAAACCTTTTATATAAAATTGTTTTAAGTTTTTCAGCCTTTCAATTTCCTTGTCAATTGCTCCAACAATCTTGTTTTCTCCTGTTCCTTGTCCTAGATAATTTATAAATTTATTATAAATTTGAACAATTGCCTCTCCTTCGTCCTCGATTTCCGTTACCAACATCTCCCTTGTATCTTTTAATGTCTGCTCGTCAATTTCGTCTTCTAAAAATGCTCTTTCAATATTTTTTCCTGCTGCACTCAGCGGATATAAATTTAATTCTTTACTCATTTTATTTTCTCCTATCTCTATTTTTATAATTTATAATTTTTTATTTATTTTTGTAATTGCTATCAAAAAGGAAACCCTTCATCTTCATCAGAATCATAATGATTTCTGCTATTATTTTGACTGTTACCACTGTTTTTGCTGTCAATAAATTCAAAAGTGTTTGCCAAAACTCTTATAAATTTCCTCTTTTCTCCGTTCTGCTCATAACTGTTTACGCTTAAACGTCCTTGTATTAATATTCTGTTGCCTTTCCCAAAATATTCTGCTATATTCTCAGCCGTCTTTTCCCAGGCTATACAGTCGATAAATTCGGCTTCATCTTTTGTTTTCTGCACAGCTAATGTAAAAGTTGCGTATGCCTTTCCGTTTGACGTATATTTTAGTTCAGGATCTCGTGTTAATCTTCCCATTAATATTGCTACATTCATAATCTACGCTCCTTTCTTTTGCTTATTGTTTTTTATATAGTTACATAATTTTTCTAAATCTTTAATTGGAACTTTGCTTAAATTGTCTGTCGAATTAGCGAGTAAATATTTGTCTATTTCTTTTTCATTTCCTTTTAAATGTTCGTTTATATATTTAACCGCTTTTTGGATTTTCTCCTCTTCTGTCAAATATTCTTTAGGTTTATTTTGTTGCTTATCTTTGTCAATTGTTGCGTTAATCATATCGTCTTCCACTATTTCTAAAGCGTTTAGATAACAGTAACGTTTTAAATAAGTGTGTGTACTTCCTATCATTTGTAATCCATTCTGTCCTTTTAAAACTATTTCAGCCTTTGGAGTTACAAAAGTGATTGTTTCGTCCGTTTTCTCTGTATTAATTACAGTTAATACACCTTCGTTTTCTAGCAAATCAAATTTTGAAAAAAGTTTTAAGTTTTCAAATATTTCATTCACTTTTGGCAAAAAGTCTTTTAGTTCAAAATATTTAAAGTCGGCAAATTTATTATGCCCTCCCATTTTTAATCCTAAACTTTGTAATTCGACTCTAGCCTTTTGTAATTTTTCGTAAATATTCATTATCCTTTTCCTCCCATTTATCATTGTCTTGTTTCAATTCTTTGTTGAGTTCCTGTAAATTCTTAGCAGCATTCTTAAAAAAGTTAAGGCTTGCGTTCTGTTGTTTTATATAGTCATCTGTAAACATTATTTTCCCTCCAGCAATAATTTTTCGATTCTCTCAAATTCTCTATTACATTCATCCTGTGTATCAAAACGAAGAATAAAGACTTCTTGAGAATACGAAAATTTTATTTCAAATTCCCTTTTTCCTATAGTATGAAAATTTGACAAATTAAGTAAAATATCTTTAATTTTTATCCACATAGTTTTTCTCCTTTAAAAAAATTCTCCCCTTTTACAAGACCCTTAAAATCTTTAAATCTACTAGGCAGATACCACAGCAGTATAGCCACCAAAAATGGAAATGCCACATTGCCTCCTGCTATCCAATGCCCTTTAACTCTAATTACTTCAATCTGCATTAGAGTGGTTGCTACAATTAGAATTATCGATTTTATTGCACTCTTTGTTGTTAGCATTTTCTTCCTCCAGTTCCTTAATTTCTTCTTGATCCATTTCTTTTTCTAGTTGTTCTCTTATACTCAATTTAATCACTCTCCTAAAATAAATTTAATTGTTTTACTTCATCTTCCTTTAGCATTTCAGCGGTCACTTTCTTGTAAAACTCTTTTTCCACTTCAAATCCATAACTATTTCTGTTTAGTTCTTTTGCCGCTCTTAATGTGCTTCCGCTTCCAGCGACTGGGTCAATTACAGTGTCTCCAGGATCTGTAAATATTCTTATTAATGTTTTTAATAAGTTTACTGGCTTTTGTGTCGGATGCACTTTCGGATATTCCGATTTTGAATCAGGCTTCCATTCAAACCAGTTCTTGATCATTTTGCCATTGTTATTGAATTTTGGTAATTTATCTCTATAAAATACCAATGCGTATTCTGTCGCTCCAACTATTTTCATATTAGCTTCTAACACTTGCGAGCTGCTATGTTTTATGAAAACTAGTGGATAATAATTATTAAATCCGTGCTTTTTAGCATATTTCACTAATGTTTCAATTTGCTGAAATGCACAAAATATTATCATTGCTGGAGCTTTGCCTTTTTCTTTCGGCTCCTTGATCAGCAGTTTTGAGCAGAAGTGCATATATTCAGCAAGGTTAAAATTCACATCAGTCTTGAAAAAACTTGAGTTTGCTTTCTTGCTCTCGCCTTTTTTATTATCTCCGTCAACATACCATTCTGGACTGCTTGCAAAAGCATTATTTCCCAAATTATATGGGATATCTGCAATTACAAGCTGTGCCTTTTTAGGTATGTGATACTTTTTGTAGTTCTGAAAGTTATCGTTGTATAATTCGCATCTTATTTTTTTTACATATTTCTTTTTGTTGTTCATATTCCTCCTATTCCCATACCTTAACCAGTAATGTTTGACCTGCTTTTAAATGCTTTTAGATAAGCTCTTTTGTTACTCGGAAATGCTTTTTGATACTGATTAAGAAATTGTATTAACTTAATTGTGCTATCTATCTGTAAAGAAATATATAAAAATTAATATTGAGAAAGGAGTTTGGCTATTAAAGTCGCCAGTTTCTTTTCTGCATACCTCAAGCAGTGTACTGTGTGTACGGTATACAGAGGTTAATAGATAGCACGATTAAATTAACACTTTTTATTGTTTTTATTGAAAAATATACTCTTTAATGTTACACTTGTTTTAATTCTCTGATAGAGAAAATTTATTTATGAAAGGGGGTATAATTATGCAATTAAATCCTGATTTAATACGTGATATTCTTTTAAAAGCTGAATTAGGATCTTTTAAAATTTTAAAAAATGATGATGATGATGTAAACTTTTTTAAATTATTAAAAGATAAGAACACTCTTAAACAATTTGAAGAAGAAAAAGAAAAATATCAAAAACCTGAAGAATTTCTATCTTATTCAAACAGAGAAATAGAATATCATACACTTTTTTTGAAAGAAGCAGAGTTAATAGTTATTGAAAAAAATTTTATAACTGTAACTCTTGAAATTTCAGACTTAACTGTTGCTGGTCATAATTTCGTTTCCAATATCAGAAATGATAAAAATTGGAATAAAATTAAAGAAATTTCTAATAACGTTGGCTCTACTTCTATTAATACTTTAATTGAAATATCTGAAAAATTAATTTCAAAACTTATAGATAAAGAAATTAGTCTATGTCAATAATTTCTATTTCAGAATTTTCAAAAATTAATTCAACAATTTCTTTTGTTTCTTCTTTAGTTTCACCATAGGAGTAATAAATCTTTATATTTTTTACTCCTTCCAAAATTTCTCCGTTTAGTTTTGGAACTAAAGCTCCAGATTTTTTTCTTCTTTCAATTGTTATTTTATTTTTCATAAAAAATCTCTCCCATCTATATTTTTATTGTCCTAAGATTAATATCTTATCCAAACCCACAACAGCAATTGTTATAGGCTTGGTAAAACATCAATTCAACGTTCCAGTAAAGTTTGCCTCAAGCTCTGAAATTTGTTTCGCTATTTCGTGAGCTTGCAATATTGTCAACCCCTCAATAACATCATCTGTTATCGGAGTATCAAAGCAAATATCATACTCTTCCTCTGTACCAACTAGCACCGCTACCTGATACAAAGTAGAGTTATTAACATCAGGAACGATTGAAACACCGTAACCGTTGCTGTAAAATTCGATATGTTGTTTCGATTTATCAAGAGTATTTTGTATTCTTCTTAACAAATCTTTGTCGTTCATCATTTCCATAATTTCATCTGTTACTGTTTTCATTCCAATCATCTCCTTAATGTTATTTTTTGAATAATTTTTTGATTTTGTTCTTTAATTTCTTAGCTTCTCTTTCTTTTTTCACTTTCTCGTTGTTGTTGTTTACTAATGTTACTGATTCAAAATTCATTGTTATTCCTCCTAAATTAATTTATTTTTATACAAAATAGCCACCATTTCATCACGTATCATATCGCATTCCTTGTCAAGTTCTTCCTCTTGCTCATCTGTATAATTGGGATTTTTCTTTTCCCAGTCTTCCCAAGCCTTTGCGTCCTCGATATAGTTAAGAACGATGCTTTCAAATGTTTCAAAATCATAGTTTTCTGACTCGTATCTATGAATCAGATAGTTGTGAAAATCTTCTAACGAAATATATCGCAATTGATTTTCATATTTTGCTTTAAATTCCTTGAATTCGTTTTCAAGAAATTCACACGATTCTTTATATTCGGCTATTGCTTGGTCTTCTTGTTCGCATTTTCTAGCCCAAGCCAAATCTCTTGCTCTTTCTGCTCCTTCTGCATATTTTAATCCTTCGCTAAAACTCATTTTATTCAACTCCTTATTAAGTGGTTTTGTTTGTTAAACTTTTTGGTTTAAAATATATTTAAAAAAATTTTTTACAACAATATTATAAACTATTTAGTTTAAAATGTCAACCTTTTTTTTGATTTTTTTTCAAAAGTAGTGTATAATTATATAAAAAAAGGTGTGGAGCAATATGAAAATTAACGAGTTAATAGCACATATTAGAAGAAACGAAAATTTTACTTACGAAGAAATGGCAAAAAAAATAGGTTTTTCTCACACATTTATTTCAGAGATTGAAAAAGGAAGAAAAAAAGTAAGTAAGAAAATGTATAAAATGTTAATTGAGAAATTTCCTCGATACAAAAAAGAATTAGAAAAAAGTTATTTATCTTCAATTTTACCAGAGCAAATTAATGTTTCAAATACATACGAAAAACCTAAAATTTTTAAATTTAATGTATATGGAGTTGCATCAGCAGGAAGTGGAGAAATTGATATGGAACATTTTACAGAAGAAGAATTTATACTTCCAAGTGATTTTAAAATGCCTAACGGTTCTTTTATTTTGGAAATACACGGAGATAGCATGGAGCCAATACTTTTTGATGGAGATAAGGTAATTGTGAATCCAAATTTGTGTCCTACATCTTTAGAGGGTTGGAAAAGTCTTAATAGACAAGTGGCTATTGTAAATATTGACAATAAAAGATTTGCAAAAAAAGTAATTTTCAAATCTGGAAAAATGTATCTTTATTCATTTAACGAAGACGTTTATCCGGAAATGGAAGTCAGAGAAGATGAAGAAGTTTATTGCGTCGGAATTGTTTCGGAATTAATTCAAAGAAAAATGACAAATATAAAATTTTAAATTATTTCTAGGAGAGTGAAAAAATGGGATTATTTGACAAAGTAAAAAACGCAGTAGATACTGCACAAAATGTAGCCGGAAAAGTTCAAGCTGTAAGCGATAAATTTTCTAGCAGAGGAACGACAATTGAAAATGATGAAGCCGAAAAAGTACTTGAAAAAATTTTGCTGGAAGGCGAAGAAATTAAGCGTTCATATAGGGGATTAAGAGATCTGATTGTATTTACAGATAAAAGAGTGATAAAAGTTGATATTCAAGGAGTAACAGGCAAAAAGAAAGAATATTTAAGTATTCCGTATAGAGCAATTAGTAGATTTTCAATCGAAACAGCAGGAAGTTTTGATATGGACTCTGAATTAAAAATATACGGATCTTCAAATTTAATTGCCGAATTTGAATTTGGAAAATCGGAATCTATTTTTGAAGTTCAAAGTTATTTGGCAAAAATAGTATTATGAAAGGAATAAAAGTGAAATGTTCGAAAATTCAATACCGACAATAAAGGAATCAGAGGAACGGAAAATAAAAACAAAAGAAATTTTAGATAACATGAATTTAAAAGAATACCTAAATAATGATGATAATTTTATCGAAAGATTTAAAAATTTTTGTTTTAAATTAAGGCATTGCAATCCTCGTGGTTCATATAAACTTTTTCTTGAGAAATTTCCAAATGAAAAATTGGAATTGGATTATGATTTTTATAATAAAAAATATTTCAATTTTAAAAAAAATATAGAAAAACAGATATTTGAAATTTTTATTGCTTTTTTGAAGACAAAAATTGCAAATCAAATATGCTTGGAAGGATTAAAACGAGCTAACCTTGAGATAAAAGTATGGAATATTTGTCCAGTTCACAAAGAAAAAGCACCATCTATTGAAAATATTAACAAAGAAATTTTTTGCACTTGCGAACTCATCTAGGGGGAGAATATGAAAATAGGATTGAGAAAACCATCGCTAAAGAAAAGTTTTAAAGCAATGACCACAGGAAAAGCTAAAAGAAAATTAAAAAAAGTTCTTATACCAGGGTATGGTAAAAAAGGTACTGGGTTATTAAAAAATCCTAAAAAAGCAATTTATAATAAAGTCTATAACAAAACAACTATTGGTGTAAAAGGTTTGTTTAAAAGTAAAAAAATAAAAACTAAAAAAGGAACTTCTGTTTCTAATACAAATAATTCAGGGGAGTTAAATTTGGTTGTGAATATTATTATTTGGTTATTTATTATAGGATTTTTTATAGCAATATTACCATTTTATTTGATATATTTATTCTTTAAAAAGAAATAAAGTTTTTGAAAATATATACTAAAAACCTAAGATTGTTGAGTATATATTTTTTTATTGACTTTTTAAACAAAATAGTTTAAAATATTATTGAAAAAAATTTTTTAAGCATTTTTTAAACCTAAAAGTGTAAAAAGGAGGTGTAAGAATGACATCAAAACAGATTTATTTGAAAATTGATAATCTAATTAAAGAAAAATATAAAAATTTAAAAAAATTTTGTGAAACAACAAATAGACCGTATGTGTCAGTAGCAAAAACGTTTTCAAAAAATATTTTCGAGCAAAAAGGAGCTAATTTAAAAAAAACAGAGGAAATACTAAACGATTTAGGCTACGAATTAACAATCCAAAAGAAAAGGAAGGAGGTGTGAGATGAACGAGAAAGAAAAAAGAATAACCGAACTTCATAATTTGGTTTGCAATTTACGAAACAAAGTCTTAGAAACAACCCCAACATTAGATTTACAAGAAATAACTTTTGTAAAAGAAATGCTGGGGGTGGAATTAATGTTTTTATTTTCTAGTGAGCCATTGGAAAATAGTGTTTCCGAGCTGAATACCTCTTAAAAATTTTGACATAATAACACCTCCTTTCTTGTGTATTTAATTTTATTTGGCGATATTATTATAACTCAAAAGGGGGTAAAAATAAAATAAGGAGACAAGATAAATGAATTGGAAAAAAATATTGCTACAAATAATTTTATCAGTAGCAACATCAATAATAACACTGTATATTTTGGCTAGATATTTTAATTAGTAGCTTTAAAAATCAAAGCGAACCATTTCCAATGGTTTATTAGATACCATACAACAATCGTTGTTAAAACACTTGTTATTATTGGAACAAAAATAGAAGTTAATATTTTAAGTGAAAAGATTTTAAGTTCAGTAATAAATTTATTTTTACGTTCAATTTTAAAATCTTCAAGAAAGGCAATGCCGTTAGGATTAATTTCAATAATATCATCATTAATGTTATTGTCGTAATAATTTGAAACATATTCAAAAATATTATTGATCCTTATATCTAAAACATCTCTTGAATGATAATTGAATCGTTTTAATAAATCGTTATGCCTAACTTTTTTCTTTTCAGAAATATATTTTAATATTTTCAAATCAATAGAGTTCATAGTAGTTCTCCTTTGTTTTTGTTAATATTATAACACGAAATCAAAAAAGGAAAAATAAGGAGCTAAAACAATGGAACAAGGCACAAATTCGAGACCAACGAGTCCGAAACCCAAAAAGCCTGAAGCTAAAATATTTCAATACAGCCCAAAAGAAAACTTGGAAAAAATAAACAAGATCGCTTTAAAGGTTTTAGAAGTTATTGAAGATATAACTGAAGATGAATTTGATATAATTATCAAATTGATTAGAAACGAATTCAAGAAGTTGAATGGAAATAGGAACAGAAATTTTGAGTTTAAAATAAAATTTAAGGAAGTTATGCTTAAGCAATTTAAAGAAGCACTTGAAAAAATATACGATTCAAAAGGTGTTTTATAACAAAAAAAGCACTCCGAAGAGTGCTTGAAAAGAAATTTATGAAATACTACATATTGTAATTATTATAGCATAAAGATGTTAAAAATACAATATGTAGGGAGAGGGAAGAAATGGCAACTTTTAGAGTAAATAAAACAAGTGATTATACAGTAATATCAAATTATCATTTAAGAGAAAAAGAAATGAGCTTGAAGGCAAAAGGACTTTTGACTTTAATGTTAAGTCTACCAGGGAATTGGGATTATTCAATATCAGGATTAGCCTCAATATGTGCAGAAAACGAAACTGCTATAAAGACAGGGCTAAAAGAGTTAAAAAAATTTGGGTATTTAAAAATATCTAAAATATTTCCGAATAAAGAACGTGGAAATAAAAAAATAGAATACGTTTATGAAATTTTTGAAAAACCTCTCGTAGAAGGTAAAAGACAAAAAGAACAAGAAACAGAAAAGCAACCGGTAGAAAAACAAAAGGTAGAAAATCAAGGTGTAGAAAATCTACCCCTAGAAAGTCAAGCGGTAGAAAATCAAGGACAATTAAGTACTAAAGAATTAAATACTAATAAATTAAATACTAAAGAAGTAAGTACTAAAGAATATATACATGTGAAAAATGAATTTTCACAAGCATGTGAAGATATAAAAAACAAATGGATAAAAATTGCTCAGGAATATGACTTATCAGGGAAACAATTAAAAATAGACGATAAACGAAAGAAAGCTATCAAGAATTTATTTAAAGAATATTCGGTGGAAGAGCTATTGCAAGCAATAGATAAAATTCATATTTCTAAATTTATGCAGGGGGACAATAAAAATAAATGGCAAGTAACATTTGACTGGCTTATTAAAAAAGCTAATTTACTAAAAGTGCTTGAGGGAAATTACGACGACAAAATAAATACAGAAATAAAAAATAACGCTAACACTAATAATAAATTCAGAGCTGGTGTTCAAAGCGAAAGACCAAAAGTAACGGCGGAAGGACTTAGAAAATATTTTGGAGGTAGCAGAAATGACAATGGAGGAATTTAACGAAGGATTTGGAATGCTGCTTGACTATTACCCCAATACACGAGTAACAGAGGGGCTTGTAAATATTTATTTTATGGGATTATCCGAACTTAGTATAGAACGATTTAACCGTGCAATAGGCAGAATAGTCAAAGAATGTGAAGGCGATTTTTTGCCAAAAGTCACAGTAATTTTAAAATACGCTAAAGACTCAGATTTGGAACAGCAAGTATTTTATGCAAAGAAATTACTGAAAGCAGCAATATATAAAAACGGAAGTAAAGGTATGGTATGTTTTGAGGATAAGGGAGTACATGCAGTAATTGATTATGCTGGCTGGAACAGACTATGCACAATGAAAGACGATGAATTTGACAATTTTCTAAAATGGGAGTTTGACGACATATACAAAGGATTCTGTGAACATCCTTATGAAACTTCTGATTATTACAGAGGTACAAGCCGATTATTCGGACAAATAAAACCTAGAATGATAGGTTACAAAGAAGCCAAAATTGGCAATACAGAAAATATGAATTTCATAAGGCTTGAATATAAAAATATTACAGCAAAAATTGAAAATAAAGTCGATTTGTCAGAAATAAAAAATAAAATGCTGATAGGAGGATAAATGCAAAAAATCAAAGTCATAGAACTTTTTGCAGGAGTCGGAAGTCAGGCGATGGCTTTACGGAACATCGGAATCGATTATGAAGTTATAGGAATTTCTGAGATAGATAAGTTCGCAATTAAAAGCTATGAAGCCATACACGGAGAAGTCCATAACTTCGGAGACATTTCCAAGATTGAGAAGTTGCCTTATTGCGACCTGCTTACATATTCATTTCCCTGTCAGGATTTAAGCATTGCTGGACATCAAAAAGGAATAAATAAAGATACAAGAAGCGGGTTACTTTTGGAAGTTGAAAGATTGCTTCTGGAAGCAAAAGAGACCGGAACATTACCCAAGTATCTTTTGCTAGAAAATGTCAAAAATCTCGTTGGAAAGAAGTTCATCAAAGATTTTGAGCATTGGCTAAACTTTCTAAACAGTTTGGGATATTACTCAAACTGGGAAGTGTTAAACGCCAAAGATTATGGGATACCACAGAATAGGGAAAGAGTATTCGTGGTAAGCAGTCTTGAGAATATGCACTATAAATTTCCAAAGCCAGTTGAACTGAAATCTAAAATGAAAGACTTGCTAGAGGAAAAGGTAGATGACAAGTATTATTTATCTGAGAAATATCTGAAATGCTTTTCTGACATGAAAAATAGAAATGGATTTACAAGGGGCGAAAGATTTAATCCTAGAAAACTTGAAGAATGTAATACTGCGTTTGCCATAACAACAAGAGCAGGGCAAAGGTCAACCGACAATTTCATAATACAAAAAGGACACGGATTCAATAAAGGCGGAATAAAAGAAAATATAGTTCCAGCCTTAACAAAGAGTTCATGGCAGGAAAATAACTTTATCGTGAATATAAATCCAAGTGGAAAAGGTATGAACGGAAACGTGTATAATACTGATTTAAGCCCAACTCTTACAACGAACAAGGGAGAAGGTATTAAAATTTTACAGAACAATGATTACAGAATAAGAAAACTAACCCCACTTGAATGTTGGCGATTAATGGGATTCAGAGATATGGACTATTATGCCGCAAAGTCTGTGGAAATTTCGGATGCACAATTATATAAACAGGCAGGAAACAGCATAGTGGTAACAGTTTTGGAAGCGATATTTAGAAACTTGTTTTTCAAGAAACACAGAAGAAAACAAGGGATTATAGCGGAACAGATTAGAATATTATAGGAGGATAGATGCAAAATCTAAAAAGAGAAAAGGACAGGCTAAGCGTTGAAAATGACAGCTTAAGAGAAGTAAACGCGATACTAAACAGGAAAATGATGGAAATAACAGAAGAAATAAAACAAAATGGTGTTCAGATAGAGGAGAACAACAAGAGAGTTAGACAGATTGAGAAAATATTGAAAGTTAAAATGAAGGGAGAAGAAAAATAGAAAAGAAAATAATTGATGTATGCTGCGGATCAAGAATGTTCTGGTTTGATAGAGAAAATGAAAATACAGTTTTTATGGATAACAGGGAATTTGAGGACACACTGTGTGACGGAAGAAGGTTAAAAGTAAGTCCTGACATTGTGGCCGACTTTAAACAAATACCATTTCCAGATGAAAGTTTTTATCTAGTTGTATTTGATCCACCACATTTGGTAAGAGCAGGAGAAAACTCGTGGATAGCCAAGAAATATGGAAAATTAAATTCTGAAACTTGGAAAAACGACATAGAACAAGGATTCGATGAATGTATGAGGGTATTAAAGCAAAACGGAACATTAATTTTCAAATGGAATGAAGAACAAATCAAATTAAAAGATGTTTTGGCCACAATAAAATATAAGCCGCTTTTTGGAAATAAAAGGGCTAAAACACATTGGCTTGTGTTTATGAAATTATAAAATCAGGAGGAAATAAAAAATGATAAATGAAAAAATATTTAAAATAGTAAAACAATCAATGTTAAGTGATAGAAATATCACAACAGGAATAATAAAGGAACAAAAAATAACAGAAAAATTTATTCAGATTATTGTTTCTGAACACGGAGATACAATTACGATAAAAAGAGAAACTAAGGAAAACCTGAGAACTTTTTGGAATGTATCGGTAGTATCGGATTACAATTTTAAAGAATATATTGAAAAATACAGCATAACATTTACAGAGTTCAGAAGAGAAATGGAAGAAATTATTGAAAAGAATGATGTTGAAGATAAAGATGTGTACGATATTGTCGAGGAGGCACTAAAAAATATTTCTGAAAGAAAATTAGTATCAAACAGCAAAAAGGAGTAGAAAATGTATAAGTTCAAGATACCGCTAAAGGCTTTGAGTTGGAACTCTGCCTATAAAATTGCTAGAAACAAAATGATATTAAGTGACAGTGGAAGAAAATTTAAAGAGTATTGTTCCGAATTTTTAAAGGAACAGTACACAGAAGATAAGTTGTTGGAAAAAGATTTGAAAGTAAAAATAATTTTTCAGTATAAAGAAAATCGCAAAAAAATAGATGTTGATAACGGATTTAAGCTATTAATTGACAGTATGAAAGGAATAATTTTTAAAGATGACTGTCAAATCTATGATTTACGAGGGATAAAAGAAATTGGAATGTTAAGAGATGAAATACAGATTTTTATTGAGGAGTTGAAATAGATGGAAGCATTGAAAAAGTTTGATATGGATGAACTACTAAAAAGACAAGCGATGTTGGATAAAAAATTTGACGAAAAGAAAACCTTAAGGGAAAGAACACAAATAAGAACGTTTGTCGCTTTTATTGCCGAATTAGGAGAACTAACTCAAGAACTCAAAAGTGAATGGAATTATTGGAAAAATAACACAGAAAAAATAAACAAAAGGAAAGTTTTGGAAGAGTTGTCAGATTGCCTTCATTTTTACTTGAGTTTTATTAATCAAGGATTGTTTAGAAAGTCCGGAGGCGAAAATGTTAAATTTTATAAAAGGTGTATAGAGAACTTAGAGATTGCTTTAATATTTTTATCAAAATTTTCTCAAGAAAGAGAAAACAAAATAATAGCAGCAATGTTAATTGTAGCCGAATACGTAGGAGCAACTGAAAAGGAATTTTTACAAGTTCATCACGAAAAATGGCTTAAAAATATGAATGAGAGAACGAGGGATATTAATGAATGAATTGATAACAATAGAGAAAGTAAGAGGATTTATTGGAGAAAATGGAATAATATTTTTGAATTTAGAGGACGTGGCAAGAGGGCTAGGGTTTGTTGATATAAAAAACGGAATTGAATACATAAGATGGAACAGAGTGGAGAAATATTTGAAAGATTTTGGTTTCGCCACAAGTGGCGAAAATGATTTTATACCTGAAAATCTCTTTTATTTATTAGCAATGAAAGGTAAAAATGAAATCGCAAGAAATTTTCAGTTAAAAGTTGCAAACAAGATTTTACCAGCAATAAGAAAAACAGGAATGTACGCAACAGAAGAATTATTAAATAATCCTGATTTAGCAATCCAGGCTTTTATGAAACTAAAAGAAGAAATGGTAAAAAGAAAAGAATTAGAGAAAAAAGTTGAGGAGCAGCAGTCTAAAGTTGATTTTTACAATGATGTGACTGGCAGTGATACGACAGCAGAAATTGCAACAGTGGCAAAAGTGTTGAATTTTAAAAATATTGGAAGAAACACGTTGTTTAATATTTTACGAAATCAGGGAATACTTCAAAAGGACAATGTGCCGTTTCAAACATATGTTGACCGCGGATATTTTCGAGTAGTTGAAAGCAAATGGAATACTCCAAATGGCGATGTGAAAGTAAATTATAAAACTGTTGTATATCAAAAAGGGATAAATTTTATATCTAAATTATTAAAGGAACTTGGTTATAAAAAAACGGAAGTGATGCCATAATGGGTGAACAAGATAATGTATTTGAAAAAGTAAAAATCAGATTATTAAGTGGAATCAAAATAAACGATAGCGATTTCAACTTTATGAAGTTGAACGCTAATTTATTTAAGAGCATTAAATTTATTAAGAAAAGAAAGGCAAGAAAAAAATGGCTTACACGGAAATTAAAAACAGCGAGATAACAATAACATTAGCCGTAGAAAAAGTTTATCCAGGACTTAAGCAACAGCTGGAAGAGCGTCTTAATAATTTTCCAATCAAAGTTATTCCTGTAAAAAAATTGTCTAAGGCACAGAACGGACTGATACATGTGTTAATAAAGCAATTTGCTGATGAATTAGGATGGACTATGCTGGATATGAAAGAATATCAGAAAGAACAGTTTGCAATAAGCAGAGATTTGAATAAATTTTCTACTGCCAAATGTGATATGGAGACCGCAAATGATTTTATAGCATTTTTAATAGAGCAGGCATTGGAAAATGATATTAACTTATATATCTTGAACAAGCAAGATAAAAGATACAGGCATATACTGGAAATAGATAAGATGACTGAAAGATATGTGATTGCTTGCTTGAAAAATAAGACTTGTGCAATATGTGGAAGAAATGCAGGAGTTGAATTAGATCACTGGAAAACGGTTGCAAGTAGTGTTGGAAACTATGAAAATGATGATGGCTTGCATAATCCGTTTATATCGTTGTGTAGTCAACATCATAGGGAAAAGCACGATATCGGAGTTGAGAGCTTCAAGAACAAGTATTATATTGAAGGAGTATGGCTTAATCCGCAACTTGTTTATGAACTGCTGGAAGTTTATCCGAATCACTTTAAATTGTTTAGGAAAAGATTGAAAGAGGGGTATTATAGAGGGATTATAAAATAGAAACAAGTTCAGTCGCAGAAAGTCGTTTTTATTAGAGAAAGGTTAGGATGAGTAAATGAAAAAATTATTATTAGGAATTGTAATTTTAGGATTATTAGGAAGCTGTGCAAGATGGGAAGATTCTAAAAAAGACTATGAAAGCGATACAAAAGGGCTAAAAAGGACAGTACAAATTTATACTCTTGACGGAAAATTGTTAAAGGAATACAAAGGGCTGATAAGGGTAAGAGATTCGGATGAGAGCGGAAGAATATCATTAAACTTAATAAGCGAAAACAATCGCAGAGTTACAATTGATAATGCGATTGTGATAACAGAGGAGGAATAATGGAAATAATAATGAGAATTTTAAGTGCAGCAGTTACAATATTTTTAGTTTTCTTTTTAGTTAGTTATCTGTATGCTTTAGTTGAAGATGTAAAAAAGAAATTAAGAGGAATAACTAAAATTAATTATACACCTTACAATGTGATGTATTTTTTAGTATTTTGGTTTTTAAGTATTATGCTGATTTATACAATAATAAATTTGATTGTATTTTTTGCAATTAGAGTGTAAAAATATCACTCAAAACAGTTGCAAATGTTGATAAAATAAGGTATAATAAAGGGGTGATAAAATGCTTACTAAAGAGCAGATAAAACAAATTGAAAGTAACAAAAATCTTTTTTTGTTTATAGTAGAATTACTGGAAGAAATGAACAAAAAAGGAGAAAAAGAGATGACAATTATTTTCAATAGCGGCAAAGTAATAAGAAGAAAAAAAACAAATACAATTGGATAAAGGCAAGAGTTATGAAAGTTAATGAGCCGATTTATATGTAGATTAGAAATAGTCTATTTATAAGTCGGCTCTTTTTTTGTCTAAAAATCAAAGAAAGGGGGCAAAATGAAGATAGAGAGAATAAATATCAATGAAATAATTGAGTATTCAGGAAATGCAAAAGAACATCCTGAATGGCAAATTGAACAGATTAAAAACAGTATTCAAGAATTTGGATTCAATGATCCGATCGCGATTGACGAAAAAGGCATAATAATCGAAGGACATGGAAGGTATCTAGCATTAAAAGAACTTGGATATACAGAAATAGAAATAATTAGATTAAATCATTTAACAGAGGAGCAAAAAGCAGCTTATGCTATTGCTCACAATAAATTAACTATGAATACAGAGTTCAATGTCGAAAAACTACAGTACGAGTTGAACAAGCTGGAAATAGCTGATTTTAATTTAAATTTGTTAGGTTTCAGTGAAGTGGAGTTAGAAGAAATAATGGAAGACGAAATCGAAGAAACAGAAGAAGATGAAACCGAAATTATTGAAGATGATTTAGAGATAGCTGAATCTGAAAATATTGTAATAAAAACAGGAGATTTGATTGAGTTAGGAAAACATAAAGTAATGTGTGGAGATAGTACGAATCCAAAACAAATAATGCAACTGTTAGGAAATAAAAAAGTGGATTTGATTTTTACCGATCCCCCTTATGGAATGAAAAAAGAAAAGGATGGTGTGGCAAACGATAACTTAAATTTTGATAATTTACTGGAATTTAATAAAAAATGGATTCCTTTATCATTTGAAAATTTAAAAGAAAATGGTAGTTGGTACTGCTGGGGAATAGATGAGCCGTTAATGGACATATATTCAAATGTACTAAAACCAAAAATCAAAAACAACGAAATAACATTCAGAAATTTGATAACTTGGGACAAAAGGAACGGACAGGGGCAAAATTCAGAACTTACAAGGATGTATGCCGTTGCTGATGAAAAATGTTTATTTGTTATGAATGGTGTGCAGGGATTTAATACGAATTCAGAAAATTATTATGAAGGATGGGAACCAATCCGACAATATCTTGCAGGAGAAATGGAAAAATGTGGTGGAAACAAGAGCTGGAAAAAAGCACTGGGAAATCAAATGGGAAAACATTATTTTACAAAGAGCCAGTGGTTATTTCCGACTGAAGAAAATTACAAAAAGTTACAAAAATACGGAAAAGAATATGGAGCTTTTCAAAAAGAATATGGAGAGCTGAAAAAAGAATATGAAAAAATAAAAAGTAAATTTTATGATTCGAGAGCTTATTTCAATAATACACACGATAACATGAACAATGTTTGGCATTTTGATAGAGTTGTAGGAAAAGATAGAGAAGGGGTAGGAGAACACGCAACACCTAAGCCTGTCGGATTGTGTGCAAGAGCAATAAAAAGTAGCAGTCGAGAAAATGAAAAGGTATTAGATTTATTTGGTGGAAGCGGAAGTACACTGATAGCTTGTGAACAACTAAACAGGAAAGCGTATTTAATGGAATTAGAAACCAAGTGGGTGCAAGTAATTATAGAAAGATATTTAAAATTTACAGGAGAGGAAGAAATAAAGATAAATGGAAAAACTGTAAATTGGGAAGAGTATAAAAATGGATAAGCAGGACTTACGAGATCTGTTAAGAAAGGAATACGAAAATGGTGTAGGAATCACAGAACTGTGTCGAAAATACAATCAAAGCATCAACACTGTGAAGAGCTGGAGAAAAAGAGAAGGCTGGAAAAAAAAACAGATAAATGCACCCTTAACTAATGCACCCCCAAAAAAGAAAATTGCACCCCCAAAGCAAAAGGGTGCAAATAATAAAGAAACCCAGATAAAAGCGGACATAATTAATAATGTTCCCAAAGAAGAAATTTTGGAAAAACATGGAATAAAAAAGAGTACTTATTATAACAAAGCAAAAAGTATTAGACAACTAAGAAAAGAACGTACAGAAAAGTATCTTGAACAAATAGCTGATGAAGTTTATAAAGGCGAATTATACAGGATACTAAAAGGGACAGAAACCGCAAAAGCAAATTTGGTAGTAAGAGCAACCAAAGAAATAAATTCACAAGAAATGGATACTAAAAAAGTACAAGAATACGAAAAAGCGTACACAACTATTAAAAAAATGGGAAATGATTTAATGCGGACTGGTAAGATGCTTACCGCTTATGAGGTTCTGGAGATTGATAGACAGCTTGCTGAAGAGGAAATATCAAGAGAGAAATTAGAAATTGAGAAATCAAAAATAAAATCTTTTGATGAAGAAGATAAAAAAATAGAAATAGAGTTGGTGGGGATTTAATGAAAATAAGAAGTGAAGTGAACAAACATTTTCAAGAGTTTTTGTTAGATCAGGAACAACAAATATATTTTTTATTAGGCGGATACGGAAGTAGTAAATCATATAATGCAGCAGTTAAATTGGTTTTATTAGCTTTGAAAGAAAAAAGAAAAATATTAGTGGTAAGGCAAATAAGGGATAACTTGAAAGAAAGTTGTTACGCTGATCTTCAAGATATTATTTATAGTTTTGGATTGGATAAATATTTTTATTTCACATCAACACCAATGAAAATTATTTGTACTGTAACAGGAACTGAATTTATTTTCAGAGGATTAGATAACGTCAAGAAAATAAAATCAATAAAGGATATAGATACCATTTGGATAGAAGAAGCAGATGAGATTGACTATAAATCATTTAAAGAACTTAAATCGAGATTGAGAAGTATAAAAAACAGAAATATATTGATATTAACAACTAATCCTAATGAGTTCGGAGTATGGACGTATAAATATTTGACAGAAATTTTGAAAACGGTTGG
Source organism: Leptotrichia massiliensis (assembly GCF_900104625.1). Taxonomy (NCBI): domain Bacteria; kingdom Fusobacteriati; phylum Fusobacteriota; class Fusobacteriia; order Fusobacteriales; family Leptotrichiaceae; genus Leptotrichia; species Leptotrichia massiliensis. The sequence goes on from NZ_FNVZ01000005.1 coordinate 659,897, forward strand.
CAAAGATGAAAACAATCTATATGCTGAACGGATTATGAAAATAAAGAATGAAGTAAATCTGAAAAAAGGAAATGTATTTTCTGAAAACATATATTTACATCATTCAGTATACACGGACAATAAATTTTTGCCCGACAATTTTATAGCAGACTTGGAAACGGAAACAGATGACTATTTAAGAGCAATTAAAACATTAGGGAGATTTGGAAGTGCCGGAGATACATTATTTAGAAATTTACATCATATGGAGCAAAGTAGAATAGAAAAGTTGATTGAAGGCAAATGGAATAGATTCGCTGGGTTCGATTTTGGTTTTAGCAACTCGTACAACGCAATAGTAAGAGTTGTGATAGATGAAGAGTTGAACGACTTATATATTTACGAAGAGTTTTACGATAATCATTTAACCGATGCGGAAATGTTAGAAACTGAAATGATACAGAAATTAATAAATGACGGAGAAGTTGTTTATGCGGATAGTGCTGAGCCAAAAGCAATAGCTTTTTACAATATGAATAATGTAATGATTAATCCAGTCAAAAAGACGAGCGATATAAGTAAAGCCGGAGTTAAAAAGATACAATCATTTAGAAATATATTTATTGATAAAAATGTGTGCCCGAATACATACAGAGAATTAACGGAAATGAAGTGGTTTTTCAATAAAGATGGATTGATAGCAAAGAATCCAAAGACGCAAAAGCCGTTTAATATCGACCCGCATTCATTTGATGCTATTAAATATGCTTTAAGTGATTACACGCCATATATATTAAATAAACATTATTACAAAGAGGAGGTGGATAATGAGACTTAATATTTTTTCAAAAGGATTTTGGAGTACCAGGTCGCCAGTTACGTTATCTGAATTTATAAATAATTATTCTCTTGGAGACGAAGATCCTGAAAAGTTTTTGACCCAGCTATACAAGAATCCGTTTACATCTAGTGCAATAACAAGAATAAATGAAGCAATCAACAATTTGAAATGGGGAACTTATAAAAAAGGATATAGCGACAACGTGAAAGATGTAAAAAGCAGCTATGTGCTAAATACATTGCAAAATCCTAATTCCTTGCTTAATACAGACCAATTTATAAATTATTTTGCTTTGTATTATATTTTGTTTGGAGAACTGCTTGTAATGAAAGTTGATTTATTTACAAAAGCTGAATTGATTTTATTTAAAAAAGGCTCTTATCACATTGAATACGATAGCGAAAATGTGTTGAACGGAATTAAATCAATAAGAATTAACAACAAGGAATACAAGGGCGAAGATTTAAAAATGTTTCACTATATAAAAGGTGTGAATGTTTATGATAATATCGCTGGAGCAGGATACGGAATAAGCAAGGTGCAATCATTAACGGCTTTGCACAATTACTGGTGTTACATAATGCAGTGGAACAACAGCATATTAAAGAACGGTGGCAAGAGGAATCTTATTATTGTTGTCAAGAAATTCTTAAATGCTTTTAAGAAAAAAGAAATCAAGAATGAAATAGAACAAAATAGTGGTTCTAGGAATGTAGGGAAAGCACTTATCTTGGATGGGGAAGGTGCTGAAATAAAAGAGGCAGACTTTTCTCCACAGGACTTTGATTTTCTGAATGCTATGGACGAGATACGGAATACTACTGCGGCAGTAATGAATGTGCCAAGTATCTTAATTGGGGACAGAACAAACAGTAAATTCAGTAATTACAAGGAAGCAAAAAAAGATTTGTACACTGAGAATATATTGCCACTAGTTGAGCAGATAGCTGAATATCTTAATAATATAATGAAAGATAAACTAGAAAGCAATGAATACATAGATTTCGACACAAGTACGATTGGAGTATTGAAAGAGGATAGAAAAGAAAAAATGGCAATGCTTAATAATCTTAGTTATCTGACAATAAACGAGAAAAGAGCTGAACTTGAATATCCTCCAATTGAAAATGGCGACGATATTTTAATCAGTACATCAATGACACCGCTCAAAGAAATATACGAAGATGTAAAACCAGTTGAGGAGGAAGACGATGGCGAAGAAGAAGCAGAAAACAAAGAAAATTAAGTTGACTAATTCTCAAAAAAAGATAATCGCTAAAAGACAGTTGAAAATGCGTAATAGACTAATTAAAAAACAATTTAATAGGCTAAGGCTTGTTTTTAAGCAGTTGCGTGGAGAAATTGATGTAGATGAGCAGATGTTTTTAAGCGAGTTCGCTTGGGAAACATTTAGCAGTCAATTATTCGATGAATTAAAAAAAGGAATACTTGAAACAGTAAGTGAAACATCTAATTTTTTAATCACACATCGTGGCATTGATGAAAAATTAATTCCAGCTGTAAAAAATAAAACTTTGAAAATGTTTGGGAAAAAAGTAATTGCTGAAAAAGTAACTAATATAAAAGATACAACAAAAAAAATATTAAACAAAGTTATCGTTTCAGGACAGGAAAAAGGGCTTAATATTCGTGATATTGCTAAGAATATAACAGAAAAAGTAAAAAATATGGAAGAAAAAAGAGCAATGGTTATTGCAAGAACCGAGACGGCTACTACTGCAACAATGACTTATTTGGAAGGGCTTATAAAAGCAGGATTGCCAAAAACGTGGTGGCACGTTGGAGGTGGAAAAACAGACAGACAGACACATTTAGATCTTGACAAAGTGACGGTTGAAGACGCAAGTAAGCCATTTTCTAACGGAATGATGTGTCCGCACGACTTAGAAGCAGATGTAGGAGAATTGATAAATTGCCATTGCGAATTAATATAAGGGAGGTAATATGGATAAATTTCAAAAAAGTGTCGAAATGATTTTGAAAAAGGACACAGAGGAAAAAGGAATAATTGAAGGGCAATTGGTAACGCATAGCGTTATCGACAGCTATGGCGATTATTTCGATAAAACAGCACTTGATAAAGTGGATAAGGATAAGACTTATTTCTTGTTGCATATGCACGATTGGAGTAAGGAAATCGGAACTTTGAAAGTTTATCAAGATGAAAAAGGGAATTTGAAATTTACAGCGAAACTTGATTTGTCAACAGATGATAATGGTAATGCAATAAATCAGGACGCACAAAAAGTTTATTCAATGATGAAAAGCGGAGCAAATTACGAAATGTCAGTTGGTGGATTTCTGAAGCAAAGGGAATACGGGAAAGTACAGACCGACAAGGGAGAGGTTGACGCTAGGATAATTAAAGAAATTGAAGTTGTGGAAGGTAGCGTTGTGTTAAAAGGAGCAGTACCAGACGCAACGGTGGAAACAGTAAAAGGTAATAAAAACATAAATAAAAATAATAAAGGAGATGATAATATGCCAAAAAATATTGAAGATTTGGAAAAAGGAATGAAACAAAACACAGAGGATATAAAAAAAGCGAATGAGGATTTAACTGGAGCTTTGGAAAAAAATAAAGAGTTAGAAGAAAAAATTGAAAAGGCAAACGAAGAACTTGGAAAAATGGCTGAAACATTAGACGAAGTTATGAAAAAAGGTATGCCTAATCCTGAAACAGAAGAGAAAAAAGCAAACGTTGCTTTTGAAAAATATTTGAGAACTGGAAACAAAGAAATTGAGGGACTAGAGAAAGCCGCAATAGGTACAGGACAGGCAACTGTATTGATACCGACAATCTTGTCGCACGAGATTTTGAAAGAAACGAAGGAAACATCAAATTTTCTGATGAAAGGTAAATTTTATACAGGAAGTGGAGATTATATTAAAATCCCAGTTAGAAATGAAATTACAGGTGCTAACCAAATTGTAAAAGAGGGGCAAGGGAATACTCAAGACGGTACACTTGGATATACTCACATCGAATTAAGAGCGGGATATAGACAAGTAAGATATCCAATTACTGATGAACTGGTACAAGATAGTGCATTTGATATGGTTGGAGAACTTAAAGAAGCAATATCAGAAGAGTTCGGACAAACATTATCTGAATTAACTGTAAAAGGGGCATATAATGCTTCAACAGAACAATTTATTGAGGGATTTTTAACAAACACAACGGTAACTGGTGCAGCTATTACAACAGCGACAACAAAAAAAGTAACAGCTGATGACTTAGTAAAACTAGAAACAGGAATGAAAGCAAGTTATAGAAAAGGATCAGCTTACTATGTTTCACCTAAACTTTATGAAGAAATGAAGTTATGGAAAGACGGCGACGGTAGATATTTGTGGATGAACATTCTTGAAGGTGCAACAATGAAATTTAATGGTTATCCAGTATATGTCGAAGAATTTTTAGAAGACATAGACACAGGTAAATATCCAGCAGTATTCTGTGATTTCGGAAAAGGTTATGCTTATTATCAAAAAAAGGGATTTGAACAAGAACTGAACAGAAAAGTAAATGAGAGAATAACTGAATACTACACAAGAATCAGAATAGGTGGGGGAGTAATTAGACCTAAAGCATTCTCTGTATTGAAAGTAAAATAGAGGTGGTTTTGAATGCTTATTACTGTTGAAGACTATAAAAGGATAACGGGCAAGACCTTAGCTGATGAAGAATTGGCTAAGGTTGAAACCTTGCTTAGCGTTGCGATTAGTCAGATTGAAAATATAACTGGATATAAATTGGAAGTTGAAACACTTACAGAGGATTATGATTATAATAAGCGAATTTACTTGAATAAACGTCCAGTTGTTGAAATTGTGGGCATTGATTTCAATGATAGATATAAAAGTCGTGGGAATTATATTGAGTTTGTTAATTTTAGGAATTGTCCTTGTAATGCAAAAGAAAAAGAAATTGAAATAACTTATAAGGCTGGATACGATGAACTGCCTGATTGGTTAAAATACGAAATATGTATTCTTGTAAATGACTTTATAAACAGTATGGATGAAGAAGCAAGCAAGTATAAAACTTATAAAATTGATGATATTTCTTATTCGTTTGTAGATTTTGTAAATAACAAAAAAGAAAAAATTGAAAGTATCGTGAGGCGAATATATGGCTGAAATTGTATATGAATTAGAGGGATTAGAGAAGCTGGATAAAGAGCTGAAGTATTTGCAAACCCACGCTGTTAAAGTAGGTATTTTAAGCGATGATGGCGACAAAGAAAGTGATGAGTCAGAAGGAACAACAGTTTTGGAATATGCTTTGTATAATGAATACGGAACAAAAAGAGGTATACCTGCAAGACCATTTTTCAGAACATCAGTTGCAACTGACGAAGCTCAAAAAGAAATTAAAGATTATATGAAATCACAAGTAGAATTAATAATCGCTGGAGAACTAACTGGAGAAGAGGCTTATAATAATTTAGGAAATTTTGTGGTTAAAAAAATAAAAGATACGATTGACAAAGGTGGTTTTACAGCATTAGATTCTAAAACTATAAAATTAAGGGAAAAAAGAGGGAATAATTCGACAAAACCGCTTATGGATACTCATTCACTTTATGAATCAATCACTTATCAGATTGTAGGTGTATAAAATGGCACACAAAACATTTATTCCAAAAAGATTTTTCAGCAAGTGCAAAATATCAAAAAGAACAAGCAAGTGGATTAACTCGGAACTGGTTGAAGTCGATGAAAATAAAGAATTTGAGGGGGCAGTATTTAATCTTAATAGACAGGACATAAAAATGCTTACAGAACAAGGTATTCAAATTACTTTGGATAGCAAGAAAATATATTGCTATATTGACATCGACTTGAAAAATAAAATTGAATTTGAGGGAAATAACTATATTGTAACAACGGCAAAGAACTATATGAAACACGATGAGCTTAGAATTTATTATATTGAAAGGGTGCAAGAATGAAAAATGAAATATTAAGAAAATTGTTAGCCAGTTTCGTAGATTTCCAAGTTATTCGTGATAATTATGTGGCTAAAAAGCCAACAGAATGTGCTGTTATGCACACAATAAGCCTTAACAAGTCTGCATACAGTGCGTACAGAACTATTGAAACAACAGATACGCAGATTAAGGAAAAGGCTTTGAGATTAGTTATTGCTTATTTGCAATTTGATTTTTATGCTCCAACACAGACGAGGGCAGAAGAAATGGCTAGTGAATTGCTTGAGGTTATAGTATTTAAGAAAAGACACGACTTAGTTAGGAACGGATTTGGATTAAGTGATGACAATATAGAAATAAAAGATTTAACTTTTCTTGAAGGCAGTCAGTATATTTATAGATTTAGTTTTGATGTAGAAATGAACTGGCGAGAATCAAGTGAAAGAGTAAGAGATTTAATAAAAGAGGTAGAAGTAAAAACGGAGGTAGAGAATGGCTAAGAAAATAAAAGTAACGGTAGTAAGACCAACAAAACCTTTATTGTTAGGCGATTTTGGAAAAGTCTTATTTATAACTAAAGAAGCAGACAATCCTTATAAAAAATACACAAAATTGGATGACGTTAAAACAGATTTTGGAGCTAATTCTAAAATGTATAAAGGCGTAGAAACATTTTTATCACAAGAGGATAGTGACGGAAATGTTATTCAGCCAGATGTTTGGTATTGTGCAAGTAAAGCAACGCCAAGCGAAGAATTTTTAGAAAGTTTACCAACTGGCGATTTTTATGGTGTAATTGTAGATTTTTATGATGAGGAATTTACAAAGGCATTGGCTAAATGGCTAACTAGAAATGTTAAGTTTGCAATTGTAGCTAATTCGACAGCGGAGAACAACAAATTAAAAGAAAGTGTAAGAATATATTTTATGGCAGGAAAAGCTGAAGGTGGAAACTTGGATATATTCGGATTACCAGCCTACACGTTCGCTCAAGGAATTAACGGACGTTGGAGTGATAGAAGAATATTAGGAGTAGATCCGTCAGCTAAAACTTTGACAGAAGAAAGCGATAACGAAGAAGGTAATATTAATTACACTAGAAGTTTTGTTGGATATAATGCTGTAACAAGCGGCTCTTGGTGTGCCGACGGTGTTAGGCATGCAGACCAAACAATCAAGATAGATGCTATTGTGCATAACATTGAAACAAATCTTTCAAGAATGTTAATTGAAGAAAAGAACACAACAATGGACAGTGAAGGTATTCCAAAAGTTGAAGCATTATTGAATAGAGTGATGCTGGCAACGGGGAAACAAGGAGCGGTTGCTAAGAATAATAGCGGTGAATACTTGTTTAAAGTTACAGTTCCAAACATTGAAGATACTTCGGCACAGACAGGGTTGACTGTAGACGATTACATCAATCGCACACTTAGAAATGTAAAAATTGATTTTACAATCAGTACAGAAGTAGAAAAAATTGAAGTTACTTTGGTTTGGCACGACGAACCATTAACGGCATAGGGAGGTAGAAAATGGGAAATAATTTTTTAGAAAAGTCGATTGATTTAAGTAAAGTGGACTTGATTATTACATTTCCAGGAATAGGAACATATATGATTAAGGAAGCTAAAGAAATACAGAACAATCCAACTGAGGATAGTCATACAATGGGCGACCCTGACATTAAAGGAAATGTACCGACAATCCAAACAAGAGTTACAAAAAGAGAAATTAAATTAACAACGGTAAAAGGCTCTGATGACGACATATTTTTAACAAAATGTAATGCAAATCCAAATGGAGTTTTAGGGACTTTGACATATATAGACAATACAGGAATGAACAAAATTGTCGGAAACGGACAAGGTGTTTCTATCCAAAAAGGCGGAGAAAGAAAAAACAATACAAAAGATGTTGACATTGAATACACAATTCAATGTGCGAAATATGATGAAAAAGTTTAGGAGGAATTAGAAAATGACAAATAAAGAAAATGAAAAAATAGAAGAAAAAGAACAAGAAAATAATGTTTTTATTGACAATTTAGGAAGGTTAAATATTAAGGGGCAAGAGATATATGTGGATGCGGAAGGAAATACAAAGGTTTTTGATTTTCAGTTGACTAAACCACAAAATTTACAATTATATCAAAAAACATACTTAAATTTAGTAGCAAATAATGATTATTTTACATTTGCAAGCATTCTTTTGCCAAAAATGGTTGAATTTCCAAAGGAAGCTAGAAAAATTGAATTTTTTGAAAACGATTCAGAAGCATTAGTTGAATTGTGTGAGGTGATTGCTACCTTTATGGAAAAGTCGAAAGAGAAGAAAAAAAGAAAATTGAATATGAAATTAAAATAGCAGAGGAGCAATACGAAGACCCGTTAATCAAATTAAGGTGGGAATTTATTGTAAAAAAAAGAATAAAAGACCCTAATGTTGTTCTTGATATGAGCAACATTAGATTTTTTCAATGGATAAGAGCAATGATGGATTTCAAGGAAGAGGAGGAATAAAATGGCTGGTGGAAATAAATTAGAAATATTGATGAAAATAAAATCTGAAGATAGTCCAATAAACAAATTAAAATCAAAAATGCAATCTTTATTACCAGCCGCTTCAAAAATAGAAGAAAAGCTGTCAAAATTGGGAAATAAAGTTGGTGGTTCGGGACTTGAAAAATTAAAATCAAAAATGGCTAGCTTGATTCCTAGCGTATCGCAATTACAAAGCAAAATTCAAAATTTTAAGTTCGAAAATCTTACTAATAGCTTAATAAATGGAGTTGAAAAAATACCGTTAATTGGTAAAAGAGCCGCTACAGGCTTAGATTCAATCCGTGATAAATTCAACGGCTTGAGAGGTATCGGTAGTTCTTTAGGAAATCTATTCCCAAAGCTAGGAGACAAAATAAAAAAAGCATTTAAAGGAGAAAGCTTAAAGAAATTCGGATCTAAATTAAAAGAAATAGGAAATAAAATTTCCAGTATTTTCAGAAAATTAAGTAAATTTGGAATGATTAGCAGTATGATTGGTGGACTTACTGGTGGACTTAGTTTTGCAGGGATAGCCAAAGCATCTGATGAAAATTCACTTAGAAATTCAAGGCTTGGAATGGTAACAAATGACGTTGCTGGATTGAAACAAAAAACATTTGTAGCGTCTCAACAGAGTGGGGCAGATTATGGGCAACAACTTGATTCAATCGCTAAATTAAAAATGCTTACAAAAGGATTATTTAATGATGCAGAAGCCGTAAAATTTACGAGTACATTAGACAAAGCGTTTAAAGTATCTGGAACTTCGGCAGGAGAGGCTAGTGCGGCAATGTATCAGTTAAATCAAGCTATGACATCTGGTAAGTTGCAAGGTGATGAGTTTCGTTCGGTAATGGAAAATGCTCCAATTTTAGCTCAAAAAATAGCTGAAAGCATGGGAGTGTCTATGGCACAGCTTAAAAAATTAGGTTCGGAAGGTAAAATTACATCCGATGTAATTAAAAAGGCTGTACTAGGAAGTGCAGATGAAATTGAAGCTCAGTATTCTAAAATGCCGTTGACATTTGGAAAAGTGTGGCAAAATGCACAAAGTGCAGGACAACAGGCTATGGACGGATTGCTTACCAAAGTTAATCAATTATTAAACACTCCCGCTGGTCAAAAAATGGCTCAAGATTTACAAGGGGCATTTACTGGACTTGCTGGAATGGCTAATGGAGCATTGGACGGAATATTAAATATTTTCGGGAAATTAAATTTTGCACCATTGTTAGAACCTTTAAAAGGCATAGGACAAACTATATCTCAAGCATTTAGTGGAATCGGTGGAGAAGGACTTACAAACGGAATCGCAGGAGCATTAAACGGCATTATTTCTCTTGCTGGAAAAGTTGCAGGAGTAGTTGGGCAAATGATAAGCGGAATTAATTTTGGACAAATAAGTCAAATATTTGGAGACATTATGAATGCCTTTAACTCGTTTTGGAGTTCGCTTGATTTAGGAAGTATTGGGAATATGCTTAGTATGGCTTTTAGTGGATTTATGCAAATTGTAACCATGCTAGCACCAACATTCGCTCCGATTTTACAAACGTTAGCAGTGATAATTAATTTAGCTGTTCAGTTCGCAACTTCGCTCATGCCTGCTTTAAGTGTGATATTGCAGATAGGTGCTGTATTGATTTCAGTTGTTGCTACAGCGATACAGATAGTTGTTGGTTTATTTGCTGGTATTGCTGGTGTTGCAATCGGAGTATTTTCTGCAATATCCGCAGTAGTTACAGGAGTTATGAGTGCAATACTGGCAATTGTTTCGGGAGTTGTGAACTCGATTGGTGCAGTTGTCAATAGGATAGCTGTATTCTTTACCCAAGGATTCAATAAGGCTAAAAGCATTGCTCAAGGAGCAATTAATGCGATTAAAGGTTTTTTTGACGGACTGGCAGGGACAGTAAGCGGAATCGCCAGTAAAATAGCAGGAATGTTTAAAATCAAGCCACCTTCTTGGCTTGGATTTCTTGGTGGCGGAAAAGGTCGTTACATAGGAGATAAATCGTGGGAAGGTGGACCAGTTACAGTTGCCGAAAAAGGTGCAGAAATGATTAGATTGCCTAGTGGACAGCAATTTTTGGCTAATGAGGAAATAACTATGAACTTGCCACAAGGTACTAGAATTTCGACAGCCGAAGCAACTAGAAGAATGATGAGGGATCAGTTCGGAAATTCTTCTAAAAAATCAATTGACAGCAAAAAATCAAGTTCTGGTTCAAGCAAAAGCAGTGGTGGAAATAATCAATACACATTTGCACCAACTGTGCTTATTGAAAATACAGGTGGAGATACTAAAGATTTAAAAAGAACAATTAAAGAAATCTTGAGAGAGTTCTTTGAAGAGAAATTTATAGCAATGGGAGGTTAGACAATGGACTTTAGCAATTTGAATGCCAGCAAGGAAAAATTAAAAGGCGATTTCTTAGGAAAAATGGCTTATGAGGGAGCAAAAAATAAAGTTTACAGTATGGGCTTGAATAGTTTTTTGGGAACTGCTGGAGCAACTGCTTATGGCATTGCTCTCGCCTATCCCAATGAAATTAATAAGTTTTTCCAGGATAGATATGGCTATACACTTTTTGAAGAGGCTGAAAGATGTAAAATTAATGATATTCCACTTGAATGGGTACAAATTAAAAGCGACGAGAGAGGAAGCAGCGTTAAAACGCACTCGCTCGAAGATAGGGACAGCACATTAATAAGTAGCAACGTTTCGCATAGTAACAGAAAATACAACATTTCAGTAATTTTAACTAATTTGGTAACAAAAAACGCTGAAAGTATTTATGAACAGATAGTTGAATTATGGCAAAAGAAAACACTTTGTACAATTTCAACTGTTGAAACGATAGAGGATATGATTATAACTAAAGTTTCGAGAAGCTATAAAACTCAGACAGCATTAGAATTTGAAGTTGATTTTGAAGTCTTGGAATTTGCTTATCTGATGAGAAAAGGCGATGTTTTAAGTTCAGAATCAACTACATTAAAAGATGAGCAAAAAACAGGTGTAGCAGGAACTAAAACAAGCAATATTGAGTATAAGGGGTTTTTGAAATGAGAATAGAAATAGACAAAAATAAAATCCCTTATGTATTCACATTCAAAAGTGGTAGTGAAATTTATTTGCTTAGGATAAAGCATTTTAAGACGAACGACCGAATTTATTTAGATATCATGAATGAAGATGGCGAAATGTTGCTTAAAAATGAAAAATTGATTTACGGCAGACCTGTTGGATGGTTTATGGCAAAAGATGAAAACGGAAATATTAATGATGATTTTCTGAATTGTTACATTGTACCTCTTAGCTTCGATAAAAAGGAAGTTTTGATTACTTTTGAAAATTTTTGTGAAACTGTATTTTTAGAATACTTTGATATAGAGGATAACGAGGAAGAAGAGGATGTTTAATAAATTATTTTTAGAAAGAACAGAATTAAAGATTGAAACAGATGATGGCGATTTAAACTTTGTTTTTCCGAAAGATTATAATTTAACTGACCCGACAATAATAAACGGAGTAGAAATAAAATGGACTTATAAATCAGTAGATGAAGAGCCGAACGAGTTTGATATAGAAATAAAAGGTTTAACAAACACGACAATTGCTAAAATTAAATTAAAGGATGATGTAAAGCTCGTTGCTGGATATGGTGCGGACATAGGAGAGGTTGCAAGCGGTATTATTACTAGAAAAGAAGTAGAAAAAGGAACTTTGAAATTAAAATGTCGTGAAGTTCCAGCGGACTTCAAAAAATTAGTGAGTGCTGCATATGCTCCGAATACAACAGCAAGCACAATAATTAATGATTTAGCAAGCAAATGCGGATTTACTGTTAAACAATGCGAACTTAAAAACGATAAAGTTTACAGCATCGGTGAAAGTATACTGGGTAGTGGACTTTATGAAATAGGTCAAATTGTGAAAGATTGCGACAGTCAGATGACTACAAAAAATGACTTTATTTATATTTACCACAATGAAATCAATACTGAAAAAGTTATCAAACTAAGTTATCAAAGCGGACTTTTAGAAGAGCCAAAACCTCAAAATATTGAAGAAATAAGCTATAAAGTGGAAAAGAAAAAAGAAAGCAAATCAAATAAAAAAGATAGTAAAAAGTCTAAAAAAAGTAGCAAAAAATCAACAAAAGGGAGCAAAAAAGGTGGCAAAGCAAAAGGGAAAAGCAAAACAAACAAAAAATAGTACTCCAAAATCAAATAAAGGGAATAAAGATAACAAAAAGGGAGTTAAAAATTCAAAGGATAGCAAAAAATCTAAGAAACCTGAAAAAAAAGAAGAAATAAAATACGATTATGAAGTTAAATGCCTGTTAATTTATTATCTTAAAAAGGGTGATTTAATTGAATTGATAAGCAATGAAATATCTACTATATGCCAAATTGTTGAAATTACTGATATTAGTGATTTCAAAATGACTTTAAAAGTTAGAGTTGTTAATAATGAATCCGATGTTAAGAAAAATAATGCTGAAATTAAAAAGATTGAAAAAGAGGAAAACAAAAAAGGAAAAGTTACTCAAGTAAAAAGAAATAAAGGGAAAGGCAGAAGAAAATAATGGAAGAATATATAAAGGCAATTCTGGGCAAAATTGACACTTCTTTAATAACAGAGATAACAAAAATATATCCTAATGGATTTGTGGATGTAGAGCCGTTGGCAGAGTTCAGAGAAATTAAATTGCCACCAATTTTACACGTTCCGATGTGCCAATTAGGAAACAGGAGTATTAATATTAAAATTAATTTTAAAACAGGGGATAAAGTTCCTGTTTTAATTTGTAGTAGAGATATTAGCGGATATATAACAAAAGAAGTAAGCACAGCAAATACAAACAAAAGGCATAATTTAACAAATGCTATCGCTTTACCAATCTTAATTCCTACTGATTTGACATCTGTCGATATTCCTGGAAGTATTGAAATTAACGGAGATGTAGTTTTAAATGGTAATTTAACAGTTAGCGGAGATGTAAATATTTCGGGAACTTTGACAGTTGGAGATATTAAGGCAAAAAGTCTTGATGCAGAAAGCGGAGTTAGTAAGGTTGGAGTTCCTTACAATCATCCGTAGGAGTGTGATTTATGGACGTAAAATTAAATAATGCAACTGGAGAATTATATGTTGAAAAGGGAGACGTACAATTTTTTGGAGCAAAAGAAAAATATTTTGAAGTGATACAGCAAATTGTTTTAATGTTACATGTTCGTGAAGGAGAACTCGAATACGACACTAAATATGGATTAAATTTTGAAAAGTTATTTGGAACTCACGGAAACGAAAACGAAGTGCTGGAACATATCAGAAATAAAATAATGGGTAATTTTAGAGATTTCTTAAGTAGATGTTATGTTGAAGTCTATGAATACGAAAACAGGCATTTAAAAGTAAATATCGGACTTATCTTTAACAATAGTGAATTGGCATTGATGAAAGGAGTTGGGATTGGTTGGCGAGAATAACAGTAAATACAGTACAGGATAATATGAATATTTTGAACAATGAATTAAAAACATTGTTAAAAGATGACTTCTCCAATGATAAGCGGAGTGCTTGGTATATGCTTATGTATCCTGTGGCAAGGCTTCTAAGGGAGAAAATGGAAAGACAGCAGATACAAGCAGAAAAGATGAATTTACTGAACTGTGAAGGCATAGAAATAGATGAGCATTTGGCGAATAGTCCATTTTTCTTTAAACGAAAGCAAGAAAGTCAAGCTACTGTGAAAATTGAACTAATAGGGGGAGTTAATGTAACACTCGAAGCAGGAGACGTAATTGTTGAAGCGAACGATGGAATCAGGTATACACTTTCTGAAAATGGAACATTAAATAACAAGACCACTTTTGAATTTACTTGTGATACAGCAGGAGAACAAGGAAATAAGGAAGTTGGAAGTATTATTAAATTAGTTAAAGTTGTAAATGGTGTATACGATTTTAAACAAAATGAAATTGCGGCTGGAGGACAAGAACAGGAAAGCGACAACGATTATATAGAACGTTGGTTTTTAAGCCGTAACGAAAGCGAATGGAATTTGGACGGAATTAGAGCGGAAGTGTTAAAGCAGGAAGGAGTTAAGTCTGTTTATGCTGACGAAAACAAAGAAATGGCAACCGATGAAAGAGGAATTGAAGGCAAGTCAATTGTTTTGATTGTCGATGGTGGAAGAAACGAGGACATAGCGAATGCTATTTGGAAAAAGAAAGATCATGCAATTAAAACTATGGGAGATACGAAAGTAATTGTGAAAGATAGCCAAGGAATTGACAGAGAAATATCATTTTATAGACCTCAAAAAAGAGAAGTGGAAATAAACATTGAGTTTACAGCGGCGAAAGACACTAATATTTCAATTGAAAATTTGAAAGGAATTGTAAAGGATTACTTAAAAAACACAGAAGTTGGAGATTATATTACATCATATAAATGCGAAAGTGAGTATATTAGGCAGATTTATTCAGCCGATAGATTGTTGAATATTGATGTTACTTTTAAGTTTAAAAACAAACCGTCCAGTAATTTTGAAAAAGTACTAAAATTAGGATTTAACGAGGTGGCGGAATATGCAAAGTAATTTCGATTATTTAATGTCAAAGTGTCCTTGGTGGCTAAAAAAAAACAAAAATATTCAATCATTTTATAAAGCAACGTCTAAATTGTTTGATGACATAGATAAAATTTATAATTTACTAGAAAAACAACACTTGATTAATTATGCTAAAGATGAATTTTTAGATGATATTGGAGAAAAATTTGAAGTGAAAAGGCTTGGACAAGATAATGAAAGATATAGAAATCGTATAAAACTTGAAATGATGAGGTACAAATTGGTTCCAAACATAGAAACGCTCTATAAGATTGGAAGAATGTTTACTGGGGTAGCACCAAACATAGAACTAAACGAAAACAACGAACCTGCTCAATATAAAGTTACGTTTCTAAGTGGAGAAAATTTTGATTTTAATTTGGTAGATGAACTTAATTTAGACAGTGTTGTTGGTGGCGGAATCAAAATTAATACACAAAAATATTTGGATAATTATAATGTTGGAATGAGATTTGGGGATAGACATTTATCTGAAGAAAAAATCAAAAACTACGTTGAAAGAAATCCAATCAACATTACTGGATAGAAAGGAGAAAATATGGCAAAACTCACAAAATTTAAGGAACATCAAGTTGAATTTCCGTCACATTATCGTGTAGAAGAACAAACAACAAGAGGAGATTCTAAAATAAAAGTAATTACTCCCGAATTCGGAAGAGTAAGAGTTGAAGGGACTCCTGAAAAAGAAGCAATTTATAACGGAATGCAACTAGGAAATGTGCATACATTGTACGCAACAAAAACAACGGATTTAGGGGTAGATTACTACGTTTGCGAACTTGACGGATTGAATGAGTTCGGATTGAACAAAGACCTAAAAATAAGGCTTACAGTAGATAATGAAAACGAAAATGATAATCCTAAGTTGCGTTTGAACGGAAAAGACTATGTTTTATTAAAAGAATTTAACGAGCAAATAGAACTTGTCGGAGTTAATGATTTAAAACAAAACAAAACGTATGAATTGACATATAATGGCACTCAATTCGTAATAATAAACATCTTAAACTACGCAACGGAGCAAAAAAACGGAATAGCCAAAATCTATTCCGAAACAGAATCCGAAAGCGTGGCAGATAAAGTTAAAGAAGTCGTTAAGGCGGGAAATGGAGACACACAAGAAGTCGTAAATGAAAGACCAACAGGAGAAACAGTCTGGTCTAAATTAATAAAAACGCTAGACCACACAAAAATTTTGACTGTTAGAGGATTAGTGAAAATCCTAAGCAAATTCTTAAAGCCTGCAACCGAAAACGATTATGGACTCATTAATTATCAAACAATCAAAGAAATTTCACCAAAACCCGATTTATCACCTTACATACCTTTTTCAAAAGGGTATATGTACGGAAACAACTCGGATTACGTGGTAAGAGCAAATGGGAACGAAACATGGATACCTATACATGCTCACATGTACAACAGTGGAGGAGCGTATGTAGGAACATTCCATTTAAACGGAGGGAAAGCTTATTTCAAAGTTCCAAATCGAAACGGCGGCAATTGGTGTGAAATCATGGATAATTACGATATGGCTGCCAGAGACCAAAAGATAAGCAGTGTGGAAGTCAATCTAAATAGTGTTTGGCACACTCTAAATAATGATACAGTAAGAGATATAAGATTAGTCGGAGGCATCAATCCAACTGTTGCAAACGCAAACCAAGCAACAGAAAGAGGAGGTTATGTGGTTACAGGAGTGATTAACTTTAATGCAGACAACATTATTGATTACGTTCAAATGAGAGCATTTCAAATAAGACGTGGTGGAAACGGGAATAACTGGTACAACGTGCCATTTGGATAAGATTAGGAGGGTAAAATGAAATTTATAGTAGACAAAACAGAAATAAAACAGTTTGAAGATGGTATGAAATACATTGCGATTTATGATAAAGATAATAAAGACTGGTACGTAGAATTGAAAAAATTTAAGCCGGACACTTTAAAAGTTATGTACAACAATGAAACACGTTTAGTGTTGAGTACAAATATGGATGCTACTATGATAGCTCCGACGATGGCGGGAGATGTGGTTGAAGAAATAGAATATCAGGAAGTTGAAGTTGCTCCTGATAACTATTTTGTAGATGGAAAAATAGTTAAGCTTAAAGAAAGTGAAACAATACAAGACGGGAAAATAATATTCGACAGGGAAAAACGTATAGAACAGATAAAAAAAGAACTGTATGATTTAAGACTTGAGTATGATGTAGCTCCGTTTGAATTTGAAGTAGGAGGTGTCAAATATCTACAGAATAACCGTAGTATAGACCAGTCAAATTTAACTAGAATAGTAGTAATGTGTCAAGCAATGAAAAAGACAGAATTTGAAAACTGGAAATTTTACACAAAAAACAACAGTGAAAAGTATGTTAATTTAACATTGCAGGATATGATGAAAATGGCGAATATAATGCAGTCACAAACAACAAAAGCCATGGCTACTGAAACATTACTATCTCACAGCTTAGAAAATTTAACTGATAAAGAGTTAAAAGAGTATGACGCTAAAGACAGATATGAAAAAGCGTATAAAAATATGTAGGGAGGTGTTTTTATGCTCAAAAAAGACAAGCTATATATATGTTTCCATAAACCTAGGAGATTAATAGGGCATTTGATAGCCTTGTGGACTCTTGGAAAATATTCACATGTTGAATTTATCTACAATGGTCAAGTTTTTTTATCTAATCCTGGAGGAGTTAGGACAAGGAAATTTGAGTATCAGAAAAATATGGAAATTTACGAGCTTGATAAAAATATCGATCCCAAAGATGTGATTGAATTTTTTAGAACAGCTCAAGGTAAGGGCTATGATTATTTAGGAATTTTAGGACAATTTTTCTATGCTGACAAGGTGCAGGATGATAATCGATTTTTTTGCAGTGAGTTTTGCCTGAACGCAATCGATTATGCTTTGCAGTTTACATTGACCTATAAAGGTAAATCATTAAAGGATAGAGTTGGTTATCAGTTCAGCCCTGCAAAGTTGTATAAGTATTTAAAAAATATGGAATTAATAAAAGAAAAGGAAGTGGTATAAATGGATAGATTTGAGAAAATATTTAACTATTTGCTAATGGTCGAAGGAGGATATTCTAATGACAAGCACGACAAGGGCGGAAAAACAAAATATGGAATAATTGAGGAAGTGGCAAGAAACTTTGGATATAAAGGCGATATGCAAGATTTAACAATAGATTTTGCAAAAAATATATATCTAAAAAAATATTACTTAGGAAACAAGCTGGATAAAGTTGTGAATGATAAAGTGGCATTATCTATATGCGACTGGGCTGTAAATAGCGGCAGAAATGGAACAAAAAACGCACAAATTGCTATAAATCAATTGACAAATGCAAATCTTGATGTGGACGGAATAATTGGAAACAAAACATTGGAAGCATTAAATGCAGCAGATCCTGAAAAATTTTTGGAAGTTTATCACAACTTGCAGAGAATTTATTACAAAGGAAAAGTTGAAGCTGACAGAACGCAAGAAAGATTTTTGACAGGTTGGTTAAACAGAGTTATGAGAAAGGAGGAGTATTTGAAAGATTGGGATAAGGAAAATGTAGGGACTGAAAATAAGAAATATTCTTTTACTCAATCAAGTCTGGACAAAATGAAAAAGGTCCACCCAAAACTAATCGAAGTTATGAAAGCTGCAATTGAAAATAGCCCATTTGATTTTAGAATAACAGACGGAGCAAGAACAGCAGAAGAGCAAAATTATCTGTATCAGCAAGGAAGAACAAGACCAGGGCAAAAAGTTACAAACTGTGATGGGTACAAGGCAAAATCAAACCATCAAATCAAAGCTGACGGATACGGGCATGCAGTTGACATATTTCCTTGTGGAGTTATTGAGAACGGTGTGTACAGAAAATTTACATCTGAAGAAGGGTATGATGAGAAGAAATTGAAACTAATAGCAAACCACATATTAGCGGTTGCAAAATCTAAGAATATTAATATTGAATGGGGCGGAAATTGGAAAATGAATGATACACCACATTTTGAATTAAAATAATGTGCAAATGGCTTGAATACAAGCTGAATTTGAACGTTAAAAATAACTTTGGATAAATAGGTTGGTTAGCAAGTACAAATTGATTGTAGGGCTTGCTGGCTAGCTTAAAATTGATATTAATAAAATAAGAAAAGGGAGAGATAAAAATGGATAAATTAGCAGCAAAAATATATTTGACAGGTAAAATATTGGAATTAGGAAAAACTTTAATCTATAAAACAGAGATAGTTGCAAAAGGAAAAGCTGGAGCAGAAAAATTTAATCAGGTGTATGAAGGCTTTTGGGATAAATTAGAAGAATTATTGGAAAAAGAAAAATCAATTGACAGAAAATTTATTCCTAACTTTGCTGAAGAGATTGGCGAGGAAGTTTTGACAGAAGTTTTAAAAGAAGCTAGAAAAACATTTGATTTAAAAGTTATATTACAACAAATTTTCGATGCAGAAAAAACAGGAAACAAAAACATACTTTAAAATTCAGAAATAAGGAGCAGAAATGGAAAATTATTTAGTCGATTTGGTATTCATAGTGTACGGATTGATTTTAGGAACGCTAGGAAATTTATTATACAGAGTAAACAACCATTTGAAAATAAATCCAATAGCAATTAGGATTCTATACGGAATAATGGCATTGGCTTTATATGTATTAATGTATTTAGGTTTCTTAAAGAAGATTCCTGAAATCGATATTGTAGTGATGTTACTGATAATTGTTGTAGGTTATTTTGTGGAATTGATAATTGAAGTTCTTGAGGATAAAGTGCCTAAGGCATTGGATAGGCTTATTGATAAATGGTTAGGTGGTGGGAATAATGGCGATAGCTGGGACAAAAAAGACGATTAGGGATTTGATATTTAAAGATAAAAAGCATAAAGATTTTCAGGAAAGCCAAAAAATAAACTTTGCAAACAAAGGAATAGTGAAATTAATCGTGCTTTATACTATCAGTTCAATTTTGTCTGTAGCCCAGAGAGATTGGCAGTACAAAAGAAATATAGAAAAATTGATACTGGAAAACAAAACACAAAAAATATCTTTAATAGAGTCGTTAAGGGAAAAATCTTTGATAGAAAATATTATAATAGTTATGTTGAGCATAGTAATATCATTAATAATACTGTATTACTATAACAAAAAGATGAGTGACACAAACAAAGGAAAATAAATTATAGAGGTAGCCAGAAATGGCTATCTTTTTTTTTGTAAAATAAGAAATTTATAGGAAAAAAATAGGAAAATTTTAAATTTATACTAGTATTAAAAACATTTATTTTAAAAAGGTTTGGAGAGATTTTAATAGTAGTATTTTTGAATAGTTTTTTAATAAAAATTCCTAGTTTTATTTATAAAAAAGGGTTGACATTTATGTAAATATATAGTATAATAATATCAAGATAGGAGGTGATAAGGATAATGGCAAAGAAAAAAAGAGCGATAAAGGAAATCACATTGGAAATTAGTTTAATTCCTTTAAAGCTCTATATCAAAATTGTTTTCAAGTAGGCTCTGGGGCGAAAGCCCCATCCTATAAAGCCATTATACCATAAATTTATGAAAATAGGAAATACTAAAATAAATTTTAAATTTAAAGTTGGCTGGAAAGAATCCAGTAAAAAAGAAAAAATAATTGCAATATTAAGTTATTTAGCAATTGCAGCAATAATATTATATTTAATAAAATAGGAGAAAAAATTGGAAAAAGAAATAAAACCACGAGGGGTAAAAAAAGGAGAAACTCCTCAATGGAAAGTAGGAAGAAAGGCAACTGGAAGAAAAAGGGATAAATCGTTGACCTTTAAATTAACTGAAGATGAAAAAGATTTTTTAATAAACAAATTAAAATTATCAAAAGAAAAAACTAACACGGATGCTTTGTTAAAATTGTTGGGATACAAAAATAAAGATTGACAGATAAGAGATTTATGTTATACTTTTAATAGGAAACAAAAGATAAAATAAAAGAGGCTAAAATATGCCTCTTTTTAAATTTTAGTACCTTTTTAGTACTTTTATATTTTACAAGTATGCTCGAAATCAATAAATAAAATATTTAGATTAAATCCAACTATTATAGATGATGTACAGAAGCGACTGGGCTAGCAAGCAAGGACAGGAAAGAATATTGGCAATTGACCTGAAAAGGGAAGGATTTGATGAAATAGTGAAAAATTCTGTACTTTCATCTTTTAGAGAAGTTTCTGATTTATCTAAGGAAGAATGGAAAGAAAAACTAGAAAATTCAGAAGTAAGATGTCAATGGGATCCTGATAGGGATATTTACGGCAATCCAATAGGAAGAAGAGCGATACAGTTAGGTATAAAAGGAGAAACTGTGAAAAAATATGTAAATGAGTGGATTGTAAATATAACGGATGTAACTGATAAAGTTATTGAGATAAGAAACAGTATTCAAAATGGAACTTTTTCAGAAGTTATGCTTCCTGAAGAAAAAAAATATATTTAAAATTTGTAGCAAAAGGTAACAGCACCTGTTAAAAATAGTTAAATAATGAGAATGAAAACAATTGAAAATTGTATTAAAAGAGGCTTTGGGAATATAAAAATTAAAAATTAAGAAAAATGTTCAGAAATAGATTAAGTAAAATTAAATTTTGAGCATTTTTTTATTTTGAAAATTCTATTTTTTATACTGTAATATTTTTTGAAAATATGGTATGATATAGGCAATAAAAATTGGAGAAATAAAAGGAGGAAATTGAAAAGAATAATATAATGGAGATAATTAATAACGAAATGATGAGTGAAAATGTGACAAATATAGATACAGTTGAGAAAATTGATATTTTGGGGATGGATTTAGAGAGTTTGCAGGAGAAATTTGTTGAGATTGGTCTTAAAAAGTTTAATGCGAGTCAAGTTTTTGACTGGCTGCATAATAAATTGGTATTTGATTTTGATGAGTTTTCTAATATTTCCAAAAAAGACAGAGAGATTTTGAAACAGAGATTTTATGTGGCAAAGCTTGAATTTAAGACGCATCAAGTTTCAGAAGATGGGGATACTGAGAAATTTTTGTTTGAACTGAAGGATAGAAGGCTGATTGAAAGTGTGCTTATTTCTCATAAAAATCGGCATACGCTTTGTGTTTCTTCGCAAATTGGATGCCTTATTGGATGTGATTTTTGTGCAACAGCGACAATGACTTATGAAAGAAACTTGTCAATTTCTGAGATTTTACTGCAATACTATTATGTTCAGAAACATTTGCTGCAACGTGGAGAAAAACTTGGAAATGTAGTTTATATGGGAATGGGAGAGCCTTTTTTAAATTACGATGCTGTTCTTGGTTCAATTAATATGTTAAATTCTCCAAAAGGGCAAAATTTTTCAAAAAGAAATTTTACAATTTCTACAAGTGGAATTGTGAATGGAATAAAAAGATTTACAGAAAATGAAAATCAAATAAATTTGGCAATTTCGCTACATTCGGTAAAGGCTGATGTGAGAAGCGAGATTATGCCAATAAATAAAAGATGGGGAGTAAAACAGTTAAAAGAATCACTTTTGGAGTATCAGAAACAAACTAAAAATCGTATTACATTTGAATATATCTTGATTGATGATTTGAACTGTGAGCCTGAAGATGCAAGGGAACTGGCTGGATTCTTAAATTCATTTTCGTGTCTAGTAAACTTGATTCCTTACAATCCTGTTGGTGGAAAGCCATATAAAACGCCATCAAAACAAAAACAAAGGGAATTTTATAAATTATTGAAAGATAAAAATGTTAATGTAACGTTGCGGGAAACTAAAGGGCAGGACATTGCAGCGGCCTGCGGACAGTTAAAGGCAAAAAAACAAATGGATTCTGTACATAATATTTAAAAAATTTAGTTTAAGTAAATGTTGAAACAGTTACGAAAAGAGGTAATAATGAAAAAGAATAAGAAAAAAGAGAAAGTGGCAAAACCTAGAAAAAAATTTAGTTTATTTTCATTTTTTTTCAAAGTTTTTGTATTTTTGTTTGTAATCGGAGTTGGAGCTGGAGCTTTTTTGGTTTATACAGTAAGCAAGGAAACACCTGTTGATTTAATTGATGGGTATGCACCTGTATCGCCTTCGGTAATTTATGACATTAATGGAAATCAGATAGATACGATAATGGTTCAAAATAGAGCACCAATTGGAATTGGAGAAATTCCTTTGCATGTTCAAAATGCGTTTTTGGCAATTGAGGATAGAAAGTTTAGGACTCACCATGGATTTGATTTTATAAGAACAGCAAGAGCGGCGTTTTTGACAATTACAGGAAGACGGCGTGAAGGTGGAAGTACACTTACTCAGCAGCTTGCAAAAAATGCGTTTTTATCGCCAGAACAAACAATGACAAGAAAGATTAAAGAAGCGATTTTAGCAATAGAAATTGAGAGAAAATATACAAAAGACGAAATTCTGGAAAATTACTTGAATACAATTTATTTTGGGCAAGGAGCATACGGAATAAAAAATGCGGCAATAAAATATTTTAATAAAGAGCCAAAAAAATTATCCATTGCACAAGCGGCAATTTTAGCGAGTCTTCCTAAATCGCCAACAAAATATTCAAAAATAGAAAATGCACTGGAAAGACAGAAAATTGTACTTCATCAGATGAGAAACTTTGGGTTTATAACAGAGGAAGAATATGATGAAGCTGTTAAAGAAAAAATTACATTTGTAAATGGAAATATTAAAAGCCGTAATGAAGAAGAACAGATTTCAACTTCAAATGTGGCACCTGAATTTACAACAGTTGTATTAAGCGAAGTAAGAAAAATATTGAAAATACCTGAAGAAGATCAAAAATTCCTATTTGATGGTTATAAAATTTATGCAACAGTTGATTTGGATTTACAAAGGGCAGCCTATTCAGCGTTTAATAACAATTATAACTTGAAGAGCCGTGCGAGTTTGAATGGTGCATTATTTTCAATTGATCCAAGTAATGGATTTGTAAAAGCGATGGTTGGAGGAAAAAATTATAAAAAAGGTAATTTTAACCGTGCAATAAGTGCATTAAGACAGCCAGGATCATCTTACAAGCCAGTTGTTTATCTTGCGGCATTGCAAAAAAATATGGCGATGAACAGTGTTATGGAAGATTCCCCAGTAAAAATTGGAAACTGGAGTCCAAAGAATTATGATGGAGTTTTTAGAGACAGTATGACACTTGCTAAAGCATTGGAAATTTCAAATAATATAATACCAGTAAAATTATTACAGCACGTTGGAATTAATGCTGCTGAAAAAGTCTGGAGAGATGCAGGAATTGTAGGAGGAGATTTTCCTAAAAACTATACATTAGCACTTGGTTCAATTTCTACAAGACCAATAGATATGGCAATGTTCTATGCAGCACTTGCAAACGGAGGTTATCAAGTGGAACCTCAGTATATCTACAAAATCGAAAATAAATATGGTGAAGTTGTTTATGAAGCAAAACCAAAAATGAAAAAAGTTTACGATTCAAAAGATGTAGCAATCTTGACTTATATGCTTGAAAATGCTGTAAATTATGGAACTGGACAATCTGCAAAAGTATTTAAAGACGGACAGCTTATTCCGATGGCTGGAAAAACAGGAACAACTTCTGATTATGTTTCAGCGTGGTTTACAGGCTATACTCCAACTCTTGCTACTGTAGTATATGTTGGAAACGATGATAACAAGTCAATGGGAGCAGGAATGACTGGAGGAGCTGCGGCTGCACCAATTTGGAAAACTTATATGCAGACGGTAGTTGACTTGCCAAATTACAATGTTGGAGTTTTTGAATTTATAGATGATTATATTACAAGAAAAGATTTGACAACAAGAGATATTGATTTACAAATTGGATTACTGGACAGAGATGGAGTGAACAAGCGGACAGCATTGTTTAAGGCTGGAACAGAGCCAATTGAGTCAGAAGGCAAGTTTAGGAACGGGATATTTTTCTAAAATTTTGTTATAAAAATTTAATATTTGAAACTACAAAAGATAGAGAATTAAAAATTAGTTCTCTATTTTTTTGTAAATATAATTGACAATTTTCATTATATATTGTACAATAAATTGAACAAAGGTTTAAAAGGAGTGAGAAATATGATAGCTACAAATTATTCTAATATTAGAAATAATTTTAAAAAGTATTGTGATAAGGCAACAAGAGATTGTGAAACAATAATTGTAACTAGAAAAAATGATGAAAATGTGGTATTAATGAGTGAAGAAGAATACAATAATCTTATGGAAAATTTGTATATTATGTCTAATAAAGATTATTATAATGAATTATTGAAAAGTAAAAAGGAAGCAGAAACGGGGAAATTAGAAGTTCATGAGTTAATTGAGGAGGACTAAAGTGAATATTGTATGGACAAGTATAGCTTGGAAACAATATGTAGAAATGCAAGCTCAAGATAAAAAAGTTATAAAAAAGATAAATGAAATTATAAAAGATATTCAGAGAAATGGAAATGAAGGAATAGGTAAAGCAGAGGCTTTAAAGCATGAATTAAGTGGGTATTGGAGCAGAAGAATAACTGATAAGCACAGATTTATTTATAAATTGACTGAAAATGAAGTTATAATAATAGCTTGTGCTAATCATTACAAATAACTTTTTAAATTATTTTATGTAAAAGTAATAAAAAATATGATTTCAAATACAGATTAATGTATAAGAGATCATATTTTTTGTTTATAAAAATTTATAAATTTGATTATGACATAAATAATAATTTAACTATAAATAACGCTCCTAAAATAACCATTACCCATGAAACGTGTCTTCTGTCTTCTTTTTTCGAGAATAAATTGTAAAATAGATTTATTAATACGTAAGATAAAATTCCTAGTGTTAATCCATCTCCGATACTATAAGTCAAAGCCATTGTTGTAATTGTAATGAAAGATGGAACACCTTCTAGAATATCGTGCAGGTCTATATTTTTAACTGAACTTAGCATTAAGTAACCAACGTAAATTAAGGCTGGAGCTGTAGCACATCCTGGTATTGAAATAAATATTGGTGAAAAAAACATTGATATTAAGAATAGGAAACCTGTCGTAATAGCAGTCCATCCTGTTCTTCCTCCTGCGATAACTCCTGTTGAACTTTCTACATAAGTTGTAACTGTAGAAACTCCAAGTGCGGCACCGGCTGTAGTTGCGATTGCATCTGCCATTAAGGCACGTCCTACGTTTGGTACGTTTCCATTTTCATCTAGCATATCTGCTTTTGAGCATACCCCTATCAATGTTCCGACAGTATCAAAGAAATCTACAAAGAGAAATGTACAAACTATAACAAATAAATTTCCAAATGTTTTAAAATCTGTAAATAGCTTAAAGTCTAATTTTCCCATAACAGGCATCATTGATTCATATTTAAAGACACCAGATGGCAAATAAATCCCTAATTCTTTTGCATGTGCAGGATTTATAAGAGCATATCCCCAAGCTAGAAGAGAACTTAAAACAATTCCATAAAGAATTGAGCCACGTACATTCTTTTTATCTAAAATTGCTATTAAAATTAATCCAATAAATGAAATAATAACGGCTGGAGAAAAATGCCCCATACTAACTTTTGTTGATTCATTTAAAACAATCAGTCCACTTCCTGAAAAACCGACAAATGCAATAAATACTCCGATTCCCCCAGTAACAGCGTGTTTCATATTTTCTGGAATGGAATTTACTACAGCTTCACGCACTTTAAAAAGTGTTAAAAATATAAATATAATTCCTTCGCAGAATACTGCAGTCAGAGCAGTTTGCCAACTGATACCGCCTTTTAGTACAACTGTAAATGCAAAAAATGCGTTTAATCCCATACCTGAAGCAAGGGCAAAAGGCAAGTTTGCGATAAGGCCCATAAGAAAACAGCCAAGTGCAGCGGAAAAACAGGTAGCTGTGACCAATGCGCCTGCATCCATCCCCGTTTTTGACAAAATATTTGGATTTACAGCAATTATGTACGCCATTGTAAGAAATGTTGTAATCCCTGCCATAATTTCCTTTTTCATATTGACATTTTCATTTGCTAGAAGCGGGAAAAGTCGTTTAAGTCCGCTTGTTTGTTGAACATTAGTGATGCCCATTTTGTTTACTCAACTCCATTTCTATATATCTTTTATAAAATATTATTCATCTTCATTCAATTTATTTTTAGACTTTTCATCTTCTGTTTTATCTTTGTCAAAAGTCATAACAACTTTTTCAATTTTTTTATTTCTAACTCGCTGTGGCTTGAATACAACACCATTAATTGTGATTGGCTCAATATTTTCATTATCTTCAGGAATATATCCTAAATTTTCAATTAAAATTCCACTCAAAGTGTCATAATATTTTGATTCAAGTTCAAAGTTAAAGTTATCATTCAAGTCGTTTAACGAAACTTCTCCACTAATTAAATATTTATTTCGTGATAATTGACGAATTGACAAGTCTTCATCATCAAATTCATCGGCAATATTTCCCATAACTTCTTCAATCAAGTCCTCAAGTGTAACAATCCCTGAAAAACCTCCATATTCATCAATCAGTATAGTAATGTGCTTTTTCTCCAGTTGCATTTCGTTAAATAGTTCATTTACATTTTTTGTTTCAGGAACGAAATACGCTTCTTGCAGCAAATCAGCAACTTTTATGTTATCAAACCCTTTTTTGTAGGCTTCCATCATCAAGTCCTTGGTTAATAGCACACCAACAATATTGTCAGCTTCATTTTCATAAACAGGAATACGTGAATATTTTCCAATTTCCTTATTTTCAAAAAGCTCATGAATTGAGATATTTTTATCAATCAAAAATACTTTTGTTCTTGGAATCATTATTTCACGTGCAATTTTTTCATCAAATTCAATAATATTTTCAATCATTTCCTGTTCAGCTTCGTTAATAACACCGTGTTCCTTACCAACTTCTACCAGCGAACGCAGTTCCTCCTTAGAAACTTTTTCTTCAATATTGTCTTCTTTCATTTTCAAAATTGTAAGAACAAAATTTGTAGAAAATGTCAAAAATTTTACAAATGGAGAAAATAACCTTGAAATGAATACAACAACTCCGACTGATGATAAAGCAATCTTTTCTGAGTTTCTAAGTGCAATTCTCTTTGGAATCAGTTCCCCAAACACAAGAGTGATATATGATAATAGAAAAGTTATTAAAATCATCGAAATTTGATTACTGTACGGAATATTCAAAGGTTGCAATGCACCAGATAAATATTGGGATAAACCAGTCGCTGCCGATGCTGATGCAAAAAAACCTGCCAAAGTAATCCCAACCTGAATAGTAGACAGGAATTTACTAGGTTCCTGCAGCAAATTATCAAGTAAAATTGCTTTTTTATTTCCATCTTCAATTAATATTTTTAATTTATTTTTATTTAACGAAACAATCGCCATTTCCGCACTCGAAAAGAAAGCGTTAATTCCCGTTAAAATTATTATTATTACAATCTGTAATAATAAACTGCCCTCAGACATTTTATTTTTCCTCCTAAATTTTTTAAATTTACCAACTTTTATAGTAACAAATTTTAAAACTGAATTTAAAAAATGTAACTATATTTATTCAAACTCTAACTTTTTATTTTGTATTAAGTTAAAGAGTTTAAGCATATTATAGCATATTTTTAAAAAATTTAAAAATTGATTTTAAAATTATCTGCGAATCGTTAAACAGCCGTAACCTAAACAAATGAAAACGCCATCAGTTTATTAAAATTTAAAAATTATATCTGATTTTTATAATTATTCAAGCAAAAAAAGAGCAAGAATACATTCTCCTAAATGAGAGTTCTCTGCCCTTCTTATATAAATTTATCATTTCTTATTTTGTACCTTTGCAGTATACATTAGAATTCCCTATTTCCGTATCTATCCTCACAGTACACATTTCCACTAGGATATTTGTAACATTTCACTCCTCTTTCAGCTGCTTCTCTCTTAGCTTCATTGTATTCATCTATAATACTACAACTGAACGTAGTCATAGCAAGTATAACCAGCATAATAATCTTTTTTATAAATATTCATCTCCTTTTATATTGCTCTTATCTAAGTCGAATATGTATTCCATTTTATGTATTAATTACTTGTGTTCTTTTTATATTTTTATTATATAATATTTCAAATTAAAATGCAATTTTTTTATATTTCTTCCAAAAATTTAATAAAAAATAAAATTATACCTGATACTAAATCCTATTTAAATAACGAATGTTTAATAAATTTTGAATTATATATCTTATTCAAGGAATTAAAACTTCTTGTTCTTAAAATAGTTTCCATTTTTTAAATAGGGTTTAATTAGATTATTTTATTTAATAATAGCTTTTACTATTTATTCTTTTTTTTCTTTTTTTTCTTTTTTTTGCAGGATTGCTCATTGCGGCAAATCCTTATCTTGCATTAAAAGTTTATCCTGTTAATTAAAATTGTGGCAAGATTGCTACGCAATACCTATGGCTAGACTACGACTTTTATTTACCCAACTCCGAAACTCCTCCTTACAGTCGTCAAACAGTCGTAGTTGAACAAATAAAAGCTCCGTCGATTTATTAAAGAAATAATTATATTTTAATTATTACTCCTTTATTTATTGTAAAAGTTTGTAATAAAGAATATAAACCTTTATTGCAAGATAAGGTTTTGCGGCAATGAGCAATCCTACGAAAATAAAAAAGAAAAAACATAATAATACGAAAAAATATTTATTAATCAAAATATCTAAAAAATAATTTAATTGAATGATTATGAATTAGCTATTATAAACAATAAAAAATTACAAAATCTCCTCAAAAACATACTTCTGAATTTTCATTCCCAATTTTTCATAAAATCTAACAGCTCCAGCATTATCAGCCCAAGCATCCAATGTTAAATTGTAACAGCCTTCTTTTTTTGCAAAATCTAAGGCAAAATCATATAATTTCTTTCCGATGTTCTGCCCACGAGTGCTTTCATCAACGCAAAGATCATCAATAAACAATGTTTTTATATCAGTTAGGACATTGTGATTTGTTTGTTGCTTGAAAATACAGAAAATATAGCCGATTACGTTATCATTTTCATCTGTTGCTACAAATATTGGCTTGTTTGAATCGTTTAACATTTCTGTTAATTCTTTTGCTGTATATTTTTTTCCAGTTGCCTTGAAAATGTCTGGACGACCTTCGTGATGAATTAATAAAATTTGTTCCAGCAGATTTTCTATTTTTGGAATATCTTTTTCTTGTGCTAGTCTAATTTCTTTCATTGTAATAATTTTTCCTCTCATTTGTATTTTTTTTAATATTATTTCCTATTTAAATAGTGAATGTTTAATAAATTTTGAATTATATAGTCTTATCAAGGAATTAAAACTTCTTGTTCTTAAAATAGTTTCTATTTTATAAAATGGGGTTTAATAATGAAAACTCCATCAGTTTATTAAAATTTAAAAATTAGATTTAATTTTTATAATTATTTAAGTAAAAGAAAAAGAGCAAGAATACATTCTCCTAAATGAGAATTCTCTGCCCTTCATATATAAATTCATCATTTCTTATTTTGTACCTTTGCAGTATACATTAGAATTCCCTATTTCCGTATCTATCCTCACAGAATACATTTCCATATTGATTCCTATAACATTTTCTTCCTCTTTCAGCTGCTTCTCTCTTAGCCTCATTGTATTCATCTATAATACTACAGCTGAACAATGTCATAGCCAATATAACCAGCATAATAATCTTTTTCATAAATATTCATCTCCTTTTATATTGTTCTTATCTAAGTCGAATATGTATTTCATTTTTTGTATTAATTACTTGTGTTCTTTTTATATTTTAATTATACAATATTTCAATCTAAAATGCAATTTTTTTATATTTCTTCCAAAAATTTAATAAAAAATAAAATTATACCTGATACTAAATCCTATTTAAATAACGAAATTATTACAATCTTTTCTAATAAAGGGCATAAATCTAATATTTTCAAATAATTAAAATATAATTTTCATTTTTCAAACAGATTTCAGTATAAATAGCCTGTCGGAGCATTTTTCTGTGCTGGCAAAACTGTCTGAGCATAGCGAGTTTTTTGTCAGTGCAAAAAAATGTCGTAGACTAGCCATAGGTTGTAGGATTTGCGGCAATGAGCAATCCTACAAAAATAAAAAATAAAAAAGTTGAATGATTATGAAACCTAATTATAAAAATTTATTCTCATTTTAAAATGGGGGTAATATTATAAAGTTTCTAAAAATTTCTTTCCATTTTCAATTTGCATTTCGACATTTTTTATGGAAGTTCCACCAAATGAATTTCGTTTGTTTACGCAGTTTTCAATTGTGATTTCTGAAAGAATGTCATCTTTGAAAACGTCAGAAAATTTATGAAATTCTTCGAGTTTCATGTCGTCAATTGAGATTTTTTTATCTTCGCAGTAGGATACGATTTCTCCAACGATTTTATGTGCCTGTCTGAACGGAACGTTGTGTTTTGCAAGGTAATCGGCTACATCTGTTGCGTTTAGGAATCCTGCTCGCATTGAAGCATAGATTTTTTGATTATTTACTGTTATTGTATCAAGCATTAGGTAGAAAATTTCGATGGATAATTTGATATTGTCAATAGAGTCAAAAATTCCTTCCTTGTCTTCCTGCATATCCTTGTTGTAAGCTAGTGGGAGTGCTTTCATTGTTGTTAAGATTCCCATAAGATTTCCGTAGATTCTGCCAGTTTTTCCTCTTACAAGTTCGGCAATATCGGGATTTTTTTTCTGTGGCATAATTGAAGAGCCAGTTGCAAAGGCATCATCCAGATTTATAAATGAAAATTCGGATGTGCACCAGATAATAATTTCTTCTGAAAATCTTGACAAGTGCATTGAAATTACTGAAATAATCATTGCAAGCTCAATTATAAAATCTCTGTCGCTTACAGAATCAAGGCTATTTTCCGTAGGCTTTGAAAATCCAAGTTCTTCTGCCACAAAATGTCTATCAAGATTAAATGTAGTTCCAGCCAATGCCCCTGCTCCAAGTGGCATTTCATCACTTCTTTTGAGAAAGTCCTCAATTCTCGAAATATCCCTTTTAAACATTTGAAAGTAAGCCATCAGGTGATGAGAGAATAAAATCGGTTGAGCCCTTTGTAAATGAGTATATCCAGGAATAATAACATTTTTATATTTTTCAGCAAGCCCTAGCAGTACATTTTCCATTTTTACAAGCAATTTTGAAATTTCATGGGCTTCTTTTCGTACATACATTCGTACATCAAGAGCCACCTGATCGTTTCGGCTTCTGGCAGTATGCAGCTTCCCAGCCGCAGCCCCAATAATCTGTGTCAGCCTTTTCTCAATCGACATATGAATATCCTCATCCTCAATTCTAAACTCAAATTCTCCCTTTTCAATTTCATCCTTTATCTGAAGCAGCCCATTTTCAATATCTTTTTGTTCATTTTCCGCAATAATCCCTTGCTTAGCAAGCATTCTGCTGTGTGCAATACTTCCAGCAATATCCTCTTCATACATTCTTTTATCAAACGTAATGGACGCATTAAATTTTTCTAACAATTTATTGCTTTCCTTATGAAATCGTCCTTCCCACATCTTTTTCATATTTTTCAGTCCTTTCTAAAAACATAATTTATTTGTATATTATATCAAATAAAACCTTATTTTTAAATAGTTTAAAAGTATAAATTAAAATTATGTATAAAAAAAATCTCGAATAAAAAAACACAGTCAAAATAACTGTGATTTTATGAATTTTAAATACCTAACTCTTGTTTTAAAGCCTTTTGAAGAGTATTTGAAAAATTTATATTATTTTTTTTTGCCATTTCGTTTAGCCAGCTTGGAATTGATACATTTTTTCTTACGATTTGATTTTTGCTTTCTTTCACATATTTTTGCATATCTAAACTTACATATGATTTAAAACTTTGATTTGGAATATAAAATTCTTTTTCATCATTTCCAATCTTTATTTCAAGATCGTCTATATTGCTGGCTTTAGGAAGTTCATTATTATTTATAAAATCATCATATAAATAAGTCCCTATATAATCTTGAGCCATTTCCATTGCTTCCTCCAATGTTTCTCCTTGAGTTGCACCATTGTCAAAATCTGGAAAAACAACTATAAATCCACCTTCGGTGGCTTTGTGGAATATTGCTGGATATACTAGCATTTCGTTACCTCCTGTTTTTTCTTTTTTACAAACAAGGCTATTTTTTAAGCCCTGCTTGAGTTAAAATTGTATGTTCCATACCTTTTTCAATTCTTTAGAATGATATGGAACTAAGGTTGTTCTGCCTGTACTTTGATTGAAAAATTTTCTATGAGAACCTTTACCGCCATTAATTTCAACAAAACCATTTCTCAATAAAAATTTAATTATTTACTTTGGTTTCATTGGCATAGTATCATTTCAAATTGGTTATACATAATATTGTGTAAAAAATCAATACTAAATTTTTAATAATCACTAATTTATATTATCGGACGTTTATGATTAATTGTATATTATAAAAACAAACAAACAATATTTATAATTAAATTTTATAATAATTTATACCAAAAAATTTTCTTCAAAAAATTAATAAACAAAATTTGATAAGAATATTGAAATTATGATATAATAGTTATAAGAAAATAAAATTTTAAATAAAAAATGGAGGAAAGAAATAAAATGAGTAAATATTTTGAAACTGTGGATTTTTGGGTTGAGAATTTATTGGATTCAACAGAAAGCTATACAATTGAAAGCAATGAAAAAGGGAAATTTGTAGATATAACGATTAATGTAATAAAAGATGATATGGGGAAAGTAATCGGGAAAAACGGAAGAATAATCACAGCACTTAGGGTTCTTATGTCTTCACTTGCAAAAAAAGATAGAAAAAGTGTAAAAATTGAAGTTAAGGAAATGTAATGAAAAAGAAGAGCTTTAAACTTAGAGTTTACTATTATGATACTGATAAAATGGGAGTTGTGTATCATTCAAATTATTTAAAATGGATGGAAATGGCACGAACTGAGTATTTTAGGGATGTCTTTCCATATAAGAATATGGAAGTTATGGGATTTATTTTACCAGTAAAGACGCTAAATATTGAATATATTAATTCTGCAAAATACGATGAAGAAATTGAAGTTTCTGTGAAAATTGAAGAAATAAACAATATTAAAATCAGGTTTTCTTATGAAATGCACAATTCAGATGGAGTTTTAAAGGCAAAAGCTGAAACCGTAAATGTTTTTGTGGATGAAAATGGGAAATTGAAAAGAATTTCAAATGAGTTACTAGAAGAACTTATTAAATAACTTATTATTAAGAAGAAAAGAGGCTTTACAAATGAAAATAGCGATTGGAAATGATCATGCAGGGGTAGAATTTAAAAATAAAATGATGAAGGAACTTAGAAGCAAGGGATATGAAATTGTGAATGTGGGAACTGATACGTTGGATTCAGTTGATTATCCTGATATTGCTAAGGAAGTTAGTAAAAAAGTTTTGGATGAGGAAGTTAACTTTGGAATTTTGATTTGTGGGACTGGAATTGGAATTTCTATTGCTGCAAATAAAATAAAAGGAATTCGTGCGGCTCTTTGCCACAACGAGTATACAGCAAAACTTTCAAGACTTCACAATGATGCAAATATTATAGCATTAGGAGCTAGAGTTTTAGGAGAAGATTTGGGATTAGCATGTGTTGAAGCATTTGTAAATACAGAGTTTGAAGGTGGCAGACATGCTAAAAGAGTCGGAAAAATAGAATTGTAATTTAGAAAATATATTAAAAGATTCTAATTAAATTTTATCGTTAAATATTTGTTAGACTTTTTCGGAAATTACTAAGGTTTAACAAAAAAATATTATTATAAAATAAGGGGTCTTGACCCCTTTTCAAAATTTAAAAAAATAAAATAAGGGAGTGATTTTTATGTCAACAATTTTTAAAAAGATAATAGATAAGGAAATACCAGCAAATATTGTATATGAAGATGAGGAATTTCTTGCTTTTCATGATATAAATCCAGCGGCGAAAGTCCACGTGCTTGTAATTCCAAAAAAGGAAATTAAAAATTTGGATGCGGCGACTGAGGAAGATGCTTTACTGCTTGGTAAATTGCAGTTGACTGTGGCAAAAGTGGCTAGAATTCTGGAATTGGATAAAGATGGGTATAGAGTTATAACTAACATTGGGGACAATGGTGGACAGGAAGTTTATCATATTCATTACCATATTTTAGGTGGAGAAAAATTACCAGTTACATTGAAATAGAAATAGTCAAATTTTCTAAATTATGGAGGAAGTGCATGAAAAGCAGACTTTCTAAAATTGTAATTCTTGTCTTTCTTGTGACAAAACTAGGAATGGCTGAATATATAAAAAAAGATAATGCTGTTTACTATAAGAATGAAATATGGCAGGCAGATGAGAAAAAGCTAAATGATGCGGATTTTAAAACATTTGTAGAATTGAATAAGATTTATGGGAAAGATAATAAAAATGTTTTTTATGGAGACGAAAAACTAGAAAATGCAGATTTTAAAACGTTTCAGGCAGTTGGAGAAAATACTGGAAGAGATAAAGATAACTTTTATTGGTATAACCAGAAAGTAAAAATAAATCCAAAAGATTTTAAATTTTATAAAAATAAGGATAAAATAGTATATTTTAGAAATAATGGAAAAATATATGATTTAGAAGGATTAGATGAACTTAATGAAATTGAAGATGTAGATACTTTTGAAGTACTGGATGATGAATATTCAAGAGATAAATATAATATTTATTATGGTGGAGTAACTTTGTCTGATGTGGATATGGATACTTTTCAGATAATAATGCCAGATGCTTATGCAAAAGATAAAAACAAGGTGTACTATGGTTCAAGACCAATAAGAGAAGTGAATCCAAAAACAGTAAAAATTTTAAGTGAAATTTACTTGAAAGATGATAAAAGTGTATTTACAAAATATGGGAAAATTGAAAATGCTGATTTGGACAGTTTTGAAGTTTTAGGAGAAATGCATATTTACGCAAAAGATAATAAAAATGTTTATTTATTTGGGGAAATAATTAAAAAAGCAGATCCTAGAACTTTTGAAATAATTTCAGAAATAGCTTTTGCAACATATTCAAAAGATAAAGACAAAGTTTATATTTCTGGAATGGAAATAAAAGGAGCAGATTCAAAAACATTTGAAAAATTAGAAAAATCAACTTTTTATTCAAAAGATAAAAATAACTTGTACTATCAAGAAGTAAAAATTGATGAAATTAGAGATAATTTAGAAGACATGAGTGCTGGAGTGCTTGATATTATAAAAAATGGAAACAGAATTTATGCTAATGGAAATAGGCTTGATATAGAAAATCCAGAAAATTTTAAAATAATAAAAAATGATTATTACAATAATCCAAATATAATTTATGGGAAAAACAATAAAAATATATATGTAATTATAGGAAATGGACAAAAAATTCGTAGTAAAATAATAAAAGATGCGGACATAAATTCTTTTGAAATAATGGAAATTGGTGCATATTCACGAGATAAAAATAATATTTATTTTACGTATTCTGATGTTGTGAAAATAAAAGATGTAGACAAAGACAGTTTTACTATTGGAGAACATGGCTTTTCGTATGATAAGAACAGTGTTTATTTTTATGGAAAAAAGATAGATGGAATCAGTCCAAAAGGCTTTAAGATTGTTGATTTAACTGTTAATTCTGGGGAGCCTGTAACATTTGCATTATTGACAGACAGTAAAAATTTATATAAATTTATTTATGAATTTGATCCTGAAACGTATAAATTGAAAAATACAAAATTGATTACTGTAACGAATGTAAAAGTAGATGCTCCGAGTTTTGAGATTGTTAAAGAAGACACGGGAAGTTATTATAGGGATAATAACAGCGTTTATTATTATTCTAATATGTATGATAAAAAAGAACTTGTAAAAGTTGAAGGTGCAGATAGAAATAGTTTTGCTGAAATGGATAATTATTTTGCAAAAGATAACAAAAATCTTTATTATCTTGGGAAGCAAATTAGGAATATCAGCTCAGAAGGGTTTAAATTTGTTGGTCCAGATATTGCAAAAAATAAAAATGGTGTATATTTTTTGAAAGATAAAACTGGAGAAGGAGATTATGAGATAGTACCTTTAAATTTTGACAGTGCTTCATTTGATATAGCGAATAAGGATACAAGTAATTATTTTAAAGATAAAAATGGGATTTATTATCTTGATTACGGTAAACTGTTAAATTCAGAATTAAAGGATGTGCAGAATGCCTTCATTAAACTCGAAGGATCAGATATTCCAACATTTAAAGCATTTGGATATGGGTATTCCAAAGATAAGAATAGAGTTTATTGTGAATATAAAGAATTTAAAGGGGTGGATGTACCAAGCTTTACTGTCGTGCTAGAAGATGAGGGAGTTGTAGTTAAGGATAAAAATAGGATTTATGAAAATGATTGTGAGTGACAAGTAAAAATTATTTTGATTTATATTTTAGTAAGACTGCTTTGAAAAAGAATTTAGAAATCATAATTATTCTACTAAAATTCTTTTTAATTATCTGATTTAATTTTGAAAAGTTTTAAATATTTTTAAATATTTTTTGATAAATTGTTTATAAAAGGAGTTGGAGGAAATTTTATGAAAAGCAAACTTTCTAAAATTGTAATTCTTGTATTTCTTGTGGCAAATCTGGGAATAGCTGAATATATAAAAAAAGATAACGCTGTTTATTATAAGGATGAAATGGAGCAGGCTAATGAGAAAAAGGTAAATGATGCCGATTTTAAGACATTTGTAAAATTAAATGATGTTTATGGTAAAGATGGGAAAAGTGTTTTTTATCTTGATAAGAAGTTAATAGATGCTGATGTTAAGACTTTTCAGGTAATTGGGGAAGTCAATGGGAAAGATAAAAAATATATTTACAATTATGATGAAAAAATGGAGATAAATCCGAAAGATTTCAAACTTTATAAAAATAAGGACAAACTTTTGTATTTTAGAAATAATGGCAAATTGTATATTGGAGGAAGTTTTCTTGAAGTTGAATATGTTCAGGATTTGAATAGTTTTGAGGTAATTGATCAAGGTTATTCAAAGGACAAGTATAATATTTATTATGCTGGAACGCCGATATATGATGTTGATAAAAGCACATTTCAGATAATAATGCCTGATTATTACGCAAAAGACAATAATAATGTGTACAGTGGCTCTGATAAAATAAAAGATGCGAATCCTGATACGATAAAAATATTAAATCAGGTTTATTCGAAGGATGATAAAAATGTGTTTCTGAATTTTGGTCAAAAGATAAAAAATGTCGATGCAGCTACTTTTGAAGTGATGGAAGAAAATGCATCTTATGGAAAAGATAAAAATAATGTCTACTATCTTGGTGAAAAACTAAAGGGAGCTGACGCAAAATCTTTTGAAATAATTTTAGAGCCTAATAATCTTGTTCAGATGTATTCAAAAGATAGAAACAGTGTCTTTATAGGAGGACGGAAAATAAAAGAGGCTGATTTGAAAACTTTTGAAAGGCTTTCTGGAACAACTTATTATTCAAAGGATAGAAATAATCTTTACTATCGGGAATTGAAAATTGATAAAATTGATAAGAAAAATCTTAAAATTTTGTATTCTGGTGGAATTGACGTGGTAAAAAATGGGAATAGAATTTTTTCAGAAGGGGAAAAACTGAATATAAAAAGTCCAGAAACTTTTGAAATAATTTTGAGCAAGTATTATAACGTTCCAAATTTAATTTACGGAAAAGACGATAAAAATGTGTATGTAATTTCAAAATCAACAAAATTTGATGAAACTTATTCAAGCAAAATAATAAAAAATGCAGATGTAAATTCTTTTGAAGTAATGAAAAATAATATGTATACAAAAGATAAAAATAATATTTATTTTACACGAAATGATGTTGTAAAGTTGGAAGGTGCTGACAAAGATAGTTTTGTTATTCAAGAAAATGAGAACGATTTCTCTTACGATAAAAATAGTGTATATTTTATGGGGAAAAAAATAAATGGAATAAGTTCTAGTGAGTTTAGAATTATAGATTTGAATAACAGAAATGAATCTTTTTATTTCCTGACTGACAATAAAAATTTATATAAATTGATTACTATTTTTGATGAAGATAGTGGTAAAATTGTAAAAACTAAGTTAGTTACCATAGAAAATCCAAAAGTGGATACTAAAAGTTTTGAAGTGATAAATAAAAACTTTGATACTTATTATAGAGATAAAGATACTGTTTATTATTATGATGCGGATTTTGGCAAAGAATTGAAAAAACTGGAAGCGGCTGACAATAACAGTTTTGTAAGTTTGGAAGCAGACTTTGGAAAAGATAACAGGAATATTTATTATAATGGAAATAAATTGGAAGGCGTAAATTCTGATGGATTTGAAATTTTAGATGAAAATGCTATAATTTTTAAAAATAAAAATAATGTTTATTTCTTGAAAGCTAAAAATGAAGAAAAAAAATATAAACTTATACCTTTAAATTTTGACAGCAGTTCCTTTAAGACTGTTCATAAACGCAGTGGATATTTTAAAGATAAAAACGGGATTTATTATTTTGGTTATTCAAATTTGGAAAAATTGGATACCGAGAAAACTGAGGATATCCAAAATAAACTATTTCTTAAAATAGAAGGCGTAGATGTTCCGACATTCAGGGAACTTCAATTTGGATATTCAAAAGATAGGAATAGAGTGTATTGTAAAAATAAGGAAGTTAAAGGTGCAGATGCAGAAAGTTTTGTTATATTTTATGCAGATGAGGGAGTTGTAGTTAAGGATAAAAATAGGACTTATGAAAATGATTGTGAGTGACAAGTAAAAATTATTTTATTTATATTTTAGTAAGACTGCTTTGAAAAAGAATTTAGAAATCATAATTATTCTACTAAAATTCTTTTTAATTATCTAGTTCAATTTTGAAGAGTTTTAAATATTTTTAAGCATTTTTTGAATAAATTATTTAGAAAAGGATTTGGAGGAATTTTTATGAAAACTAAATTTTTTAAAGTTATATTAGGGGTGTTTATTTTAGCAAATTTTGGAATGGCGGAATATGTGAAAAAGGATAATGAAATTTATTATAAATATGGTAAAGAAGATGATTCAGGATTTAAAGTTGAAAATGTGGATTTGAAAACATTTAAAATATTGAATGATAAATATGCGAAAGATGATAAAAGCGTTTATTTTTTGGGAAATAAATCTTTTGAAGATGTGGACAGTAAAACTTTTGAAGTGCTACCAGACAATTATTCAAAAGATAAAAATAATGTTTACAGTCCAATTAACGAATGGATTCAGAAAATGAACGGGGCAAATCCAAAAACAATAAAAGTTTTGAGTCAATATTATTCAAAAGATGATAAAAATGTATTTTATAATTCAGATAAAATTTTAAATGCAGACATAAATTCGTTTGTGGTTCTGGAGGGAGACCATAGTCATGCAAAAGACAAAAATTCAGTCTATTATTCAGGAGAAAAAATTGAAGGTGCGAATCCAAAAACATTTAAGGTGATTTCAGACGGATCATATTCCAAAGATGATAAAAATGTGTATGCTGGATTAGACATTGTAAAAGGTGCAGATCCCCAAACTTTTAAGGAAGTTTCTGGAACAAATTATGCCAGAGATAAGAATAACCTGTATTATTACTTTGGAGATGTTAAAAATCTTGGGAAAATAAATGAAAAAGATTTTAAAGTTTTGGATAATGATTTGATTAAAAATGGAAATGAAATATTTTATTCTGGAGAAAAATTAGGTATAAAAAATCCTGAAGAATTTGAAATAATAAAAAATAATTCAAGTAATTCAAGTACGATTATTTATGGAAAAGATAATGAAAACATATATGCCATAACACCATACAAAGAAACTGGGTATCTTATAATAAAAAATGTTGATAAGGATACTTTTGAAGTAATGAAAGATAGCAATTATTCTAAAGATAAAAATAATATTTATTATACAAGAATGGATGTTATCCAATTACAAGATGTAGATAAAAATAGTTTTACTATTGTAGAAGATGAAGATTTTTCATATGATAAAAAAAATGTTTATTATAGAGGAAGAAAACTAAATGATATAAGCCCAAATGGCTTTAAAGTTGTAAGGCTTGTTAATAGACGAAATATACCACTTAATTTTTTGAGTGATAGTAAAAATATATATAAACTTGTTACAGTATATGATGAAAAAACTGATAAACTGAAAAGTGTAAAAGTAGTTGCAGTAAAAAATCCTAAAGTAGATTCTAAAACTTTTGAAATATTTGATTACTGGGAAAATTATTTCCGTGATAAAAATAATGTATATTATGAAAATGAATTGTATAAAATGGGCTTAAAAAAAATAGCAGGTGCAGACAGAAAAAGTTTTAAGGTTTTGAATGATGAATTTTCAAAAGACAAAAACAATGTTTATTATTATGGAAATAAAATAAACGGTGTAAGTCCAGATGGATTGGAGTTTGTTGGAAACAAATTTGTATTTAAAAATCATGAAGATTTTGTTTCTTTCATAAAAGATAAAAATAATGTTTATTATTTGAAAGGGAAAATTGGAAATGAAAAATATGAAATAATGCCTTTAAACTTTGACAGCAAGACCTTTAAATATTCTAATAACGGTTTTTATGAATTAATTAATTCAAATTATACTGGTTATTTTCAAGATAAAAATGGAGTTTATTATTTTAATGGATTAGCTAAATTAACTCCAAATAATATTTTATCTAAAGTTGAAAATGCTGATATTCCATCATTTGTACAATATATGGCAGGTTATGCAAAAGATACAAATAAAGTATATTGTGGAACTAAGGAAGTTAAAGGTGCAGATGTTGAAAGCTTTGCAGCATTTACTATAGATGGTGAAGATATAATAAAAGATAAAAATAAAATTTATAAATACACAGACAGTTGTGAACAATAATTAAATATAAATATTTTAAATTATACAGAAATCCCTCTAAAATTGAGCTTTATGAATTGAATAGATTGGGATTTTTGTACTTTTAAATAAATAGAAAGCGGAAAATATAAAATGAGAGATGTAATAGCAAGTCCAGATAACAAATTTTATAAATTGTTGAAAAAGCTGGATAAAAAGAAGTATCGTGATGAAAACAGTATTTTTAAGGCTGAAGGGGAAAAGTTTTTAAATGAGAATATTAATTTTAATAAAATTATTGTAAAGGAATCGAAATTTGAATATTTTGATGAAAAATATAAAATTTCTAAGCATGATAACTTGACAATTTTGAAGGATAATCTGTTTGATGAAGTTTCAACTCAAGAAAATAGTCAGGGAATAATATTCCTGTATTCTAAAAATTTAAATACAATTGAGGATATACAGGGAGATGTTGTAATTCTTGATGATATTCAGGATCCGGGAAATGCTGGAACTATCATTAGAACAATGATTGCCGCAAACTTTCAGAATTTAATTCTGACAAAGGGTTCAGTAGATGTTTACAATCCAAAGACAGTACGTGCTACAATGAGCGGGATATTCAAGTTAAACATAATTTATGAAACACCTGAAAAAATTGTGGAATTTTTGAATAATAAAAATTATTTAAAAATAGCGACTGCTTTACACGAAGATTCGATTTCCTATGAAAAAATAGAATTATGCGAAAATAATGCGTTTATTTTTGGACACGAAGGTGGCGGAGTGTCTGAATATCTGATAGAAAATTCTGATATAAAGGCGATTATTCCGATTTATGGGAATATAGAATCATTGAATGTGAGTGTAGCGACAGGGATTTTTCTTTACAAGATGAGAGAGAAATTGCAAGGATTATAAAAATTGTGGAGATAATAATACGAGTGAAATTTTGTGATTATGCAAAATAATATAAATATTAATAAAGTTCGAAAAACTACATAAGGGGTGGGAAATAATGGAGAATAATATACAAATATTTGAAGGTAAAAAAATTAGGTCTGTTTGGGATAATGAAAAAGAAGAATGGTATTTTTCTGTTGTCGATGTTGTAGGAGCATTAACGGATAGTGTAAATGCTAGAGATTATTGGTATAAAATGAAAAAAAGAATGACAGATGAGGAAAAAAGTGAATTGTCGACAATTTGTCGACAGTTGAAGTTAAAAGCACCTGATGGAAAAATGAGATTAACAGATGTCGCTGATATACAAGGAATTTTCCGAATTATTCAGTCAATTCCGTCTCCTAAGGCAGAACCATTTAAAATGTGGCTGGCACAAGTGGGAAAAGACAGAATAGATGAAATTACAGATCCAGAACTAACTATTGATAGGGCATTGGAAACATATTTGAAAAAAGGATATTCAAAAGAATGGATAAATCAGAGATTACAGGCGATTCAAGTTAGAAAGGAATGCAAGAGCATGGAGTAAAAAAGGGAATAGAATATGCAATTCTTACAGATGAAATTTCAAAGGCATGGTCTGGGATGGTAACTAGAGAATATAAAGATTTAAAAGGATTAAAAAAAGAGAATTTAAGGGATAATATGTCAACTTTAGAACTTGTACTTAATATGCTTGCAGAAGCTACAACAACAGAATTAACTAATATTCATAATCCAAATGGCTTGGAAGAAAATAAAAAAGTTGCAAAACGAGGTGGAGCAATAGCAGGAAATACTAGAAAAGAGATTGAAGCAGATACTGGAAAATCGGTTATTACAGCTAAAAATGCAGTAGATTTTTCTAAATTGATTGAGGATGTAGTAAAAGATATTCCTGATATAGTTAAAAATTGTAAAAATGAAGAAAAAAGCAAGGAGTGAATTAAATATGGCTTCAAGTAAAGAATATTTAAATTTTGTATTGGAACAGTTGTCGGAAGTGGAAAATGTTAGATATAGAGGGATGATGGAGGAATATATTCTTTATTATAGGGAAAAAGTTATTGGTGGGATTTATGATGACAGGTTTCTTGTGAAGGCTGTAAAATCCGCAAAAGAGCTTATGCCGAATGCTTTGCATGAAATTCCTTATGAGGGGGCAAAGGAAATGTTGCTTGTTGATGATGTTGAAAATAAAGAGCTTTTGAAGAATTTATTTGAAGCGATGTATGATGAACTTCCTGTTTTGAAGAAAAAAAAGAAATAATAGAAAGGTAAAATAGAAATGTCGAAAAAAGAAATGTTTAAAATTGGATCACATGTGGGAATGAGTGGGAAAGATATGCTTTTGGGATCGGTTAAGGAAGCGGTTTCTTATGGCTCGAATACTTTTATGATTTATACTGGAGCACCACAGAATACACGGAGAAAGCCGATTGATGAGCTGAATATTGAGGCTGGGCTTAAACTTATGAAGGAGAATAATATTGATATTGATGATATTGTTGTGCATGCTCCTTATATAATTAATCTTGGGAATGCGATAAAGCCTGAAACATTTGAGATTGCGGTGCAGTTTTTGAGAACAGAGATTGAAAGGACAGATGCTATTGGAGCGAAGAGAATTGTTCTTCATCCAGGTGCTCACGTTGGGGAA
Source organism: Leptotrichia massiliensis (assembly GCF_900104625.1). Classification (NCBI taxonomy): domain Bacteria; kingdom Fusobacteriati; phylum Fusobacteriota; class Fusobacteriia; order Fusobacteriales; family Leptotrichiaceae; genus Leptotrichia; species Leptotrichia massiliensis. Next base: position 704,499 of record NZ_FNVZ01000005.1, read on the forward strand.
GGTGAAGAAGTTGGGATTAATAAGATTATTGAAGGACTGAATGAAGTTTTGACAAAAGATCAGAAAACAACTGTGGCACTTGAGACGATGGCTGGAAAAGGTACGGAATGCGGGAGAAGTTTTGAAGAAATTGCAAAAATTATTGACGGTGTAAAATTAAAGGATAAACTGACAGTATGTTTTGATACTTGCCACGTTCACGACGCTGGATATGATATTGTAAACGATTTTGAAGGAGTTATTGAGCAGTTTGATAAAATTGTTGGAATTGACAGGATTTCGGTAATTCATTTGAATGATAGTAAGAATGTGTGTGGTGCACATAAAGATAGGCATGAAAATATAGGGTTTGGAAAAATTGGATTTGAAGTGTTAAATAAAATTGCACATTTTGAAAAATTTTCTCATTTGCCAAAGATTCTGGAAACACCTTATGTGGCCTTGAACGATGATAAAAAGGCTAAAAAAGTTCCGCCGTATAAATTTGAGATTGAGATGCTTAGAGCTGGCAAGTTTGACAAAGATGTGATGGAGAAAATCAAAAATCAGTAAATTCTATTGGAATATGAAAGGAATTGATGCATGATAAAAAAAGGATTATTTTTATTGTTTTTGTTATTTTTGGTTTCGTGTGGTAATAAAGAAGAAAAAATATATGAAAAAGAATTAATGAATATTGAAGTTAGCGGGTACGATAATTCTAAACAATTTAGCGAGAGTGATGTAAAAGAGATAAAAAAGATGCTTCGGAAAAAATTTGACAATTTAGAATTAATAGCCGTAACAAAAGATGGACGATTTTTTATAAGAAAAAACGTAACCGATGGTAATAATAAAGAATTAACAGGAAAAGAAGTTACAATTGATAGAGTAGATATTATTGATACCATTGGAGAATGGTGTGAGGAAAAGGGGATAGAGTTTAAATTTATAATTAATCAATTTTATGATAAAAAACAGAATAAAGAAATTAGTCGTTCGATTTATTATTCTCATATTTTACAAATCAAATACGAAGATGAAGATTATAAAAAAGCACTTAAAGAAGGGTTTTCTCAGTATTCAAGAGCTACAAGATTTTAGAATAGAAAATAATTTTTTAAATAAATAAAAAAATAGTAAAGTTTATATAAGATATGATAAATATACAGAAAGAAGTGATAAAAATGTTAAAAGATAAAGAATTAACAAAAAAGGAAATGTTTGAAATATTTAACAGAAGATATGCGTGCAAAAAATACGATAAGACAAAAGTTGTTTCAGACGAAGATTTTATGGCAATTATTGAGACAGGTAGGCTTTCTCCTAGTTCTTTTGGGCTTGAGCCTTGGAAATTTATTCTTGTGAAAAATGAGGAAATGCTGAATGATATGAGAGAGTTTGCTTGGGGAGCGATTAACAGTTTGAATGGGGCGAGCCATATTGTTATGGTGCTGGCTAGAAAAGGTGTTACTGGCGATAGCGGATATTTTGAAAAAATTGGGAAGGAAATAAAAAATATTTCTGATGAAAATTTGAAGATTAGAAAAGAATTTTTTACAAAATTTCAAAAAGAGCATTTTAAGTTGCTGGAAAGTGAAAGAGCATTATTTGACTGGGCTTCAAAACAGACTTACATTGCAATGGTAAATATGATGAATATGGCTGCGGCTCTTGGGATTGACAGCTGTGCAATTGAAGGGTTTAATAAAGAAATGGCTGAAAAATACTTCTCTGAAAAAGGTGTGTTTGATTTGAAGGAATATGGAATTTCGTATTTTGTAAGTTTTGGGTATAGAGATGAGGATATTACTCCGAAAACTAGAAGAGAACCAAGTGAAGTTTATGAGGTTGTTGAGTAGTTTTCGAATACTTGAATTTTGAATATACTCAAATTAATTTATTGGCAGAAAGAGGATTTTTATGAAAAAAATTTTTGTAATGATGTTGCTGGTAACGGCATTTTCGTGTGGTAATAAAAATAATCAACATGAAAATAAAAATAAACCAAATAATACATCTGAACAGACGAGTCAAAAGCAAGAAAGTTCAGAACAGATATCAGAAGGAACGAAGAAAAAAAGAATAGAAGCAGAAACAACTTATGAAAACGATTTAATGAAAGTTAAGGTTGATGGAGGTCCTGAATATAAACAATTAAGTGATAAAGATGTGACTGAAATAAAGCAGATTATCCAAAAAAAATTTAAAAATTCAGTAATAACTGCTGTAACAAACGATGGACGTTTTTTTATAGTGCAAGCAGTTAATGATCCTACAAATAAAGAAGAAACTGCTAAGGAAATTATTATTGATAGAGTTGATATTATTGAGACTATTGGGAAGTGGTGTAAAGATAAAGGAACAAAATATAAATTTGTAATTGTTCAGTTTTTTGATTTAGATAAGAAAGAACGGATTAGCGAGTCCATATATTATTCATATATTTTAGAAAACCTTTATGAAAAGGAAGAATACAAGCAGGCAATAAGTGATGCTTTTGATAAATATAAAAGAGTTATAAGATATTAAAGTAGAAATTATTTTTCAAAAAAAGTGTATTTGAATTGAAGAAATATGGAGTTTCAGTGATGGTAAGTTTTGGGTGTAGGGATGAAGAACAACTTAAAAAATTAAGAAAACTGCCTAAAAAATTTTTGAAAATAATAAAAAATAAAAGAATTTAAGTAAAAAAGATAAATTAATAAAATTTATTACAATATCATAAAATCAAATTGTTGCACAATACTTTATTTTATTATATAATATACAAAGAATAACAAAATAGATAGGAGAAAAAAGAAAAAAATGTCAAACAGTGATAATAAAAAAGTAAGAGTTAGAATAGCACCGTCTCCAACTGGAGATCCACACGTAGGAACTGCCTACATTGGACTATTTAATTATGCGTTTGCAAAACATAATGGCGGAGATTTTATTTTAAGAATAGAAGATACAGATAGAACGAGATTTTCAGGAGATTCGGAACAGCAAATTTTTGATGCGATGAAATGGCTTGGGTTAAATTATGATGAAGGTCCAGACGTTGGGGGAGAAGCAGGGCCTTATAGACAATCGGAAAGATTTTCGATTTATAAGGATTATGCTGAACAACTGGTGGAAAAAGGGGAAGCATATTATTGTTTCTGTACTGCTGAAAGATTACAGAAATTAAGAGAAAGACAAGCGGCTATGAAACAAGCACCAGGATATGACGGGCATTGCAGAAACTTGTCAAAAGAAGAAGTGGAAGCAAAATTAGCGGCTGGAGAGCCTTATGTTATTAGATTGAAAATGCCTTACGAAGGTGAAACTGTTGTAAATGATGGATTAAGAGGAGAAATTAGATTTGAAAACAGTAAAATTGACGATCAAGTTTTATTAAAATCTGATGGATTCCCAACTTATCATTTGGCAAATATTGTTGATGATCATTTGATGGGGATAACTCACGTTATAAGAGCGGAAGAGTGGATTTCTTCTACGCCTAAGCATATTCAATTATACAAAGCATTTGGATGGGATGAGCCAAAATGGTATCACATGCCACTTTTAAGAAATGCTGACAAAACTAAAATTTCAAAAAGAAAAAATCCAGTTTCATTGAACTACTACAAAGAAGAAGGTTACTTAAAAGAAGGATTACTAAACTTCCTTGCACTTATGGGATGGAGCTTTGGAGAAAACAAAGAAATTTTTACTATTGATGAAATGATAAAAAATTTCTCATTTGATAAAATTTCTCTTGGAGGGCCTGTATTTGACCTAGTTAAATTGGGGTGGGTAAACAATCATCACATGAGATTAAAGGATCTGGATGAATTGACAAAATTGGCTATTCCATATTTTGTGCAAGCTGGTTACTATGAAAATGAAAACTTGTCAGATGAAGAATTTTCAAAATTAAAAAGAATTGTGGAAATTACAAGGGAAGGTTCACAAACATTAAAGGAATTGCCAGTAAATGCTTCAATTTACTTTGAAGATGAATTTGAATTGCCAGTAATTGAAGAAGGAATGAATAAAAAGGAAAGAAAATCAATCGAAAAACTGACTTCTTCACTTGAAACAGAAACTGGTAAAAAATCTATCCAAATGTTTATTGAAAAAATCAATAAATTAAATGAAGAAATTTCAGAAGATGAAGCAAAGCAAATCCTGCACGAACTGCAAGATGAAATAGGAGAAGGTCCAGCAGCAGTATTAATGCCACTTAGAGCAGTTATTACAGGAAAAGCCAGAGGAGCGGATTTGTACACGGTAATCGCAGTTATTGGGAAAGAAAGAACGTTGGCTAGAATAAATAATATTTTGAATAAATAATATTTTTAAAGGGAATTACTAATATGTAGTTCTCTTTTTTGTATTAATTTTTTTAACTATTTTTTAAAATTTTATGGAAATTTTATTTCTTATGTGGTATAATTATATTAATTAAGAAATAAAAGATAAGGGGTGATAGTTATGGCTACAAGCAGTTTTTTCAAAAATTTAGAATTGAATAAGGAAGCGGCTGAAGAGCTTATTAAAATGATGGAAGAAGGATTTACTGTAAATAAAAATGAGGATTTAGAGATTAAGGTTAATGATGAAAAAACTATAGAAGCGATAGGTAAAAAATGGAATCTTAGAAAAAAGGGGACAAAATAATTGGAAAATATCAATTTAAAAAATTTTGTGAATACATATGAAGAAACAGATGTAAATAAAATGTTGAAAAATTTTAAAAGTATTTCTATTTCAAATAAAAAGAATGATATAGAAACATTTTTACAGGAAAAAGCGATCAAATTTGAAAAATCTTGTATTTCTTCGACATATCTTGTATACGATGATAATATTGAAGAAATGTTAGGATATTTTACAATTGCAAATAGAAGTTTAATTCTTTCAAAAGAAGAATTGAATGTGCTTTCAAAAACACAGCAAAAGAAACTGAGTAATAGCGGAAGTATATTAAGAAATGGTGATTTGATGACAAGTAGTTTTTTGTTGGGACAACTTGGGAAAAATTATTCAGATGATATTTTGAAAAAAATTACAGGAAAAGATTTACTAACTTCGGCATATAATTTGTTATTGAAGATAAAGGAATTGATAAATACTAAATATGTCTGGTTGGAATGTCAGAATGAATCTAGATTAATTAATTTTTATAGAGATTTTGGATTTAAACTTTTGGAGCATATTATTTCTGATGAAGGATTGAAAGTAATGATAATGGAACTTAAATGAAGTATATTGAATTTATTTTTAAGATTAAATGGATAAATTATAAAAATTTAAAAAAGTGATGTATAGAGTTTTAAACTTTTAGATATCGCTTTTTTTATTTTATTTATATTCAAATTTATAATAAATATTTTTTTCTTTAATAAAATAAACTTTTTAGTTTTAATGAACTGGCGGAGCTTTTATAATTTAACTAGAATAATCCATAATTATTTAAGTTGAATTGTAAGAAATTTTTTAGTATAATTAGGTTACCAAAAGTTTCATTTGCGAAAGGGGAGAAATTATGTTAAAAAGAGCGAAAAAATTATATGAGAAATATAAAAAAACAAATATTACAGCAGAAGATTTGAAAAAGGCTGGAAAGTTGAAAAATAATTTGGGAGCAGTTGCATCAAAGTTTGGACTTCTTGTGAGAATGTTGCAAGCGGACAAAAGAGGGGAATTTAAGATTCCAACGATGGATAAGGTAAAAATTATTGGAGCGATTATTTATGTGATTTCTACGATTGATGCGGTGCCTGATATTTTGCCGATTATTGGGTTTGGTGATGATATAGGTGTTGTGGCGTATGTGATTTCAAAGCTGGGAAGTTTGATTTCTGAATATGAAAAATTTGAGCTTCAGAAGAAAAGGGAAGAGAAGGACAGAAATGTAGATTGGGATAATCTAAGGGTTGTAAATGAAGATTAGAAGTGGAGAAATATGAAAAAAGAAAATTTTTTGAGGCAGTTTCCGAAAGAAATGGAGTATTTGGCTAGCAAATTGTATAATTGTTATGAAGTGGCGAAGGAATATGAGATTATGAGCTTTACTGAGGAGTTTTATACGCCGAATTTTTGGAAGAAGCTGGGGAAAAGGATGGATGGACTTAATGTTATTTGTGATGGAGTTTTTGCGGATAGTGATAGACGGCAAATTGCATTTGTGCCTGATAGTTTTATAGCTGGAAATAGAGATGTTTATGATAATTTTGCAAAAAATGGCAAAAGTTTGGTACAAGATGATGAAAAAATTGAAGATTATGCGGACTGTAATAATGAGTTTAGTGAGAATAGTTTTCAATTTCCAAATAAATTGTTAAAAATATTAATAGATTCAAGATTTCGTGAATATCTTCATAAAGATTTTTTAGGAAGCCTTATGGGACTTAATATAAAAAGGGAGCTTATGGGAGACTTGATTTTGGAAAATGAGGGCAGGAAAATATCAGGATATATTCCAGTATCAGAGAAAATTGCGGATTATATTATTTCGGAATTAAAGCAAATTGGAAAAGCATCTTGTGAAATTGAAATTATTGACACAAAAAATAAAAATATTCTTCCGCAATATAAATATGATGATAAGTTAATTACAGTTCCCTCCAAGCGTTTGGACAGCATTGTTTCAACGATTACAAATTTATCTCGTACAAAAGTAATTGAGCCGATTGAAAAAGGAAAGGTTCTAGTTGATTATGTGGAAGAAAAGGATAAATCTAAAATGCTTGAAATTGGGAGTTTGATTACGATTAGAGGGTTTGGGAAGTATAAATTGTTTTTGGATAAGGGGGAAACAAAAAAGGGGAAAGAACGGATACTTGTGAAGAAATACATTTAGAATTTAATAAAAATAAATATTCTAAAGCAAAGGGTCTTGACCACTTGTGGAAACACAAAAACTCAGGTTATCGAACATGTCTATTATTTATAACTTGGTCTAAATGTTTTAAAATAAAGAATGTTCTAAATAAAAGAAAGAAGGTAGAAAAATGAAAGATGTTACACCAAAAAGTAATTTTGAAATATTGATAAGATGTCTTGTAATAGCAATTGGGATTGTGGCAGTAATTGCATTTCTGAAATTAGCACTTTCGGTATTTTTATCAGTTGCAGGTTGGATAATTCCTATTGCGTTGATATTATTTTTGTATGAAAAATTTAAAGAAAAATAGTTTTTTAAAGATTTTTATCAAATTGATAATTAAGTAATTCTAGGGTTTAAAATATGTAACTTTTAGATTTGAAAAAGAATTATTATAAAAATAGAAAAGGAATGAAAAGATGGAAAGAAATGAAATAAAACAGGAATATAAATGGAATTTATCAGATATTTATGAAAATTATTCAGCTTGGGAGAAGAATTTTGAGAAAGTTAGTGAGCTGAAAAAAGAATTGGCTGGGTTTAAAGGGCAATTTGGGAATGAAGGGAAGTTGTTGGAGTTTTTTCAGAAGCAGGAGGAGATGGACAAGATTTCTTATAAATTGTATCGTTATCCTCAGCTTGCGAGGGATTTGAACTCGTCGGCTAAGGAGGCTGTGGAGCATTTGCAGAAGGTGCAGTTTTTATTTGCAGAGATTTCTACTGAATTGTCCTGGGTAAATTCCGAACTGGTTGATAATCGTGAGAATATTGAAAAATGGATTGAAAAAAAAGAATTTGATGATTATAGATTTGGACTGAAAAATTTATTTAGACTGCAAAAGCATATTCTGGAAGAAAAGGAAAGCAAATTGTTGTCGTACTACAGCTCATTCTTTTCAGCACCGAGAAGCATTTATTCGGAAGTTACGGTTACGGATGTGGAATGGCCTCAAGTTACGCTTAATTCTGGAGAAGAAGTGGATGTAACGCCTGCCAATTATTCTAAAATTTTGTCTACAAATAGAAATCAGGAAGACAGAAAACTGATGTTTCAGACGTTTTATACAATTTATGAAAAGAAAAAAAATACGATTGCTGCAATTTATAACTCAATTTTGCAAAAGGGAATTGCTTCAAAGAAAGCCTACAATTACGATTCATTTTTGTTAAGCCATCTGGAGAGTGACAATATTCCAGAAGAAATTTACTTAAATCTTGTCAATACGGCGAAAAATAATACAAAACCATTGCAAAGATATTTAAAATTGAGAAAGAAAATTTTAGGACTTGAAAAATATTATAATTTTGACGGCTCAATTAATCTGATAGAATTTGACAAGGAATACGAGTATGATGATGCGAAGGAAATAGTGTTAAATTCAGTTGCTCCGCTTGGAAAAGATTACGTAGAAAAAATGAAAAAAGCGATTTCAGAAGGCTGGCTGGATGTATTTGAGGCGAAAGGGAAAAGAACGGGAGCGTATTCTGCAGGAGTTTACGGAGTTCACCCATATATGCTTCTAAATTACAACAAGACTTTAGACAGCGTATTTACATTGGCACACGAACTGGGACATACCTTGCACACTCTTTATTCAGATGAAAATCAGCCTTTCTCGATGGCAGACTACACAATTTTCGTAGCAGAAGTGGCTTCCACATTTAACGAAAGACTACTGCTCGATTACATGCTAGAAAATACCGATGATCCAAAAGAAAGAATCGCACTACTGGAGCAGGAAATTGGAAATATTGTTGGAACATTCTATTTTCAAGCATTGCTAGCAGATTATGAATATCAGGCACACAAGCTGGCAGAAGCTGGAGAGCCGATTACAGCGGAAGTTTTAAGCAAAATTATGGAAGACTTGTTTGACAAATATTACGGCGACATAATAGAAAAAGATGATTTAATCTATATTTTCTGGGCAAGAGTTCCACACTTTTTCAACTCGCCATTTTACGTGTATCAATACGCCACTTGCTTTGCCTCATCAGCGATTTTATATGAAAAAATGATAAATTCAAGTGATGAAAGCGAGAAAAAACAAACACTAGACAAATACATCCAATTATTAAGCTCAGGAGGAAATGACTTCCCAATGGAACAGCTTAAAAAGGCAGGAGTTGACTTATCAAAAATTGAAACAATCGAGGCTGTAGCAAAACAGTTTGATTCGTTGCTAGATAAATTGGAAGTGGAAATTAATAAGTTGTAGAAAAATATTAAAATATAAAATAGCTTGCACCCAAACTTAAAATATTGTATAATAAAAATATAAAAAAACACATAAATAGTTAATACATGAAATGGAATGATAATTTGATATAGAAAAAAACAATATAAAAGGAGATGTATATTTATGAAAAAAATAATTATGCTGGTTATACTTGCTATGACTACGTTCAGTTGCAGTCTGCTGGATGAAGTGAACAGGGAAGATGCTGAAAGAGGAGTGAAATGTTATAAGCAGTATGGAAATGTATACTGTAGGGATAGAGAGGGAAATAGGACATATTAATAAATGATAAACTTATATATGAAGGGCAGAGGATTCTCGTTTGGAGAGGATGTATTTTGCTCTTTTTCTTTTAGTTAAACAATTGTATTTTTTAATTAATTTTCAAATTAAAATCAATTCTGTTTTCAATATTATTAACATCGGTTTATTGTATTGACAATGTAATTAAAAATTGATACAATGAAGAAAAAAAGGAGGTATTTGTTATGGCAAATGCAAATTTAAGTATTAGAGTTGATAAAGAAACAAAAGAAAAAGCAAACGAATTGTTTAACAAATTTGGATTGACAATGACAACCGCAGTAAATATGTTCTTAAAAACTGCAATTAGGGAAAATAGAATCCCTTTTGAATTGAAATTGGAAGAAGAGCCAAATGAAGTGACTTTAGAAGCAATGAGAGAAGCTGATAGAATTGCAAGAGATGATAGTGTAAAGGGGTATGACAGCATAGAGGAGTTGAGAGAGGCACTTGGTGTATAAAATTAAATTTACAGGACAATTCAAGAAAGAATTGAAATTAGCCAAAAAGCAAGGAAAAGATATTAATAAATTATTTAAAATCGTTGATATTTTAGCTCAAAAGAAAGTATTAGATATTAAATATAAAGATCATGCATTAATCAGTAATTACAAAGGATTCAGAGAATGCCATATAGAACCTGATTGGCTATTAATATATAAATATTATGATGACATTTTAGTATTATCTTTATCTCGTTTAGGTTCACACTCAGAACTGTTTTAGTATGGTTCTGAAATTTGAAAAACATTAAATAAGCAAAATTTCGTTAAAGAAAAAATAACTAAATACGAATGTATTTCTTTCGCCATAATTTTTATAATTATAAAACTTATTTATGCAAAAATAACTTTTGTTTGCGAAAGTGAGTGTAGTTTCTACGAAGCGAGTTTTATTTTTTCTTTATAAGAAAGTTTTGCGTAAAGCGGGGTTGTAAGGGCATGGCGTTTGATGCCCTTACGTTAAAAAATATATAAATAAAATAAGAAAAAACATTTATTAATAATAATATTTATAAATAAAATTATAAAAGTCTTTAAGATGAATAATTAAGAATTTTAGCAAAACTATCAAATTGATTTATAGAATTTTATTTCTATTTTAAAAATCGAGTTTTGTATTATAAAAAAATATGGTATAATTAATATGAAAAAAGATTGAAAGAGAAGGTGATTTTGATGAAAAAAATTTTTAATAAAAAGATTGGTGTTTTGATTTTTTCTTTGGTATGTGCGGGATTGGCAAATGCTGTACCTGTGAGAAGTGAGAATGAAGCAGTAAGACTTGTGCAAAATTCAATAGTTAAGCATAAATTTGGTGGTAGTGAAGGTATAGAATGCATGAGATTTTATGTTGATGAAACTGATGAGGAATTTGAAATTGATGTTCGAAGCAATAATGCGAAATGTGGTAGAGATCCGAATGTTGAGCCACGTTTGTTCAGTTATACTGTAAATAAGAGAATGGGTAAACTTGCAACAGATAACTTTGATTATGCTAACAGTTTGGGGTTGGAATGGGACGGAAGCTATAATCCGATAGATTAATTGTAATTATATTTAAAAAAAGAGTTGTCTAAATTGTTAAACTAGGCAACTCTAATCTTTTTTGCTAATTTTATATTTCAATTCTTTTAGTGATATTGGGTTTACTTTCAGTAAATCTTTATAAACGTTATTTAAGTGCTTAATTGCAGTTTTGTCGGTTGTTTTTATGCAAGTTTCGTGATTTAGCATAAATCCTGTGTCGGTAAAGTTTAAGGAACCTAAAAATGCAATTTTATTGTCAATTATGTAGATTTTGCTGTGAAGATCGTAGTTCTTGCTTAAAATATGAATATTAAAATTATCACGCAATGAATAGTAAAATTCATTGTTTTTTATTACTGTTCTTAAGAAAAATGTAAAAAGTCCTAGAAAAATTGTTAAAGCTAGAAGATTAGCTTTTGTAATTGGAAATACAGACTTTATAAAGGAAACATCAAAAAGAAACAGTGTAAAAATTTCCAGTATTAAAATCGACAAAATTAAATAGAGTATTATCAGTATAAGTTTTCCTAAGAGGAGAATAAATTTTCCAAAACCTGGCATTGAATGATATTTAAATAAGTTTTTTCGTAAAAAAGGATAAATTTTTTCATTATCTTTTGAAATAATATTTACCTGCACATCTTTATTTAATGAACTAAAAATATCTTCAGATATCATATTTCCACTTAAAAAGGGAGAAATTACTGTGACTGATTTTTTGGCTTTTTGGATTGTATTTCGTACACTAATGCCAGCTTTTTTTCCAACATAGATATCACAGGAAATCCCTTCTAAGAAAGGTTGCTCAGTTTTTGGAATATTTCTTGTTTTTGTAGTTTTTTTGGTTGTGTAGTTAGTTCGTCTTGTTGGCTTTTTTTTCATCATTTTCTTTTATATCAGGACTTTTTAAAAAGTCAGAAATCTCCTTCATTGTTCGGTTATCTTTTAAAATACTCGTGTGAGTAGTATTATTAATAATTTTAAAATTATCAGATTCCATTTTCGCAGTTTCCAAAGGCACCATTCCATCGTCCTTTCCACGAATTATCATTGAATATAGCGGATTATTTGTCTTATTTCCAATCAGAATCATATAATCGTAATTAGGCTCGCCAAGCTGATTTACAAAACTATCCTTTTTTGTGCTAAATTGTGGGACGACTTTTCCAAGCATAAATGGAAGTTTGTCTACAAATGGAACATCTGCGAGATGGCTTCCGTGCGATGGCGGAGAAATAAATACAACTTTTCCTAAATTTTCAAGAGTATTTTCCTTTAAATAATATCGTAAAATCCCAGTTCCCATCGAGTGTGCTACAAAATTAATCTTTATATTTTTTTGTACATTTTCATCATTTTTTTTATCTTTTCGTTTACCATTTTCATCAATTTCATAATACTGATTTTCTATTTTTCTATGCAAATTATCTGCATAAATTTGCCCGTTAATATCCTCAATATTTGGCTTTATATAACGTTCAACAATCTCTTCAGCAGTGTCCTTGGTAGTAGGATACTGAATATTGATAATCCTGTAATCATTCTTAAATTTTTGTGCGATACTTTCCATATCTGAACTTTTTCCATAAATACCGTGAAGAAGTATCATAAAATCCTGATTTTTTCGAGATTTATCATCTTTTTCATAATATGTCTTGATTTTATATTCATGGTAAAGAATTCCAGCAACAACATTTTGGGTTGCAACTGCTCCAGCTATTGTAATTATTGAGCCAATTAATATATTTTTTGTTATTTTATTCATTTTATTTCCTTCATTTATTTTTATTTAAGTTGTAAAATTCAAAAATTCCCGTTTCTCCAAGTTTTGCTACATATTCATCAATTTCTTTGATATATTCTGAAATTTTCTGTCCCTGTCCACCAGTTGCAATAACGTAAGCGTTTGGAAAGGAATTTTTGTATTGTAAAATCAATTCTTTTATTGCACCAACATTTCCGTAAAAGATACCGGCATTTATTTGTGAAATTGTATTTATTCCTAAAACTGTTTCAGGATTGGTAAATTCAATTTTTGGCAAGGCAGCGGTATTGCTAAATAAGGCATTTATTGAAAGTGTGATTCCAGGAAGAATGCAGCCACCCATATAAGTGGAATCTTTTATCATGTCAAAAGTTGTAGCTGTACCAAAATCAATTATTAAAAGTTCCTTTTCTGGATATAGTTTTTTTGCCGCTAAAATGTCTACAATCCTGTCTGCACCGAGACCACGTTCCATATTTGGCAAAATTTTTATTTCATTTTCTACATTGTCAAGTGTTACAAACATTGGATTGATGTTAAAATATTTTTTTCCAAGTCTTGTAAAATTTTCGTTAATATTTGGAACAACTGATGAAACAACAATATTTTTAATATCTGAAATTTCTAAATTGCTGTTTTTGGCAAATTCTTTTAACATTACAAAAAGAGTATCTTCAGTAAATTCCAGATGTGTTGGTATTCTGAAAGTTGCTAGAATATCGCCATTTTCATTATAAAAAATCGGTATAATATGTGTATTTCCAATATCAAATCCTAAAATCATTATTTTTCCTTTCTGTTAGTGAGTTTATTAAAAAATTAAACTCAAAATCTTGTCTAAATTTAAATATATAAAGATATTTTTTTATTTTACAAACAGCTTAATATAAGCAACAATTGATAAAATAACGCCTATAATCGCTTCTCCGCTCATTAATCCATTAGAAATTAAAAGCAGGTTTGAGTGAGATTTTTGTGAAATTCTGTTTCCAAAAAAACTTGCAAGTCCGCCTAAAAATACTGTTGAAGTTAAATAAAACGGCACATAGATTCCGATTCCAAAAGTTAAAACTGGTAAATTTAACAGGCTTAAAAGTAGTCCCGCTGCAAGTCCAATAAAGAAAATATTCAAAAACGGAATTCCGTTTATTACTGTTGCAACAATGGAGGCTTGTAATGCTATCAAATCGGTATTTTCTACTGGATCGATAGTTTTATAGACTCTGAAAAATACAAAAAATAAGAATGTTATTACAAAAGAACTTACGATTGAGCCGATTAATTCACCAAAAAGCTGTTCTGATGGATTTACTTTCATTTTATATCCCGATTTAAAGTCGTTTAGAATATCCCCAGAAAGTCCGCATGCGACAGCTATAATACAAGCTAGTAAAAATAACGTCAGAGTGTTTAAGTTTGTAGAAAATTTTATTCCGCCAATGTTTAATCCGTTTAACATTTTATTTAAAAATGAAATTACTAGAATTGTGATTATGGCGTAAATTTCCATTGGATTAACTCCAGTCTTTCCAGTCGAATAACCTGCGATTATCGTGCATAAAATCGAGATTAGGACTAAAACTAATGCAAGAAATATAGGAAGTTTATAAATAAAAATTATTATAATTATTGAAACGGCTGATAAAATAAATAATTTGGTAATGATACTTCTATTTTCTGAATTATTCTTTGATTTATTTGAAAAAATAATTTTTAAAATTACAGCAATTCCAATTCCAATCATAAATCCCATTCCAAAACTATTTTTCATAATGGGAAAATCAGCAATTTTAAACATTTTTGCAAGCGGTTCCCAAACAAAAATTACAGCAGCGCCACCTAAAAACCAGACAAATGTATTTAAAAATCCAAGCACATACCCGATTCCAACTAAAAGAGGCGATACGTAAAAGCTGAAAGGCACATTTTTTAGTGAAACTAATGCTGGAATAATAGGAGCTTTTCCTTTTGTAAAGCTAAAATCACGAAAAAGAGCCACAATTGAGCTAAATAACGTTCCAAATGAAACATAATGAAAACTCGCAGTATTTTTACCAGAATTTACAAGATTGTAAGCCGCTTCCCCAATTGGAAATTCCAAATCTTCTTCTTCAATTAACTTTGAACGAAAAATGTAGGACAAAAATGAACCTGCAATGCTTCCAATCAAAATTGTGATAAAAAGCAGCCGCTGATTTATGTCTGTTAATTTTCCGCCTAAAATAATGTAGGCTGGAACTGTAAAGGCAACTCCTCCCGCCACCATTGAACCAGCACTCATAATGGTATGTGTAATTGTAATTTCCTTATTATTCGTCTTTTTAAAGAATTTTAGTGCCATCATTGATAAAAGTGTAACCATTATCGTTGGCCATGGTAATGCTCCAAATTTGAGTACGATATAAAAAGAGCTGGCAGATACAAGTATTGCTCCAATAATTCCAATTAAAATTGATTCAAATGTTATATTTAATCCATTGATTTTGTTATTGTTTTTATTTGTTTTTGATGCTCTCTTTTTTGCCATTAAGTTTCCTCCTCATTTTGTTATTAAATTTTACTTCATTTTTGGGGTGTTTGTCAATGGAATTTTCTTTTATTGTTTGTTAAATTTGGAAAGAAAAAAGCTAAAATAAAAATTTTGATATAAATATCTAATACACAGTTTAACATAACTTGGAAATTTTAAAAGAATTATAAGAGAATTAATATTGAAAATTTTAAGAAATGATTATTAAGACTTCTTAAAAACAGAAATACTGTATTTAAAGTACTTTGTGGCGATTAAACTGTATCTAAAAATCACGTAAAATAACTACGTATGTAACAAATACGTAACAATTACACACTATATATTGTGGTTAAAATACAATAAATATCACAATATGTAGTGTTCATAAAAAAGGCGGCTGTCTGTTCAGCCGTCAAAAAATATATCAATTTATTTTTTCAATTTCTTTTCTCATCTTTTCAATGTTGGTATGTGTATATCTCTTAGTCATACTTATGTTTGTATGCCCTATTATTCCAGTTATTGCACTCTCGTTATCTGACACATCGCTTATCATTGTAGCGAAGGTATGCCTGGTATCGTGTATTGTGTGTGATATATCCAGCTTTTCCATTATTTTCAGAAATTCATTTTTTCTAAAATTGTTATAATTGTAGAAACTTTTTTCAGTTCTATTTGGAATCAGGTATTCTGTCTTGTTTTCCATTCTTTTAATTATGAGTGGGAGTATTTTTGGATGTATTGGTATTACACGATTTTTTCCAGCTTCAGTTTTACTTCCGCCAATGATTATATTTTGCTCTAAATCTACGTTTGTTTTTTGAAGTTTTAGAAGTTCGTTTATTCGCATACCTGTATAAATCAGAATTAAAATTACGTCAGCATATTCTAATTCAATAATGTTTTCCCACAGTAAAGCAATTTCTTCGCTAGTAAAAACCTTTCTTTCTATTTTTGGTTTATGTTTAGGCAATTTTATAAACTGGCTGTAGTCCTTGACGATTATATCCATCTCCATTGCATTTTTGAAAAGTATTCCTATGAAAGATTTTAAATTTTTTAAAGTTCCACTTGATAAATGGGAGAGATTATCTATAAAATTTTGAAGTTCTATAGTTCTTATATCTTTTATTTTTTTGTTGTATAAAGGCTTTAAATAATTGCACCACACTTTATAAGACTTCAGACTTGATTTTTCAATTGAGTTTTTTTTACTTTCCATTATTCTGTCTAGAATTTCTTTAAGTGTGACATCACTCAAGTTAATATTATACGGATTATCATTATAGTCTGCAAGGGCCTTTATCGCTTTGGCCTGTGTTTCATAGTACCCTAATACTTTCATTATCTGTCTGCCTTCCATATCAAAACCTGTTGTAATGCGTACTATAAAAGGTTTTCTTCTTTTCCCAGAAAGTTTTGATACACTTCCATATCCATTTGGATTTTTCATAAAAAAATCACACTCCTTGTATTGAATTTTAAAGGTTTGTGTGATATACTTCTATTGGTGTTTGTGAGTATATCACATTGCTTAGTCCCTATTGCCGTAGGGGCTATTTTTTTTATTCCTTCTAAAATTTTAGTTCTTAATCTCATTTTTACGAATCCTATTGCCGTAGGATTATTTTAACCTTAAATTGCCTAATTTAGAATATTCTGCACTTTTTTCAATCCCAATATAGTTCCTGTTTAGTCGTTTACATACTCTTCCTAATGAAAATGAACCTGCAAATAAATCTAATACAACACTACTCTCATTTGAACTAACTTTTACAATACGTTCTAATAAAATTTCAGGTTTTTGAGAAGGATGTTCTACATATTCTTCCATTTTGAATCTCACTCTTGGAAAATGCCAAACATTTCCTGGAACTTTTTTATCATTATACGGAGCAGGTGGACTTTTTCTATAGTCAATTAATTTTCTTTTTGCTCCTGTTTTAGTTTCAACTAAAATATCTTGATAATTAAATGTATATTTATTTTTATTTTTTACTGCAAAGATTATTGGTTCATAAAGAGAACCAAAATGCTTTTTTGCTTGTACACCTGAACTATCATACTCCCATATAATTCTTGATTTTATATGCAGTCGTTCTCTTATGAAGATATCAAAATATGCATAAAATTGTGTTGAGCACATAAAATACAGAGAGCCGTCTTTCTTTAACTTATTTATACCCAATTCTAACCACTGATAACACCAGTCTAAATAATCTTTTTCTGTATTCCAGAAATCAGAAGTTCCTTTATATTTTTTATTCAAATTATAAGGAGGATCTATAAAGATTAAATCTATTGTGTTATCTTCTATTGTATTTAAAGCCTCGATAATATCTGAATTTATTATTTTTATCATAAAATTTCACCTCAAATTATTATATCATAATTTAAGCATTATGCATAGACGCTAAATACTCTCTATTAACTATATTTTTTTCTATAAAACTATGAAAATTTTCCATTTCTCCAATTATTAAATTTTTCATAATCTCAATATCTAAAATATCAGAATAGGTATTTTCTTTAGCTTTCAAGCCAGTGTGTGCTATCGAATTTCTATTATGCACTAATTTTTCCAAATTTGTTTCAAATACATTAGTTTCATCTATCAAGCTATAATTTAAGATGGTACAAATATTCTTATAATTTTTAAATTTTAAATTGCTTTCACTTCCTACTGTATATTTTTCAAAATATTCGTCAATTTTTATTTTGAATTTAGAACCTTTTGAAACCAGATCAAGTATCTTTTTTTCTTGAAAAATATTCTTGTCAACTTTATATGTTTTTAAAAGACTTTTTAAATATATTAATAAAAAATTTTCAGTAAGTTTAGATAAAACCAGTTTCTGAGATATAATGAATGAAAAATATTTTATTGTGTATTCTTTTATGAATCCTTCCCAATGTGCATATAATAGTAGTATGAAGGATTTATTTAATATTTCCGCAATTCCCGAACTTTGACAACCCTGAATGTACATATAAAAGTCTGTTATTTCTTTTTTTCTGTTACTCAGAGCAGTAGTTAATTCAAATATTAATTTCTCATCAGGTCTACTTTTCATTATATGTTTCTCCCTATTTCAATACCGCTGATAAATTGATCTACTACGTTTGACCCTCTATTTGCTTTTTTCTTATATCGTTCGTCATTCTGGATTCTGTTTATTACTTCTGGTAAATTTATATTTTCACTAATATGCTTATGCATAAATGAAATTACACAAATGTATAAAAAAGGTGAAAATTTCCTTCCGTTTGCAAAAGGTTTTATAGGTACTTGCCTGTGTATGATTTCAAATAAGTTCATTATGCTTTGTATATCTTTTATTGCTTTACCATTCTTTAAAACTTCTGTTATGCATAAATCTATAAACCTATCACGTGACGAGTAGTTATTTTTAGCTATACTTTTAAATATTTCTATTCCTTTTTTACCTTCAAAATCAATATCATTATTTATTATAATTGATGCATAAATTAACAGCTCACTTCTATAGTCTTCTGAATTCTGTTTAGGACTAATGGTTAAAACATGTTCGCATAAATTAGTATCTTTAAAAGCTTTAATTTCTTCATAAAATTTATTATCTAATTTTGAAATTAAAAAATTTCTGATTTCTTGTGCAGATAAAGTAATTCCACCCGTATTAAGTCTATTAAAAAGAGTGTATTCAGATTCTATATTTTCAGATACGAATAAATTAACATCAATTCTTCTCATGTCAAAAAATTTGAATACAGAACTCGAATATTTCTTTTTTAATTCGCTGTATGTTTTATCGTTTAATTCTTTAAGAATTTCTAAATTTTTTAACGTTAAAGGTTTTTTATTTTCTAGATTTCCGTAGAACCAAAGAATACTAGATATTCTTTGAACGCCATCTATTACTTCCCAATTTCCGTTTCGGACTGATACAAAAATAGGTGGAAGTGGTACTCCTAACATTATAGATTCAATCAGCTTACTAGCTTGTTCTTCAGTCCATCTAAATAATCTTTGGTAAACAGGTGTTAAATTAATCTCTGAGTTTTGATGCATGGTTATTAGTTCTCTTAAACTCATTGAATATTTATCCTGAATATATTTATTTGAATTTGCATTCAAATATTCACTAAATTTTCTCTCGTCCATTAAATCACGCTCCTAGCACATGTATTGTAAAATTTTCTATTTCTTTTTTCTGGGGTAATGATATTCCCCAGTTTTCATTCCTCGTTTTTCAAACAGTTCTATTTGTTCTTCAAAAGATAGATGTTTTCCATCATAGGTATTAACTGTTCTTTTTTCTCCTTATAAAAAAAAACCTTTGCGTAGGCCGGAACCCTGTACTATTTAAAGTACTGCAAAGGTATTGATATACTTTATCGTACTTTATAATTTATAAATTGTCAAGTATTATTTTAAATTTTTTACGTTTTCTGGAATTAAATCTCTTTTTCTTTGGTTTAATTTCACTTTATTGAATATTATTTATTTTTTTCTTTTTCTTTTTTAAATTTTTGATAACTACTGTTAGGATCAGGATTTTCTGCACTCTCCATTAATTTTTCTTCCTCAGTTTTTTCATTTTCTATTCCGTAAAGATATTTTTCTGCTTTTTGTATTATATCTTTATAATTTTCAGGATGTTTTGCTTTCATAAGAGGTTCAGCTTCTTTTTTAGCTTTTTTTAAGTCGTCTCCAGAATCTTGTAGTGCTTCAATAATTTGTAAATATTCTAGAAAATCTTTTTTATTTTCAGGAGTTAATTGTTCAGTTCTTGGTAAGATTTTCATATATTTGGTTGCACTTTTTTCCATTTTCCATTGAGCGTGAGTTCCCATAAGACGTTTATTTATAAAATCTTCATCACTGTAGGCAACTATAACAATATTATCATTTAAAAAATCTTTTCTTTTTTTTAGTTGAAGATCCATTATAGTTTTATAAATTTCATCGTGAGTGGCTGTTTCTGGTACATAAACTTGTATAATGTATTCTCCAGTTTCCTGATTTTTTATAATTCTAGGTTCAAAACCTTGTTTTTTTGGTGCTTCTTCATTTGTTTTTTCGACTTGTTTATCAACTTTAAGTTCTGGTGATGTTTCTTTGCTTTCTTCATCTCCACATGATACAATTAAAACTCCTAAACACAAAAACAATAATAATTTTTTCATAAAAATATTTTTCCTTTCTTATTTCATAATTTCTTTCATCTTTTCATTCAAACTTTTTATATTAATAGTTTTATAATATTTAAGGCTTTCAATTAAATATTGAGATTTTGTATATCTGTTATCTTTTAATTTTATTAATCCGTATCCTTTAAATTTTTGTCGGCTTCCGTTAAATGTGCCATAATATTTTCTATTTTCATCAAAAATATAGTTATTATTATTGTTTCCAACTACAATTACATTGGATTCAATGATATTTAGAAATTCTTCTTCAGATAATTCATTATGTAAAATTCCAAATTTTTCGGTTAATTCATCATCTGTAAAATCTCTGTATTCGTAGTATGGTTCATCAAATCCCCATTGATTTTTTCTAGTTCCTAAATTTTCGGAGTAATAAAATTTCATACCATTTATTATTTTACTTAATTTTTCTCCTGTTTTAGCTTTGATAAAATCTTCAAAGAAATCTCCAATATCACTATCTTCAAGCCAGTTATACAAGACTTCTAATTTTTCTTTTGCATTTTCAGTTGAATCATCTAAATTAGTTAGATCACCTTCAATTAACTGAAATCTATGTTTGCAATATTGCATTCTTCTTCCGGCAGGACAACCACAACCGCTGTGTATGTCCTTAGAGTTTTCTTCTTTCCAAAAAGCAACTCTATAAGGTTTTTTTACAGAACCTTTTACGTAAAATACTAAAATTGTTTCTTTATTTTCTTCCACAAAAATTGTTCTCCAATTTATAAATATTTTTCTAATTCTTTTAATAACTTTTTATCTAACTCTGTTAAATCAAGTTTATAAATATCCTTATTGTTAAATATTAAAGTTGCAGCAAATTCGTTTGCTTCTTGTTCAACTTGGCTTGTTTCGGACAGAAGTTTTTCACTTTCATAAATATAGATACAGCTTCATTAAATGATTGCTGTCCGTGTCCTAATTCGTGGCTACATACTATTCGTTTGGATAAGTAGGGAAGTTTGATGTTGATGAAAATTGTTTTTTCATTTCCAATACAGGTGTATAGGCCTAGCCAAGATGAAAAATCGGAATAGATAATTTTTATTCCTTGATGTTCTGCAATTTTAAAAGGATTATCAGTTCCATATTTTTTTATTAAAGTTTTTGCCAACTTTTTAAAATTTGTTTTGTGCATAAAATCCTATTTTTTGTTCTCTCTCTGTTTTATTAATATGTCTATTACAGCACGTTTGAATACAGCCATATCATGTTCATCATCAACATCATTGAAAAATAGTTGCTTATTTACTCCAGTAACTTTTTCAAATTCTGCAAGTTCTTCTGGAGTTAAGACTGATGTGTCTACAAAATACGGATCTATTTGAACATTATTGTTTAAATTATTTTCCCAACCCATAATATATCCAGGAGTTGTTTTGTAAATTTTTGCTAATTTTTCAATATTCCCCATTGGAATATTTGTTATATCAGTATTTTCATATCTTGATAACGTAACTTTGGATATATTTAATTTTTGAGCAACTTCTTCTAAACTAAGATTATTTTTTAGTCTCAAATTTTTTAATTCTTCTGCTCTTTTAATTTCTTTATCAGTTGGTTTTATTTTTTTTCGTGATTTAGAAATTTCCATATTATACCTCGTTATTTTTTTCTTATTGATATTATACTACATTTTTCCTAAAATGCAACGTTTTTTTCCTGAATTTAAATTTTTTTTTTCTATCGGGTATTGACATTAGTAAAAATATGTGGTATCTTATTTGTAACCTAATAGGAAAAAGAGAGGTGGTCGAATGATAAATCAGAGAGGACTAAGGGAGATATGGATAAGTAAAGGCTATACTCAAGATGAGGTAGCCAAAGAAATAGGATTACAAGTTAGAACCTTTAGAAATAGGATAAAAAAAGGAACATTGACAACAAACGATATTGACAAACTTGTAGATCTATTAGATATAAAAAATCCAACTCCAATTTTTTTTGTTCAATGCGTTACCTAAAAGGCAACAACATTTGAAAGAAGGGAGTGAGAGGATGGGAGAAGGAAAAATTATTGAAAGGATAATAATATAAATGTCAGACGTAAATAAAAGATTTGAAAATTTGCCAGAATTTAAGATTATAAGAGATATAAAAAGTCAAAAAACATTAGAGGTACAAATGGATGGAAAAATTTTGGAAGGAGTTACTGCATACGAAATACAGCATTCCGAAAATAGTAATGATATTTTTCCAAAAACTAAAATTATTTTAGAATTTTCAAATTTTAAATCACTTAAAATAATTAATCACAGTGTCGGAAGCAAGATTGACTGAAATATCTCTTAAAGCAGATAAGGAAAAAATTCCTAAAGACAATGCTATATTTCTAGTTTTCTTCCAAATGTTGTTATTACGAATATTTGCTAAAAATTGTAAATTTAATTAATAATTTAATTTCTTTTGGAAAGGAGGTATTTTAATGAGAGTACATCTTCCTGCACAGGGAGAAATAGAAACTGAAAAAGTTGTAGCGGGAATGGAAGCGTTAAAAGGACTTACAGAATTAGAATTTAAAATAGTTGTGAAAGAAATAGAAAAATATTTTAAAAATAAAAAAGAGAAACTCACCTTTGATGTTGAAATTACAGAAGATGAGTCTCTAAAAAAAATAAAAGATTTTTATAAAAGTATTAAAAGCCCTATTCTTCTATAACAACTTGAATATGTACTGGACTTAAAAAATATTTTTTATCTTTATGAATAATTTGGACTATTGACATATCATAAAAACTGTTTTCGATAAAATTATGAATATTTTTTATATATCCCTCTTTAGCCCAATTATATGGAGAAAAGAATTGATTATTATATCCAATTTGATAATCATCTTCAGTAAGTTCAGTCCATTATCCAAGTAGACAAGCATAAACTTTATACATAATCGCTGTACCTCCTTCCATTTAGGATGGTTAGATTATAGCATAAGATATTTAAAAATGAATAAGATTTTGAAGTAAGGGAGTGAGAGGATGGGAAATGAGAAAAAGTTAGTAGAAAAATATTATGAAGAAATGTTGAATTTTTTAAAAAAAGATTTTACAAAAATTGAATCAGGAATAGATTTGTTGGAAGACGAAAATAATATTACTGATGTTATACATATTTTTACTGCAATTAGAAGAAGTGAACACAGAGATTTTGAAAAAGAAAAAGAAATAAAACAAGAAATTTACAAAAATTTATACAAATGTACGGAATTGAAAAATTTTAGAAGTAGAAATAGAAGATGTGTCCTTTTGTTAGATGCATTAAATCGTAAGGACACATATTAAAACTAATTCAAAAAAGACAATGCGATAACTTTTGAAATCGCATAAACAATAGCTTTAATAATAGTGACACCTCTTTTCTGTTTGATTTTGTTTGGCGATAATATTATAGCACAAAAGAGGTTATTTGAAAAAAGAAGGAAGTGAGAGGATGGGAGAAGAGTTTTGGATTATATTTATTAGAGTCTATTCTGTAATGATAACAATTGAAACAATAATAAATATTTTGAGAATTGTAAAACTAAAGATTAAGAATAAGAAATTAGAAAAAGAGAATCAAAGACTTCGTTCATTATTAAATCTAAATGAATATACTATTTTGTAAACTTTGCTGTAAGATATGCGGCTATAATAGAAACGATTAAGGGGAAAAAGAAAGAACGCATAATTTCTAAAATTAAAGTTCTGAAATTATTTATATTGTCTTGTCTTTTTTGTTCAAAGTAATCTTGTAAAAATTTTTTTCCTTTAGGGGAAACAATAAATCTTTTAAATTTATAATTTTGATTATCTATATTAGATTTTTCGATGACTTGATAATATTGAACATATCCTTCTGAAATTAGAAAAACAAGCCTTTCGTTTGTTGAAAATTTTTCTTCTGGATATTTTAAGCAAAGTTCTCTAAATGAAATTTTATAATGTTCATTAATATGTTTTAAAATGTTTAAATCGTATTTTGGCATAAAATATTTGTTATTCATTGTAATTAAACTCCTATGATAAAAATTTTTTAATAATTATATCATAGAATATATAAAATAAAAAGAAAGGGAGTGAGAGATGAAAAAAATAATTTTGATGATAACATCGGTTATAATTGTAGCTTTGGTAGGAACTAAGGTTATATTGGATAGGAAAAAAGAGGAAGAAAAAGAAATTTTGCAACCTAAAAAATTATTATATGGTTATCCTTTGTTTTTTAAAAAGAAACGAAGGAAAAAAAGCAGTAAATATAGAAATTATAGTACAAGGGTAAGAACAAAAACGAAAAAAAAAAATGATATTAATGAAATAATAGTCACAGTATTAAAAGATATGGATGAAAAAGAAAAGAAGAATCGTACAAAATTCTTTTAGTTACATAAATTTATTTAAAGGAGAATTTTAAGAATGAAAATTCACAATACGGATACATTTCATTTGGCAACAGTAAGTGAATTAAAAAAAGTTGCGGAAGAAATGATAAAAGAAAAATATAATCTAAAAAATGATTTAGTGATGACTGGATGGGCAGTTAAAATAAATAGCATTATAAATCAGATACAAGATGAAAAATTAAAGGAAAAAGCAGAAAATAACTGTGAAAAAATTTGGAATAAGTGGTATGAAAAAGTTCAAAAAGAACAGTTGACAAATAAAAATCTTGGAATATTAGATTCAATATTAGAAAAATTAAAAAGGGAAAATTCTGAGGAATTGGGAGTTAATTAGGAAAAGAAAATTATCGTCAAGGGACTAAGTAATGAAAAATCAAACACCAAAAAAATTAAGGGACGGCAATCTCGGAAAGGAAAGAACTATGGAAGTTTCAGAATCTTGGATAAGGAAACAGGCTACAAAATTGCAATTGACAATAAAGGAAGCCGCTGAATTTGTCGGAAAAGGTCAGCAATATGTAAGAGTTGGATTGCAGACAGGAAGACTTAAATTTGGAACGGCAGTACCCAAATTTAAGGATGAAAATGAAAAAGAAGCAAGAAGGAGAGCTGGGAAACGTAATTGGGACTACGATATTCAAAGGGTACATGTTGAAAGATATGTTGGAATAAGCTATAGAAAATTTTTGGAACTGAAATATGTGGTAGTAGCATAATAGGAAAGGGATGTGAATTTAAAATGAAATATGATGCTTTAGTAATAGTAAACAATCAAAATAAAGAAACAAGAAGAAAAATGGAAGAGAAGAAAATTAAAAACAGAATCAAGAAACTTGTAAGAAAGGTTGGACTATCAAAATGACAATAAGAGAACAGCTGGAAAAAGAAATGGACAAGGAAGAAATTTAAAAATGGGAGAAAGAAAATGCTGAAAGTGAGGAATCTGATAAAAATAATATTCCTGATAACAATGACAGTACTGGTTCAGTTAGAAGTGATTAGGGAAAAAGGGCATTGGGTTGCTGGTGGGAATTTGGCATTTCCAGTATTATTGGCGATATTGCTTTGGTGGCCATCTTATTTTAAAAAATGGAAATAGGAAGGAGCGGGATTATGGAAATAGAAAATCTAAAGGAAGCATTTCTTGAAACATTAAATGATTTGAATTTATCAATATCATTTTTAAGAGATAAAAAATTATTAGGTTATGAGGTGGAATTGCTTGCTAATAGGTGTAAAATTAGCCAAGTTGAAGTGCATGAGGTACTTGAGAGAGCAAAACAAGAAAATTGGAGCTGGAGGAAAAAATGATATGAATAAAAATTAGGAATAGAGGATAAAAAATATGAAAACAAAGGAAGAAATTGGAATTGAAATTACAAAGTTGAATGTGAAACTTTATAAGCACGTAAGAATTTCAGGATGGGATTCTGAAGCGGAAAAGATGAATGAAAAAGTAAAGATATTAAAATGGGTATTAGGAGGGAGTAAAAAGTGGAATTAAGAGAATTTAATAAAGTTTTTAGTTGTTTTATTGTTTATTATGGAATAAAAGGAATGACATCTGAAAAGATAGGTATCTATTATTTGGGATTAAGAGATTTAAGTATTGAACAATTGAGAGTGGCTTTTTCTAAAATGATAAAAAATAGAATAGAAAGGGAATTTCCAATGATAGCGGAAATAAGAAAAGTGGCATTGGAAGGAAATTAATTGTTGGAGGATAAAAAATGTATATAAATTTGAGTGGAAATTATTATATCAAAAGTCAACCAAGATGTTTTGTGATTGGATGTAAACAGAAAAATAGTAAAGGTGAAGTACAATTTGTAGCAAAATGGTACTTTACGAGTCTTAGGAGTGCATTGAGAGCTTGGATTGATGAAAAGTTGATAATGAGTAAGGCTAAAAGTTTTCAGGAGCTTAAAAACGATATACGGGCCTTGAATGATGAAATGGAAATAATAATTGAGAAAATTAATAAAGGTATTTCTGACGATAAAAATAGATTTGATGAAACAATGGAAATATTAAGCGAATTTGAAGAAGAGGAAGAAATTGAATAAAAAAATGCCAGTGGAAAAACACTGACATAAAAGATCAAAAAACACATTCGTATTCTCAAAATTATTATACCACAAGTGAGAGAAAATGAAAAGAGAAAAAAATTTAATTTTAGAATATGGAGTGGGATCAGTAACATATACGGGTATAAGAAATTTTCAAATTCAGTATCCGTATATTGTTATTGACGGAGAAAATGTTAGTTTGATAGGCGTGAAGTTTGTGAAATATAAGAATTTTATTGCTTGGAGAAATAGGAAAAATAAAAAGAGATAGTTATTGTCGAAGGAGAGAAATATGGCTAAGTTTAGACAGATACAGACGGATTTTTGGAGCAATCCCTATGTTCAGGAAGAAATGACTCCCGAAGATAAGTTTTTTTATTTATACTTAATGACAAATGAAAAATCGACGCAGATAGGTATATATAAAATAACGAAAAAACAAATAGCATTTGATATGGGATATTCAATTGAATCAGTAGGGAATTTATTGAAAAGATTTATGGAGCAGCATAAATTGATTAAATATGATTCTGAAACACGGGAAATAATACTGCTTGAATGGGCAAAAACAAATCTTAATAAAGGCGGAAAACCTTTTGAAGATTTAATTTCAAGTGAATTAAAAGAAGTTAAACAAAGGAAATTTATAGAAATTATTTATCATCAGTGTGAAAAACAGGAAATTAAGAAAATAATAGAAAAATATATTGATAAACCAAAAATGATTAAGGAAAATTTGGCATTAGAAAATAAAAAAAATTCTGATAATTTAAATGATGATAAAATAATTGAAGCAGAAATAATAGAGGAAAATATAGAAAATATTAATGAAAGTCCTGAAAACGCCACTTTTAACGATACGTCGCACGACACGTATAACGATAAGGGGACAATAAATAAGAATAAGAATAATAAATATAATAATAATAATTATATTAATAATAGTTATTATAATAATACAAGTGTCCAAAAAGAAAAAATTAATTTTTCTTTTGTGTGTGAGGAAATAAAAAATAAATGGATAGAAATTGCAAATACATTTGGACTATCTGGAACACGACTAAAAATAAATGAGAAACGTAAAAAATCAATAAAAACATTGCTTAAAGAATATACTATTGAGGAAATTTTTCAGGCAATGGACAAAGTTCATGTTTCTAAATTTTTACAGGGAGAAAATAAAAATAGTTGGCAAATAACATTTGACTGGTTTATTAATAAAGCAAATATATTAAAAGTACTGGAAGGAAATTATGATGATAAAGTTAATACTGATTCTAGTGTCAAAAATACAAAAGAAAATTATCAAAAATCTAATAATCGATTTACAGGAGTTACAGATGAAAGTATTGAAGATCTGATAGGAGGATTTACACAATGATGACAAGGGATGAATTTAATAAAGTTTTTAATTTATTATGTACAAATTATCCGAATACAAAAAATCCAAATGAGTTAGGAAGTCTTTATTTTTTAGCATTAGGAAATGAATTAACTGCTAAAGAATTTATGAATGCAACACTTAAAATTATAAAAACAAGTAAGGAAAAATTTATGCCACAGATTGCTGAAATACTTGAGTACGCAAAAAATCGGAATGTGGAGAATCAAGTGATATTGGCAAAAAAAATGTTAATAGAGACTATTCATAAATACGGAAAAAGTGGGATGATAAATTTTGAGGATAAGGGAATACATGCTGTGATTGATTTTATTGGTTGGAAAAGATTGTGTGCAATGAAAGATGATGAGTTTGATAATTTTTTGAAATGGGAATTTGATGGAATATACAAGGAATTTATAAAAAATCCATATGAAACAAATGATTACTACACTGGTAATTATAAAATTATCGGACAGAAAAATCCTAAAAGAATTACTTATGAGAGCATAGGAGTAAAGAATACTCAAAATTTAGAATTTATACCGTTGGAATATAAAAATACTACACAGATTGAAAATAAAGTTGATCTGTCGGAGTTGAAAGATAAAATGTTGATAGGAGTGTAAAAATGATAATAAATAATTTAACAATGAATGAAATAAACTTTTTAAAAGAATTAAAGCACGAATTGAATACACAAAATAGTAGAATGACTGCTAATCCTAGAATATATCAAATTAGAAGTGAAAAATTTCAAACAAATCCTAATGGAGAAGGAGAATATTTTGAAGCGGTGTTTGAAGGGGATTCGTTAGGAGTTTTTGAATATACCTCAGAGGGTGTGGAAGAAGTAAAGGCTATTTTAAGGGAAATTACTGACGATGAAAATGTTTTGAAAGAAATTGACAATATTTGTCTGGAAGATTTGGATAGAGAATGGATGTATTTTCATTGTTATATTGGTGATTTTAAATATATTTTCAATAATGTTTTTTTAACAGAAAAAGCATGTAGACAGCACATAGAGGAGAACAAACATCATTATAGAAATCCAATGGATTATTTGAATTTTGCTTTTAGAAATCCCGAAATGGAAACATTGCTGGGAATATTATCAAAAATTGAAATTAAGGAAGAATCGTAATGTTAAGAACACAAATTGAGAATAAGAAAATAAAAATATTTTATCCAATGAAAAAGATTGTTCCAGGAGTAAAGGAAGATCTGGAAAAAATATTAAATAATTATTCAGTAGAAATTGTTCCAATTAAAGCGATGACATTACAGCAGATGAGAATGATATATGCTTTGATAAATCAATTTTCTGAACATCTTGCAGGTGGTGGCAGCGAATATGGATATATGAAAGACATATTGAAAATATTTTTTGCAGAAAAATATGAAATTCCCAATTTTTCATTAAGTCCTGATTCAATTGATACGTTAGATATTGATACAGCAAATAGATTTATTGAATATCTGATTGAGTTGGGCCTTGATTATAATGTTCCAATTGTGATTAAAGAAAAAAATGGGAGAAAAAGATTTGCGGCACAGATATATCCAGATGCAGAGAAGTATGTTTATATTTGTTTGAAGAAGAGAATATGTGCAGTATGTAATAAGCCACATGATTTTGAAAATGGAGAATCAATTGATTTGGAACATTGGGATACCGTCGCCAGTACAGCAGGAGGATATAAATATGATGATGGATTAAAGGGAAGGTTTATATCTCTTTGTAGAAAACATCACATTGAAAAACATTTTTTGGGACAAGAAAAATTCAAAAATAAATATTATGTGGAAGGGATATATCTTAAAAAGGAACAGGTTAGAGAATTGAAAAATATTTATACTCGGCATTTTAAAGCATTTGACAATAAAAATACAGAGTTTAAATAAAAAAATATAAAAGAAGGATTTTATATGGTAGAAAAAGAATTATTAATAAAAAAATTACAAGATATAGCAATTACACAGGGAATATACAGATCCTTTAGTGACTTTTGTAATTTAAGTGCAGCTGCGATAAGTTCTAGTTGTGGAAATAAAGAAATGGAAACTAGGTATTTAGATCTTGCAAAGCAGTATGATAAAGACACATTAAAAAAATATATGGAATGTTTCGCTATTCTTGCAATTGTAATTGAAAAAGAGCCAGACAAAGATATTTTGGGAGAATTGTATATGGCAATGGGAATATCTGCTGGAAAAATGGGGCAATTTTTCACATCACAGCACATTGCGGATATGTGTGCTAAATTAAGTTACAGCAGAAAAGAAATTATAAAACAAGTATGTGAAAAAGGCATAATAATCGTGTCAGAGCCTTGTGTTGGTGGAGGTAGTATGGTATTAGGATTTGCCAAAGCAATTAAAGATTTGGGTTTTAATCCGCAAAAAATAGTGTTTTTTGAATGTAATGATATAGATCCTTTATGTGTGAATATGAGTTATATTCAATTGGCTTTAAATGGATTAAAGGCTGTTGTAACAAGAGGAAGCGGATTGAATGGAGAAATAATTGATAGACATATTACTCCCGCAATTCTAAAAAGTGAAGAATTTGGAACTTTTCCAATGAGAGTGGAAAGATATGGAAATAAAATTGAACAGATGAAAATTTTCTAAAAGGAGACGAGAATGACAAATGATGAAATTTTTGAATTTAAAGAAATGCTTTTTAAAAGATTTAACAATGAAGATGTGAGATTTATAGAATTTAAACTTCTTGAAGTTTTAAAGAAGAGGGAAAATGCACTTGTAAAAGTGGATAGAAATTCTGACGAAAACTTGCTTAGAATGTTTTTGATGACAAAAAAATCAGAAAATTTATCAGACAAAACATTAATATATTATAGAGCAACCCTAATTACTTTTGCAAAAGCAGTTAATAAAAATTTTGTGGAAATTACAGATAATGATATTAAAATGTATTTAGCAAAAAAACAATTCGAGCATAAAGTAAGCCCAGTTACTGTTAATAATATCAGAAGAATTATAAGCAGCTTTTATTCTTGGATGCAGGAACAGGAAATTTTACTGAGAAACCCTTCAAAGAAAGTAAAAAAGGTAAAAGAGCCTGTAAAAAGAAAAAAAGCTATAGATGACATTGATATAGAAGTAATGAGAAATGCAATAATGAAATCAGGAAATGATAAAACTAGATACGGTAAGATTAATTCTAAAAGAAATAGGGCAATATTTGAATTATTACTTTCAAGCGGTATAAGAATAGGTGGACTTGTAAATCTGAAAACGAGTGATGTAGATTTAGAAAATAGAAGTGCTGTAACATTTGAAAAAGGTAATAAGGAAAGAATGATTTATTTCGATGCTGCCACTGAACTAGCACTAAGAGAATATTTAGAAGTAAGGCAAATGACAGAGAAAAGCGGAGAAAAATTATTTTTAAGTTCAATGCACCCGTATAAACCGTTGGAAATTTCTGGAGTAGAAATTTTGATAAGAGAATTAGGAAGAAGTTTAGGGATAAAAAAAATACATCCTCACCGATTCAGACGAACATTTGCAACAATAGCATCAAAACGTGGAATGGCAATAGAAGATATTCAAAGGTTAATGGGGCATAAAAAGATAGAAACAACACAAATTTATATTGATTCTGATGAAGAAAGTGCAAAAAATGCTTACAGAAAGGTGATGGGATAAATAATAAAGGAATAAAGAGTGAAAATTAAACTATATTGTCTAAAAATAAATGATAATGAAATAAAAACAACAGAATACAAGGAGCTGGGAAAATTTGTAAGGAGAAACAGGAAAGATATAAAAGAAATTTTATGTTTTAGTTGGGAAATTCCAGAAAATAAATTGGAAAGGGCCTTAGAGTATTCTGTTGAGAAATTGTATGAGTTGAAAAAGAAAGGAATATAGATTATGAATATAGTGATACTAATGGGAAGAATGGTAAGAAATCCAGAATTAAAATATACATCAAGTGGAAAAGCATATGCTAGTTTCACATTAGCTGTACAGAAAAATAAGAATGAAGCGGAATTTATTGACTGTATAGCATGGGAAAAGACTGCTGAAACGATTGCTGAATGTTTTAAAAAAGGAAGTAAAATTCTTATACAAGGGCGTTTGAGTGTAAGTGATTATGAGAAAAATGGTGAAAAACGGAGATTTACAAGAGTATTAGCAAATAGTTTTGAATTTGTTGAAAGTAAAAATACTGTAAATAATCAAAGTAACAAAAATGATTATGATGAAACAGAAGATGATGAGGATTTTCCCTTTTAAGTATAAGAAAAATTTAATACATAATATAAAATTTTTAGAAGAAAATACAGACTGGTTTTCAAAAAAAATGTTGTTATTAAAACTGAAAACAGAATTGGTTTTGGGAAAACTTAAAAATGAAAAATGGATTGATGAAATAATAGAAACTATAGAAAATATATAGGAGGATAAATGGATAAATATGTGTTAAAAATTGAAACTGATAATTTAGATGTATACAAACAGATCTGTAAAGTTTTAGGAGTAGATGTATCAGAAAATTTAATGAAGTTAGGGAATGAAGAAAGTGTTTTTACGAATGTAATATTTATATTTGAAAAAAAGGAAGAAGGTTAGTGTGAGATTTAGAATTTGGGATAAGGTTAAAGAAGAATTTATTAAGGATGGAATATTCGTAGATAATGCTGGTAAGATTTTTAAAATAACAAAAGAAAATAAAATATTAGATATAGATTCTAAATTGTATATATTAAATTTTTCTATAGAACATAGAGATAAAAATAATAAAGAGATATTTGAAGGAGATATTATAAAGTACGGAAAAAAATATTTTCAAATTATTTATAGAAAAGAGATTTCAAGTTGGAGTGTTAATTTTTCAAAAAAAGATAATTCTAGGCCATGTACAAATGTTGGAACTTTGAAAAATTGTGAGGTAGTTGGAAATATTTATGAAAATAAAGAATTATTAAAATTATGTCCTGATAATTTGTTTGAAAAGGATAAAACAATTGAGCAACAAAAATTATTTTAAAAAGAGGTAATAAAGAATGTTTATAAAAATTAGAGATAGTATATTTAGAAAAGATGAGATTAATGAAATTAAAAGATATAAAAATAAAATAATAGTAAAAAAGAAATCTTTGAGATATTCAGTAATTACTTTCAAAAATGAAGAAGAAAGTGAAAAAGAATATGAAAGAATTAGTAAAAATTTGTGAGATTAAGGAAGTGAAAGTAGAAAAAATGGAACAATGGGAAAAATTAGTTAAACTTGTAAAAGAGTTTTATATAACATTTGGACAGCAGGAATTTTTGGAAAAGGAAATGACTACTGAAAGAATGGAATTAAGAAAAAAATTGTTTGATGAAGAATTTAAAGAATATGAAGTGGCAGAAAAAAATAAGGATAGAGTAGAAATGTTAGATGCTGTTTGTGATATGTATTATATCCACATTGGGACACTACTTGAGAAAAATAAAGGTGATATAGAAAAGATTGCAAATAAAATATTTTTTTTGGGAGATAAAGAAACGGAGTATCTTTTTAAATTAGAAGTAAAAAATGGATTTGATGTAATTTTACCTGAAGCATTTGAAGAAGTTCATAAAAGCAATATGAGTAAACTTGGTAAAGATGGAAAACCGATATTTCGTGAAGACGGTAAGATAATAAAAGGGCCTAATTTTTTTAGGCCAAATTTGAAACAGTTTATTACAAAATAAAATTTGAAAGGAAATATAAAAATGAGTAAAGAATTAAAAGCCGCAGAAGAAACGATAGAAATTATAAATTCTTTAGTAAAAAAAGGATATAGTGATGATGATATCAGGAGGTATTATAGAATGATGGGAGAATTGTGTGCTGGAGCTGGTGCAGTAAATGACACAAGTAAAGATAGTCAAGAAGCGATTAATGAATTAATTGATATTGTTGAAACATTAAATAACAGAATAGAAAGTTTGGAAAATAGAATAAAAGTAAAAGTTTAATATTTGAATAATCAGGAGAAAAAGATGTTTAAAATATTATATTGTGAAGATGAATACAAATCAGTGTAGAAAAATGAATGTGTATAAAGTGAATTTTGATAGTAACAATTTGACTGATGATGAAATTATAAATTTATTTGAGATTAGTAATTCAAAAAGAAGAGATAAACTTTTTTTGAAATTATATTAGAATTTTTTGAAAAACAAAATAAAGGCAAGAGAAAGGGGACAAATGAATGATGTGACTTTGGAAGAAATCAAAGAAATTAAATATTTAAGAGAAGTCGAAAAGCTGGAATTAAAGGAAATAGCTGAAATTACTGGAAAAAATTTTAGAAGAATAGGCTATATAGCCAATAAATACAGTGATTATAGATATAAAAAAGAATTTTCAGAAATAGAAAAACAAAAAATAATCAAAATGTTTGAGTCAGGATACACAAAAAAACAGATAGCTGGAACTCTTGGAAGGACATTCTATAGTATATCTAACTTTCTTACTAGATATTATAAAACTACAAATTCGTACAGTCTTGTGAGAAAAAATAATTTTAAAATTTGGACATCTGAAGAAGAAAAATATATTTTAGAAAATTATAAAGAGAAAACAGCCAGGGAACTAGCAAAGGATTTGGATAGAACAGTTTTAGGAGTGAGAACTAGAATAATTAAAATGAGAAGAGAGAAAAGACTACAGACATCAAAGAAGATAGGAGGATACAGTAAAGAATTTGTAAAGCGTCTATATGTTCAATAAAGTTCAGTCGCAGAAAGTCGTTTTGGCTGGGATGATGTGTAAAAATGTAGTATTTATAAAGAAAAATGAAAGTCGTGGAAAGCCGATTGAATTAGAAAAAGATTAGGAGGAAATATGGTAAGGAAAATAATGGGAACAATATTTTGTTTAATAGTCGTATATATAGCAAGTAAAATTATATCGAATGCAAAAGACTTTTTAGAATTAGCAAAAATAATATTATCTGTCGTGTTTGGTGTAGGAATAGGTAATGAAATTTATAAAATATGGAAAGCGGAGGAATAGGAATGAAAAAATTACTATTAATTGTGATGATTTTAGGAGTATTAGTTACAAGCTGTGATGAAGAAAATTTTGGGAATGATACAAAAAATGATAAAGAGAATACTTTAAAAATAGGTGATAAGTTAGCAGGCAATCAAGCAACACCTAGTGATATTGATTATAGTTTAGAAAGATATAATTTAATAAAAAGGGCCTACTGGGTAAATGGACAGCGTGAAAAAGCATTAAATTTACCAAGTGCTGTAAAACGTCCGTTAGGATATATAACATTATTTACAGAAAATGGTGGAATAGTTGGAAGTTTTGTAGTAGATGGAAAAGTGTCAAGTTTAAATAGTTTTTTAACTCCGGATAGTGAATTATATGAATGTAATCCTTCAAGTAACTATAGCTGTAAAAATAATTGGATTCCTGATGTAGATGGAAGTTATGGAGAAAATGATAACGGGGTATTTTTCTTTACTCCAGATGGGAAATATATTGAGTGGACAGGAATATACGTGTATACAGATATTCCAATGAAAGTGGGAAATACAGTTGTTAAATTTGAAAAATAAAGGGGAATGAAATGAAAAAAATATTTATATTAATTATTTGTGGGCTATCTATGACAGCCTGCAATCCTTTTTTAGGGATAAATAGTTGGTTTAATAAAATAGACTATGAATTAGAAAAACAGAATGACAGACAAAGATATGACAGATTGAAAAAAGTGGAAGATACTGCAAGAGCAATGGTAAGCAGTTATGAAAGTGATAAGCAAATTTATTTGTCTATGAAAGATGATAATAAGGAAATAGCCTTACAAGCAAAGATAAGAGCAAATAATATAGCGATTCAATACAATCAGTTTATTTTGAAAAATAGTTATCTATGGAAAAATAATATACCACAAGATATAAAAAATGAACTTGAAATAATCAATTAGGGATAAGGAGTTAATATGAAATACATAGAATTATTTGGAAGAAAAATAAAAGAGTTGTCTGAAATTTTGAAAGACGAACCGATTAGTGATTTGGAAATAAAAGAGGAAAGTGATCTGTATGGGATAGATCGATTAAAAATTTCATTTAAAATTGATGATAGTGATACCTTCACTCTATATATACGATTATCTAATTTTGTTGGAGCAAATGGGATGGAGTTTTTATCGGAAGAAGAAATTGTAAGAGAATTTGAAGAAACGTATAGTTATTTAAAGGGATATTTACTTGGTGAAACTATAAAAGAAAGAAAAATAAACGGTTATTCAAATGAAATAAAATCCCATATTAGTGTTGCTAAAAAAATGCATGAAATTTATCGTGTTTATTTTGAGAAAGTAAGAATAAAGGAATTTACTACAGCTTATGAAACAGTTGAATTTTATTTGAAACAAATGGAAAAGCAAATAAGAAAAATGTGTGAAGCATATCAGGAAAATAAAAATATAGAAAACTTTTTAGATAATTTAGAAGTGTTGGTTAGATTGACGGTAGATGAAATGGGTGCATATTGTTTACGGTTATCAACTTGTGGACGTAAAAATTATGATTGTGCTGACAATATGATTAGAGATTGTTTGAAAGGTATAAAAAAATGTGTAGAGGAAATAAGAAAAAGAATTTAAAATTTTGGGGGATAAATGTTATATTCAGGAATTAGATATATTTTAAAATGTATAGCAAGAATATTTGTGCTCATAGCCTTGCTTATATACAATGATGATGATTTAATGAAGTTTGATGAAGAGGATTAGATATGTTAAATATAATAATGAGAGTTATAAATGCCCTTCTTACTGTAGCATTTGTTTTAATATTAGTGTGGTTTGTTTATAACCTAGTAATAAGATTTAAAAAGAATATAGTGGTATTTAAATTTAGAATAACAAGCATAAGAGGATTTTTAATTGGTATGTCTATAAATTTATTTGTAATTTATTGTTTGATTCGTATTATAAGTTTTTTTGCGATTAGAGTGTAAAAATGATACAATAGATATAAATAAGAAACAAGAAGGGAAAAACCGTGGGAAAAATTAATTTAGATTATTTGATTTATAAAGAGTTTAAGGAATTAATCAAAAATTTTATGGGAAATAGAAAATTTGAAATTAGTTATGGAATTGAAGATGAAGTTATACTTAAAAATTTTGTGGTTTATGTTGAATACAAAAATAGGGAATTTAAATTATTAGCACAAAATCATTTTCTGGTGATAGTGGATGGGATTACAAAGAAACAGATCCGGACGAATTAATAGAAAAATTGGAAAGTGAATTTGAAAAATTTAAAAATAAAATTTTGGAATTCGACAAAGTGAATAAAATGAGTGTAGAAGAACTAAAAGAGGAATATTTTAAAAAAATGGGATTGAAAAAATCAACAGAATAAGGTATAATTAGGAGGTAATGTGAATAACAAAGAATTTACAAAAGAAGATATAACAGAATTATTAAAAGATGAAGAAATTTTATATTTACTTGAGGATTTGAAAAAATCAAAAGAATATCAAGATGATATAAAAATAACATTAGTATTAAAAAAAGGTAAAATCACTGGAAAAGAATATACAGTAAGAAAATTTAATAATAAAAACAGAGCAAGATAAACCTCAGATGAGTGAGCTACTGAATAGATAGATTAGAAATAGTCTATTTGTTTAGTGGCTCTTTTTTTTTCAAAAAATAAAAAAGGATTTAAAGATATGATGATCATGGCAATTATATTTTATTATTTAGTAATACCAGTTGTATTTGATAATTCTTACAAGTTTAATAAAAAGATGGCTACAAAAATATATAGAGAAAAGTATTGATGAGGGCCTTACTCTTTTAGAAAACCTTGAGAATATAAATGATGAACTGGATACAAAAATAGATAGTGTAAAGATAAAAATATATAATATGTATCTTGATAGATGTAGAGAGAGCTTGAGAAAGAAAAGAGAAATGGATAAAGAGGTTAGGCGAATGACACAGAAGATAAAAGACAAAATATCAAAAAAATAAAAAAGGTACTTTGGAGAGACTTTTTTGCCCTGTGGGTCTTGCGAGTCCCGAAAAACATCCCGATATTAATTTTTTTTAAGTTTATGTCCTGTCCGATAGGAGGTGGAAATGGAAGCAAAATATGACGAGATTGTAAAAGGTGTTGTGCTGGCTAAAATATTGAATTTGAGCGAAAGGCATCTAAGGCGTTTGGCAGAGGAAAATGTTATCAAAAAAAACGGACAAAATAAATATTTATTTTTGGAAAGTATTCATTCATATATTGAGTATCTGGAGTTAAAAAATGATGCAGATGTAGATTTGAAAGATGAAAAAATTAGGGAAGAAATAAAGAAAATAAAAAAAGATACAGAATTGAAAGCCTTAAAAATATCGGAGTTAAAGAATCAATTACATCCGGCGGGAGTAATTGAAGAAGTAATGACGAGTATGCTTGTCAATATAAAGGGAAAATTGCTTTCATTGCCTAATAAATTAGCACCTGCTGTAATTGCTTGTGATAACTTGGGAGAAATACAGGACATCATTTTAACAGGAATATCTGATACTTTGACAGAATTAAGTGAATATAGTCCTGAAATGTTTAAAAGTAAAAATTATATTGATGAAGATGAGGATGAAGAGGATTCAAACACTAAATCAATTAAAAAAAATTTAAAGGAAGAGAAAAATGACAATCCGAAAAAGAGAGGCAGACCTAAAAAAAGCAAATAATTTGTTTAAAAAAATTATTTCGGTATTAAAGCCACCGCCAAAATTAACGATTGATGAATGGGCAGACAATTATAGAATATTAAGTTCCAAAACTTCTGCGGAACCAGGTAGGTGGAATACTGATAGAGTACCGTTTCAGAGAGAAGTAATGAAAGCAATATCTGATAAACAAACAGAAAAAGTGATAATGATGTATGGAGCTCAATTATCCAAAACAGAACTTTTATTGAATACTTTTGGACATCATGCAGATTATGACCCTGCTCCTATAATGTTTTTAATGCCGACTCAAAAAATGGCAGAAGATTTTGCAACAACAAGATTAAATGACATGATACTTAGTACACCACAATTAAAAAGTAAAATAATTGAAAATGAAACGTCAAGAGATACTAAAACTCAAAAAGATTTTCCAGGTGGATATATTATTTTAACTGGAAGTAATTCAGCAGCTGAACTTGCGAGTAGACCAATACGGATATTATTGGCAGATGAGATTGATAGATTTCCAAATGATGTAAAGGGTGAAGGTGATCCGTTAAATTTAGCAATTGAGAGAACAAAAACATTTTGGAACAAAAAAATTGTTTTAACAAGTACGCCAACAGTAAGAGGGGAATCAAGAATAGAACAGGAGTATGAAAACAGTACACAGGAAGAATATTATATCCCTTGTCCAAAATGTGGAACAATGCAAAGATTGGAATGGAAAAATATTGTTTTTGAAAATATTGGACACAAATGTCAAGATTGCCTTGAAGTTTCAAGTGAATATGAGTGGAAAAAGAATATGAAAGAGGGAGAATGGATTGCAGGAAATGTTGAAATTGATCCGAAAGCAGTAAGAGGATTTCATATTAACGAATTGTATAGTCCTTTTTCGACTTGGAAAAGTATAATAAAAAAATTCAAGGAATCTAAAGGCGATGTTCAACTTATGAAGGTTTTCACTAATACTGCATTAGGTGAAACTTTTGAGGAAAAAAGAGATAAAATGGATTTTGAAAAAATATCTCACAGAAAAGAACATTATGGCTGCGAAATTCCTGAAAACGTAAACGTTTTGACTGCGGGAGTTGATGTTCAAGATGATAGATTGGAATGTGAAGTTGTAGGTTGGGGAGCTGATGAAGAAAGTTGGGGGATTTATTATAAAGTATTCATAGGAAATCCTGCTGAAACTCATGTGTGGAATCAGCTTGAAAGGTTTTTGGATACTGAATTTACCTATGCTAATGGACAGAAAATAAAAATAATATGTACCTGTATTGATACAGGAGGAAATCATACTATGTCAACTTATGGATTTGTGAAACCTCGTGAGATTAAGAGAATTTTTGGAGTAAAGGGTGGAAGTGTTGAAGGGAAGCCTTTTATTACTAGACCAACAAAAACAAATAAAGGACAAATTTCGCTATTTGTATTAAATACTGATACAGGGAAAGAAACTATTATGGCCAGATTGAGAATTGATTTACCTGGACCAAGATATATGCATTTTCCAGATAATGCAGAAAGAGGGTATGATGAAACATACTTTAAAGGATTGACTGCAGAAGTTAAGATTACAACTTTTGAAAAAGGAGTAAGAAAAACTAAGTGGGTTGTTACAGGAACTAAAAGGAATGAACCGTTGGATATTAGAAATTATGCTTATGCTGCGTTAAAAATAGCTAATCCTGATTTGAGTAAAAAATATTTGATTGATGTTACAGAAAGACCAAAAGTGCAAACAAAAAGAAAAATATTGTCGAAAGGAATTTAGAAAATGGGAAAATCAAATTATTCAAGAGAATATATTTTAGAAATGATAGTTGAATACGGCAAAGCTGAACGAGCAGCTTTGGCTGGAACTAGTTATAAAATTGGAACTAGGGAACTTACTCGAATGGGAATAGATGCAATAAGAAAAGGAAGAGCTTACTGGGAAAATGAACTTCAAAAAATAAATGGCAAAGGCAACAGGAAAGTGAGAAGAGGTGTGCCTAGAAATCTTTAGCAGAAAAGGAGGTGTTTTATGAATTTTATTGATAAATTGGTAACGGCATTTAATCCAGAAAAAGGACTTAAAAGATTTCAAGCAAGAAGAAAATTAGAAATTCTTAATACTGGATATTCAAATCACGGTGCTTCAACTACTAAAAAATCAATGCTAGGCTGGCAAAGTGCTGGTGGTGGAGTAAAAAAGGATATTTATAAGAACCGTAAAAAGTTGATTGAACGTTCGAGAGATTTATATATGGGAACTTCTGTGGCTACTGGTGCATTGAAAACTATTAATACAAATGTTGTTGGGAGCGGATTAAAATTAAAGTCTGCTATTGATAATGAGACAATAGGTATTAGTGATGAAGAGGCAGAAACTATAGAAAGTTTGATAGAAAAAGAATTTGAGCTTTGGTCGAAAGACAAGATTGATAATCTAGGGACTATGAACTTTTATCAGATTCAGGAACTTGTATTTTTGACAGTATTAATGAATGGAGAATGCTTTATAAAATTGAATTATTTTGAAACTCCAAAAAATCCATACAGTTTGAAACTGGAAATTTTAGAACCTGACAGAATATACACTCCAAACAATCTGATTTCAGATAAAAGTGTAGTCGAAGGTGTGAAAATAGATAAAAATGGAAGAATAGAAGGCTATTATGTTTCGTCTGAACATCCATTAGACGCAACTGGGGGAGTAAGTGAAAAATTTGTAAAAGTTTATGGAAGTGAAAATCAAAAAAATATAATACATCTACTTTTCACAGAAAGACCTGAACAGGTAAGGGGAATTCCAATATTATCTCCAGTTATTGAGAATTTAAAGCAGCTTGGAAATTATACCGAAGCCGAACTAATGGCAGCAGTTATAAGCGGAATGTATGCAATTTTTATTGAAAGTGAAGCCGAGAATTCGAGCGGTGCTGATGTAGGTGAACTTGAAGCAGTCGAAAATGATTTGCTGGTAGATTCGGAAGATGAAACTACTATAGAACTTGCACCAGGAATGGTTGTAGGGCTTAATCCAGGAGAAAAAGCAAAAGCTACTAATCCAGGAAGACCTAATGCTCAATTTGATCCTTTTGTTACAAGTATTCTAAGACAAATAGGAAGTGCTTTGGAAGTTCCTTATGAACTTTTAATAAAGCATTTTACGGCAAGTTATTCAGCAAGTCGTGCAGCACTTCTGGAAGCGTGGAAAATGTTTAGGAAAAGGCGTGAATGGTTTGTAGAGAATTTTACCCAGCCTATTTATGAAGAATGGTTAAACGAAGCGTATTTGTTAGGTAGAGTTGAACTTAAAAATTATGGAACTGATTTTCTTATAGATAAAGCGTGGTGTGGCTCTCAATGGAACGGACCATCTCAAGGGCAAATAGATCCGTTGAAAGAGGCTAATGCGGCAGTTATAAGAATCAATAATGGATTATCGACTAGGACGAGAGAAACAGCCGAACTTAATGGAGGAGATTTTGAGCAGAATATAAGAATTTTGGCAAAGGAAAATAAATTATTAACAGAGAAAGGAGTGGTATTGAATGCCGAAACAACTCAAATTTTGGAACGTGATGAAGAATGATGAGGAAAAATCAGCTGAACTGATACTTTATGGGAGCATTGGAAGTGATGAATATTGGGATGATATATCTGATAAGGCGTTTAAACAGGATATTGAAAATCTTGGGGATGTGGAAAATATAACTTTGCACATAAATAGTCCGGGAGGGAGTGTATTTAGTGCTGTAGCAATAGCGAATACTCTTAAAAATCATAAGGCTAAAATAACAGCAAATATAGATGGATTGGCAGCAAGTGCTGCAACTATCATAACAAGTGCTTGTGATACTGTAAGAATGCCTAAAAATGCTTTATTTATGGTACATAATCCAATAACTTTCGCTTACGGAAATAATCAAGATATGCAAAAAACACTTGAAATGTTAAATAAAGTTAAAAATAGCATTATTGAGACATATCTAAATAAAGCAAAGACTGACAAGGAAACGTTGTCGGAATTAATGGATAACGAAACTTGGATGAGTGCAGAAGAAGCTAAGGAATATGGATTTGTTGATGAAATATTAGATGAAAGTGTGGAAAAAGAAGTTATTGAGAATAAATTGATTATAAACAATATGGCTTTTGATATTTCAAGATTTAAAAATTTTAAAGAAAAGAAAAATCAAGATTCAAGAATTATAAATATTTCTGTAAATAGTACAGGAAGTCCTGAAGAAATAGCTGATAAATTTAGAGATATATTAAATTCGACAGAAAATCAGAAAAATGAAGGAGGAAATATGACGTTAGAAGAGTTAAAAAACAAATTTCCAGAACTTTACAATCAAATCTTTAATGAAGGTAAGGAAGCTGGAATAACCAAAGAAAGGGAAAGAATGAGAGAAATTGATAACTTGGATGTATCAAATTATTCTGAACTTATTGAAAATGCTA
Source organism: Leptotrichia massiliensis (assembly GCF_900104625.1). NCBI lineage: Bacteria > Fusobacteriati > Fusobacteriota > Fusobacteriia > Fusobacteriales > Leptotrichiaceae > Leptotrichia > Leptotrichia massiliensis. The sequence continues at coordinate 747,888 of NZ_FNVZ01000005.1, forward strand.
AATATAATGAGCCAGTAGAAGCTAGTGTATTGGCAGTAAATATTTTGAATAAACAGAAGGAAGAAAGAATTAAGAAATTACAAAATATTAAGAATGATAGTCAAAATAATTTTACACCGCCAGTTCCAAATAATGGTACAGCGGAAAATAATGAAGAGAAAAAATTTATGGGAGTGAATATTTCAAACATTTTTTCTTTAATGAATAAAAAAACAGAGGAGGGCAAATAATGGATTTTGTAACAAAAGGCAACGAATATGCCAGCGAACAGTTTTTAAGTGGTACAGGGCATAAATATATGGAATTTGAAGTGCCACAAGGTAAGAATGTAAAAAGAGGAGACGCTGTAAATGCAGGTGCTGAACTTTCAGATGGAACTGATTTATTTGGAATAGTTATGGAAAATGCTGACGGAACAACGGCAAAAACTAAAACAACTGTAGCTATTTCAGGGGAATTTATTTTTGAGGGATTAAATGTGAAAGCAGGTACACAAAAAGCGGAGTTTACAAAAGCGGCTAGAGATAAAGGAATTGTAATAAAAGGATTAGGAGGTAAGGAATAATGCCAGCAGTAATAGAATTTATCGGGTTGTATGACCAGAATGTAATTAGACCAAAATCATTTATTAGAGATAATTTTTTTAAAAACAGGAAAACATCAGAAAATCAAAAAATGGAAATAGAATTTAGAAAAGGAAGACAGCTTGTAGCACCTTTTGTATCTGAATTTATTCCAGGAACAGAAATGGTAAAAAACACTTACGAAAGTAAATTTTTTCAAGCTCCAAAAGTAGCACCAAAAAGAACTTTTTCAGCTTTCGAGTTATTTTTTAATAAAACGGCAGGGGAAACTATATATGGTGGAAAAAGTCCTGAAGAAAGAAAAGCGGACTTGCTTGCTGAATCGTTTGCAGAATTTGAGGAACAAATTACAAGACGTGAAGAAATTATGTGTACTGAAGCATTGTTTAATGGAAAAGTTGTTGTGGAAGGTGAAGGAATAAAAGGAGAAATTAAATTTGGAACAGTTGAAGAAATTACTCCTGCTACTTTATGGACACAGCCTAATGCAGATATAATTGGAGATTTACAGGCAGCTATAACAAAAATTGGGGAAACTACAGGATTAAGACCTGAAATGATTTTAATGGATCCTGTGGCTGCAAAATTATTTGTAGAAAATGAAAAAATTCAGAAATTACTGGATATTAGAAATTATCATGCGGGAGAAATCAATCCTAGAGAAGTTGCAGGTGGAGCAATCTATATTGGAACTCTTGCACCATTTGGATTGCCTATTTATTCTTATCAATCACAACATTCTGTATTAAAAGCTGATGGTAAAACGTATGAAAATAAGCCACTTATCCCTGAAGGTAAAGTTTTGCTAGCACCAAGCAACAATACGATTGTCTATGGACCAGCAGCGGATGTAAAACAAGGAATTATTGTGGCAGAGCGTTCAGTATTTACTGATGAAGATTCAAAATCAAATACAGTGGAAATTAGAACAGAATCAAGACCGCTTCCAGTAGTTTATGACATAGAAGCTATAAAAATACTGAAGGTTAAATAGGAGGTTGTGATGAAGTATAAAGCATTAAAGCCTTTGATTTATAGCGGAGTTAGTTATGAAGCAGGGGCAGAAGTGGATATTTTAGAAAAATCAGTTGTAAAAAGTTGTATTGAAAGAGAATTGATTGAAGAAATAACGGATACTACTGAAAAAGTAGTATCTAAAACTTTAGTTGATGAAGATAATCAAGATACAGAAAAAGATGATAAAGGAGATAAAAAGAATAAAAATAAATAGGTGATAATCTATGAATTTTAAAGAAATGGTTGCCAATGATATTGGAAATGTATTTTTGAATATTGATGAATTTGGTACAACACACACTTTTAATGGACGTGAAATTAAATGTGTGATTGATGAGGAAAAATTTCAGAATAAACAGAAAAATGGACTTATTACACAGGAAGAAGGAACTTTTCAGGAAGGATTTACAGTCTTTGTTGGAGAAAAGGATTTAAGAATTAAGCCACATCCTGGGGAAATGATGACATTGGATGGAGAAACTTATGAAGTTATGCTAAGTAAATTTGATATGGGAATACATGAGATAGATTTGGTGAAATATGAGGAGGTCTAAATGTTTGATATAAAATTAGATCCGCATCAACTAGAAAAAGTAAAAAGTGCATTGAGTCAATTTCCTGATAAATTTCCAAAAGCTGTGGCATTTGCAGTAAATCGTTCTCTTGCAATGACGAAAACGGAGCAAATGAGAAGAACTACTGCAATGTATACTGTTGCAAGAGGAAAATTGGCAGAATCAATAAACGTATTTAATGCCAATCCAGGAAACTTGGTTGGAAAAATAAATTCAAAAGGGGGAATGATTGGGTTAGATCATTTCAAATTAAATCCAAAAACAAGAAGAAAAACAATGGTTTCAGCAGTAGTCAAAAAAGGAGAAGGTGGAGATTTACCAAACGCCTTTATCGCTTATTCTGATGGAAGATTGGGGGCATTTACAAGAGAAACAGGAAAATCTTTGCCAATAAAACGTAGAATGGGACCATCTGCTCCTCAAATGCTTGGAGAATTAAGTATCCTTGATTATTTACAAGGATTTATGGAAGAGAAATTTAATATAAGAATAGATCACGAACTTGGAAGGATATTGGAATAATGATTCATACAGAAAAGAAGATTTATGAGTTTCTTAAAAAGATAATGGAAGAAAAAGGATTTAATGTTTATAGAGGTTTCTTACCTTCGAACAGTTTTGAAGATAGGGAGAATGGGAAAAAGACGAATGATTATTTTCCGTTTGTTATTTTAAGAGCATTAGAATTCAGACAAGATAGAGCTGGTGTTGACTATTATAATGCTTTTTCTGATTTTGAAATTTGGGTTGGGACAAAAGAGGAAAAGGAAGAGGATTATCTAAAAAATTTAGAAATGGCTAGATATATAGCTGGAAAACTTCTTGAAGAAACAACAAGGGTTAAAAATAATATCGGAAATGCAGAGTTTGTATTGGAACAGAATAAAGAAATCAAGGTTGCTTTTTATAGTGATCAGGCTAATCCATATTTTTATTCTAGGTTAAAATTTACAGCTTATGCAGAACCTATTGTGTCAGAATATACAAATTTATAGGAGGAAAAATGGAAACAGAAACAAGATATGTTTATATAGGCAAGAATATTGATTTGCCTGATGTGAGACTTAACAAGAGCGGGATATATTTTGGAGAAGAAATTGAAGAAATAAGAAAAAAATATCCTTTACTTGAAAAATTGCTTATTAAAGCAGATGATTTACCTTTTGCAGAAAAGAATGAAATCTTGCTTGAGCAACTAACAGATGAACTTTTAGAAAGTGTGAAAGGAGAAAATGATGGCGTATAAACACGGAACGTATCAGACAGAGGCGGCAAGTGATATAAATTTGCCTGTTACGCTCGATTATGGGCATTTTATCGTGGGAATGGCACCAATTCATAAGGTTAAAAAGGGAAAAAGGAAAACTAATGAAGTTGTGAGAATTGGAACGTTAAGAGAAGCCCTTGAATACTTTGGAGATACTTATGATTTAGACTTCAGTATTTCTCAGGCAGTAAAAGTATTTTTTGAGCTTTATGCAGTAGCACCTTTGTTTGTCGTAAATATCTTAGATTTGGATAAACACAAGTCTGATAACAAAAAAACAGCACAGGGGCTGGAAATGAAAAGCGGGAAAGTGCTTGTGAAAAACCACAAAATTATAACAGACACTCTTGTTATAAAAGATAATTCGACAAGTTCTGAAATATCGGATGCAAGATATTTATGGACAGAAGAAGGACTGGAAATTTATGCAACTGCACCAAATAATAATAAAATTGATATTGAATATTATGAAGTGGATTTAACAAAAGTGAAAAAAGAAGAAGCAATTGGTGGATATAACATTAACACAATGCAGAGAACTGGGCTTGATTTGGTTGATGAAGTGTATTTGAAATTTTCAGAACTTCCAGCATTCATTGATGTTCCAGATTTTTCAAACGACAGTGCAGTAGCGGCTGTAATGGCAACAAAAGCTAAAAATATAAATTCAGGAATGTTTGAGGCAGTAGCTTTGATAAATGCACCCGCGGATAAAAGATATGATGAAATCGTATCTTGGAAAGACAGTGAAAATATATTGTCAGAAGATCAGGTAATTTTATACGGTTACCCGAAACTATCAGGAAATGTGTATTTTCACTCTATCCACTATGGAGCGTTATCATTAAAAGTGGATTCAGAAAACGACAACATTCCATCGCAAGCACCTTCAAACCATGCTTATAAGATAGATGCCTTAGCATATAAAAATTCAAGTGGAAATTTTGAAGAAATAATGCTAGATAAGGAACAACAAGCGAACTTTTTGAATAAAAACGGAGCTGTAACGGCAATAAACTTTAAAGGGTGGCGTTGCTGGGGAACTGAAACAGCAAAGAATCCTCTAGCAACAGATCCGAAAGACAAATTTGGCTATACTCGTAGAATGTTCAAGTATATAGGAAATGAATTAGTAATTAGTTATTTCAATAGCATAGATAAGAGATTTACACTTAAATTGGCTGAAACTATTACAAAATCTATGAACATAAGGTTAAATGGACTTGTTGCGGCTAATCATTTCCTTGCTGCAGAGGCTGTATTATCAGAAGAAGATAATAATTTAACAAATGTAATAAATGGAGATGTTACTTGGATTATAAAACTTGGAATTGCTCCAGGGTTAAAATCCATGACATTTAAGAAAAAATACGACGTGGATGCTTTACAGGCGTTTGCAAATAATTTAGGAAGTTAGGAGGTTAAAAAATGGGAAAAGCAAATATACCAGTAGCGTTAAACGATGTTGAAATATTTATCAATGGTCAAAATAACCTGGTAGGAATCGGTGAAGTGGAGCTGCCTAATTTGGAAACGGCAACTGTAAGTTTAAATCAAATTGGAATGGTGTCAGAATACGATGCTGTGCTTACAGGGCACTATAAAAAGCTGGAAGCAAAAATAAAAATGGAATGCATTGATGAAACTCTTTTGAATTTTAATAACGAAGGAGAGTTAATGATTGAATGTAAAGGTGTAATTCAAAAAATGAATAAAATAACGCACGCACCAACTTACATAGGAATAGATGTAACTTTTAAAGGGATGCTTAAAAAGTTTGACGGACCAAAATTAAAACCAGGAAATAAACTTGAAGCATCGCTTGATTTATCATTAAGTTATTATAAAGTGATGATAGATGGTAAAGAAATAGCACTTCTTGATGTATTTAATAGAATTAGTAATATAAATGGAGAAACTAATGGAAAAATCAGAAGACTGTTAGGATTGATGTAAAAATTTAGGAGGATATAAAATGGCAGAAGTAATTAAATTAAGAAGAGAATATAAATTTGGAGCAAAAAATGTTAAGGAAATTGTATTAGATTTAGAAGAGTTATCAGGGCAAGATTTAGTTTTTGCAGAGAAAGAATATAAGGCAAGGAATAAAGGGGCAACAGTAAAGGAGCTTGAAGATGGCTGGGCTTTAACGGTTGCATCAAAAGCTAGCGGAATCAAATATGGCGACTTGCTTGGGCTTAAAGGGACTGATTATATAAAAGTTTTGAATAAAACTAAGGGTTTTTTGAACACAGGCTTGGGTTCAGCAGACGATACAGAGAACTTCGTGATAGAGGAAACGGAAGTACAAGAGGAAGAAATGAAGAAAGAAGACCAGAAATAATACAGCTGCTTGATACAGTAACTGATATTCTTGAAGCATTGAATTTTTCAAATGAATATAAAAGCAGTTTAAATATGAGCTATGAGACACTAATGTCTTGTAGCCTGTATGAACTGGAATATTGGCAGACAAGAGCAGAGGAACTGATACAGGAAGCAGAAATGAGGTATGAGGAAAGCAAGGAATAAAAAAATGGAGACTATTTGCCTCCAAAAATATAAACTGCTGATATTATAACAGTAATTATCATTGCTATTATGATAAAAATACCAAATGTTCCTAGAGAAAGACACAAAAGTATCATAAAAAATAGGAATATTCCCCAAAATAAGATTGGAAAAATATTTAAAAATAATGCAGGGAGAGTTCCCAAAAATGCAAAAATTATATAAAGAATATTATCTTTTTTATTATTTTTCATAAAATCACCTAATTTAAAATTTATTTTCATTAGGATTATACATTGAAAAGTGTAAAAAAGCAACAGGAAAGGAGGAATTTATGGCTAAAAATATGGAACTGAATATAGTTATGAGTGCGGCTGTAGCAGGAGCATTGACTGGAATGGCACAGGTTGCAAATGCTATGAAAGGTACGGCAAAAAGTGCAGAAGAATTAAGCAAAAAGGCTAAGGAATTGGAAAAGGCTCAAAGAGCTTTGGAAAAAGTCGAAAAATTAAAAAGTGCTTATGTAAATGTAAGCAAGGAATATCTTAATGCCGCAAGAAAACTTCACGAACTCAAAGAAGCATACAACAAGACAGGGCAAAGTAATACTGAACTTGCAAAAAAAATAAAAGAGCAAGAAAAAGTTGTAAACAGTTTAAACAAACAAAAAGAACGTCAAAAACATGTGTTTGAAGCTGCAAGAAGTGCAATTGAAGGTGAAAATCAAAGTTTAGGAAGTTATAAATCTCAATTAACCAAAGTAAATTCTGAACTTGAAAAGATGAATAAACTGAAAGAAGCTCAAAAAAGATACCAAGCTCGACAGGAAAACATTGGGAAAGTTAAAGAATTTGGTGACAGAACTTTTAATAGAGGAATAGCAACAGCTGGAGCATTGGCAGTACCTATGAAAGTTTATATGGATGTAGAGGAAAGTCAGGCGGATTTGCGAAAAATGTTAGGCGATGAAGCAAAAAAATATTATGCAGACATTAGAAAAATTTCGGAAAATTCACCATTATCTCAACCAGAACTATATGAAATTGCTGGCTCTTTAGCACAGTCAGGAATAGTAGGAGATCAAATTGTTGAATACACAAATAAAGCTCAACAACTAAAGGTTGCATTCGATATGTCTACACAGGCTTCTGGAGAATTTTTGGCTAAAACAAAAGAGCAGTTAGGACTTACAAAGGAACAAGTTTTTGCATTTGCTGACACGATAAACTATATGGCTGATAATACAGCTTCAAGTGCGGCTCAATTAGTTGATTTCTCAAATAGAGTTGGTGGTGTTGCCAAAACTATGGGAATAGCAAAAGAAGCTAACATTGCTTTTGGAGCAACACTAATATCAATGGGAAAACAGCCTGAAGTAGCGGCAACAGGAATAAAACAACTGTATTTAGAACTTGGAAAAGGGGCAGATACTAAAAGAAAGGCAAGTGCTTTTGAGTTTTTAGGACTTAACGGAGACCAAATTGCACAAGATATGGCAAAAGATGCTGAAGGAACAATTCTAAAAGTTTTAGAAAAAATAAAAGGGTTAAATACTGCTGATAAAGCAGGAGTCTTGAACGATTTATTCGGAGAGCAGGCAATAGACAGTATTGCAACATTATCAAATCAAACTGATAAATTAAGAGAAAATTTGGTAAAAGCGAAATCAGAAATGGCTAATGGTGCGGTTGAAAAAGAATATAAAAATAGAATGGATACTTTAGCAAACAGCTTGAAATTAGCTAAAAATCAAATGATGAATGCTTTAGCTGATTTAGGATTAGCTCTAGCACCTACTATAAAAAGTGCAGTGGAAGCCTTAACACCAATGATAAAGAAAGTTGCTGAATGGATAAGACAAAATCCAAAACTAGCATCAGGAATTATGAAGGCAGTAGCCAGTTTTGCTTTGTTATCGCTGGGAGTTGGTGGAGCTATAAAAGTATTTTCTCCTTTGTTCAGCACTATATCCAAAGGAATCTTGATATTCGATAAATTTAAAATCGCCGGAAATTTTGCCGGTGGACTTAAAACAGCATTTCCAATTATTAATAAATTAGGACCAGCAATGATGAAATTAGGACCATTACTATCCAATCCTTATGTTTTGGCAGGAGCAGTCATTGTAGGCGTGTTTGTATTGTTGTATGCTAAATGGAAATGGTTTAGAGATGGTGTCAATAATGGAATAAAACAGATAGCCCCACATTTTAAAGCTGTAGCAGATACTTTAAAAAATGCCTTTGGTCAATTATCTTCATCAGCAACAAAAGAGTTAGGAAAAATGAAACCGTTATTTGATTCTTTAAAACCTGTTTTATCTGTAATAGGCAATGTTATAAAATTTGTTATTATCGGTGCTTTAATGGAAATGAATGTGCGTATAAAAGTGCTCGTTGCAATTTTTAAAGTCGCATTTACTGCCATAAGAGTAGTTGTGGTGGTTGTGTTTAATGTTATAAAAACGATAATAATAGGAGCAGTTGCAGTAATAAAAGGAATTGTGATGACACTTGTTGTAGTCTTTAAAGCAGTTTGGACAGCAATTAAAGTTGTTGCTGTTGTTGTATGGGCTGCAATTTGTGTTGTTATTATAACTGCAGTTACAGTAATCAAAGCAATATTTCGACCTTTCGCCCCATTTTTTAAAGCAATTTGGAACAAAATTAAAGCAGCGGCAATAGCTGTATGGAATGCTATAAAAAGTAAAGCAATGGCTTTATGGGGAGGTTTAAAATCAGGATTTGAAGGTGTTAAATCTTCTTTTTCGACCAAGTGGAATGAAATAAAAACAAAGGCAACGGAAGTTTGGAATGGAGTAAAAAGTGCTTTCGATACTATGGCTGGAGGATTAAAAAAAGCAATTGACGGAGTGGCAGATTATTTTAAAAAAGCTTGGGACGGGATTAAAAATTTTGCTGCAAATAATCCAATATCAGCAGGTATAGGAGGGCTTTTTGGACAAAAATGGACAGGAACAAATTATTTTGAAGGTGGACTTACAACAGTAGCAGAACGTGGGGCAGAATTAATTCAGATACCAGGCAAACCAGCCTTTCTAGCTGAAAGTGAAATGCTTTTGAATCTTCCGAAAGGTACGAGAATACTTAATAATTCTCAAACTAGAAGCACTTTGAGGGATAAAGTGGCTAATTTAAAAGACAGAGTAAGCAATTTAAAAGGTGGTAATTCTTATGGCGGAAACAATTATTCAATCGTTATAAATGTAAATGGTGGAAATCCATCGGAAGTTGAAAGAATTGTAAGGAAAGTAATAGCAGGAGATATAAACAAAAGAGAAAGGACGGCATTTGGATAATGGCAAAGGTAAAAGTGTATAGAACAGTTTCAGGCGACACTTGGGACTTAATATCCTACAAAGTTTACGGAAGTGAAGGGTACTTCCATGATTTGATAAGAAGCAATTTAAGATTAATTGACATTGCCATTTTCGATGCCAACATTCCTATTATTATTCCTGAAATCACTGATGAAGAAAATGATAACGATGAGCGTTTGCCGCCTTGGAAAAGAGGTGAATAGAAGTGGCTTTTGCTAGGAATATAAGAGTAATTGTTATTTTTAATAAAGTTGATATTTCTGATGAGATAGCCCATTCTATTTCATCTCTAAACTATACCGACAACTCTAAGAATGCAATAGACGACTTGGAGCTGGAACTGGAAAATTTAGATTATCGTTGGCTGAAAGAGTGGTATCCTGATGAGAATGCTCAATTACTTGTTGGCATTCACGAAGAAAAGGAAAATGAAACTAATTTTTTGGATTTGGGAACTTTTTATGTGGATGAGCCGACATTTGAAAATAATAGGCTTAATCTGAAATGCTTGGCTTTGCCTTTAGACCAGAATATTAGAGACCAAAAGAATAGTGTTGCTTGGGAAAGGATAACCTTGAAAGAACTCGTTACACAGATTGCAAATAAGCATGAAATGAATGCAGAAATATATGCAGATAACGAATTTTTTGAAAGACTTGACCAAAATCAAGAAACAGATTTGGCTTTTATTAATAGAGTTGTCAAGGAAACAGGACTGAATATGAAAGTGTCTGATGACAAGATAATCATTTTCGATGACGAAGAAATGGAAAAAAATGAGACTATTGACATTTTTAATGTTAGGGATGAAAGAATCAGAAGTTTTACCTTGAAAAAGAAAAACAAGGGAATTTATGACAAGGTTGAAGTTTCCTATTATGATCCCGACAGGAAAAAGGTTGTCAGGGAAATTATCACGAAACAGGAGCTTGAAAAACGTAATCAAGTTACAACTGAAAGCTCAGAAGAAAAATCATCAGAAAATAAAAAACCAAAGAACAGTAGCAAATCTTCTAAAAATAAGAAGTCCAGTAAAAAGGTTAAATCCAAGAAAAAATAAGAGGTAAAAATGAGTTATGCGTCTTTTAAAAAGGAAAAAAGTAAAAAATCAGGAAGTAAAAATTCCTCCAAAAAAGGAAAAACAGTTAAGGAATCGAAAGAGAAGTTAAAAAATAAAGCCGAAGGTAAAAAGGGCAGAAGTAAAAAAGAAAAAACTTTAAAAGTTAAGACAAAAGGGAAAAGCACAGCCAAGAAAGTAGCCAAAAAAACATTAAAAGAGAATATGAAACAGGAATATCAGATAACTTTAAATGTTGATGGAAATACTAAATACTTGGCTGGAGCAATAATAGAACTAGATGAGAGTTGGGGAAAGTTTGAAGGTAAATATGTAATAGATAAAGTAACGCATAATGTAACTGGCGACTACGCCTGTGAAATCAATGCTATGAAACTTGGGGCAAGAGAAAATGCTGAACAAAATGCGATTGCCCAGACTAAAGAGGAACAACGGCAAAAAGAAGCAGAAAAACAGGCTAAATCTAAAGGCAGAAAAGGTAGAAGCAGTAAGAGTTCTAGCAAGAAAAGAGGACGAAAAGCCAGAAATAAGAAGAAGTAAATTATTTATAGGACAATTACAACTAAATATAATAACTGTGATGATACATTGACAAATTCCAAGAGGTGCAATATAATAGTTCTGTAGAGAACGGAAAGGAGGATATAAGGTAATGAACATAATCGAAAAAATTCATCTACTTGCCAGTATCTGTACAATATTACAATTTGTATATATGATATACAAAGAGTATAAAGACGGAAACGACAAGAAGAAATAACCAACAACGAGGCTATGGTTGCCAAACCCTCTAGCCTTTTCTCTACACTTAAATTAAAAAATAGAAAGAGGTAGCTATTATGTATGAAAAAATACAACTGGTATTATCAATAACGATAATAATTTTATTCTGCACTTTCTGGACTATAAAATTTATAAAATGGAAAAAAAGCAAAAAAAAATAAGCCCAACAACGAGGGCTTGAACATAATCGAATTTTATTTGATTATATTATAGCATATTTTGGAAAAAAGTCAATATAAAAACTATTATCACAGTTATTAATTTAGCTGTGATTTTTTTGTTACAAAAAAAGTGATGAGGCAGGTGGTTAAATTGATTGAAACATTAAAAGCAGGAGAAGTGAGTGCGATAGATTCAAAAACTGGAAAAGTAAGAGTTCTGTTAAAAGGCGACGACGATAAAACAACGGATTGGCTTAATGTGTTAGTTTCTTATTCTGAAAGCCACAGTGATAATTATACACTTGGACTAGGGCAAACTGTTTATTGTTTATTTTTCTCGGAAATGCCTGAACAGGGAGTAGTGCTTGGCTGTCCTATGCGAGGTGCTTCTAGTAGTGAAAGTGAAGTAAAAAGGACCTTTTCTGATGGAGGTAGTTGGACTTATGATGATAATACATTGACTTTGAATGTCGGAAAAGTTGTAATTAATGGAGATTTAGAAGTGAGTGGAACTACAAAAACTGGTGGAAGTATTAATCTTAATACACATAAACATAGTGGTATCATGATTGGCGGCGATAAGACAGGAGGACCTGAATAATGATAGGAAGTCTCGGAGATGTAATATTTGAAGTATCCGACAAAAAAGTATTTTCAATCAATAATCAGATAAATAGATCATATAAATCTAAAATTTCTGAACACAACCCAATATATGGTCCTGGTATGTTAAGACATCAAGGCAGAGAATTAACGGAAATAACTTTTGGAATTACATTGATTTCTTCATTATTACAAGAAACAACACCATCGGAACAGCTTGATAAAATAAAGACTATGTGGGAGTTCGGAGAGTATGGTTATTTAACATTAGGAGGACAGACATTTGGAGCTTTTCCGTTTTTGATAATAGATATGAGTGAAAAGAATTCTTATTTCAACAAAGAAACTTCCGAATTTGATTATATAAATTTAGACTTGACGTTAAAGGAATATATAGATGATCCTAAAAAATATAATCAGATAATAGAACAATTAAAAGCTCAAAAGAAAGAGCAGGAAGAGCTTGTTGAAGTAGAAGCTGCGAATGTTGAAATCGAGCAGAAAACAAAATTACAGGAATTTGCGGAAAAAGTAAAAAATAAAGTAGACAGCACGCTTGAAAAAGTAGATAAAGCTATTCAAATCGCAGAAAACAAGAAAAACGAAATATTGAGCCAGCTTGAAAAAATCAAAAAAGATGCCAAAATTGATGAACTGATGAATTTAGTAAGGGCTGGAATGATTACAGCAGATAAAGTTAATGAAATGATTGATTATGCTAAAAATTTTTCTGAAACCGACAGACAGATCTTGTTAAATTTTTTAAGAAATCAGATTGGAGGTAAATAGTGATACATGTTTCATCTAATCAGGAAATAAATTATTCTCCCAAAAATTATATTGAGGAAGTTGTAACAAATGTTGGAATGCTTTTAAGAGTTTGTAAGGAAGAACAGCCACTTAACCGTGATTTCAGTTTTGATAGTGATTTGATTGATAAAAATATAAACGTTGTGGAAAATAAAATAATGTCTCAGTTGCTTGAGATGTTCAGGAAATATGAGCCGAGGGCAATTTTAAAAACCACAGAAATAAAAATGATAGATAAACACAATAATGATTTTGATATTGAACTGGGAATTGAGGTGATAAATATTGGATGATTTTGAGGAATATGAAGCAATAGATAGCGATGCTTGGGAAATAAAAAGAGATATGATTAATAAATTTAAGGAACTTAGCGGAAGGAGTTTGACAGAAGCAAGCCCTGAAACATTAATTTTCAGCACAGTAGCGTATCAGCTAGCTTTGTTAGAAGAGAAATATAATGATGATATAAAACAGAATTATTTGAGATATGCCAGAAATGAAAGGCTTGACCTGAAAGGAGAAATCTATGGGAACAGAGGAAAAAGACTTGTAGAACAACCAGCAATAGCAACATTTAGATTTTATATATCTAGTGTTCAAGCAACTGACATAGTTATTCCGAAAGGCTCAAGAATACGTTACAATGAACTTTATTTTGAAACAAATGAGGAATACAAAATATTGAAAGGAAATCTGTCAATAGACGGAAAAGCTACATGTAATAAAGTAGGAACAATTGGAAATGGTATTCCAGTTGGACAAATTAAAGATATGGTGGATATATTTCCAAATTATCAGAAGGTTGAAAACATTACAGAAAGTAATTCAGGAACAAATGAAGAAGCGGACGAAAATTACAGGGAAAGAATAAGAGAAATTCCTGAATCTTTCACAACAGCTGGAAGTTCAGGAGCTTATATATTTTGGACTAAAACTGCAAGTACTAACATTATTGATGTCAAAGTTCATTCTCCTAGTGCTACTAATGTAGATGTGTACATTTGGACAGATACCGGTACAGTGAGTCAGGAGCTTAAGGAAAAAGTAAAGGCAGTACTTAATGAAGAAAATGTAAGACCGCTAACTGATAATGTAAATATAAAGGAACCAAATAAAATCAACTATTCTATAGATTTTGATTATTATATTGATAAGGATAACGAAACACTTGTAAATATTATAAAATCCAATGTTGATAAAACTATTCAGGAATTTATTAGTTGGCAGAAAGAAAAGATAGGCAAGGATATTAATCCAGACGAACTGATTAAAAGATTAAAAATTGCTGGAGTAAAAAGAGTGGTACTAAGAAGCCCTGTATTCCAAAAATTGAATTTTAACCAGGTTGGAATAAATAACGATATAACAAGCAACTATCAAGGAGTTGAAGAGTTATGATAACTGTACAAGATTTAAAATTAACTGACATTGCCGCAAAATCGACTCTTACAGATAAAACAACAAAATGGATATACGAATCAATAGATTATGCAATAAAACAACAGAAAAACAGAATAATAAGTAAATTTTTTCTTGATATTGATAAATTAAGTGAAACGGAAATTGATTATTTATTGTGGGAATATCACGTAGATTATGTTGGAGAAAATGCCAGTCTTGAAAGCAAGAGAGAATTGGTAAAAATAGCAGTAATAGCCCATTTTAACAAAGGAACACTTGGAAGTGTAAAGGCTATTTGTAAAATTCTTTTTGGAAATGCAGAAATAAAAGAATGGTTTGAGTATGGTGGTCGACCAGGATATTTTAAAATATCTACTTTGGGAGAACTTAAAGATGAAAAAGATTATTTGAAAGTTCTTGATGTTGTAAACGAATACAAGAACGAACGTAGCTGGCTGGAAGCGTTGACGTTTGAAAGAAGCTCAAATTTGGGTAAATATGTAGGAATTTTTTCTGAAAAACAAGTGATTAATATTCTGAATGAAAGAGATTTTGAACTTCCTTGGATGGAGCAAAAATTGAATCAAGGAATTGTAAATGTAGTAGTAAAAGAAAATAATTTAGGAATAAGATAGGAGGAGGAAATGGCTAATTATATTGGATGGGAAATAACAAACAAAGGGAGAGAGCTTATAGCAAGAGCCGTAAATAACGAAACCAAAATAAATGTTACAAAATTTAAAATTGGAGCAGGATACAATACAGGAAATGATAGAGAATTAACAGATTTGATTGACAAGAGAAATGAATTTCCGATAAATTCTTATGAGAGAAAAGCCAACGGAAACGTGGAATTTACATTTGTCGTTTCTAACAAAACTGGAAGTGGAGCAAGTGTTATAGCAAACTCTTATAAAATTTCTGAAATGGGAATATACGCCCAAGATGATTCAGGAACAGAGATTTTGTATGCATACAATAAAGGGACAGACGGCGACTATATTCCGGTTTACAATGGGAAAAATGCAATTGATATTATTGAAAAATGTATCATTGTAATAGATCAGGCTGCAACTATAAATGTAACGATAGACAATTCGCTAACATATTTAACAAGAGAGTCAGCAGACAGAAAATATTTGGAAATACAGGCATTGGCGAAAATAATAGGTCTAGAGTTTGGAGGGAATATTCAAGACACAGGAAATAAAGTTAAAGGGAAATTTTACTTTGATAGCGTGACTAAATTTTATTACGAATGTATCGCGGACACAAATTTAACGTACAACGAAAGTTCTAAATTTAGAGCTATAAGTAATAAGCCACTTTCGGATAAAGTGGAAAATTTATCCAAAGTTCAGCAAGCTAAGTTGTACGTTCATTCTGAAGCAACAGGACAAGGTAGAACAACTTGTAACATCGTTCAAAAAGTTGGAAACGTAGTGACTATCATATTTGATAGTGGAGATACTTTGAGATACACAAACGATAATACAGTAATCTTCAGTATTCCTGAAGGCTATAGACCGAAATCCTTTTTGTCTGTGAACGCTTCACAATTTAATGGAACTGCTGGGACAATATATATACAACCGGATGGAACTGCTAAATGGAGAGGTTCGACAGTGTCTACAGCAAGTATAATATTTTCAGTTAGCTATATTATATAGGAGGTAAAAATGATAATAAATATATACGATAAAAACACATTGGAAATAATTGGAAGACCTGTTGTTTCAGGATTAGAAGATTTTAAAAAAGAGCCGAATTTATTTTTTCCAGACTGGGATTCGGAAAATCATATTTTTTCAGAAATTGAATACCAAAATCCAGTTTTAGAAAAAGGGAAATTAAGAGAGTCAACAAAAGAGGAACTTTACAAGGCTGGAAAATATACTTTAGCTGAAAATGAACTGATAGAAAACGGAAAAATCAAGACAGTTGAGTTATCTGAATTTGAGTACATTGAAGACAATCAAGTCAAGTATAAGAAGGAAGAGAAGATTGAAAAATTAAAACAGGAGCTTTATGAACTGAGAATTGAAAGGGAGAAAAAACCTTTTGAGTTTGAAGTGAAAGGAACAAAGTATTTACAACATAACAGGACGATAGACCAAAGTAATATAACCAAAATATTATTCAGTTTAGTTTTAAAATTCATTCTTGGATTAATGGGCAAAATAGCCAAAGGTGGAAAACTGGACTTCACTCAAGTAATGAGTGATTTAATGAGTACAGAGTACAGCAACTGGAAGTTCTATACCGAGGACGGATCCGAAAAGTATGTGAATGTTTCGGTGCAGAAGTTCATAGAGATGTCGGAAATAATGAGAAAACACACGACTACTTCAATGGTTGCCGAGACAACTCTATCACATAGTTTAGAAAGTAAAACAGTTGAGGAGCTGAAAACGTTTAATTCTGAAGTTGAATATAACAAATTATTTGAAAGCGAAATAAAGCAAAGTTAGGAGATTTTTATGAAACTTGAACAGGATAAGCTATATATATGTTTCCACAAGCCCAAGAGACTGATAGGGCATTTAATAGCATTGTGGACGCTAGGTAAATACTCTCACTGTGAATTTATTTACAATGGTCAAATTTTTTTATCTAATCCTGGAGGAGTTAGGACAAGGAAATTTGAGTATCAGAAAAATATGGAAATTTATGAGCTTGATAAAAATATCGATCCCAAAGATGTGATTGAATTTTTTAGAACAGCTCAAGGTAAGGGCTATGATTATTTAGGAATTTTAGGACAATTTTTCTATGCTGATAAGGTGCAGGATGATAATAGGTATTTTTGCAGTGAATTTTGTCTCAATGCAATAGATTACGCTTTGCAGTTCACATTGACCTATAAAGGTAAATCATTAAAGGATAGGGTTGGCTATCAGTTCAGCCCTGCAAAATTATACAAATATTTAAAAAATATGGAATTATTAGGAAGAAAGGTGGAATAAAAATGAACAGATTTGAAAAGATTTTTGACTATCTACTAAAAGTTGAGGGCGGATATTCAAATGATAAGAATGACAAGGGAGGAGAAACAAAATACGGAATCATTGAAGAAGAAGCAAGAGACTTTGGATATAAGGGAGATATGCAAGATTTAACAATAGATTTTCCAAAAAATATATATCTGAAAAAATATTACTTAGGAAACAAGCTGGATAAAGTTGTAAATGATAAAGTGGCACTATCTATATGCGACTGGGCTGTAAATAGCGGCAGAAATGGAACAAAAAACGTACAGGTAGCATTGAATCAGATTAACGGAAGTGATTTGGTTGTGGACGGAATAATCGGAAACAAAACATTGGAAGCATTAAATTCAGTAGATCCTGAAAAATTTTTGGAAGTTTATCATAACTTACAAAGAATCTATTACAAAGGAAAAGTTGAAGCTGACAGAACTCAAGAAAAGTTTTTGACAGGTTGGTTAAACAGAGTTCAGAGAAAGGAGGAGTATTTGAAAGATTGGGATAAGGAAAGTACAGCAACAGATAACAAAAAATATTCTTTTGCCCAATCAAGTCTGGATAAAATGAAAAAAGTACATCCAAAACTTGTCGAAGTAATGAAAGCTGCAATTGAAAACAGTCCGTATGATTTTAGAATTACGAGTGGAGCAAGAACAACAGAAGAACAAAAAGCATTATTTGCGTTAGGAAGGACTAAACCAGGGAAAATCGTAACATATACCAATGGTGTTACTTCAAAATCAAACCATCAAATCAAGTCTGATGGATTTGGGCATGCTGTTGACATATTCCCTTGTGGAGTTATCGAGAACGGTGTGTACAGAAAATTTACATCTGAAGAAGGGTATGATGAAAAGAAATTGAAATTGATTGCAAATCACATCTTGGAAGTAGCAAAATCCAAAAATGTAAATATTGAATGGGGTGGAAACTGGAAAATGAAAGATACGCCACACTTTGAACTGAAGTAATGTGAAAATGGCTTTGATATAAGCCTAATACAAGCGTTAAAAATAATTTTGGTATAAATTGGTTAGCTAGCAAGGTAAAATTGATTATAGAATCTTCTAGTTAGCTTAAAATTGATATTAATTAAAATAAGAAAAGGGAGAGATAAAAAATGGATAAACAGTTACAAGTAATTTTAATAGGGATGTTGGTAGATTTCACTAGAAAAGAAGTACTAGAGAAGGAAATAATCTTTGGAGCTAAAAAAGGAATAGAAAAATTGGAAGCTGTTAAAAACAACTTTTTTGGAAAGTTTAAGGAATTTGTAAAAAAAGCACAAGAGATAAACAACCCATACATTCCTGATGATATTGAGAGATTCACTGAGGATTTATTATTAAAAGGTGCTGAAGCACTTGAAAAAACTGTAAATGTGGATGAAATAATACACAAAATACTTGGAGAAGAAAAAACAGCAATAGGAATATAAGGAGCATAATCAATGATAGAGGATTTAAAGGTAATAATAGACAATCACGGACTTTTCCTCATACTTTTCTTTTCAGGAGTGCTGTTTGGTGTAGTTGCACAGAAAATGATAGACAACCAGCCAGTGAAACCATATATAAAAAGGATAGCCGTTGCTGGAATGACAATGGCTATCGCCTTATCGCTTAACAAGGTTGTAGGACATTTCAATGCTGGCTTCCTATACCCTTGGAGTCCTGTTTTAGGATTTTTTGGAGAGGCTTTATTGGAAACAGTAAACCAGAAAAGATATGGTATCAGTACAGGATTTTTAGAACTTCTGCTGGAAAAGCTCGGTTTTGTCAAGAAGAGAGATGGTAAAGATGAAAATGTATCACAGAAGTAGAAAATTTTTAATAGTAATACTAGGAATAATCTTTTTAAGTTCGGTATCAACGTTAAAATTAAGAGGCTATCAAAGAAAAAACAATTTAACAACCATAAGAAACGAGCTGAAAGGAAAAACTTCTGAAAGAATATTCGAGGATATAGAAGAGAAATCCAAAAGAGAGGACTTGTGGCTTTTGATAGGCACAAACGCAGTTGCTTTAATGTTGATAGTTGGATTCGACAGGTTCGGAGTATTTGAAGAAAGTGATGAAACTATAAAGGAAAATAAGAAAAAACTTGTAAAATTATTTTTGTAAATTGTACCGTATGTAACAAGTACGTAACAAAAAGAATAAGTACTGTAAAAAATAACTAGCGTTTAAATCGCTTTTTATGCGGTATTAACAGAACTTACAAATTTTAAAACAATTATAAGAAAATTAATATTGAAAATTTTAAGAAAAAATTGTAAAATTATATAAAGAATATTAATTTATAAAATAAAAAAGAGAGAGGATTAATAATGAAAAAGTATTCAAAAATATTATTTTTAATAACAGCCTTAGGAATGATTGCTAGTTGTACAGTAGCACCGCTTACTGGGAGAAGGCAGCTTAAACTTGTGAGTGATGAAAGTGTAGCCTCAAGTTCGGTTTCAGCTTATAGACAACTTATACAGCAGGCAAATGCAAAGGGATTGCTTGCAAATAATACAGCAGATGGACAAAGATTAAGAACAATTGGTAGTAGAATTTCATCAGCAGTAGAACGATATTTAAATGAAAATGGAATGTCGAACAAAGTTTCAAACTTACAATGGGAATTTAATTTGATAAAAACAAATGAGGTAAATGCGTTTGCTATGCCAGGTGGGAAAATTGCTTTTTATACTGGAATATTACCAGTTTTAAATACTGATGCTGGAATTGCATTTGTAATGGGGCATGAAATTGGGCATGTTATTGGAGGGCACCATGCTGAATCTTCAAGCAACAAAGCTCTTGCTGGAATTGCTGCTACTGTGACAGATGCAGTGACAGGTGGAAGTGGAGTATCTTCGCTTGTTTCTGGTGGACTTTCTATTACCCTTTTAAAATTTAATAGAACTCAGGAATATGAAGCAGATAAATACGGAATGATATTTATGGCAATGGCTGGATATAATCCGTCTGAAGCGATTACAGCTCTTGAGAGAATGGATTCGCTAGGAACAGGAAAAGGAGCAGAAATCCTTTCTACACATCCATCTGGAAAAAATAGAATTGAGGCTGCTAGAAAATTTTTACCTGAAGCAATGAAATATTACAAGGCAAGATAAATTGAAATAATAAAAAATGTATGAAAGGAAATGTAGTGGAAAATAAGATAAGCATAGCTCCGATGGTGGATAGGACGGATAAGAATTTTAGAAATTTTGTGAGAATGATAAATAAGGATGTTTTGCTGTATACTGAAATGATAACTGCACAAGCAATTTTAAATGGAGATTTAGATTATATTTTGGGGTTTAATGAAGTTGAGCATCCTATTGTTTTGCAAATTGCAGCAACTAATCCAAAAGAGGCATATGAAGCCATAAAAATTGCTGAAAAATATAATTATGATGAAATAAATCTAAATGTTGGTTGTCCGTCTGACAGAGTTTCTGGAAATATGATGGGGGCTTATCTTATGGGATTTCCAGAAGAAGTTGCAGATATTGTTAGAGCAATGAAAGATGCAACAAGTAAGCCAATTTCGATAAAGCATAGAATTGGGATTGATGGGAAAAATATACTGCCTGAGAGCTTTGAGCGTACACTGCTTGACAAATACGAAGATATGATGAATTTTATTAATATCACTAGAAGAGCTGGTGTAAACAAATATATAATTCATGCAAGAATAGCGATATTGGCAGGACTTGATCCAAAACAAAACAGAACTATTCCACCGCTTAGATATGATGAAGTTTACCGTGTAAAAAATGAAAATCCAGATTTACATATAGAAATTAATGGGGGAATAAAAACAATCGAAGAAATTGACAATCATTTAAAATATGTGGATTCCGTAATGTTAGGGCGTGAAGTTTATGACAATCCTATGATTTTAACTGAATTTGGAAAATATTATGGAAAAGAAATAAATATTACTCGTAAAGAAATTATTGAAAAAATGATTTATTATGTTGAAAATATGGAAAAACAATCTCTTCGACCACATTTGTTTCTAATGCATTCTCATGGATTATTTCACAACGTACGTGGTAGTAAGGCTTGGAAAAGAGCTATTAATGAGCCAAAAGCGAATTCTGATACATTAAGAGAACTGTTGAAGGGAATAGAAAATTTTTAACAAAATAGAAATTAACATAATTTGCTTTTTATTTATATTTCATATAAAGGAGCACGTCTCATAAGGTAAGAAAAATTTAAAATCATAAATTTTATATTTAATTTAATAACAAAAAAATTTTCACTTATGAGACCTCTTTTTAAGTTTAATAATAGCTACTC
Source organism: Leptotrichia massiliensis (assembly GCF_900104625.1). Taxonomy (NCBI): domain Bacteria; kingdom Fusobacteriati; phylum Fusobacteriota; class Fusobacteriia; order Fusobacteriales; family Leptotrichiaceae; genus Leptotrichia; species Leptotrichia massiliensis. Next base: position 769,309 of record NZ_FNVZ01000005.1, read on the forward strand.
AAACAACTCATTAATTTTCTGAATCAAATAATTCACATCATTTTTTTCTAAAAATTCAACAATACTCGTTCCCACAATCACTCCATCCGCATATTTTCTCATCGTATTCACATTATCATTATTTTTTATTCCAAATCCTAATGAAACTGGCAAGTTTGAAACTTCTCTAATTTCATTAATAAAAGATTCTAAACGTGGCAAATCAACTTGTTTTGAACCTGTAACTCCAAGAGAACCGATTGCATAAATGAAGCCGTCACCTTGAGAAATAATTTTTTTCATTCTGCTTCCAGAAGTAACGCTTACAAGAGGGATAAGAGCGATATTGTTTTCTCTTAGTTTTTCCGACATTTCAAAGGCTTCTTCGTAAGGCAAGTCTGGAATGATTATACCTTTAATGTTAGCTTCACAGCATTTTTTGATAAATTCGTCAATTCCATAAGCAAATATTAAGTTGTAGTAAATTAAGAAAATTAAAGGTTTTGAAATATCGTTTTTTATTTCTGTTAGTAAATCAAATACGGTGTCGGTAGTAACTCCAGCTTCTGAAGCGAGAAATGAAGCATGTGAAATCAATTTTCCATCAGCTATGGGATCAGAGTAGGGAATACCGACTTCTAGCATATCAAGAGCCGTGTTATCTAAATTTTTTAAAAATTGTTTTGTAAAATCAACGCTTGGGTATCCTGCGACAATATAACCAATGTTTACTTTTTCTTTTTCTCTAAAAATATCAATAATTTTCTTATCTAATCTTTTTTCACTCATTTTCCAAACCTCCATTTAACTCATAAATTCCATTTTTTCCGCCAGTTTCCTTATCTTTTAACACAGAAAAAACAGTGTGCATATCTTTATCTCCACGTCCAGAAACGTTTACGACGATAGTTTCTCTTTTGTCTTTAGAAAGCGTAGGACATAATTTTTCAAGATAGGCTAACGCATGGGAACTCTCAATTGCTGGAATAATTCCTTCTTTTTTTGTAACAAGCATTAACGCCTTCATTGCTTCATCATCAGTAATCGGTGCGTAAGTTGCTCTTTTTGTATCAAATAGATGTGAATGTTCGGGACCTACTCCTGGATAGTCAAGTCCAGCGGAAATTGAGTGAACTGGACTTATTTGTCCATATTTGTTTTGAAGAACATAAGTTTTCATTCCATGAATAATTCCAGGTTTTCCAAGTGTCAATGTGGCAGCGTGCATATCTGTGTCAATTCCATATCCTCCAGCTTCGACCCCGTAAAGTTTTGTTGAGCTGTCTTCTAAAAATGCACTAAAAATACCAATAGCATTACTTCCTCCACCAACACAGGCAATCACATGATCAGCATGTTTTCCAAGTTCCTCCAGCTGTGCTTTTGCTTCGTAACCGATAATTGACTGAAAATCACGCACAATAGTCGGATATGGATGAGGCCCTACAACAGAACCGATTACATAAAACACAGTTTCTATCTCAGCAACCCAAGACTGAATAGCCGCAGTTGTCGCTTCCTTCAAAGTTTTAAGCCCGTCTTCAATAGAAATAACTCTCGCACCCAAAAGCTCCATTCTAAAAACATTTAATTTTTGCCGTTCAATGTCAACAGCCCCCATGTAAACATCACATTCTAAACCTAATAGAGCGGCCGCAGTAGCAGTAGCAACTCCGTGCTGTCCAGCTCCAGTTTCAGCAATCACTTTTTTCTTTCCCATTTTTTTAGCAAGCAAAACCTGTCCAAGCGCATTATTAATTTTATGAGCACCAGTATGGTTCAAGTCTTCTCTTTTCAAGTAAATATCGTGGTTATAATGTTCGCTCAAATTTTTGGCATAATAGAGCGGAGTCTCACGCCCAACATAATTTTTTAGCAAATTATCAAATTCTTCAAAAAATTCCTTGTCATTCTTTAGTTTTTCATATTCGGTTTCCAGTTCCGATAAAGCAAACATCGCAGTTTCAGGTACAAATTGTCCACCAAATTGCCCAAAATATGCCTTTTCATTAAAATGTTTATTTCCCATATTTTTTTCCTTTCATATCAATCTTTTTAAATTATTATTATTTCTTTTTTACCAAATTTACAACATTTTCAACTAATTCCTTACTTTTTCTATTATTAACTTCAACTTTGCTGTTTATATCCAAAATGGCAGGCTTGTAGTCAAGCGCTTTTTGAATATTCTCAATCGACAGCCCTCCAGCTAACACAAACGAATATTCTTCCAATTCTTTTAAAATATTCCAATCAAAGACAATTCCATTTCCACCACGATTTACTCCTTTTGCGTCAAATAGAGGATATTCAATATATGGCTTGTAGTCAGTAATATTCGGAAGTTCATCAGTCACGCCAAAAACTTTCCAAAGCCTTGTTTTAGCAGGGAAGTTTTTACGTTTTCTAAAACAATTTTTTTCGTACAATTTTTCTAATTTTTGAGTAAGTTCCATACAATATTCCACTGACTCATCTCCATGCAGCTGAACGACATCAATATCTGTTTCTTCCACAATTTTTATAATATTCTCAATCATAGCATTCACAAACACTCCAACAGTTCTTTTCCCATGTCTATGTGCAATCCGTGTAATTTTAGCCGCAAGTTCACTATCCACTTGCCTTTGACTTTCTGCAAAAATACATCCGAAATAGTCAATATCCAAAGTTTTCAATTCATTAATTTCAGTAATGCTCCTAATTCCACAAACTTTTAATTTGGTAGTATTTTCTACAAGATTGTCAGTTGCTACATTATTTTCTTTTTTCTCCAATTTTTTTCCTTCCATAAATTTAAAGTTATTTTTCTAAGACCAGTTTAACAACCTAAGTTTTTTATTTTCCCAAGAATCTTTGACCCCTTGTTTCAGAATATTTATTTTATCAAATTCTAAAGAAGCCCTTTCATAAGTGCCTCTCCGATTAGCAGTCCATCCACATTCAATTTTTCTGCATACTTCACATCTTCTTTTGACAAAAATCCACTTTCACTTACAATAGTCAAATTTTTCAAAACATCGCTTGGAATTTCATTTATCAGTTTTTCCGTAGTTTTAATATCAACTTCAAAAGTATTCAAATTTCGGTTATTTATCCCCAAAATCTCCAAATTCGGAATCTTCAAAGCTCTTTTTATTTCCTCTTCATCATGAGTTTCTACTAAAACATCCATTTCCAAATCTTGTGCCAGCTTATGAAGTTCCAAAAGCGTCTTATCATCCAGCATTCTCACAATCAGTAAAATCGCTGAAGCTCCTAAAAATTTAGCATGCGCCACCTGAAACGGAGTATAAATAAAATCCTTCCTCAAAATTGGCATTTCTGGAAATTTTTTCCGAACAATTTTTATAAAATCATTCTCCCCTTTAAAATATTCCTTTTCCGTCAATATCGAAAAAGCCGCAATCCCTTTATCTACATAACTTTGTGCCTGTTTTAACAAATCAAAATCATCTTTCGCAATTTTTCCCTTCGATGGAGAAGCCCTCTTAATTTCCCCAATAATCTGAATTCCCTTTTGATTAAGTGCCTTTTTTAAGGATGGCTGTTCAAAAGACTTTAATTCGTCTTCAAGCTGTATATCTCTTTTTATTTTTATTTTTTCTAAAATATCCATATTTCTCCTTTCGATTTTAAATGTATGGTAATGCATTCAAAACATCATTTATCATTAAGCCAACATAGATACTGAATATTGTTATATTTACTAGAAAAATTACTAATTTGAATCTATTTTTTGATTTTTTCTTTTTTTCTTCATCTTCAATTTTATTTATTTTTTTTAATTTCATTGAACTTAAATACATTAGTATTATTTTAAGCAAAAGATAAATTAGAGGAATATTTTGAAAAATATTACCAAATAAATTATTTAAAAGATAGATTAATAATATAGTAAACCCAAATGGAACAAAACAGATAAATATAGCTAACAATACCATTTCAGGTACTATAAAATATCTTAAACACTGTTCCCTATATAAAGTTTTTATCATATTCGCACCATTCTTTCCAAAAATTTTAATTTATAGATATTTTCAGTTTCTTTTTAGTTTTTCAATAAAAAATCAATAATATTCAAATGTTTTATCCCGTTTCTTGACATATCAAATCTGTCCATAGAAATTACATATTTTGGATAATTATCATTAATTTTTTCAAATGGTAAAAATTCCCTTTTTATAGTGTCTTCAGATGCAAGTAAATATGCTACCTGAATATAAATTTTCTCATTATTTATTTTTGTACAGACAAAATCTATTTCTAAATTATTCAATTTTCCGATTTTTATGTTATAGCCTTTTCGCAATAATTCCATATATACAATATTTTCAAAAATTTGATTTATATCTCTTTCGTTTGTTTCCAAAATTGCTTCTCTTATTCCATGGTCTGCAATATAATATTTTTCACTCACATTTAGAACTTCTTTACCTTGTATTTCGTAACGAGGGACTTTGTGAATCAAAAATGCGTTTTCACAGGCTTTTATGTAATTTAGCACAGTATCTACTGCAACTTTTCTATTTTCGCTTTTAAAATATTTTGAAATTGAATTTGCAGAAAATGTATTCCCAATGTTCATTACAATGTAATTGATGATTCGCTCTAATAATTCAGTATTTCTTATATTGTTTCTTTGAGTAATATCTTTTAATATTATTGATGAATATATATCTTTTAAATATTGCATGCTTGATTCCACTTCATAATTCAAATTATGTAAAAATGGCATTCCACCTAGTTTGACAAACTTTTCAAACATTTCTTCTTTTGAAATATTTTGATTTATATTTTGGTATATTGAACAAAACTCTTTAAATGAAAAAGGATAAATTTCAACTTCAACATATCTTCCTGCAAGGTAAGTTGCAAGTTCTCCTGATAATAGTTTAGCGTTGGAACCTGTTATATAAATATCAAATTGCTTATCTTCTGTTCTTAATGAATTTATACACTTTTCCCATTCTTTTACTTCCTGAATTTCATCCAAAAATAAATAGCATTTTTCTTGAATATTTTCTGCTTTTTCCAATATATATTCATTCAATGTATCCGCATAGCAAAGATGTCTATTTCTTAAATTTTCAAAATTGATATAAATAAATTGATTTTCGTCAATACCATTTTTTTTCAATTCTTTCATAATCAATTTTAACATTACAGATTTACCGCTTCTCCTAATTCCAGTCAAAACTTTAATAATATCTTTATCTATAAAGGGTTTAATTTTTTCAAAATAAATTTTTCTTTCTATCATAAAATCACCTCTATAAATATTTTATCATACTTACAACTAATAAAAAAGATATTTTTCAAATTTTTATCAGTTACAATCTATAAAAAAACACAAATTAGTAATTTTATTAATTATATCCAAAAAATTATTTTGTGATTTTCACATAATTTTTATAAAACTCATAAACCTTCCCGCTCTCAATCGCTTCTAAAACCATATCCTTTGCTTTCGCAGGGTGATCTACTACATCCGCAGTATAAAGCGCGAACATTGCATTCAATACGACAATATCAAATTTTGCTGATTTTTCTTCACCTTTTAGGATTTTTACCAAAATTTCAGCATTTTCCTCTGGAGTTCCGCCTTCAATTTCAGAATGGAAAGCCCGCTTAAAGCCAAAACTTTCAGGAGATACTGTATATTCGAGAATTTGTTCACCTTTTACTTCAATAATTTTAGTGTCATCACAAATTGTTATTTCATCAAGCCCATCATTTCCTCGAACAGCTAATGCATGTTTTCTTCCCAGTAATTGTAATGTTTCAGCGTACAATCTGTGTACAGGCTCGTGGTAAAGTCCGACCAATTGGTATTTTAATTTTGTGTTTGGGTGAAGCAGTGGACCTAAAATATTAAAGACAGTTCTGATTCCAAGACGGCTTCTAACTTCTCGCACTTCTCCAACTAATTTGTGGAAAAATGGGGCATGAAAGAAAGCAAGATTTTTTACATGCAGTTTTTCAATTTGATTTGCAAGAGAGTTTTCAAGCGGTACTCCTAGTTTATCAAGCACATCACTGCTTCCACTTTTACTTGAGATTGCACGGTTTCCGTGTTTTGCCACATTTACTCCCATTGCTCCTAGAATAAATGCAACTGCTGTCGAAATATTTATTGTCTTGAATCCATCACCGCCAGTCCCGCAAACATCAATCATATCAGAATCATCTTCAAAAGTTGCGCTATATTCCAGGATATTTTTTACAAATGCTGTAAGCGATTCAGGATAAAGGCTTTTTTCTGAAATTAATACAAGCAAGGCTCCAAGTTGTACAATGTCATAATTTTTGCTGTCAATAATTTTACAGATTTCACGAAAATCAGTATCTGTTAATGCAATATTTTCCTGTAATTTTTTTAAATATTTATTCATATCTATAAAGTTTCCTTTCTCGTTATTATTTTTTAAATTTTCATTATTTTTCAAAGTTTTTGAAACTTCAATATTCAAGAAGTTTCGTATCATATTTTTTCCATATTCAGTAAAAATTGATTCTGGATGGAACTGTATTCCAAAAATATTTTTACTTTTGTGTTCCACAGCCATCACAACCCCATCTTCAGACTTTGCCGTAACTTCAAGTTCTTCTGGAATATCGTCAACATAAAGTGAATGATACCTCATAACTTTAAATTTTTTTGGCAAGTTTTTAAATAATACAGAATTCTCGGATAAAACTGTAATTTCTGAAGTTTTACCATGCAACGGATTTTCAAGCCTTTTTATTTCCCCGCCAAAATTCATTCCAATTGCCTGATGTCCAAGACAAATTCCTAAAATTGGAATATTTCCTAGTTCATCAGTATTATTTAAAATTTCTAGGCAAATTCCACTGTCCTTTGGATGTTTTGGACCAGGAGAAAAAATTATTTTGCTAGGATTCATTTTTTTTATATCATCAATTGTTATTGCGTCATTTCTAACAGTAATAACTTCATCATCAGTCATTTCCTTCAAATATTGCTCAACATTAAATACAAAAGAATCATAATTGTCAATCATCAAAATCATTTATTTCACATCCTTTTCACTTTTATTTTCATTGTTTTTATTTTTTTCTTCATTACAGAATTTTTTAAAAATGTTTAGCACAGATGCCCTTTTATGGCAAATTTCATCATATTCTTTTTCTTTTACAGAATCAAACACAATTCCTGCTCCAGCCTGAATAAATACATTCCGAACCTCATCAACTTCATTTAAGTCATAATTTTTATTTTCAAAAAATGCAGTACGAATAATAATCGCAAGTTGAACATCACCATTAAATCTCAAAAATCCAATTCCGCCAGCATAAACATTTCTTTTAAATGTCTCAAGTTCTGAAATAATTTGCATAGCACGAATTTTTGGCGATCCAGAAAGCGTTCCCGCTGGAAGAGCCTGAGCAATAACTTCAAATATCGACACATCTTTTCTCTTTTTCCCATAAACATCAGTCACAATGTGCATTACATGTTCATAATTCTTAATATGCATAAGATTTTTTACAACAACTGAGCCACTTTCTGCAAATTTCCCAATATCATTTCTAGCTAAGTCAACAAGCATAATATGTTCAGCACATTCTTTTTCATCATTTAATAAGTCGTTTGCTAAAAATGCGTCTTCGTTGGCATCTTTTCCTCTAGGACGAGTTCCCGCGATAGGAGCGATATAAATATTATCGGATGAAATATCAACCAGTATTTCAGGACTAGAACCAACAATGTCTCCATATTTCGTAGGAAAATGGTACATATACGGACTCGGATTTGCCTTTGACAATTTTACATAAAAATCAAGAGAATCCATATTTGACGTAAGTTTTAACTGTTCGCTTAGTACAACTTGAAAAATATCTCCAGACTTAATATATTCCTTTGCTTTTTCAATAATTCCATAATAATGTAATTGTTCCTCTTCAAAATCTGTTTTTATATCATAAAATAAATCAGAATCATTAAATTTTTCAGAAATTTCATCATTTAAAAAATTAAAATATTTTTCTTCGTCGCCATAAAAGGAAAATTCTTTACTAGTCTTTGAATAATGTAAATATGCCTTTGCATTGGCAAAAATAAACTGCGGAAATTTAAATTGCTCTTTTTCAATTTTTCCAATTTTTTCAAAAAAATGTATCGACTCATAAGCAAATGTCCCAAAAAATCCTGCAAAAGGGGAAAGTCTTTTCTGTTTTACAAAAGAATTGTATATTTTTTTTAACGAGTCATAGCTATATTCATTAGAATCAAAATATTCACAGTCAATCCCAATAATAACTTGCCTTTCATCTTCAGCAAAATAGGAATTGCTAAATTTTTTTCTGATAATAGAGTAGTAATAAGTAGGTTTATTTGCTAACATAAGTGTATTCCTTTCTCTGTTTTTATTTTTTGTTGAAATTTATAATAAAAAAATTCTCTTAAATCGTTTTACCGACTAAGAGAATTGTATAAAATAAAAGCATTGATTTTGTTTCACCAATGCTTTTCTCACAATATTTAATAATAGTAATTACAATAAATTTCAACATAGCTGGCAAAAAAATATTAAATTGTATTTAATTTTTTCCACCAAGTCCAAGTTTGTCTAATCATTGTAATCACTCCTTAAAAATTTTTATTTATTATTTTACTTTACAAATAATATATCACAAAAAATGTATTTTGTAAAATATATTTTATTAATTTAACCATAACTTTCGCTAATGATTAATTTGTACTTGCTGTTCCATTTTCTTCCTGAAGTTTCTTATCATCCCATAATTTAAAGAATGGATAGTAAATAGCCGCTGTTATGAAGAAATTTACTACTTGTATGGCTGTCCCTGTCCAATGGTTCGTTGCAAGGAAACCAGAAATGAAAGGAGGCGTTGTCCAAGGCAAGGCGACTCCAGTTACTTTTGCAACTAATCCTGAGTACATAGCTAGATAAGTAACCATTACTGTAACTAAAGGAGCCAATATAAACGGAATAATTAAAATAGGGTTCATAACTATTGGAAGTCCAAATAAAATAGGCTCGTTAATATTGAAAAAAGCAGGACCAATTGCTAATTTACCAATTTCTTTAAGCTGTTTACTCTTAGAAAGGAAAAGTAGCATAATAGCAAGAGAGAAAGTAGTTCCAGAACCTCCCATATTATGGAAAATATCAAAAAACTGAGTTGTAACTATATTTGGAAGAGGTTGGTGTGCACTAAGTGCAATTCTATTCTGATCCATTAATGTATCCAGTACAGGTCTTGCTATACCTCCTGTTACTAGGTTTGAACCATGTATTCCAGCAGTCCATAGTAAATTAGTTATGAAAGAAAGTCCCATCATTCCAAAGAAAGATCCTCCCAATGCTGTAAGTGGTTTAGTTAATACCATTTCAACAACCTTATGAATATTTCCAAATGGAGAAACTTCGAATGCAATTCTTATTATTAATGAAACTAAAATAACAAAAAATCCTGGAATTAATGCAGCAAATGATTTTGATACTGCAGGCGGTACAGAATCAGGCATTTTAATAATAATGTTCTTTTTCACAATAAGGTTTACAATCTCTATTGCTAAAAGTGACATTATTATAGCTACAAATAAACCTCCACTTCCCATACTAGCTAATGGAATTCCGTTGTTATCAAAAGGTGTTACTAGTAAAAATGCCAAAACTCCTAAGATTGTACTGGAAATTTCATCTAATTTATAGTATTGAGCCAATTTGTATGAAATACCGACACATGCAATAAATCCTAATAAACTAAATGTTACACCAACAGGATAAGATAACCATTTTGCGATAATCTGCCCAGTTGCGTTATTTTTATAAAAGTCAGCTAATGCTGGTATTGGTAAGTTTCCTAAAATCAAAAATACAGATCCTGCAATAATAAATGGTAATGTAATAACCATTCCGTCTTTAACTGCTGCCAAGTGTCTCTGGTTAGCCACTTTTACAGCAACTGGCATTAATTTTTCTTCTAAAAATTGTGTAAATTTGTTCATAATGCTTGCCATTTTAATTCCTCCTAAATAATAATTGTTTGAAATTTTAATTTTTAGTTGTAAATATTCTATATTTTATCTAAAATAATATTCAATTTCATTTAATGAATAAAGTATTTGTCGTATATAAAACGAATAGATGATGTAATTAATATGTTAATTTTAAAAATATTTATCAAAATAATTTATAAGAATAAATTATTAAAGTAATAAAATGATATGGATAACTATAAAGTTTCAAATTAATCTTTAACTTTCTCAAAATTAGACTAGTAAAGTCACAAAATTAAAGTTTAATATTAAAGTGGTTTTTCTATATTCCAAACAGAATTAAAATAAGTTGTTCTAAAGCTAAATACTAATATTTCAAGATTAATATAAGTATTTAAAAATAAAAAATATTAGTATTTAAACTTTAAACAAAAAATATACTATAAATACAATATTTTAAAGTAAATTTAGTGCTTGATCTAATACTTTAGCACCATTCATCATTCCATAATCAACCATATTAATTACATCTATGTTAATGTTATTTTCTTCAGCGATTTTTTTAGCTTCTGGTAAAGCATATTTTACTTGTGGTCCTAATAAAACAACATCAGCTTTTGCAAATTCTTCTTTTGCTTTATCAAGTGGCTCTGCCCAAATTTCTACTTCAATTCCTCTTTTTTCAGCTTCTGCTTTCATTTTGTTTACTAATAGGCTAGTAGACATTCCTGCTGCACAACATAATAAGATTTTTTTCATTTCTAATCATCCTTCCTTCTTTTCTTAAAATTTTTATTGTTCTATACTTCATTGTTTTATCAAATCAATGAGATTAACTTTTATATCCATAGTATACCATTAATTTTCTATAAGTCAAATTTTATAAAAAAACCATTATTTTTCGTCTATATTTTGTTTTAAATATAATCAAAATAAGTCTTTATAAATCTAAAAATAAAATAAACGATAAGGTCCTATTTAGTTTTTCGTTTAGTTTTTAGGCAAATATTTTAAAAAAAATAAAATTTTATATATTTTTTTATAAAAATTTAGTAAATTTTATAATACTCTCTGAATTTTGAAAATATTGAATATAGATTTTAAAATCATAAAAGTTTTTTTCCATAACTTGTGTATGTTTTAAAGTAAGAATTTCATTAAAATAACCATCATCGACTATTATTCTGAGTTCCTTTTCTAAATGATTTTGTCTTAGAATATTTGCTACATCTAACTGAAGAAAAAAAGATGTGATATATTTTCTCTTAATGTTAATAATTTCCAATTCATTTCTGAAATTAGTTTTTGAAAATTGTGCCAAGTCAAGCAACAAAACTTTTTTTAACTGCTTTTCTATATTGTTTTTAAATTGCTTTTTTGTAAAAATAACATTTGTATAAACATAATCGTAATTTTTCTTCAAAATATACTTTTTTATCAATTCATAAGTAGCGTGAAAATCTTTTACATCATTTTTTATCAAGTCCATAATGCTGTTTATATGCTGAACAAGCTCCTTGTTTTTCTCTTCAGAAGATTTACTGTTATCAATTATCTTAAAACGAATTTTTTCCACTTTATTATTTACATGTTCTCCAACCTTAATTTTTTTATAGACAACCTTAATGTCAGAAAAAAGATTTATAGTTTCAATCGCTTTTTTTAAAACCTGTTTTTCAAAGTCAAAAAAACGTTCATATTTATCCCCAGTATCAAACATTTCTTTTAGTCTTTCTAACGTAATTACAGTATCATTATTATAGTTTTTATCAGAAATTAAATAAGTATAAAAATTATAAGTAGCCTCGTCTCCCATAAAAACTAGAAAATCAAATCTAAGAAGTGAGAATAGAGTATTATTTTTTCGAGCATTTTGAATTTCTCTTGCAAATTGAAATTCAATTTTGGAATAAACAATATTGTAAGACACCAAAATTGGAAATCGTCCATAAAGTACAATTTTATCATTACTAAAAATTGAGAACTCCAGCTTTTTCACTTGTAAATTATCCAAAAATTTTTTTAATTGTTCAAATGTAGAAAATTTAAGCACCTCTAATATTTCATTTAAATCAACATCTTGTAAAATAGTCGCTTTCTCAAATTTTTCCAGCAACTTATATTCCATAAAAAGAAACTTTAAAAAATATTTTTCTTTTTTATTCAATACCTTTGAAAATGAAATTTTTATTTTTTTATTTTCTAAAAAATGTTTGTTAATTGGTGCATAAATATCCATAATGTGATTTTTCTCCTTATAATAAAGATTTTGTGAAATATTTTATTATAATTTATATTTTTTTAAAATTTTCAATATATATTATACACGAAAAAATGTATAATTGTAAATCGTTTATTTTCATAGAATATCGGATTTATGCTTTAATTAATAATAAAATTAATAAAAATAGACGAAAAATGAATTAAAAATATGAAAAATTGACATACAGGGAAACGTGTGTTATAACAAAATTAAGAAGAAATTTTAATATAAAATTTGATAAAACAAAAAATAATCATTTAGGAGGAATTACCATGGCTGAAGAAGTATTGGATATTGAAATGATTGCGATGACATTAATTGGACACGCAGGGGAAACTAAAAGTTTGGCTTATCAGGCTATGAATGCGGCGAAGGCAGGGAAATTTGATGAAGCGGAAGAATTTATGAAGCAGTCTACTGAGCAAATGCTGAAGGCACATGAATTACAGACAGATTTGATTGTAAGGGAAGCTGGAGGAGAAAAACTTGATGTTGGATTAATTATGGTACATTCACAAGATCACTTGATGACAGCAATTTTGTTTAAGGAGCTGGCAAAAGAATTTATCGAAGTGTACAAGAGATTAGAACAAAAATAGTTTTGGATTGAATTTTGAAATATATTAACAGGGCAATTACGTATAAAAATATTATTTTATGTGTGAGTTTCCTGTATTCATAATAAAGGGATTTAGATTAAGCCTCGTTGAATAACAAAGTTATTAAAGACTTTTTTTACAAGGGATAAAAACCAATATTCCAAAATAATTAAATATAACTTTTTTAAATGGGAAAGTATTAATTAGAAGGCAATAATCAAGGAAGTAAAAATTGAAAAATGATGTACTAATGAAATTTGATAAATTTTTATAAAATGCTGTCTTACAAATAAAATTTAGGAGGATGAAAATGATAAATAAAGGATTTCTAGAAGGATTTCTGTGGGGAGGAGCGGTTGCTGCTCATCAGCTTGAAGGTGGATGGAATGAAGGTGGAAAAGGACCAAGCACAGCGGATGTAATGACTGCTGGAGCACATGGAGTTCCCAGAGAAATTACTGATGGAATAATAGAAGGAAAAAATTATCCAAATCATGAAGCAATAGACTTTTATCATAGATATAAGGAAGATGTGGCATTGTTTGCGGAAATGGGATTTAAATGTTTTAGAACTTCTATTGGATGGAGCAGAATTTTTCCTAATGGAGATGACGAACAGCCCAATGAGACAGGACTGCAATTTTATGATGATTTGTTTGATGAATTATTAAAATATGGAATTGAGCCTGTAATTACATTGTCGCACTTTGAAATTCCGTATAATCTTGTAAAAAATTATGGTGGATTTAGAAGCAGAAAAGTAATTGATTTTTTTGAAAAGTTTGCAATTACCGTTTTTGAAAGATATAAAAATAAAGTAAAATACTGGATGACATTTAATGAAATCAATAATCAGGCTTCAAATCTTGATGTTGATATATTTGCATTCACTTGTTCTGGAGTTACTTACAAAGATGGCGAAAACCGTGAGGAAACAATGTATCAAGTTGTTCATAATGAATTTGTGGCAAGTGCAAGAGCCGTTAGAGCTGGTAAAAAAATAAATCCTAATTTTGAAATTGGATGTATGGTTGCGTTTGTACCGATTTATCCATATTCATGCAATCCTGACGATATGATGAAATCTGTAGAAGAAATGCATAAGAGATGGCACTTTCTTGATGTTCACGTAAGAGGGGAGTATCCTGCCTACACTAAGAAAATGTGGGAAAGAAAAGGATTTAACATACATATTGAGCCGCAGGATCTGATTGACTTGAAGGAAGGAACTGTTGATTATATTGGATTTAGCTATTATATGTCGTCAGTTGACAAGGCAGATAAATCAGATGTGGAAAGTGGGGACAAATTAGTCGGAAGTGTTAAAAACCCATACATAAAAGAATCTGACTGGGGCTGGCCAATTGATCCTGTTGGACTTCGATATGCTCTTAACGTAATGTACGAAAGATACAACAAACCTTTATTTATTGTAGAAAATGGTTTTGGAGCAATTGATGTGAAGGATGAAAAAGGCGAAGTTCACGATGATTATAGAATTGATTATTTAAGAAGACACATTGAAGAAATGCAGAAAGCGATTGAAATTGATGGTGTGGAACTTTTGGGATATACTCCTTGGGGATGTATTGACTTGGTTTCATTCACAACTGGGGAAATGAAAAAACGTTATGGATTTATTTATGTGGATAAAAATAACGATGGAAGCGGAACGCTGGAAAGAAGTAAAAAAGATTCATTTTACTGGTATAAAAAAGTAATTGAAAGTAATGGAAAGGAATTGTAAAAGATACTAAAGAATTATAAATTGTTTAAAAGGGAAATTTTTAGAATAAAAATCATTTTGTGATATTTTATTTGAATTTTTCTCTTTTAAATTATATAATATTTTAAAAGAAATCTTAGTTTAAAGTCAGAGTAGAGAATTAGGCTATATACAGCCAATTCATTTTTTTATGTATTTTTTACTCTAATTTTTTATAATACTGATTAGAAAGGATAATTTTTATGATGACGATAGGAATTATTGGAAATGGAAAAAGTGCAAACAGATACCATTTGCCATTTTTACTGCAAAGAAAAGACAAAATAAAAGTTAAGACTATTGTTACAAATAATTTGGAAAATAAGACTTGGGAGAGAATAGACGGGATTTATTACACTGATAAAATTGAAGAACTGTATAACGATTCTGAAATTGATTTGGTTGTTATCTGCCTGAGATCCGACTTACATTATAAATACGCTAAAGAGGTGCTGGAACATGGAAAAAACTGCCTTGTGGAAAAACCTTTTGTTGAAACTTTGGAAGAAGCACAGGAGTTATTTAGGTTAGCTAAGGAAAAAGGTCTAATTGTGCAGCCTTATCACAATAGAAGATTTGACAGCGATTTCTTGACCACAATGAAAGTTATTGAAAGTGGGAAATTAGGAGAAATTTTAGAAATTGAGTCTAACTATGATTATTATAGGGCAGAAGTGCCTGAAAATGTGAATGAATATGACGGGAAACAGGCAAATACATTTTTATATGGGCATGGGACGCATGTCTTGGATCAGATAATTTCACGATACGGTAACCCTGATAAAGTGCATTATGATGTAAGGCAGCTTCTTGGGACAAATCGGATGAATGACTATTATGATATAGACTTGTTTTATGAAAGGGAAAATGGTAAAAGTTTAAAAGTAAGTTTAAAAGGAAGCTACTTTAGGATAAAACCTAGAGCATCATTTATTGTATACGGAACTAAAGGATGCTTTATAAAAAAAACGGAGGATAGACAAGAAGAACATCTGAAGTTATTTTATATGCCAGATAATGCAGATTTTGGAATAGATTTGTCAAAACATTATGGGACGTTAATTTATTATGATGATAATGGAAATTATCATGAAGAAAAAGTTATTTCGGAAAAAGGTGATTATGGCAGAGTTTATGATGATTTGTATGAGGCAATAAAAAATGGGAAAGAAAAAACTGTTAAAGATGAGCAAATACTTTGTCAGATAAAAATTCTAGAAGAGGGAAGTAAGGATTTGAAATAGTTTTTTTATAGAAAAGAGGGAGTTTTAATTTTTCCCTCTATTTTTATTTGTACCAAAGTTTTTAAAGTTATACCAAACCTCATTTAAATAACGAATTTATTACAAATTTTTCTAATTAAAGGATATAAACTTAATATTTTCAAATGGTTAAAACATAATTTTCACTTTTTAAACAGATTCTAGTATAAATTAATCCGTCGGAGCATTTTTCTGTGCTGGCAAAACTGTCTGAGCATAGCGAGTTTTTTGTCAGTGCAGAAAAATGTCGTAGACTAGCCATAGGTTGTAGGATTTGCGGCAATGAGCAATCCTACGAAAATAAAAAAGAAAAAACATAGTAATATGAAAAAATATTTATTAATAAAATGTCCAAAAAATAATAAAAAATAATTTAGTTGAATGATTATGAATTAATTATCAAACAACTCTATTATAAAAATTTATTCCTATTTTCAAAATGGGGCTTAGTATTAAATATAGTAGTTATGATTATTTAATTTTATTCAAGCATATAAAAAAATTATTATTCAAAGAAAAGTTTGCAAATGGCATTAAAATTTGTTATCATAAATTTAAAGAAAATATAGTAATTCTAGTTTCAAATGAGAAATCCATTGGTTATATATTTTTAATCTTATTTTTAGGTGGATTGACTATAAATATTGAAATTCAAGGGAGAGATAGTGGTGGAAAATATTATTTCTATGAATGATATGAAAAAAGAGGAGATTCTTGATATTTTAGAGCTGGCAAAGAAGATTGAGGGGTGTTCGGAAGAAGAGAAGTTGAAGTTTCTGCATGGAAAGATTATTTCGACTTTATTTTTTGAGCCGAGTACACGTACTAAGATGTCGTTTGAGTCGGCTGCAATGCGTCTTGGTGCAAATGTTTTATCATTACCCCCTGTGGAGCAGTCGTCTGTAAAAAAAGGGGAATCCTTTAGAGATACAATAAAAATGGTGGAAGCATATTCAGACGTAATAGTTGTAAGACACCCGTTTGACGGAGCAGCTCGGCTTGCCTCAGAAACTTCACAAAAACCTGTAATTAATGCAGGAGATGGCTCTAATCAGCACCCTAGCCAGACTTTACTCGACCTGTACACAATTCTGGAGGAAAAAGGGACACTTGAAAATTTACAAATTGCATTTGTTGGGGATTTGAAGTATGGAAGGACAGTTCATTCGTTGGTAAAGGCACTTACGCATTTTAAACCGGTAATTTATTTTGTAGCACCACAAATTTTGCAAATGCCAGATTATTTATTGGAAGATCTGAAAAAAAATGGGATAAAATATGAAATTTTAGAGGATTTCAGGGATTGTCTTGATAAAATTGACGTTTTTTACATGACTCGGATTCAGAAGGAAAGATTTCCAGATATTGAAGATTATGAGAAAGTAAGGGGTATTTATGTTATAAACCGTGAAAATATCGAAGGAAAATGTAAAGATGATATGATAATTTTGCATCCTTTGCCAAGAGTAGACGAAATTGATACAAATTTAGACAACACAAAATATGCTTTATATTTTAAACAGGCTAAAAATGGGATTCCTGTAAGACAGGCAATGATGATGGCTGTTTTGAAAAAAGATAAGGAGTTTTTTTTGTAAATTTATTATTTTGAAATAGAAAATTTATGTTCAGGAAAGGAAAAGATTATGTCTGAAGGAAGAGAATTACTGATACGGGCAATAAAAAATGGAATTGTAATAGATCACATCCCGTCAGAAAAAGTTTTTGCAATTGTGGAAATTTTAAAATTAAAGGAATATAGCGAAAGAATCACAGTCGCAACAAATATGCCAAGCAGTTCACTTAGGAGAAAAGGGATTATAAAGATTGAAGAAAAAATATTAGAAGAAAAGGAATTAAACAATATTTCACTGCTAGCTCCAAATGTTACAATAAACATAATTGATAATTATGAAGTTGTAGAAAAGTCAAAATTAGAAAAATTGGATAAAGTTATCGGACTTATGAAATGTGATAATCCGAAATGTATTTCGAATCATGAAAATATTGAAACAAAATTTATTCGTATAAAAGAAAACACTGAAAATTTAAATGAGAATAATTTAGAAGAAAAAGAAAAATATAAATGCTTTTATTGTGAAAAAGTAATTTTGGAAGATGAAATACAAATTCAATAATTTAATTTTAAATACACCGTAAAGTAGTGTTAATAAGTATTTTCAATAATACTATGTTTTTAGTCTAATTACAATAACTAGATTTGTTTAAAACAACACAAAAGATAAGAAAAAAAACTATTAATCAAAGTAATTTAAAATAGTTGATTTGAAGAAAGCGAGGATATTTAATGCCTAAAATTATTATAGAATCAAAAATATCTTTAAATGGTAGGGAAGATAATTTCAAATTAAGAATAAATGATGAAGGAAATATAGAAGTAAAATCTAATGGAAAAACAGAAATTGATGTAGATTATGGAGAACAAACACTCCAAATATATAATAATTTATTTGCAAAAACGCCTAAAAAAATTATAAATGTGGAATCAGATAATCAAAAATATAAAATTACACTTAATTATAAAGCATGGGGAATTGTAACTTTTTTAAATATTATAATGATATTGTCGATATTTGTTTTTGCAGCAATTCCATTTTTTACAGCATTTATAATAGTTATAACAAATTTTTTGATTTTAATTTTTATGGGAATATTTGAAATAAGGGAAATTAAAAGAAAGGATAATGAATAAATGAGTAAAATTGATGAGAGAGCAAAAGAAAGAATATTTGTTGCATTGGATTACGATAATATGGAAGGTGCAAAGAAGCTAGTTGAAGAGTTGGGAGATAATATTTCGATGTACAAAGTTGGGCTGGAAAGTTATCTTAATACAGATGGGAAACTGGTGGATTATCTTCACGAAAAAGGGAAAAAGGTGTTTTTGGACTTGAAGTTTCATGATATTACAAATACTGTGAAAATGGCTTGTGCAAATGCTATTAAAAAAAATGTATTTATGTTTAATATTCATTGTTCAAATGGAAGCAAAACTATGAAGGAAGTTGCTGAATTGGTAAAAGAAAGTAAATCAGAAAGTCTTCTGATTGGAGTAACAATTTTGACAAACTTGGGAGAAAATGACATTTTTGAAATGTTTAAAAGTGAGCTGAAATTGGAGGAAATTGTACTAAATCTTGCCAAAATTGCCAGAAATAGTGGAATGCACGGAATCGTATGTTCGCCACAGGAGGCAAAAGATGTGAAGGAGAAACTGGGGAAGGATTTTATGGCAGTCTGTCCAGGTGTACGTCCTAAATTTACACTAAATGCTGATGGAAAAAGTAACGATGATCAGACACGGATTATGACACCGGCAGAGGCGATAAAACAAGGAGTGGATTTTCTTGTAGTTGGACGTCCAATAACTAAGGCTGAAAACCCTCTGGAAAGTGCAAAATTAGTTTTGGAAGAAATTTCAGAAGCACTATAAAGCTTAAATCTTTTTAGATAAAAAATAAAAATAATAAAAAAATATAAAATCTGTAACAGAATTAATGAAATTCAAAGAAAGCTGTATTAAAATAAGGAGTATTAAATTTATAAAAATAAAGGAGAAAGTTATGAAAAAAAAAGTATTACTATTAGTATTGGGAATTTTAGGAGCATATCAACTGGGGTATAGTGAAAACCTAGACACAAAAGCTGAAGAAGCTCCAAAGGTAGAAATGAAACAAAACCAGACAGAATCTGAGGAAACAGAATCAGATCAAACAGCAAAAAATGAAGAAGAACCTCAGACAGCAGTAGCACCAATTCAAAAAGAGGCACCAAAGGCTAAAAAACTTACACCAGCACAAGAAAAAAGATTAGAAGCAAAAGCTAAAAAAAATAAAGAAAAAAATATGTCATTGGATGAAAAACTAGATTTACAAATTTTGAAAATGGAAAGATTGTTAAAAAGTTTGGAAGGTAGATAAAAAATAAATTAATTGATGAATTTGGGAGTAAAAATGGCAAAAAATAAAATTACTATTTTAAAAAATGGGATAGATGTTTTTGGAAAAAAAATTGAAATTTTGATAAATGGCGAAATTATTCAAAAAATTTCTGAAAATATTGATGAAAGCCGATTTGAAAATAATGAAAATACAAAAATTATTGATATTGAAGAAAAATTAGTAATGCCAGGAGTTATTGATGTGCATACACATATGAGAGAGCCAGGAATTACGTACAAAGAGGATTTTACAACAGGTTCACGTGCGTGTGCCAAAGCTGGTATTACGACTTTTTACGATATGCCCAATACGATTCCTACTACTACAACATTGGAAAATTTACTGGAAAAGAAAAAGTTGGCGAGTGAAAAGGCAATTGTGAATTTTGGATTTCATTTTGGTGGAAGCAAAAATGATAATGTTGAAGAAATAAAAAAAGTTCTAAGTAGTGGTGAAGCAAATACAGTAAAAATTTTTATGAATGTAACAACTGGGGAAATGCTTATTGAAGATGATGAAATATTGAAAAAAGTATTTAAAAACTCTAAGTTGGTGCTAGTCCACGCTGAGAATGAAATGATTGATAAGGCAATAGAATTAAATAAAAATTGTGGAAAAGGGCTTTATGTTTGTCATATCCCATCAGAGAATGAATTGAAAAAAGTTATAAACGCCAAAAAAAATAATGAATTGAATACAAAAGAACATCCAATTTATGCTGAAGTTACTCCCCATCATTTATTTTTAAATACTGAAATTCGTGAAAGTACAGAACGAAATAAAATGCTTTTGAGAATGAAACCTGAACTAAGGGAAAAATCTGACAATGAATTTTTGTGGGAAGCAATAAATCGTGGAGAAATTGACACAATTGGAACAGATCATGCTCCACATTTGATAAGCGAAAAGCTGGAAAAAATTATATTTGGAATGCCAGGAGTGGAAACTTCGCTTGCACTTATGATTAACGCTTTTAATGAAGGAAGAATATCGCTTGAAATGATTCAAAAATTAATGTGCGAAAATCCTGCAAAAATAATGAAAATTGAAAAAAGAGGAAAATTAGAGGAAGGTTTTTTTGCTGATATAATTGTTGTTGATACCCAAAAAGAATGGATTGTTGCTGTAGATGATACAATTGAGTCAAAATGTGGATGGACTCCTTATGAAAATTGGAAATTGAAAGGGAAAAATACATTGACAATTGTAAATGGTGAGATTGTTTATAAAAATGGAAAAATTAATGATATTCATAAAGGAAAAGAAATTGATTTTTCGAAGTAAATATTTTACCGTTATACTGATAATTTTTAAGAAATAAAACAAAAAATCAAAATTTGAAAGGAAATGGGAATATGGCTAATTTAACACTGGAAGAAAAAGTGGCAAAGGCATTGTTTGATGTGAAAGCAGTAAAAATCAATGTGGGAGAGCCTTTTACGTTTGCGTCTGGAATAAAAAGTCCGATTTATTGTGATAACCGTTATGTATTAGGATTTTCAGACGAAAGAGACACGATTGTAGAAGCGTTTGTTGAAAGAATTGACAAAAATGTGGATGTGATTGTAGGAGTTGCAACTGCTGGAATACCTTGGGCTGCATTTATTGCTGACAGAATCAAAAAACCACTTGCGTATGTTAGAAATAAACCAAAAGATCATGGTGCAGGAAAACAGATTGAAGGTGCCGAAGTCAAGGGGAAAAAAGTCGTTGTAATTGAAGATTTGATTACAACTGGAAAAAGCAGCCTTATTGCAGTTGATGTACTTCAAAAGGAAGAAGTGAAGGAACTGGAAGTAAAATCAATTTTTTCTTATGGATTTGACAGTGCAAAGGAAAATTATGCAAAATATAGTTGTAAATTCAGTTCACTTTCAAATTTTGATGTTTTAATAAAATTACTAGCTCAAAGTGATTATTTGACACAGGATGAGGCGAAAATCGCTTTGGAATGGAGTAAAAATCCTGAAAAATGGGGAAGATAAAAAACAAAAAAAAGAAAGAAAGAAGGAATGGATATGAAAAAAATAGTATCAATTGTTATAGGACTAGTTTTGATGTTGACAGTAGTGGGTTGTCAAAATGGAAAGAAAGCCGCTGAAAATGATGTAAAAGACTCAATGCAAGCACTTCAAAAAGGAGACTTTTCTAAATTAAATTATGATAAGGAATCAATTGAAGCACTAGAAATATTTGGTGGTGCATATAAAAAAATAACTTATAAAATTAACAAAACAACAGAAGAAAGCAAAGATAAGGTTCTTGTAAATATTACTATGAAATATCCTGATCTGTCAGAAGCAGGAAAAATATTTAAAGATAAAATAATAAAAGTCGCAGAACAACTGGCTGGAAAATCAGATGCTGAAGTAGAAGAAAAAAGTAAACAATTTTTAAGAGAAGCAATAAATGAAAAGTTAAATGATCCTAACTTAAAATATCTAGAAGAAACATTTGATATGGTGTATGTAAAACAAGATGGTAATTGGGAGTTAGAAAACAATAATCCACAGTTTAATAAAGTAATGTCATTTAATTATCAAATGTAAAAAATAGTTCATACTTTTACAACTAAAAATATACTATAAAATAACAGTAAAAAAAATTCTGTAAAAAAATACTTGCTTTTTTAATTTTTTGTGGTATAATATTTACTGTAAAAGATAGATATAATTTTTTAGGAGGAATATATTATGGACAATAATAAATTTAATGAAGAATCAAAAGAAGAATTGGAAAGAGAAATTCAGGAATTAAAACGTCAAAAAGAAATTAGGGAGCTGCAAAGACAAAAAGAAGAACTTCAAAAGACAATGTTGGATAGCGTAGGAGGAAGTAAGACTACAGAAAAGAATGAAAATACTGATAAAAAAGTTCAAAAAGATAAGCAAAATGAATATAGTTCATATGAAGGAACAAACTTTTTTTCAAATAAAAAGAAAATTATAATTTTATTTGCTGCAATTTCATTAGTTACTATTGCCGCAGGAACTGGAATTTTTTTCTTAAATTCAAATAATAAAAAGAAAAAATCAAGTTTTAAGAGTGACTCAGTAGCTAGCGTATTTCAAGGTCAAACTATGGCAAGTGTGACAACTCCAAAAGTACAAACAGATCAAATGAGTGGAAAAGAAGCAGCTGAAGCTATTTTTAAGGAAGCTATTGGAATTTTTCAGAGAGGAGAATATGCTTCTCAAATTACGGATAAAGATGCTCTTGAAGCAACAAATGCATTTAGTGAAGCATATAAAAAAATAACTTATACGATAAATAATGTAACAGAAAATGGGGATAAAGTTATTTTAAATGTAACGCTAAAATCTCCTGATTTGTCAGAAATACGAACACTTCTTAATCAAAAAGCAGAAAAAGGAGCACAACAAATGAAAGGAAAATCCGTAACAGAAGAGGAGATGAATCATAAAATTTTTGAATGGATGAAGGAATTAATTGATCAAAAAGTGAAAGATCCTAATTTAAAATATATGGAAGAAACCTTTGACGTGCCATATACAAAAATAAATGGTGAATGGACAGCTCCTGATAAAATGGATTCTAAGTTTAATAAACTTATGACATTTAATTTGGATATGTAAAAAATAACTATAACAGTATAAAGTTTACTGTTGACTAGTATTGTTAATTTTTAGGAGGATATTATGGATGATAACCAATTTGGTGAAAATATGAAGGAGCAGCTGGAAAGAGAAATAGAGGAATTAAAACGCCAAAAGGAAATCATAGATTTAAAAAAGCAGAAAGAAGAACTTGAAAAAACTGTATTTGGTGGATTAGGTGGAGCAGCTGAAAAACAAGAAACGGAACCTAAACAGATAGAAGAAGAGTCTCAGGAAGAAGAAATAGTTGAAGAAAAGTATATTTCAAATAAAATGACTACAATTCTAGCAGCATTAGTTGCAGTAGCAATAGTTATTGTTGGATCTGGAATCTTTTACTTGAGAAGTCAAAATAAGAAAAAAAGAGAGAGTTTAAAAAAAGAAATGGCAACAGTATCAAAGAAAGAAAATATAACAGCTGTAACAGAACCTCAAAACAATCCAACGACTCAAGAACAGACTACGGAATTACCAAAAATTGAGCCAAAAACAGATGATGGGGAAGTCCAAAAATCAGATGGAAAATTAACTGTACAAAATCCAGTGACAGTAAAAAAAGGTAGTTATTGTATAAATCCAAATCCTGCTGAATCTGCATTTGGTACTGATACAGTTGATGATTCATTTGCTGAGCATGGATATATGGCTGATATTGCCTTTGAGAATTGTGTAATTAACAGTGGAGGCTCTGTAAAAAATACAGGACCTGTAACAATCACAGTTAGCTTAGCAGAAGAAAAAAATTACGATGCAGTAATGAATAGAAATAAATGGTATCTGGAAAATGGACAGATTAATAGAATAAGTGGACGAGACAGTAGCTTTTTATACTTTAATGGCTGGTTAATGTATAAACAAAGTAATTAATATTAATACAGGGGTAGTATAATTATTACCCTTGTTTTATTTTTTTTTAAATCAAAAAAGAAAAGTTAAAAAAGTTTTGTATAGCAATTGACTTTTTTATTAAAATAATCTATAATTTGATAGAACTTTTATGTAAATAAATCATAATTTTAGATACTTAAATACTATAACAGGTGTAAAGTTCAGTAAAGGAGTAAAAATTGAAAAAGATACAATTTATAATAATCCCTATAATATTATCCTTTGGATTAATAATATCTTCGGCATTAGTTTCAAATGCTATGAATAAAGCGAATAAGGATGAAAACAGAATTACGGTAAAGGGAGTCGCTGAACGTAGAATAAAAGCAGATAAGGCACTTATAAACATCGTTATTACTCAAAAGTCTGATAATCTGGATGAATTGAAAAAACAAATATCAGACAGGGAAACGTTGGTAACTGATTTAATTAAAAGCCTTAAAATTGACACAAATGAATATAGTATAGGAAATCTGCGTATTCAGCCCAATTATCTGGAAAATGCATTAAATACAAAACAATCATCTTCAAATTCTACAGCAATGTTACCAGCTGTTAAAATTTCTAGTTATGATGGAATTGAAACAATTTCAATAGTTACAAAAAATATTGATAAGGCAGAAGAGTTTTATGAAAAATTATCAGAACTTAAACTTGAAAGTAACAATATAGAAATAAATATGCCTAAATATTTTATAACAAATATTGAAAGATACAAAAAGGATTTAGTTGTCGATGCTTCAAGAAATGCTGAAATAAGAGCAATTGAAATGTTAAAAGTAAATAACAATGAAATTGGTGGGCTAAAAAATATTAGTCAAGGACAGTTTGAAATGCTTGAAGATACAGAAGATGTAAGAAGAATCAATGAAAATGAGGCTAATCAAATTTATAAAAAGTTAAGAGTAGTAGTAACTGCAACTTATTTGATAAAATATTAGATGTAGAATTTAAAGCTATGATCGTTCTATTATAGTTATGAAAAATAATAGGTTAAAAAATAAATTATAAATAAAGTAAAAATTTAGGAGGAAAAAATTAATGAAACCAGCAGCAGAATTAAGACAAGGAAGTACATATAGAAAGGACAACATCCCATATTTAATATTAAAAGCTGAAAGACATCAGTCAACATCAGGAAAAAGACAAAGAGCAGCAGAAGTAAAATTTAAAACAAAAGAATTAATTTCTGGAAAAATTCAGGAAATTACAGTTTTGGCAACAGAACTTATGGATGACATCATTCTTGACAGAAATCAAATGCAATTTTTATATGAAATTGATGGGGAATATAACTTCATGGATCAGGAAACTTTTGAGCAAATTACTTTGTCAACTGAGGATTTGGGAGATGCGGTAAACTTTTTGGAAGAAGAAATGATTATACAAGTGTTAATGTACGAAGGAACTCCAGTTGGTGTAGAATTACCAAATACTGTAGTTAGAGAAGTAACTTATACAGAGCCAGGACTAAAAGGAGATACAATCGGACGTGCAACAAAACCTGCCACAGTATCAACAGGTTACACTTTACAAGTACCTTTGTTTGTAGCAATTGGAGATAAAATCAAAATTGACACAAGAACTGGTGAATACATCGAAAGAGCAAATTAATAAAAATTTAAAATTAGGAATATAATAATAAAAATACAGCTATCGCAAACCGGTAGCTTTTTTTGAAAAAATAAGAAAAAATTAAATATAAATTAAAAATAAGAAAAGAGGTAAATTTAATGAAAAATGATAAAATAAAAAGAGTTGAAGAAATGGAAAAAATTATGGATAAATCAGCAGATATTTTTAGGAAACTGAATATAGTGTTGGATAAGCTGGAAGAAAATTTGTCAGATTATAAAAAGCTGGATGAATATTACAGCAGTGAAAATTGGTTTTTAGATGTAGAAGATTTTAATAACGGTGTTTTGCCACAAGACTTGAAATGTGGAGTTTTGAGCGAAGACGGAGCTTATAATTTGTTTGGGGAAAATCATGAGCTGGCAATTAAGATGGTGGAGATTGCAGCGAAGATGTTGAGAAGATAGTCAAAAATATAGGAATTATCTCAGAGAGTTAAAAATAAAAGTAAACGGATATTGAAATGTTTAGAAAGGAAAAATGTGAATGGAGAAAATTGTATTTAAGACGGATTTTGAAATTTTGAAAAGAAAACTCATAAAAGTATTTATCTTTATAGTGATTTTATGTTTATGGATGTTTGTTCCAAATATTCAAAATTTCCCAGTAGATGAAAGTTCTATTCATTTAAAAATTATTATTTTTCCAATTTTAAATGCAATATTTATATTGCTTTTTGAAGTACTAAAGAGAAAGGCTCAAATAATAGAAAGCAATATCTTTATGTTAGCAGCTATATTTAATTACAGCGTATTTGTTAATAGAATTCAAATAATTATTTTTATATTTAGTTATTTATTTTTATACATTTCTTATTATTCTATGATAAAAATAGTTGTTGAGGATAAAAATGTAAAATTTTATGAATTTGGGATAAGGAAAGCTAATTTGAACTTTATGGAAAAGGAAGTCGTTTTGGAGGAAGTTTCATATGAAAGATTTGCAGGAAGGCATCCTAGAAGAACTGTTATAGTTGAAGTTTTAAGAGCTTTTAAAAAAGTAAAATATTTTGGAAGGCGAATGGTTTTACAGGAAAGTACGGATTGGTTGAGTTTTGAGGACAAGGAAAAATTGAGGAAAATAATTAGTGAGAGTATTGTTTTGGAATTTAAATTTTAGATTGTGAAAGATAGACAAAATGAACACAGAAATTTATGAAAAGTCATTTTTTGAAAAGAAAATTGTAATAAAAAATGAAATAATTTATTATTTTGAAGATGATGATTTGAAAGAAGCTATTTATGTTGAAAAATTTGATAAAAGAGTTATTGAAACAGAGTATGTAAATAAAGAAGGATTTAGTCTTTTTTTGGAAATTATCACACCAGAACCAAATTATAAAATTAGAGATAAAAATAAGTATAAAGAGTTAATAAAATATAAAAAATTGAAATTTTTAGATGGAAAAGAAATAGATGTAAGTGAACTGGATGATTATGAGTTCAAAAAGTTGGCAGATTATATCGAAAGTTTGAAAACAAAAAGGCTGATTTTAGATGAGCAGAAGTTTCATATGAAAGATGAATTGATAAATGAGTGGATTTGGAATTATGATTCAAGAAAAATAAGTAGAGAAAAGCTTCAAGAGAAATACGATGAGCAGATAGAAGACAATGAGGCACGAGAAAAATTTTTATCAAATTATGAGAAAAAAGTTTTTAAAATTAGAAAAGCTGAACTTTTAGACGATTTTAAAAAGAATTCTGGATTTGTAAATTTTTTAAACCTATCGTTTACAGAAGTATTTTATTATGTTTTAACATTGGGAATTCTTGCATATGTAAAATTTTTAAATCCAGTTATGGTAGTAATAATTCTTTTTATAATAATTGTAAAATTTCTTATTAAAAAAAATAATTTGAGAAAAAAGTTGGAAGCATTGATTTACAGCATAACTTTTTATCAAGATAAAATAGTTATAGATACTGGAGATTACATTAACAGAATAAAAGTTGAGGAAATTATAAGTATGGCAGTGGATAAAGCGAGCAAATATAATTTGGAGTTTAGAATATCTAAGAAAAGAGAGGAGATACGCTGTAATTTTGGTATAAATTTTACAAAAATGGTAGATTATGAATTGATTAAGAGTGAACAGAAGAAATTTTTGGAAATTTTGGAGGAAATACCGAAATGGTGTGTTATGAATAATATTGAATTTAAAATAGAAAATTAAAAGATCAAGGGGTTGATTGAGATGAAAAATAGAACAGTAAAAAGGATAATTTTTGTATTTTTAATTTTTGGAATATTTTCTTGTTTTAAAAAGGGGCAGATAAGTGAGGAAATTGATATAAATAAGCATGAAAATACGATTTTGGTAGCATCATTTAATGCATTACGGCTTGGAGAGAAACAAAAAGATTATCGGACATTTGCACAGATTTTGGCAAAGTTTGATTTAATCGGGCTGGAAGAGGTTATGAATGAGAAGGGAGTTAAAAAAACGCAAGCATATTTGGAAAAGCTGACTAGTGAGAAGTGGGATTATATTATTTCGGAAAATTCTGTAGGAAGTGAAAACTATCGTGAATATTTTGCATTTATTTATAGGAAAAGCAAATTTTCTGAGGCAAGAGGGCTTGGATTTTATAAGGAAAAGGATGAGAATGAGTTTATGAGAGAGCCGTATGGTGCTTATTTTAAGGCTGGAAACTTTGATTTTGTATATATCATTGCACATTCGGTTTTTGGTGATAAGGAAAAGCAGAGACTGCTTGAGGCGGCAAATTATGTAAATGTTTATGAATATTTTTCTAAATTGACAGATGAGGATGATATAATTATCGCTGGGGATTTTAATACGCCTGCTGACAATATGGCTTTTAAAAATATGGCTGATAAATATAACGTCAAGTATATTTTAAATCCTGAAGAAAATTTGACCACACTTTCGGATAGTAAACTTGTAAGTTCTTATGATAATTTTTTCATAAATTTTGAAAAAACAAAAGAATTTATTGGAAATTTTGGAGTTTATAACTTTATAAAAAATAATAACTATGCTATAATAAAGAAATATGTGTCAGATCATTTGTTGATATTTTCAGAATATTCAACATTGGAGGATTTAGATTAAATAGATTTATTAAAGTTAAAAATTTATTTTGTTAAGGAAGAAATATTATTAAGTAAACTGAAACTGTTGAGAAAATCTAAAAAAATATCAATGAAAAAGAAAGGAAATAAATGAAAGAAAAAGCATTAAATAGAAAATTGGTTTATAAAAAGGTTATTAATATTGGATTACCTGTGGCAATTGAAAATATGATTTACGCACTTATGAACTTTGTTGATATGTTTATGGTGGGGAAAGAGATTGTGGCGCTTGGGCTGGGGACAGTTGCTGTTGCAGGATTGGGGTTTGCAAATCAGATGTTTATGATTTTTATGACTTCACTTTTTGGGATGAATAGTGGCGGTGGAATTTTGGCGGCTCAGTATTTTGGGAACAAGGATTACAAAAATCTGAAAAAATGTCTTGGGATAACGATAATTGTTGGATTTTTATTTTCGCTGCTATTTCTTTTCGCAGGATTGTTTACCCCAAAACTTGTAATTTCAGTATTCACAAATGATAAAAAAGTTATAGAAATAGGGGCTTCGTATTTACAAATTGTAGCGTGGACTTATCCACTTGTGGGAGTTGGTTTTGCCTTTAATATGCAGCTTCGTGCAATAGGGAAAACCAAATATTCATTTTACTCAAGTGTAATAGGGCTTTTGATAAATGTAGCCATAAACTATATGTTGATTTTTGGACATTTTGGATTTCCTGCGATGGGAGTACGTGGTGCTGCAGTTGCAACAGTTATTGCGAGAATTATAAGTACTTTTTATATAATTTATATAATTTACAAGTTAAAATTGCCAATTGCAGGGAAAATGAACGAATTATTTGATTTGTCGATGGAATTTTTTGTAAAAGTTATGAAAATATCGCTTCCTGTTTTTATTCACGAAATATTGTGGGTACTTGGTGCAAGTATGTATGTAATGATTTTTGGAAGAATGGGAACAAATTTTGCGGCTGCAGTTCAGGTTGTAAAATCAATTAGCAGTCTTGTATTGACATTGTTGTTTGGACTTTCGAGCGCAACTTCGGCTATAATTGGTAACGAGATTGGTGCTGGAAGGGAAGAAAATGCTTACGACTATTCGATAATTTTATTAAAGGTGGCTGTTATTTTAGGAATTATTATTGGAGCAATTGTCTTTATTTTCAGTCCATTTATCCTGCAGCATGTAAATGAAAAAAGTTATCCGTTAGCAAAAGAGGTTGTAAAGGCAGAGGTATTTGTAATTTTTGTAAAAGCAATAAGTTTACAGCTGTTAGTTGGAATTTTACGTTCAGGAGGGGATACGCTCTGGACAATGTTTGTGGACTTGATTCCGCTTTGGTTTGTTGCTATCCCAATAACATATTTCTTTGGATTACATTTAGGATTTCCAGTTGTAATTGTGTATTTACTTTCATGCAGTGATGAAGTTATAAAAATATTTCCGTGTGTATGGAGATTAAAGAGCAAGAAGTGGATAAATAATCTAGTAAATTAGAGATTTTATAAAAATGAAATATTTAAAAAGGAAAGTAGTTAAAAATAAAAGAATATGGTTAAGTTGTGAATAAAAAAGAAATTTAAGACAGTGAGGGAGAATAAATTAATGAATTCAAGAAGAAAAAAGTATTTACTAATTGGTATTTTAACAGCCTTTACAATTTCATGTTCTACAATAAAAACTCCTCCACTTGGAGTAAATTATGAAGGTCCATTGCGAGATAGTGATAATGTTGAGTTTCATTATGATTTGACTTATCTAGATAAGGATGGGAATATTAGGTATGACAGGAAGATTTGGGAGGCGACTTATAAGGTTGTGGATGAGGCTAAGGATTATCTGATTGTAGAGATGTTTTTGTTTAATGATATTTATAATAAGGATAAGGAGCATTTTCCAGAGTTTGCTAAGGAATATACGAGAAGGCTTATTAAAAAGAAGATGGAAAATCCTGATTTGAAGGTATATGTACTTTCAGATGAGAATAATAATTTGTATGGGGCTTTTGAGCATCCGTTTATTACGGATATGAAAAATGCTGGGATTGATGTTATAATGGTGGATATTTTTAAGTTGAAAGACACGTTTCCTTGGTACTCGCCAATATGGAGAACATTGATTGCACCTCATGGGAATCCGCAGGGGAAAGGATGGATTGGGAACTTTTACGGGCCTATGTGGCCTAAATTGACTTTGAGGAATTTGTTGAGGGCATTGAATGTAAAGGCGGATCACAGAAAAATATTTTTAAATGAGGAAAATGTTGTAGTTTCAAGTGCTAATATTCACGATCCTAGCTATTTTCATGAAAACGTAGCAATATCGGCTAATGGAGAAATTACAAAGGATGTTTTGCACGGATTACAGCTTGTGGCTGAATTTTCAGATGGGAAAATCGATGTAACTGAGAAGCAGGAGAATAAAATAAATAACAGACAAATTGGAAATTTAACAGATAGTCAGATAAGTGAGACAAATAATTTTTCTGAAAGTGAAACTGAAAAGCAAGTTAAAGAAATTGAAAATAAGAAAAAAGAATTTGTGGAAGAGGAAACAAGAAGATTTGAACAAACTAGAGAACTTCCTGAAAAAAGTCAAAATTCTGAAAATGAAAATCAGAAAAATGGAGATACAATTACCAGATTTGATGATGAAAATAATAAATATCAATTGCAGTTTGTGACAGAGGCAAAAATTGGGGAACATTTGGACAAAGATATTGATGGTGCGAGAGCTGGAGATGAAATACTTATGGGAATGTATTTTCTTGCTGACAAGGGAGTCGTTGACAGGCTTATAAAGGCTGCAAACCGTGGAGTGAAAGTTCGGATTATTTTTGACAGGAGCAGGGATGCCTTTGGAATGAGTACAAATGGGCTACCTAACAAACCTGTTTCTAAGAAATTGAAGAAAAAAACTAAAAATAAAATAGAAGTGAAATGGTATTTTACGAATAATGAGCAATATCACACAAAGATAACACTAATCAAAAAAACAGATGGCAATGTTATAATACACACAGGTTCGGCTAATTTAATCAAAAAAAATATACGTGGTTATATAATGGATGCTAATTTTAGAATTTTGACAAATAAAAATTCCAAGTTAACAAAGGATATTTATACATATTTTGATAGATTATGGGAAAATAAGTATGGCTTATTTACTATAAACTTTGATGATGAGCCAACTACTAAGGCGAGCACAGATTTTATGTATAAGATATTGGATGCAACACAATTAGGATCCTTTTAGATATAAAAATTGGTCAAAAAATTTTATTAAATTAAAAAATTATAAAATAAAAAGAATTTGAAAGAGAGGAATGAGCAGCAAATGAAGAGAAAAATAATGTTGGCAATGGTAATTTTAGCTATTGGGATGATGTCGGTTTCTTGTTTTAAAAAGAAAAAGGATAAGAAGAAAGATAATCAGCAGACACAACAGCAGCAACAAAACAAGGATATCAATACAGATATATTTAATCTTGGAGGACAGGCACAAGGAAATCCTGACATAAAAAACTTAACTCCTGAGGAGCAGCAACATTTAATCGACAATCAAATTGATCCAGTAAAAGTTTCAGAAGCATTGACAAAAGCTCAAAACGGAGATAAAGAATCAATTATGTCACTTGCGCAGCTTTATTACAATTTAAAAGATACAGATAAAGTGAAACAAATTTTACAATATGGTGTGGACAAAAACTATCCTGAAGCAATTTATAATTTAGCTGTACTTTATAAAGAAGAAGGAAATACTACAGAAGCAAACAAATTAATTGCGAGACTTCCTAAAGGGTCTAGAACAAATGCTGGCGGACATCAAATGCGTCAAATAAAAATGCGTC
The DNA here is from genome assembly GCF_900104625.1 of Leptotrichia massiliensis. Lineage (NCBI taxonomy): Bacteria > Fusobacteriati > Fusobacteriota > Fusobacteriia > Fusobacteriales > Leptotrichiaceae > Leptotrichia > Leptotrichia massiliensis. The sequence goes on from NZ_FNVZ01000005.1 coordinate 802,180, forward strand.
CTGGTGCAGAAGCATATAATAGAGGTGTTGACTTAATAAAAGCAAAAAGATATAAAGAGGCAAAGGCAGAGTTTGAAAAAGCGTATAATGCAGGAATAAAAGAGGCAGATATACGTGTAGCACTTTTAAATAAAGAACTTAAAAATGATTCAGAAGCAGTAAAATGGTTCCAAAAGGCTGCAAATCGTGGTGTAAAGGAAGCTAATTATGAAATTGGAGCAATTTTGTATGATGGTGGAAAACAAACTGAATCACGTCCATACCTGTTAAAAGCATATAATGCTGGAAATAAAGGGCTTGCTATGCCAATTGCAATGTCGTATCATCAACAAAATAATATGACAGAAGCTTTGAAATGGTATAAAATAGCTGCTAAAAATGGAGATAAAAATGCTGCGGCTACTATTGAAAGAATCGAAAAGGGCGGAGTAGTTGAAGAAAAGAAAAATGATAAACAGCCAAAAACATTCCTAGGAAACGGGAACTCGTCTCAAAGCTTGACAGAAAGCACTCTTAATGACGTAAAAAGTAAAAGTAAAGCAGAAGAAGCTTCAAAAGTTGAAATTAAAGCTGAAAAACCAAGTACAACTAAACAGCAACAACCTGCACAAACGGTAAAATCTGATGAAAAATCTTCAGATGTAAATATTGATGAAATTATGAAGAAAAAAGCAGCAGAATACAATAAATAAAAATATAGAAAATAAAAATTTTTAAATATTGACATTTGTAAAAAAATAGTATATACTTGTTTTACAATAAAGTTATTTGAAAATCAAACTTAAAGTTATAATACAATTTAATAAACTTATCAAGAGAGATACTAGGGAACGGCCCGTTTGAGTATCCAGCAACCTGTAATTACAAGGTGCTAAGTCCGGCATATGAATGCGAAGATAAGATTTTTTTCTCTTCCTTTCTAGGGAGAGTTTTTTTTAAAAGTCAAAAATATTTTATGCATTAAAATTTGAAATTATAAGTTTTAAAATTAGTTATTGTAGGTTAAGTTATGTTTGGAGAAGTAAAAATTAGGAGGAAAGAAAATGGCAAAAAAAATTTATTTTACATCGGAATTTGTATCACCAGGACATCCAGATAAAATTTGTGATCAAATTTCAGATTCAATATTAGATGCTTGTCTTGCAGATGATGAAAGTTCAAGAGTGGCATGTGAAACTTTTGCAACTACTGGACTTGTAGTTGTTGGAGGAGAGATTACAACTAAGACTTATGTGGATGTGCAGAAGATTGTTAGAGATAAAATCTATGAAATTGGATACCGTCCAGGAATGGGATTTGATTCTGATTGCGGTGTGTTAAATACTATTCATTCTCAGTCGCCTGACATTTCGATGGGAGTCGATACAGGTGGAGCTGGAGATCAGGGGATTATGTTTGGAGGAGCAGTTAATGAAACTGAAGAATTAATGCCTTTGGCACTTGTGTTATCACGTGGTATTATACAAAAATTAACTGAAATTACAAGAAATGGAACACTAGCCTGGGCAAGACCAGACGCAAAATCTCAAGTTACATTGGCGTATGATGAAAATGGAAAATTATTGAATGTTGACACAGTTGTACTTTCTGTACAGCATAACGAAGATGTTACAAATGAACAAATTGAAAAGGATTTGAAAGAGCTTGTGATAAAACCTGTGTTGGAAAAATATAACTTGAATATTGAAAATGTGAGAAAATTTCATATTAATCCAACTGGAAGATTTGTAATAGGAGGGCCTCACGGAGATTCTGGACTTACTGGAAGAAAAATTATAATTGATACTTATGGTGGATACTTTAGACATGGTGGAGGAGCATTTTCTGGAAAAGACCCATCGAAAGTTGACAGATCGGCAGCTTATGCAGCAAGATGGATTGCCAAAAATATTGTTGCGGCAGGTTTTGCTACAAAATGTGAAGTTCAGTTATCTTATGCGATAGGTGTCGTTGAACCTGTGTCAATTCGTGTAGAGACATTTGGAACTGGAACAGTTGAAGAAACAAGAATTGAAGAGGCTGTTGCAAAATTATTTGACTTAACACCAAATGGAATTCAAAAATCATTAAACTTGAGAAAACCATCATTTAGATACCAAGATTTAGCGGCATTTGGACATATTGGAAGAACTGATATTGATTTACCTTGGGAAAAGCTAGATAAAGTTGAAGGATTGAAAGAAGAATTGGGAAAATAATTCAAAAATAGGGAGTGAATAAGTCACTCCCTTTAACTTTTTATTCATCGGAATATTTTTCAAAAGCCTTTTCAAATCCAATTGTATACATATCAAAAAAGAAATTTATATTTTTTTCAGGAATATTGCCTAACGCTTTCATCACATCTTTTGCAAAATGAACAGGACTGTCACCTCTTGCAGTTACCATCTTTCCATCAATTACTGATTCTGCTTTCACAAAATTTTCAGAATTTGTATAATTTTCATTATCCTTTATTTCAGCAAGATTGTTTACAGTATGTTTGCAATCATTTAGGAGTCCATTAGTTGCAAGGAAATAAGCAGCATCACAAATTGCCCCAACAACTTTATTTGGATTATTTTTAAATTTTTTAACAAGTTCAATAATTATGTAGTTTGTTTCAAAGTTCTGGTTTCTCCAAGTTTTTCCTCCAATTAAAATCAATCCGTCAGTATTGTCTTCTGTGATTTCTTCTAATGTCATATCAGGCAGCATTTTTAAATTACCCATTGATACTTTAACATCTTTATCAGTTGAAGCATAACTTACTGAATAATTTTGAGTTATATTTTCTTAATTTAATGCCGAAGCTAGAAATGAAGTTTCCCAGTCTGCAAATTCATCTAAAATTAAAAAAACTATTTTTTTCATTACCATTTTGTCCTTTCTTAGTTGTAATCAATTTTCTATTTTAAAACCAAATAAAATTATTTCGTTTTTAATAGTTTAATTTTAAAAAGTTTTAAAAGAATTGAAAATATTATAAATTATAATACAAAGAAAGTCAAATTTTTAATTTTTTCCATTTTCTTATTTTTGTTCTGAAAGTTTTAAAAGGAGCGACTGTATTTATATGAATCCATTTCCAGATTGGCCAGTTGCTTGGTGTGGAAGAAGCCCATTGTCGTTGATTTTGCTCAAATAACTCCTTTTCTGTGTAAATTTCAATTAAATCAGTTATTTTTTTTACGGTTATATTAAATTCTGCAATTAATTTTTTTATTGAATAATTTTCATACTTTTTATAAAATGATTTATAAAGCCTACCTAAATTATTCCATTTGTAATTTTCTGAAGGAGTAATAACTGTTTCGTCATTTTTATTTTTCTCTTCCCATAAAAGTATTAAATTCATCCATCCCAGCTGGTAAGCAATCATTTGAACAGGACTTTTGTCAACTTCATCTACAAAAGTATCTTTATTTTCATCAGTAATTTCTGAAAATTCATTAATAAATAATACAGCTCTTTTATTTATTTCATCTATCAATTCTTTTTTACTTAAATATCCTTGCATAATTTTCTCCCTATTCTTTAACAGGCTGTCTTATTACAGTCTTCAATTTATTTATATCTGCCTTTCTTGGATCACTTAAATAAATTTCATGATGATATCTTTTTTCTGTTAATTCTATATTATATCCATTATTTTGTGCAAATTCATTCATTCTTTGGATAGTTTCAGGTTCATCATTGTAGCTTCCTGTATGCATACATTGTACACAAAGTCCTTCGTTATAGCTGAAAAATTCAACTTTTGAAAAATCCTTTTTCTTTTTTTCAGTAGCATACTTTATAGCCCATTCCACATCTTCCTTTTTAATAAAATCAGGTATTCTAATTAAAGAAATCCAGTTAAATAATTCCTTGTTTAGCAGATAATTTTCATGCTTTACATTTTCCTGCCACCAAAGTCCTTCTAGTGGCGGAACAACATATTCAAAAAATCCTTCAATTTTGTATTCTGTTTTATAGCTCATCTTAAGAGTGTAGGCAACTCCATATAGCATTTCAACTGCTTTCTGATACTCGCCATCTTTTTCGTTGGGATTTCCTTTTCCTCGCACTGCTATAAAATTCATTTTAGGGATTTCTATAATTTCAGGTTTTTCTGACGGTCTATAAAATTTTTTAAATTCCTTCTTAAAATCAAATGCCATAACTATAATCTCCTAGTTATTATTTTATGCTGATATAAATGTGAATTTCCATATTTTCATAATCATTACCTGCTATATATTCTTCAAAATCATAGGTATAGTTTCTTATATCAGCTTTTTCTTTCCCAAATTCTTCCCAAAATTTATACCAAAATTCTCCAACAGCCTTTACAGGATCACCAAAAATCACAAATCTTGCATATTTTCCTTCTGGAATTTCTAGACTTGTCATATCTTCAGGAATTTCATCAATTTTATTTTTCACTTCACAGCCTGTAAGACAGTCGTACTCAAAGCCATTTTCATTACTGTAATTATAATAGACTCCAATAGCATTGTTATTTGTTCTGTTCTTTATATTTTTGGCACCTTTTTCAGAATACAGTTTTTCCCATAAATTTGAAATTTTTTCAGACATTGTTTCATCATCTTTCACTCGTGTTTTAAATCCAACAAGAGTTTTTTCTTTAATTTCTACTACTTCATATTTCATAATTATACCACCTTTATCAATTTATTTGTATTGCTTTAAAAATTCTTCAGTTGGTTCTATAATCTGTATAACATCTATCAGAAGATTATCAGGACCTTCAAAAATAAAATGCCTCTGTCCCCATTCCTCATTTTGTATTTCTAGCAATATGTTCATATTTTTATCTTCTGAAATCCTTTCATATATTTTATCAACATCTTCAACTTCAAAATTTAATATAATTCCTTTGGATTGTTGCCTGAACACTTCTGGAATTGTTTCATGATTTTTATCTATAATTGCTATCTCAAAGTTATTCTCATGTTTCAAACTTATATACCAATCGCTGACAAATGTTTCTTTAAAATTAAAATACTTTTTTATAAAATTTCCTGTCACCTCTATGTTATTACTTAAAATTACAGGATAAAAACTATTTAACATAAAAATTCCTCCTCTTTAAAATTTTCTATAGATATTATAATACAAAAAATATGACACCAGTGTGTCATATTTATAATAATATTATTTATTTTTTATCATTATTTTTAATCCTATAAAAAATGAAAATCAAAATAATCAAATCTTTTAAAAATAATTTTTCTTCATTTTTACAATTTTTTCAAACAAAATTTTCTTTATTCTCTCTGGCTCTTCTATCTTCAAATGTTCTCCAAAAGATAGAAGATAGCCGTAAATCCATTCATTTTCAGGATATTCCATTATAATTTCAAAATCGCCATTTTCCATTTTGTTTATATTCTCTTCAGAAAATTCATCATAGACACGGTATGCTTGTGATTTATCTATTTTGACTATGATTTTTGTATTTTCTACCGTATTTTTCTTGTTATTTATTTCAAAGTCTTTGATTGTTTTTTCAAAATATTCGTTTGTTAAAGTCAGATTTTTAATTCTTGTTATTTTAAATTGACGGATATCATTTTTTTTGTGGCAATAGGCAAACAAGTACCATGCTTTTTCTTTAAACCATAAATTTAAAGGGTCTGCTGTTCTTTCATAATGTTCGCCTTTTGTGTTAAAATAGTTAAATTTTACGGTTTGTTTAGTTAATATTGCCTCTTTAATTTTTTCAAATAAAGCACCATCATCGCAATTATATCTTGAAAAGTCTATTTTTATCCAGTTGTCTGACTTTTTGTTAAAAATAGTGCTTAATTTTGAAAGAGTTTTATTGTTGTTAGGATAATTAGTGGCATTTAAGCTTTGAAGTGCATAAAGTATTTCATTTTGCTCGTCTTGTGAAAATAGCGATTTATTTATGATGTAGTTATCCATCAGCTTTATTCCGCCAGATTTTCCCCTTTGAAAATATACTGGAATACCAGCAGAAGAGAGAATGTCAATATCTCTATAGATTGTTCTCACTGATACTTCAAAATGTTCGCCAAGTTGTTTTGCAGTAATAGTTTTTTTTTCAAGTAATAAATAAACAATTTCAAATAATCTGCTGATTTTCATATTATTTTTGCTCCTCTTTATATCGTTTAGCTTTTATAAATTAAACACAAATTTTTTATTTTAGTAAAAAATATTTTTGATGTTTGAATTATTTTATCAAACTAAAGAAAAGATGAGGAAGAAGCCCCATGCACATACTTGAAAAAATAATCCATAATCCCGACACAGTTTCTACAATTTTTCCTGATAAATCCTTTTTCAAAAATTTTACCATAAAATGTATCGAAACTATCAATATTATAAGCAATGTTAATCCACCAAAGAAAAAATATTTTTCATAAGTATGGGCAAGCCCAAGAATAACAAGAAAATATTCAATAACAAAAAGTAGGCTTAAAACAACCACAGCCTTTTTTCTTCCCCAAAGTTTGCTATATGTTTGCACTCCATGTTCCTCTTCATCAGCTCTTCTCGTTTTTCTTCCTATTTCCAGTACGATTCCATTTAAATAATTTAATGCAAAAAGAGGAATTAATGCAAAATCAATATTATGTCTATACCGTTGTAATATAAAAACGTCAAAAATATTTTTTGGTACAATGTATTGTGTAGCTTCTACAATAAAAAGAGTAATGAATACCATTATTACAACGTGGGAGAGAGCATAAATCAAAATTCTTTTTGTAAGCCATTTTTTTATAAAAAATTCTTTTGCCATTAAAAACATATAAATCCACACCAATAGCATGAAATAAATTAGTTTAGGATTTATAACGTGTGCGAGAATTATTTGTATTATAATAGTTGCAAGTCCAATTTTTCCCAATGCTTTTAAGGAAATTATTCCTCTTTGAACAGGTCTGTAAGACCTATATTTTAAATCTTCTTCATAATCCTTAAATTCATCTGTAATTCTCAGCTGAAAGAAAAACATGAATATTATGATAAATAAGGGAAGTAATTTATACCAGATCATTGGTACTTTATCAATTTCTTTATCCCAGAGCAGTGGCACTCTATTGACTTCTTTTGACAAAATTGGTGTTATAATTTTTGAATTATATAGTAATCCTGTGTAAATATATCCTGACAAAGTAAAAATTAATGTGAAAAAAGAGTTTTTTCCTAATGGGAATCGCTCATTTAGATATATTTTGAAGTTTTTTATATTTTGGATTATTGATTTTTTTGAATTTATATTACTTTCGTTCATTTTTATTTTCTCCTCTTACAATATTTATTTTACTGGCAATAAAACTCAATCATTGAAAGTAAATATCCAGTATTATCATCTACATTTGTTTCTTCAAGAAAATCTTTAATTTTGTATCTTAATATTAATTTTTTTTCATTATATCGTTCAGATTTTGTGTTATCTATTACCATTACAGGACTTCCTGCACTTGCGAAAGCATCAAGAAATCCTAATGCGAGGTCAAAAAACATTCCTTTTGCCTTAGCACGTGTATAAGTTTGATATTTCTTATCCAGATGTGATAAATCCGCTTCGTTTTCTTTTGCTGAACGATAAAACATTTTTAAAGTATCTCTATTGTATGATGAAAATAATTTTAATCCTTCTTGAATTAATTCTTTTGCTTCTGTTTTCATAAAATTTCCTTTCTGAATTTAAATTTTTTCAACGATCTCTTCAAGTTTTTTATAGTCTGTCTTGCTGTTATGTCTTTTGTCCATAGGAATTTCAGTTTCAATTATTTTAAATATTTCAAATTTTTCTTTTAGTTCTTTAATTTCACTATCCTCAGATAAATTTCCTTTAAATTCAGGGTTTCTTTCGGCAAAGAGATATAATTTATTATTCTTGGAAGTAAGGACTGATTTTTTTAAGTTTTTACAAAATGAAAAGGCAGTTTCTACAGTAAAAGGATAATAAATTTTTTCCCCAAGCTGTATTCGCCCTTTAACTCTTCCTAGCAGTATAAGTTGGCCTTTTTTGTTAATATATCCCATATCTCCTGTTCTATGCCATTTTTCATTTGGTTTTTTCTCAACATTTAAATATCCGTTTACTACATTTTCACCTTTTACAAGTATTTCACCTTTTAATGCTGAAAAATCTTCAATGTTGTTATTTTTTAGGATTTTATTTTTTTCAGGCGTTTTTTCTAATTCTTCTATTTTAAGTTCTATTTCATTAACAATTTTTCCAGCGAGAAGCCCATCGCCATTTTTCATATTTTCAATATTTTCTTCTGTTATGTCTTCAAAATTTAATACTGATATGGGTTCAGCCTCTGATGCTCCATACAAGGCTATAATTTTAGCATTTGCGAAAACTTCTTTAATATTTTTCATAAGGCTGTAAAAGACAGGTGCTCCACCAGTATATACTTTTTGGACATTTTCAAGCATTATTTTTTCATCTTTGCAAAATTTCACGATGTTTTCAAATATTGCAGGAGGCAAGATGATGTTTTGTATATTATTTTCTGTTATTTGCTTAACAATGTTCCCAAAATCTGACTCGACAGGTTTTCGCCAGTTCAAGTCAGGAATAAAGGTAGTTGTTCCTGTTGCCATATGTGAAAGAAGAAATATCGGGAATGAAGAATAAACAGCTGTTTCTTTTTCAAATTTTAGATTTTTTTCAAGTATATTGTGCTGTCCAAGTAAAAATTCATGCGTTCTCATAATAATTTTTGGAAATCCTGTACTCCCGCTTGTAAAACTGATAAGAGCAGGTGTATTTCCGTCAATTTTTTCGTTTTGAATTTTTTTCTGATTTTTATTTTTTTCATATATCGAAAGTTTTTCAGAATGTTCCATCATTTTAATATAATTAATTTTTTTGCCAATTTTTCTGATTCCCATCAAAAAGAATCCTTTTAAAAGTGTTTTTCCGCTTCCAATTATTCCGTCAGGAGAAATCATTTCACAGCATTTATTTATATGCTCAATACCAGCATACGGATCAATAAACACAGCCTGCAGTCCCATTTTAAATATTGCAGTCAGAATAAGATAAAATTCTATGCCAATGGGGACAAAAACAACGATTTTATTTCCTTTTTTAAATCCTTTTTGTGTCAAGTAACTGCAAATTTCATCTGATTTTGTATCAATTTGGGTAAAAGTAATCTTATTTCCTGTTTTTAAATCAAATAATGCTGTATTGTCTGGATATTGTTTTCTCAAATCTTTAATTTTGTCAATTATTGTCATTCTACACCGCCTTTTATTTAAAGTTCCTTTATAAACAGGGCATATCTTCTTAACTCATCTCCTAAAAGTGAGCCGATATTTTTTGATATATTTTTTTCATGCATCAAGGCATAAATCACATTTTTATAGCCTGAACGTTCCGCTTCCTTCACAAGTTCATCTATCAGAATATACCCCATGCCTTTTCCATTATATCTAGGAGAAATTGCAATCGTTTTAAGAATCATAGTTTCTATTTTCTCCTTGTATTGAAGTTCGGCATAATCAGGTATTCCAAATACGTAGCCGATTAATTCGTCTTTTAAATAAAGCATTTTAAAGAATTTTTTTACAATTTTATCTTCATAGTTCATATACATTTTCAAAAATATTTCTCTATCCAATTCAGAATACAGAAAATTATTTTTAAATGCCTCAATTGTCAAGTCGTAAACTTTATTCAGCACAGGCATTAAATCTTCATTTTTCGCAGATTTTACTGTTATATCTTTATAGTAGTCAAATTTTTTCAACTTTTCAATTTTTTTAGATAAATGCGCCCTTTGAACAGGATTCATATTTTCCATTATTGTTGAAATATAGTAGGTAAGTGGCTTAAAACCAATTTTTTCAAAGAGTTTCACATAATAGTCTTCATTAAAAGGCTCCAACAAAAACGGAGCATGATTTCCCCTGTCCGTAACATACCGATATGTATTCCAAGTAGTTCCATTTAAAGGGCCTATTATTGTTTCTATACCATCTTTTTTAAGATTTTCAAAAATTTGATTAAATATTTCTGTTTCATTTTTTCGATATTTTTCCAAAATATTTACATTGCCAATATATGATGTTGCCTTTTCATTGTAATTGGGACGATTGTGCCATAAATTAAGACTTCCAGCTGTTTCTTCATTCTCATTATAAAAAACAATAATTTCAGATGGACGTTCTATTTGTATTTTTGGAATTTCATTTTGTGAAATGTTATTTTCCATAATATATTTTTCTAAATAGTTTTTATTTATTTGGTTATTTTCTGTTATTATGTATCGTTTGATTTTCATTTGCAAATTTTCTCCTTTTGACAATTTTATAGCATTCCAATTCCTAATAGCAGTATAGAACAGATAAAAACTGTTCCAGAAGCTATAAATACTTTTGTTTCTCCGCTAAGCTCCTTTTCCTTTTCAATAATATAAAAAATCTTCATGCTTGTTTCATAAGTAAATATGCCGCCAAATATAAAAATTATTATTCCAATTAGCATTTTAAAATCCAAAATTCTTGACAAGGCAAGATAATTTATTATAAAGAAAGCAAATGCCTTTCCAATGCTTCCCATCAGAAAATTCATTCTAAATGTTTCCCGTTTTACATTTCCAGCGTTATCTCTTATTAAATTTATAATTCCAAAATGCAGCGAAAAGGTAAATATATAAATAAGATACATTTTATTTTTATCAAGTATGATGCTCATAGCAAGCCACATTGCTGTAGTAAATGCTATTGCCAAAAGTCCTTTAAGAGAATCTTTTACTTGCCCTTTTACCTTTGGAGTGAAATGATAATAGCCAAGATACATTATTAGTGGCGGAATAAGCCATTTTATTCCTCCAATTATCATTACGATGTAAAGAAAAAATAAACTTGCAGTTTGTGCAACCCTTGTAAGCGTAGTCTTTTTTCTATTCAATATTATAATTATAAGAAGTATCATTATTACCCAAAATTTATACATCAGCTCCTGTGCTGTCAAATATAAATTTAATCTTAGAAATAGATACACAAAAAGCGGCACAAAAAGATTATCCAGACCATTCCATGAAATAACTTCAAGAATCATTGTAAGGATACTTAATAGAAGAGAAACAAGTACAATGTTTATACTCCCGATATCACTGAAAAACAAAAAGAAGTTTATACATATGAAGTATGTTGTCAGAAAGAATGTTACCGAGCCTTCTATCGACTTTGTTCCAAATCCCGTATTAAATTTATACTTGCTGTAAAATTCCCCTATAAGAGCCGCAAAGGCATCAGAAAGCATAAGAATTATAAGCGGAAGGGCATACATTACCTTATTATCACTTGAAACAAGCCATAATCCCAAAATACTCATAATAAAGTATATATCCCCTAAAGTCTTCCTGTTTTTTGTTTCCAGTACTTTTTTAAATCCTGTCACTTTATTTTTTACAATTCGTATAGAAACAAGTAGTATAAGAAATACTATCCCAAGTATTACAACCGAGCTTTTTCTTTCAAAGATAAAAGGAAGTGTCAGCCCACCAATTCCTGAGCCTATATGCAGAATCTTCCTTATAAATTCCGAATTAAGTTTTTCATTTTTTTCAAGCTTGTTAAGCAGAAGGAAAAAGAGTATAAAAGTCGCCAGAACAAATATCATTTTAATAATTTCCATTTTTTATCACCTTTTCCACTACAAAATCTGTATAGAAAAATGTCATATCCTTTTCATGAAGCTTCCTATCCAGCTCCTTCATTCTTTCATATTTTTTCCCATTTACATTTGTTTCTTTTCCAGTAACTGCTATTTCGCTATCCGTCTTTTTATAATCTAGTTTTTCTGAATTTCTTTCAACTATTAGGTTCCAGTATGCCAGTAAGGCATTGTTTTCAGCATTGTCATAAATTTTTCTCATTAATTTACTGTAATTTTCAGCTGACATATACTCAAATATGTCACTTAAATTAAATTTATTTATTTTAAAATCAATCTGATCCAGATATTCTTCAACAGAACTTTGGAAAATTTCCACCTTATGAAGATTTTTTCTGATTTTATCAAAATTTTCCTTTCTCAGAAAATAAGGAAGACAGTCCTTACGGTAATTTCCCGTCAGAATATATTTAATATAAGGATTTTCATATGGATTCAGTTCACAGAGGGCATATCTGCTTCTTTCCTTCATTTCTTCAGAGATATTTTTTTCTGCATATCTGAAAAATTCCTTATCCCTTCCCAGTTTCCCAACTATATATTTTGAAAAGAACAGCTTAAACATCAGTTTCCACCTAAAATTATACCAGTGCTTATCATAATATTCCGTTCTTTCCTGTCTGGATTTCTTTTCAAGAAGCTTTTCTACACGTTTTTTACTATGCACAAAAGGAAGTATTTTTTCCCTGAAAATCTTAAAAAACTTTTCAAATTTTCCGGTATGTATTATTCCTTTTTCTATTGCCTCCTTATTAAAATCCCAGTATTCCTTCACTTCTTTATCAAGATTTTCTTTTATCCTGTCATATATTTCAATTCTTTTATCAGATTTCATTACTCCCATGAACTCAAGCATTTCTTCATAGGACAGGCTGTTAAAAACTTCCTTTTTCAGTTTTGCAAGTGCTATCTGAGGAAAACTTATATCAAGTGCCACCACTTTCTTTGGATTTTCTGCAAGCATGGAAAACACATTATCTCCCGCAGACAGTATCCCAAAGCATATATCATTTTCCTGTATATTAAGACTTTCGAGCAAAACCTCTGTATCTTCCCAGCATTGGGAATACCTTATCAAAGAAAAATCAACCCTGTTTTCTTTTACTTCACTTTTCACCTATACTTCCTCCAAATTTATCTGTATAAAATTTTTAACCAGTTTTTTTCTGATTTTATATTTCCTCCAATTTTTTTATTATTCCCGTACTTCCATCAAACTGTACAAAATCTCCCGTTTTTAAAGCAGTTGTTGCTCCCTGTACTCCAACTATGGCAGGTATATTCATTTCACGTGAAATAATTGCACTGTGAGATAAAAGGCTTCCCTTTTCCACTATAAGCCCCTTTAATAAAGGAAAAACCATAACCCAGCTCGGATCCGTAGATTTTGTAACGACAATATCTCCATCTTCAACTTCAGTATTCATAGGATTTAGTACAATTTTTACCTTTCCCTTGACTACTCCCTTGCTGCATCCTGTTCCCTTAAGAATATTTTTATCTCCCTGTTCATTTCCTGTCAAATCTTCATAATGGAAGTTTTCCCCTAAAAATCCTCTCGTTAAAAATCTGTCAGGAAGGACAGCTCCTTCTTCATATCCCTTATACTTTTCTTTTCTTAAGTCTATCAGCTTTTTTAAGTCTGTATCAATTAGTGCACCGTCTATCAGTCCAAAAATTTCATCTATTGTCAGATAAAATACATCCCTTTCATGAACTATTATATTTTCTTCCTTCAGATAAATTCCCATTTTTTTCATAATTTTTCTGACCATGCCAAAAACCTTTGTCCTTTCATATCGCAGGTTTTCCCTTAATCGAATAAACTTTTTTGCATAGGATACTGTTTTTTTCAGTATAAATTTTTTCAACGGACTGATTCTGAAGTTTTCATATATCTTTTTCTGTTCCTCCGAAATGTTCCTTTTACTGTGTTCACCTGATTCCTTTGTCATCGAAATCGAATATATCATCCTGATCAGAAATAACGGATCTTCCCTCAATGTCAATGCTTCAAGCTTCAGCTCATGTACCGTCCTGTCTCCAAATTTTTGCATATATTCTTCCAGTAATGAGTTAAATTCTTTATTCCTAGTTAAATTTTCAATATTAATATCTGTTGCAGCTTCTGCAGTTATCCCTTTTATTTCATTCTGTAAATTCTTATCCTTTTTTATTATACTGCTCATTTTCATAATATATTTTGAAGGCTCGACACTTATCATGTCATTTCCTTCCTGAGCAATAAGAATATTATGTACTTCTTCAAAATTTTCCTTTATATATTTTTCTGCTACTTTTTTTGAAAGACCGAACCAAACCATTACAAGAAAATCATTTATAATAGGTATTTCCCAGTTTTTTAAAAATTTATTTTCAAGAAACTTGTAATATTTTTTTAAGTCCTTTACGCTTTTTTCCTCCAGACTGCTATTTTTTCCATTAAGATTTTCATCTATGAGCTTATAAAACTTTTTAGCCTTGTTCTCAATCAAAAACATATTTAAAAACAATGTCCCTCCTGCCTTCAGCTTTTCAATCCTGTTTCTGAATTTTTCCCACGAAGACATTTTTTCTTCCGCTTCCAGAAGATTTTCCTTTATATCTTCTTCAGACAGTTCCTTTTTCACTCCCATCATCTGCTCCATAAATTTGCTATTATTACGTGAATTAGGAAACAGCATGAGAAGTTTGTACCAGTTTATCAGATTATAGTAAACTCTTCCCTTCAGTAATCCAAGCATATTGTCATATACAACCTGATAGCTTTCAACAACCTTCGGAGGTACTCCCGTAATTTCCGAGAATCTTTTATATACATCAGAGTAGGCTTTTCTTATAAAGCTGAAGGTAAGCGGAAGTGTAATTTCAGGATAGCTTTCTACAATATTACTGTTGTCCCATATTATTGTATTTGATGTTTTTTCATTTGATTTTTCTAATGTAGTTACAGGTCTTGACTGCAATATATAAAGTTTCCCCTTTTCAAATGCCCATTCCATATCCTGAGGTTTTCCATAATATTTTTCAATATTTATAATATTTTCTCCAAGCTCCTGTACTTCACTGTCGTTTAACACTTCATCTTCAATATTTATTTCTTCTATCTTTACTTTCTTATTTTCAAAATCTAAAACCTGCCTTATTTTTTTTGTTCTTATTTCCTTTTTAATTTCCTTCGTTTTTTTATTATATATAAACAGATCTCCATTTTCATCTCCATCAACTATACTTGTTCCCAGCCCATAAGTTCCTGAAATTACTATTTCATCATAATGTCCATTTACGGGATTTACGCTGAATCCGACTCCGGCCTTTTCAGAATTTACCATTTCCTGAATTATTACTGCCGGAACATTTATTTCATTGTTTATTTTTCCTTCTTTTCTATATTTCATAACATGCGAGGAAAAGGAAGAAATCCATACTTCCTTCACTTTTTCCATTATATTTTCTTTTTTTATATATAGATATGTTTCAAACTGACCTGCAAATGAAAAATTGCTGCTGTCTTCTTCTATTGATGAAGATCTTACAGCATAGTAACTTTCTTCATTTAGTACATTTTCAATTTCTTTTTCAAATTCTTCCCTAATTTTATGATTTTTTATAATTCTAATTATATTTTCAATTTTTCTTTCGGTATTTCCGCTAAATACAGCATTCCAATCCTTAATTTCATCATTATTTCCTGCTTCTTGGTTATGTTTTTCAATTTCTTTTAGTATAATTTCCTTAAAATATCTGTTAGTAATGACTGAAAAATGCGGGACATTAAATCCATTGGCAGCAAGTTCAAGCAAATTTTGAGCCTTTTTACCAATTTTTTCCTCAAATACTGTATTTTCATTATGATTTTTTAATTTATCAATATTATAAATATATTTCATAAATTTATTTTCCTTTACTAAAGAATGTGTTTGTTTTATATTATACCTCATTATGATTAATTTTAAAACTTTTTTCATGAAAAAAGTTGCCCTTAGTAGAGCAACCTATATTGAAAAATTTGTAAATTTAAACTCATAAAAACTTAATAAATTTAAGTTTTGAGAAGAATATTGATTCGAAATGGTTATAAGATATTTGTATTTTTTAAAACACAGGGAATCCTTGTCCAGCATATTTTTCTTCAATAAATTTTTTAACTTTTTCAGAAGTCATAGCTTTTGTCAAATCTTGTATTTTTTTACTGTCTTTATTATCTTCCCGTGCTACAAGACTTACAGCGTATTTACCATTTGTATTTTTTTCAATGAATAAGGCATCTTTTACGTGAACTCCAATTTTTAGCATATGTGATGGCCAGTTAAATGCTAAGTCAGCTTCTTGGTATGCTTGCACTAGTGATGGAATAGGAACTGCCATAAATTTGAAATTTTTCTTTGTATTAATAACATCATTCAAATTATAAAGTCCATCTTTTGGCTTCAATTCAATTAAACCTTCATTTGCAAGTATTCTCAAGGCTCTATCCTGATTTGTCACATCATTTGGAATGGCAACTTTTGCCCCATTTGGAATTTCTGCCTTATTTTTGTATTTTTTTGAATAAAAGCCTACATAAACATCATAAATTCCTTTAACTTTTACAAGTTTTCCGTTATTTTTCTTATTAAAAACTTGCATAAACGGCTCGTGCTGATGAAAGTTTGCATCAAAGTCTTTAGCATTTAAACCAACATTTGCAGTAACATAATCTGTTAATACAGTAACTTTTACATCATAACCTTCCTTTTTCAAGTCTTCAGCCGCT
This sequence comes from Leptotrichia massiliensis, assembly GCF_900104625.1. Lineage (NCBI taxonomy): Bacteria > Fusobacteriati > Fusobacteriota > Fusobacteriia > Fusobacteriales > Leptotrichiaceae > Leptotrichia > Leptotrichia massiliensis. Next base: position 818,598 of record NZ_FNVZ01000005.1, read on the forward strand.
ATTTTCACAATTTCATCCATCGGATATCCAGCCGCAGCAATTCTGATTACATTATCCTTTTTTAAATTTATTCCAACAAATGCTAAAACTAGCACACATATTACAGCTAATGAAATTAATAATTTTTTTGACATTAGTAAATTCTCCTTTTCTTATCTAAATTTTTTGATATTCTGTTTCCAATAATCTGTATTGAAAATACAATGACTATCATTATTGTCACAACCCTATATACAAGGGCATAGTTGTATTCGTTGTATCCATATCGCATTGCATAGTCGCCAATTCCGCCTCCACCAACAACTCCCATTACAGTAGAGTATGAGATAAAGCTGATAATTGCCGAAGTTAAACCAAGTACAAGGCTGCTTCTCGCTTCAACAAGCAAAAAATACCACACAATCTGAAATACACTTGCCTTCATTGACAAAGCTGCATCAATTATCCCGCTATTCACATCATAAAAGGACTGTTCTGTAAATCTCGCATACAGTGCCACAGCTACAAAGCAAATTGGAAAACTTGCAGGAAACAGTCCAAAAGCAGTACCAAAAATTAATCGTGTGAGAGGTATTAATATGACTACAAATATTAAAAATGGGAAACTTCTGACTACATTTATATAAATGTTGCATGGAATATTTATAAACTTATTTTCCCTAATGCCACCTTTATCAGTCAAAAATACCACGGCTCCTAAAGGGATTCCCAAAAATACTGCACATATTGTAGGAATGAGAACCATTATAAAAGTGTCCTTTATTGCAATTAATAATTCAGTATCTATCATTTCAGAACCTCCCTCACATAATCGGCATAACTTTTGTTTGATTTTTCATAATCTCTCTGATTAACATTGAAAATATCTGTAATTTTTCCCTTTTCAATAACAGCCACCCTGCTGCATAGTCTTTTTACAACTTCCAGTTCGTGAGTAACAACTAAAATGGTCGTTCCATATTTTTTATTTATTTCCTCAAATAAGTCAAGTATTTCATCTTTTACAGATTTATCCAAAGAAGCTGTAACTTCATCGCAAAGCAGTAATTGCGGATTTGTCACTAATGCACGGGCAATCGCCACTCTCTGCCTTTCACCGCCGCTAAGAGAAGCAATAAACGATTTTTTCTTATCAGACAGCCCAACAAATTTTAAAATTTCTTCAACTTTTTCAGCTGAAAACTTTCTCTTTAAAATTAACGGAAGAGCAATATTATCAAAGACATTTTTGTTATACAAAAGATTAAATTCCTGAAAAATATAAGCAACTTCAGTATTATTTGCAATATTAATTTCTCCTTTATCAGCCTTCAAAATTCCTTGAATAATTCTCAAAATCGTTGATTTTCCACTTCCTGACTGCCCAATTAATCCAAAGATTTCCCCTTTGTTAATCTTCAAATTTATTTTTAAATCAAAATTAGCATAATTTTTTTCAATATCTTTAAGTTTTACCATCTCACCTCCAATTATTTTTGTATTTAATCTTAAAATGAAATAACTTCAAAATTATATCACACTTTTTAAAATTAGGGAATATTGTTTGGAAAAAAAGTGAATTCTATTTTGGGGAACAGAAATAATTAAAATTAATTGATTTTTTTTGATATTTTCAGCGTTTTCTATTTTTTAGGGGAACAAAAATTAAAAACAAATATTTCCTTGAATTTATATTTGAGATTAGATATAATTTGTTTAGAAAAAATAGTTTAGAATTAAATTTAAAAGAAATAACTTAAAATTAGGTTTAGAAGTTTAAAAAAGTATTGTTGTAGGAGATTGGCTATGAAGAAGGTTAGAGTTACAATTTCGGATTTTATGAATGAAATTATAAAAAGTGATTCGGAGTATTTTAAAATACCTGTGGGAAGAATAGGGAACATAATTTTTAAATATTATATGGACAAAAATTTGAATAAAGTGGAATTGGGAAACTTTTCAGGAGAAGTGCTTCAGTTTAACTTAAATAAAAATAATGATGAAATTTTTATGGATACTTTTGTTAGAAGCAGAGTTGAAACTGAGGCTGAATATTGGAGAAATATAATTTTTACGTATATTAATAATTTACGATATAGACGTGAAGAAATATTATTTGAAAAGATTTTTAGGAAAATTAAGGAAGGAATACAGGGTAAGAGAAAGATAAAAATAAAATATCACAAATATATAAGGTTAGTAAATCCGTATTTTGTAAAAGTGGCAGATGATGAAAACAGATCTTACCTGTTCTGCTACTGTGAAAAGAATAATGATTATAGGAATTACAGAATTTCAGAAATAGAAGAAGTATGGTTTACAAATGAAAATATTGAAATAAAAGATAAAAATATATTGATGATGTGTATAAAAATTTTGATCCATTTCTATCGTATAAGAACACAGTTAAAGTTGAATTTACAGAAAAAGGAGTGGAATTATATGAAAAAGTTTTGACAAACAGACCTAGACTTTTAAATAAGAAAGATAGAATTTACACCTTTGAATGTGATAACAAACTTGCATTGGTATATTTTGCACAATTTTTTTCAAATGTAAAAATCTTAGAACCAATTGAATTACAGGAAAAATTAAAAAATGAACTTAAAAGGACAATAGAAATATATGAAAATAAGGAGGAAAAAAATGTTTAGATTAAGAGGGAGCAGAAGAAGAAAAACGGAGGAAATTATCAAAAAATTTTTAAAAAGTTATGCTCAAAATGAGAAAAGTGAAAATAAAAAGGATTTGAGAAGCTGGTTAATTTTTGAATTGCAAAATGAACTAGTGGTAAAGAAGCCAGAGGAAATAGAAAAAATGGCTGATGAACTTATGAAAGGAGTTGAAATTTATTTTGACAAGAAAAAGGAAGTGGAAAAATATCAGAAAGTTGGTATAAGCAGCAGTGATTATGTGGGAGATGTGATACTGGATAAAATTTCGGAAGATGTAATAAATGCGGAAGTTGTGGATAGACAGCAAATTATAAGGGATATGAAGGAAAGCAGTGAAATTTTAGCAAATTACAATGAGGCAATGATATATGAAGCGGCTGCAATAAATGATCCACAAGTAGTGGCAAATACATTAAGTGCAGCTAAAGCAAATGTTTATGTTGACAATGTAAATTTAACTATAGGCAAGTCAAATGAAGAAATTTTGTCAGCACTTACAACTAAAACTGGAGAAATAAGCCAAAATCCTAATTTAGATGGATTTATATTTGAAGAACGTCACGCTGGAACATTTAATATAGATGCGGCAGTTAAAGAAAAAAACTACTATGCAAAGGCATTAAAGCCAGAAATAGGCGAAACTTATGGAAAAAATTCGATTGATATGACAATAGAAGATTCTGGCAAGATTGTAAGAAAATATCAGGCAAAAGCCTATAAAAATGCCAATGAAACTGCAAAATCATTTTATGACAGACAGCAAGGTTACAAATATAAATTTCAGTCAAAATTAGTTCCGTCAGATCAGACTGGAGATATTCCAAATGCAGTAGATAAGCTGAAATTTGGAGAAGTGGAAAGTAAAAATATAAGTAAAGAAGAAATAAAAAATATTCAGGAAAAATACCAGTCTGGCGACAAAGAAGCAGTAAAATTCAGTTTTGAAAAAGATGTAGACGTTCTTGCAATAAGCAAACAGATAGGAAAACAGGCTGTAATCAATGGAACTATGGGAGTTGGTATTGGAATGGCTTTGGATGTTGGAACAAAACTTGTTTCTGGAGAAGAAGTGGAAGTTGCTGAAGTAATCGAGGCTGGAGTGAAGACTGGAACTTCAATGGGACTTTCAACAGCAGTTGCTGGAGGAATAAGGGTTGCAGTTGAAAAAAATGTTCTACCAAAAGTTCTTACAGGAGTCTTAGCAAATAATAATATTGTTGGAGCAATTGCGGCATCTTCAATTGATATTATAGGAACAGCGTTTAAATTAGGTTCGGGTGAAATAAGTCTAGGAGAGGCGACAAAAAGGGTAGGAACGTCAGTAGGCTCTGCTTATGGAGCGATAGTTGCTTCAAATGCTGGCTTTATAGGTGGAATGGCAGTGGCTGGAGCAATTGGGCTGGGAGCATTGGGAGTTGCAGGAGCAGTTGTTGGTGGAGCAGTGGCACTTGCGGCAGGAGCAGTATGTGGAATAGTGGGAAGTAAAGTTGGCGGAGCGATAGCAAAAGGAGTGGGAACTATTGCAAAACCTGTAATTGATGGTTCAACTGAAATAGTAAAAAAAGGGACAGAGGCAGTAAAAAACGTTGCAAAAGGAGCATGGGAAGGAGTGAAAGCAGTAGCTTCAGGTGTAAAAGCAGTAGGAAGTGCCTTAAGTTCGGCAGTTGGAGCAGTAGGAAGTTTTATTGGAGGATTATTTGGCTGGTAAAAATAATAATATTATTTTAAAATTAAAGTTAAAAAATTCTAATCAAACTCTACAGTGTTAGATTAATTTAATTTTAGATGAGTTAGAGCATATGTATAAAAAAATTGAAATAAATAAAAAATCAGGAGGAAAAATGGAAACAAATTTATCAAAATATTTAAGGGCAAGAAGACCTATAATTTGGGTACACAGTGGAGATTATAAGGAAGTTGACACAATTGTGAAGGAGGCGACTAAAGAATATGAAAATAAGGCGATTTTTGAATACAGGGCCTTTGGAGTTGTGAATTTTGAAACGAAGGTTAAAAGTGATGAAATTGTGGATTTGTATAGTTTTTTAAATATTCTGTTTTCTGAAGGTGTTAAAACTAATGTGTTTTTGATAATTAAGAATGCAGAAGAAGAAATGAAAGATGCTAAAAATATTGCACTTATAAAGAAAATAGCAGAAACTAGATATTCAAATTCAGATTATAATTTTACAGTGATTGTAGTAACAGAAGTGGAAACAGTGCCGAAGGATTTGGAAAAATTTACTTCGATACTTGATCTTCCAAACATGACAAAAGACGAGATTGAAAAATACATTTGGAACTTTGCTAAAGAAAATAATGTGAATGTGGATAAAAATGATGTTGGGGAAGTTGCAATTTCGTTAAAAGGATTGACAAAACTGGAAATAGATCACGTTCTGAATATGATAATTGAATCTAAGAATAATATTTCAATTTCTGGAAGAGATATAATCATTCGTGAAAAAGGACAAATAATTAAAAAATCTTCAATTTTGGAAATTATTGATTTTAAGGAAAAAATTGAAGAAATTGGTGGACTTGAAGGGCTGAAAGAATGGTTAAGTTCTAAGGCACAAGTATTTAGAAGACTGGATGAAGCCAAGAAATTTGGAGTGGATACGCCAAAAGGAGTATTGCTTGTGGGAATGCCGGGCTGTGGTAAAAGTTTGGCGGCAAAAGCAAGTGCAAGATTGTTTAATGTTCCATTATTAAGGCTGGATATAGGAAGACTTTTGGGAAAATACGTTGGAGAATCAGAACACAATATGAGAGTGGCACTAAAAACAGCAGAATCAATAAGTCCGTGCATTTTATGGATAGATGAAATAGAAAAAGCCTTTGCAGGAATAGATCAAAATGGTGGAGCAAGCGACATAACAAAACGTCTATTTGGACAATTTTTGACTTGGTTACAGGAAAAAGAAAACACGGTATTTGTAGTAGCAACAGCCAACGATATAACAGCCTTTCCGCCAGAATTTCTAAGAAAAGGACGATTTGATGAAGTATTTTTCATAGACTTCCCAAATGAGAAAGAAAGAGAAAAAATATTTGAAATTCACCTTGAAAAAAGAGGAAAAATGTCAGATGATATAAATTTAAAAGAACTGGCAGAAGAAACAGAAGGCTACTGTGGTGCCGACATAGAAGAAATCGTTAAAAACGCAGTTGAAAATAAATTTATACTAGAAACTGAAAATGAAGAAGATAAGAAAATCACAACAAATAATTTATTAGAAGCAACTAAAAGTATAGATTCTTTATCGAATATTTTATCAGATAAAATAGATGTTTTAAAAAAGAGCTACAAAAAATTCAAAATAAAATCAGCTTCTCAAAAAATAAAAAATGGTAAAAGAATAGATGGAAAATCTACATTCAAAGATATGGTTATAGTAAATGGAGGAAAATATACACCATCATTCTTTAATGAAGAAAGAGAAGTTTGCAATTTAGAAGTTTGTAAATATCCAACAACACAAGATATGTGGATGGAAGTAATGAAGAAAAATCCATCAAAATTTAAAGGTGGAAGACGTCCAGTTGAGAATATATCTTGGTGGCGCGCTTTGGAGTTTTGTAATAAATTGAGTGAAAAACATGGATTAAAACCAGTGTATGACTTGAGCCGAAAAGAAAAAGGCATATTAAGAATACATCAATCAAATGGCAAAATAGAGTACCCAAATGTAGCAGATTTTAGAAAAACTGAAGGATTTAGATTGCCAACAGAAGTTGAATGGGAATGGTTTGCAAGAGGTGGAGAAATTGCAATACAAGATGGGACATTTAATTATAAGTATTCAGGCAGTAATAATGTATATGAAGTTGCTTGGAATAGAAATAATTCAGAAAAGCGTACTCATGATGTAGGAATGAAGAAACCGAATCAATTGGGACTTTATGATTGTAGCGGAAATATTTGGGAGTGGTGTTATGATACATCTGGTGATGGATATATACCTGAAAAAACACCATACAGGTATGATGAAAGTGTATCAGGTAATAGATTAAAAGGAGGGTCTTTTTATAGTGATACAGAATATTGTAGTGTATTTAATTGTAGTAGAGATAAATTAATTTGTAAAATATGGAGTGGTAGCGAATGGGTTCGACTCTGTCCTACAAGCTTCCGTATTGTTAGAACAATTTAATTTTTATGATTCTTCATTTTTTAGGTTTTGAAACAGGGGGGATTTTGACTAAAAAGGGAAAGAAAATAACGGAAATGGGGGATTGAGCAGGTTTTGGGATTTATTAAAAAAAGTTTAAAAATGTGGTTGACAAAAAGTAACAAAAGTGTTATAAATAATATGTGGATCGTACTATATCAATGATTTCTTAAATAGAAGTCGATATAGGCTGAATTATAATTTAAATTAATATAAAGGCTCTCTGTTTGGAGGGCTTTTCTGATATTTTGGAAAGGAGATTTTTTGTGGATCAGCCATTTAAAAAGTTCAAAGAGCAGGAAATGATTATATCAAGCAGAATGAGCATTGATAAAGATACAATTTCTATTTTGAAAAGATTTAATTACTATTCTATTATAAATTTTTATAAAGCTCCTTTTTTAGAAAAAAATAAAAATTTGAGAGGAAAAGATAAATACATTGAAAATTTTAAATTTAAATATTTAAAAAGTCTTCATGATTTTGATAGGGAATTGAGAATTTTATTTTTTGATAATTTGACATTGCTTGAAAGTTTTTTCAAAACAGCTATTTCTTATTATTTTTCTGAAACAAACGGAATTTTGAAAAAAAATTCGTATCTTCTTTTAGAGAATTACAATACTGGAAAGAAAAATTCAAATATTCTTAAAATTTCAATGGTAGTGAATACGTTGAAAAAGATAAAAAAAGATAATGAAAAAATGATAATAAGACATTATAATACTACAAAAGATAATATTCCTTTTTGGATTATAATTCACTATTTAACTTTTGGAGATATTAGCAAACTATATTCTTGTTTACATAAAAATGTATATGATAAAATTTGCGATCATTTTAAAAATTTGTATAAAGAAGAATATGGCAATCTTCCAAATATAACTCATTCATTTGTAAGAACTTATTTAGTTGCTAGCTCTCATTTTAGAAATGTTGCTGCCCATAATGAAAGGTTATACGAATTTTCTTCGAGAGAAACTGTTAATATAAAAAAAGTTAGCGATATGACATCAAACAGAAATCAAAAACTCTTTACGATTTACGAAGGATTAAAATTATTTCTTTCTAAAGAAGAATTTGATGCATTAACAGAAAAATTAAAATTGATTATCAAAACTTTGGAAGATAAATTAGAAAATATTGTAAATATAAACGATATTTTATCAAGAATGGATTTTCCAAATGATTGGCATAAAAATTAACTTTTGTCAAAAAATAAAGAATGTAGTTGACAAAATATTTAACATATATTATAATTTATTTACATTAAAGCCTTATTTATTTAAGGAAAGAATGGTAATAAAAGATTAAGAGCCTTATTCGTTAAGGACTACCGAAGGTATATTCAAAAAATATGCCTGTTTTTTTTATAAAATGTCAAGGACAAGAAGTCAAAAAAAATTCAAAATTTCCTTGCAAAATAAAATAAAATATGATAAACTATTTTAGTAATTAAATTAGAAGTAGAAACATTGTTTCTCACCTTTCCATCAATATATTTAGGTTTTGGATTGATTTTCCAAATAAAAGTAGAATGTTTTATTCTATTTTCAAGATGAGTTGGGTATTAGTTATTTGATATTTTATAATGAAATAAGTATTTTTGTTATGATAATTTTGTTGTGAAATTTATTTATATAATAACTATTGAGCAAGGTTTCTTATATCTTGTTTTTTTATTGTAAAAAAATTAGGAGGTGTTTTTTATAAGAGGAAATAACCGATCTGATGAGCCAAGAATGAATGAGCGAATTAGGGCAAGAGAAATTAGAGTTGTTGGTGATGATGGAGAACAGTTTGGAGTAATGTCAGCTAGAGATGCGTTAGCACTTGCAGCAGAAAAAGAATTGGACTTAGTTGAAATTTCACCAAATGCAACACCGCCTGTATGCAAAATTATGGACTATGGAAAATTCAAGTATGAGAAAACGAAGAAAGACAAGGAAAATAAGAAAAAACAAAAAAATGTCGTTATTAAAGAGATTAGAATTAAACCTCATATTGACGAGCATGATAAAGAAACAAAAATTTCTCAAATTGAAAAATTTATAGCCAAGGAGCATAAGGTAAAAGTCAGCCTAAGACTTACAGGTAGAGAAAGATTACATGCAGAATCTGCTATTAAAGTATTAGACGAGTTTGCAAGCCATTTTGAAGAAACTGCAACAGTTGAGAAAAAATACGGAAAAGAACAGGTTCAAAAATTTATTTTATTATCGCCTAAAAAATAAAGGCAAAATTTAAAAAAGTGAAAAGTGATTTAGGAGGAAAGAAAATGCCAAAAATGAAAACACATAAAGGAACAAAAAAAAGAGTTAAAGTTACAGGAAGTGGGAAAATTTCTATAAGACACTCAGGAAAAAGCCATATCTTGACTAAAAAGACTCATAAAAGAAAAAAACGTCTAGGACAAGACGCAATCGCTCCAAAAGGTGCTGAAAGAAAAATCAAAAAAGCATTGGCTGGACAAGAAGGAAGATAGTTTAAGTAATTGCTTTAAAATTATTTTTAAAAAAGCAATTTAATAAAATTTATTACTTTCATTTAAAAGTGAAATTAAAAAAGGCAGTTTAGAATAAGAATTAACCGCTTTTTATTAAAAAATCAAAATTAAAAATTGACAAAAGTTAGTTCTGAATATTAAATATAAAGAACAAAAAACGGCTAAAATATCAAGGAGGAAAGAAGATGCCAAGAGTAAAAACAGGAATAGTTAGAAGAAAAAGACATAAAAAAGTTTTAAAAGAAGCAAAAGGTTATAGAGGAGCCATAAAAACAAATTATAAAAAGGCTAATGAAGCAGTTAAAAAAGCTATGGCTTACGCAACTGAACATAGAAAATTGAAAAAAAGAAAAATGCGTGAATTATGGATTATCAGAATTAACGCTGCTGCAAGATTAAATGGAATTTCTTACTCAAGATTAATGAACGGACTTAAAAAAGCTGGAATTGAACTTGACAGAAAAGTTTTAGCAGACTTAGCATTAAATAACCCTGCTGAATTTGCAAAATTAGTAGAAAAAGTTAAATAGAAATAAATAACAAATCAATACTCAAATGGTAATTTTTTAATTTAAAATAAACTATTTGAGTATTAATTTTTTTAACTTATAATAAAATAGATATTAAAAAATTGTAACAAAAAAATCTAAATAAATTAGATTTGATTAGAAAGGCTATACTTGTAAACCTTGTAAAAAAATAAAGTTTGGATTATGAGATAGCCCTTTTTATATAGGGAAATTAAATAAATAATGTTTTTTTGGGCTATCTCATAAAATGGTCTTTTATTCAAAAAAACAAATTTCCCTATATAGCCAAATGATTGTTAATTATTAATTAACTCTCTTTTGACATTACTATTATAACATGAAAGTTAAAAAAGTCAATACTATAAATTAAATATTTTTAAAAAAATTTTGAATTTTTTGGAAAATATATATTTTTAATTCTTGAGAAGGAATTTAAATAAATTTAAATTATGTTTGAAATTATTGAAAATCGAGGTAAAATAAAGTTTAAGAGAAGCTGTTTAGTGTTTGTGTATTTTTTTAACAATTATTTTGGAAAAGAAATTAATAATGGAGGAAGATTATGACAAAAGATGTTGAATTTGGAATAAAAGAGCAACTGATCACTAAAGAAGAAATTCAGAAAAGATTAAAAGAATTAGGAGAACAAATTACAGAAGATTTTAAAGACGAAAATGAACCGCTTATAGTTGTTGGGCTTTTAAGAGGATCCATCGTATTTATGGCTGATTTGATCAGAGAAATAAGATTACCACTTGAAATCGACTTTATTGAGGCTTCTAGCTATGGAGAAGGAACGCAGACTTCTAGAGAAGTTAAGATTCTGAAAGATTTAAGAAGTACAATTAGCGGAAAAAATGTGTTAGTTGTAGAAGATATTATTGATTCAGGATTTACGCTGAAAAAAATATTACAACTTTTAGGAAGCAGAAATCCTAAGAAAGTATCATTGTGTACATTGCTGGATAAACCTGAAAGAAGAGAAGTTGAAATTGACGTGCAGTATATAGGTTTTGAAATCCCAAATGAATTTGTTGTGGGATACGGACTTGATTTTAATGAAATTTACAGAAACCTTGAGTATGTAGGAATAGCTGAACCATCGGTTTTTGAATAATTTATAATAGTTCTAGGATACATTAAATAAGGAGAAAGATTGAAAAGAAATAAAGAAAAATATCAAAATAAAAATAAATATTTTGAAAATGAAAATCATAAGGCTAAAAAAAAATATGGACAGAATTTTTTGAATGACAGCAATTTGTCAGATGAAATTTTAGACATAGCAAATATTGATGAGGAAACAGAAGTTTTGGAAATAGGACCAGGATTGGGATTTTTGACAGAAAAATTGATTGAAAATTCTAAATTTTTGACTGCTTTTGAGATAGATGATGATTTGATACCGTTTTTGGCTAAAAAATTTGAAAACAAGCAAAATTTTAAATTGATTCATCAGGATTTTATGGAAGCAGATTTGGAAAAATTTTTTGAAAATAGAAAAAATGTTAAAGTTGTGGCAAATATTCCGTATTATATAACTTCGCCGATTATTAACAAACTTTTGGAATATCGTGAGAATATTGATGAAATTTATTTGATGGTGCAAAAGGAAGTGGCAGAGCGAATTGCCTCCCAGCCTCATAGCAAAAATATGAGTCTGCTTACGCATGCAGTTCAATTTTATGCTGAAGCAGAATATCTGTTTACTGTGCCGAAGGAAAAATTTGATCCTGTTCCAAAAGTTGATTCAGCATTCTTAGGAATAAAAATTTTGAAAGATAAAAGATACGAAAGCCAGATTTCAGAAGAAAAATATTTTAAATATTTAAAAGAAGCCTTTTCCAATAAGCGAAAGAGTATAGCTAACAATTTAACAAAATTAGGATTTTCAAAGGATGTAGTTGGAGCTGCACTAGAAAAAGTCGGAAAGACAAGGCTTGCACGGACTGAAGAGTTTTCTGTTCAGGAATTTATCGATTTTATTGGGATTTTGGAAAAATAAATTAATATTGCAATTTATGATTTTATAAAATTTTAGTTTAAAACAAGAGCAGAATATTAGTAAGTAAATTCACGATAATTTGTAAATGAAAAGGCTTGGAATTATAACACTCCAAGCCATTCTCTTTTTTCTAGAATTTCTATTTCGATATTTTTTTGCTTTAATGTTTCGATTGCGTTATCCATATCATTTAAAAGATAAGAATTTGTGAGAATTTTTATTAAACCGCTCTGATTGTCAAGAGTTCTTACATTTCCTAATCCATCGTATGCTTCTATGATTTTATTGATAAAGTCGATATGTTCTTTTTTTGTTTGAATAATGTATTCCCAGCTTTTCATCTCTTTTTCATTTTTGTTCATATTTTTATCCTTTCTTTTAAAACTTGTCTAAGTATGAATATTTTCCGTCAGAGTCTTTCCAGCCTAATATTTTTTCCAAATTTACATTTTGTGTTGATTGAACTATACGTTTTTTTATATCAGGATTATTTTTTACAAGCTGTGCAATTAAGTCCTTGGTTTCACGACGTTTGCTTGAAGTCTTTTCGGCAGCTACAGTACAGCCACAGTTCATTGGCAAGATACCGTTATTTCGTACCCATTTTATAATTGCTTTTTCTTCAACGTAGAATAATGGACGAATTAATTCTATCTCAAAATTATCGGACTTTAGTTTTGGTAACATTGTTTCAAATTTTCCCATATAAAACATGCTCATTAGAGTGGTTTCGATAACATCGTCAAAATGATGTCCAAGTGCTAGTTTGTTGCACTCAAGCGAAGTTGCTTTTGTGTAAAGGCTTCCACGACGCATTTTAGCACACATATAGCAAGGATAGTCTTTTGCAATCTTTTCTGCAATTTCAAAAATATTATCATTATAAATCTCACACGGAATATTCAGATGTTCTAGATTTTTTTTCAAATTATTCAGATTGGCAGGATTAAATCCAGGATTCATTGAAATAAACACTAACTCAAAATTAGTTCTGCTGGCTCTTTTCAGCTCCTGAAACAGCTTTGAAAGCAAAAGGCTGTCTTTACCTCCAGAAATAGCAACTGCAATCCTGTCACCATCTTTTACCATTTCAAATTCTTTTAAAGCTCTGACAAAAGGTGTCCAAAGTGCTGAACGGTATTTCTTCTGAATACTTTTTTCAATAGTTTCCAGCGGCTGAAGCGGAACAGACGGTAAAATTGTTTCACAAACTGCACTTCCGAGAGAAGTAGAAGCAATGTTGTCAGTATTTGTTTCATTATTTATTGTATTTTCATTATCGAAATCGTTTTCGATGTTTTCTAAATTCATTAATTTATAACTCCTTTTAAAATTTGTTTCTTTATAGACTGTATCAAGTTTTTAGTAGATTGTCAAGAACAAAATACACAACGCTAGATGACCCAAACTTTACAAATAAAATAGAAAATAGAAATTAAAACTTTGGTTGTGATATCACAATCAAGGAGAGAAGATTTAGGAGAAAACTTTTGTATTAAATATAAACAATTATTCAAATTACCTAATTATAATTATACATTTTTAAAAGAAAATTATAATAATTATTTGTTTGGGATATAGTTAAATTTAATCTAAAGTATACATTTAAAATTATAAAAACACGTAATTTGAATTAGGGCGTATCTGAAAACTCTTTAAATAATAAATTTTTAACAAATTTTTTCAAAATCAAAAATAATAAACACTGTTTTTATCGCAATTTAAATAATTTATAAAATCAAAAAACCATTAAAAATAACATCGATTTTGAGTTTTCAGATACAGCTTAGTTAAGTATTAAATAAACTTAAATATATTATGTTATATTATGAATTGATTGAAATATGATAAATGTTATTTTATATAACAATTTTTAATTTTTTTATTAAATAAAATTAATGTTATAAGAAATATCAAAAAAAAACAAAGAATAAAACAAAAAAAGTTGATTTTTTTATATTTTTTTGATAAAATGTATTATAATATAAAAATTGTAATCAATATAAATAAGATATGGCTGTTTAATAAGATAATTTCTAGCATATAACTAATTTATAGGGACTTTAGGTTAAATTAATGAAGGGTAAGGGAATATTGAAATTATAATATTAAGAAAAAACAAAAAGGAGAGAAAAATGACTAATAATCTAAGAAAAGTGAAAAAGGATTTATGTTCTTTTGCTAAAAAGTATAAAAATTTCAAATATACAGATTCTGCATTATTTGCATTTTTATTGACAGGGCTTATTACAGTCAAAAATAATTCATTTGCAAAAACAAAAGATACATCAATTAAGACTCAAGAAAATAAAATCACAACGTCAATAAAAGAAATAAAAAGCAAAGTTAGTGAAACTAGAAAAGAAAATAATAAATTAATAAAAAATGTTAATCTAGAACTAATTCAATTAATGGAGCAAGGAGATCATGTTGTAAAATCCCCTTGGAGCTCATGGCAATATGGGGCAAATTTTTTCTATAATGATTGGAAGGGTACATATAAAGGATTAGGAGATAAAGAAGAAAAATATATACTAAATTCAAAATTAAATAGAGGTCAATGGTGGGAAAGAAATGTATCTCCAAGTAGCAAAATGTATGATAGAGTAGCAATTTCTCAAGATCCTCTTTCAACATCTACAAAATCAAGAAAAAATGCAGGAGAAGTGTATGGTCTTGTGGGAACGGTACCTATACCTGATCCAGGAGTACCTATTATTATTCAGCCAAGAATAAATGTAGCAATACCAAATATTCCTAACCTAAATATAAATCCTAGAGCTATTAACCCTAATCCTAATTTTACTATACCTGAAATAGAAACAGTAACGTTTGATCCAATTTCAGTAGCTGCAATAAGACCAAATGTATTCCAGCCACCTAGGCTTACTGAACTTTCAGTAGGATTTTCACAGGATTCAGTAGGACCAGGGTTTTATGGGGATCCAAATGCAATAGTAAATCAAAGTAATGCAGTAGCAAATGCTTCAGGAACAGATATAACAATAGATGATAGAGGTTTTACTGTAAATGGAGCTTTTACTTATGAAGGTGAAAGAGGAGTTATTAATGCAACTCAAAAGCTTGAATCTAGAGGAACTGTTAATGGAAGATGGGAAAATAAGGATTCAAGAGTTGCAAGTGGAGCATATCCAAATGGAACAAATATATTCAATAATTTACAATATCTAAATGATAATGGTTATGGATATGGAAATAGACCAGGATATAAATTAGACGATACATCTGGAGCTGGAATAACGGCTGTATCACCACAAACAGTCTTTAATATTACACAATATCAATTTAAAAATCCTACAAATAGTTCGGCACTTAATAGAGCACAGCAACCGCTTCCGACAACTATAACTGGAACGTGGACATTAAGAAATAATACACAAACTCCTTTTGGAAGAACAGAAGGAGCAGCGAATGGTTGGGCAGGTCAAGCTGGGACTGCTAGAAAAACAGCTAATACTGTAAGATTTATCAGTTTAAATCCTACTGGAGCAGGAGTAGGAGGAAGTACAGCATTTGGTCCTGTAATAGTTGAATTTGATGGGAAATTGAATTTATACGGAAGAAATATAAGAGACGTTATTGGTTCATCAGTAAATGGTGTATCTCATGGTAAAGCTGGACGTCCACATTTAACAATAGGAATGGAAGTTCAGACATTAGCAGGTCAAGCAGCAGTCCTAATTAATAAAGGAGAACTTAATCTTGAGAAAGAAAGTGCAAAAAATGATGGAAATGCAAGTTATCTTATAGGAATGACTGCAATGGTGGAAGGTTATACAGAATATGCACCTACTAATAATATGATACCTGGATATGGTGGTCCTGCACCTATAACATATAGACCTTGGGCTTCGGAAATGAGAAACCAAGGGAAAATTAATGTTAAAAGTGTTAACAGTATAGGAATAGATTTTGCTGAATTTGGATTTAATAAATATGCAGACAGCCAAGATTTTAGAGTAAGTTCAGCAAATCACAATGAGGATGCTAATAAGTATAATGTATATAAACATAAATCTTATGATGAAAAAGGTTCTTTGAATATGTATGTTAAGACAGGAAAGATTGATATTAGCAGTGTTGACACAAATTCAGATCCTACAAATGTAGAAGGTAGTTATGGTATAAGAATACCAAATGTATTTGCCAAGGGTATATCACAAGCAGGAACTGTAGCACCTGCAGATTTTGTACATGGTTCAGGAAATTTAGTACCAGCAAATCATTTGGGAACATCACACTATGATGAAGATGGTATTTATTATGATGAAACAATAATTGATGGAAAACAAGGAATGGTTAATGTAGGAGGAAAGCATAATGTTGGAGTATCAATATCCAAAAATATAACTGGTTCAGGAATGTATGCGATAGCAAATCCATATCAGGAAAATACTGTAACATTGCCAGCAAGTTCAGGATTTACATCTCCTATTAAATACGGTACAGGGCATGTAAGTGTGTATAACTATCAGAAAGGTATTGGTTATGATGGTGATGGGTTAGAAGCCAAAGATGCAGCTTCTGCGGCAAGTATAGACAATACTGGAAGATATGATGCTGCAACATCTACTACTGAAGACCCTATCGGAAATATATATAATTTAAATATTACAGTAGATGGAATTGAAAATGTTGGATTACTTAGAAATTCAGATTATATGGCAGGAGAATATTCAAGTACTGCAAGAAGTTTGGCTGAAAAAGATTTTAGAATTACAGATGGACATATTGAAAGTATAGATTTTTCTAACACAGCAGATGGTGGAACATTATTTAGGACTGACAGATATGGAATAAATTTAATAAGAAATTTGACAGTTAATCCTGGTAATGCAAGTGCTGCTGCCAATAGATATAATATTGTTATGCTGTCGAATATTGCCACTCAATCAAGAAACGCTAATGCTCCAGCGATTTTCCAAATCAATGAAAATGATACAATATTACCTAAGGTGAAAAATACAGGAAATATTACAGTAAATGGTGGAAAACAAAATGTAATAGGACTTATGGCATATCAAGGAGCTAAAGCAGAAATTGAAGGAAATTTGAAAATAGGAGATAAAGCTTCAAATAGTGAATCTAAAACATCATTTGGGTTAGTAGTTAGTGGTAAATCAGCTAAGTATAATGCAGGTAATACGGCACAAACTTTCTGGGAGCTAGATGCTAGTGGTAATGATGTTACAAGCCAGTATGTAGGTAGCAAGACTTATTCTGAGGCGACAAGTAAGGGGAATATTGATATTTACGGAGAAAAATCAATAGGGGTATATAATAACGCTGGAAAATATACAATGAATGGTGGAACTATAAAGGTTGAAGGTAAAAGTGCTATAGGAGTATATGCTATAGCAGAAAGAAAAAAAGATGGTGCAATAATAAAAAATGCAGAAGTATCATTAAATAAAGATGCAGCCAATCTATTAAATCCAGGAAAAGTGGAAGTTGAAGGAGAAGGTGCAGTTACTCTTTATGCCGTAGATGGAGCAGATATTGGACTTACAGATATGGATTTATCAATAACAGGAAACAAAGCTTTATTATTTTATAGTGAAACTAAAGGAAAAAAAGCAGACTCATTTGGAAATCTAGTATTAGATCCAATAACTGGATTGCCTACAGAAGATAAGTCCCAACTTATACTTCGTGGAAATTCAACTGCTACAATAAATCCTGGAGCAACAGCCTTTTATGTGAAAATAAATGGAGCAGGTTCAAGTCCTCTAAATGATGTAGTTCACTCATCTTCTACAGGAAATATTACAGTAAACTTGAAAGAAAATTCAACACTTATAGTAGCAGAAGGAAAAGGTGGAAATACAGGAGGAGAATTGCTTTCAAATCTTACATCAACAGGAAGTACACACATAATACCAGTATATACAGGGGTAGCAGGAGGTTCATATATTCCGTATAAAGCTACAAGACTACCTCTTACTATAGATCAAAATGTAAATCTTGATAACCCTATTGATGCATATTTAAAATCTGAATTTAGTTCATCAAGTATTACAGTAAACGCAGGAAAAAGTATCACAGGATCAGGAGCAATTACATCTCCGATAAAGCTTGCTAAAAAATCTAAAGTAGCTATAGCTCAGAAAAACAGTACAACAGGAGCACCAAGAAATGATGTAATACTTACAAATAATGGAACAATAAGCCTTACAGGTATAGGAATGGCAGGAATTGTTGGAGAATATTCAGAAATCTATAATAATAGCGTATTAAATACAATAGGAGATGATTCTACAGGTATTATTACTTCAAATGGTGGAATTGCAACAAATAATGGAAGCATTACAGTAGGAAATAATGGAGTAGGAATAGCAGGAATAAACTATCTTGGAGTAGGAGATGCTACATATACTGCAGGACAACCTACTACAGGAAATGGAAGCATAGAAATTGTTCATAATGGAAGTATTAACTCTATAGGAACTGGAGTTTCTTCAATTGGAATACTTGCTAAAGATGTAGATACAAGTGCTGCTGGAAATGCAGTAACAGCTGCATCGCCTGTAAGCATAACATTAAAAAACGGTTCTTCAATTGATATGTCGGCAGCTCCAGATTCTATCGGAGTTTACTCAGATGCTTTATATAGAGGAAGTGTAGCTAAAATATCAGATAATGGAGCTAATATAACAATAGGAACTGATGGAGTGGGATTACTTGCTAAGGGAACAGAGATAAATGCAACTGCAGGAAATATAATAGCTGCTAATAATGCAAGAGCTCAAGGAATATTTACTGATTCAGATATAGTAAGTTTTAAAAATATGACATTACTTGGAGATGGCTCGATAGGTATTCATAACTATGGAGTGAATACTCTTTATCCAACAAACCAAGGACGTAATTATGTAAATATAACTAATGGAGGAACTATTACATTAGGAAATTCAGCAAGCATAAATAATCCAAGTATCGGAATGTATACGAAATATGGAAATATAAATCATCAAGGAACAATAAATGGTGGAAACAATGTAATTGGAATACTTTCTGACACTCCTTACGCTGTAAATAATAATGGTACAATTTCATTTGGAGATGGTGCAATTGGAATTTACAAAAAGCAAGGAAGTACGACTCTTACTTCAGGAAGTAACATAACTGTTGGAAATGGTGCAATTGGAGTAGTTTCAAATAATGGAAGCCATATAGAAAATAATTCTTCAAATATAAACATAGGAAACAGTTCGTTTGGATTTGCTGTTTTGGGTAACGGAACAAATACTTATATAAGTAATCCTGGTTCAAACTTAAATATGGGTTCAAATAGTGTTTATCTATATAAGGCTGGTCCAGGAAACGCAAGTACATACACTACTGTAAGAACTGCAGGAAATAATAATGCTGCTCTTTATGCAACAGGAACGGGAGCTGTTATTAATAATTATGGAGTTATAGATTATTCAGCTGGAGTAGGAAATGTAGGAGCTTACGCTGAAGCAGGAGCGTCTATTAATAATTTTGGAGAAATTACAATAGGACATTCTGTGATTAAGCAAGGAGAAGAAGCATATTCAATTGGTATGGCAACTAAAGGTGGAACTATAAGAAACGTAAACAAAATTAATGTTACGGGAGATTATTCTATAGGAATGTTTGCTCAAGGAGCAGGATCAAGAGCGATAAATGATGGAATAATTGATATAAGTTCATCAAAAAATGGATATGGAATGTACATAGATGGAAATGGTGCAGAAGGAATAAATAATAATTTAATAAAAACATCTGGTACAGGAAATACTGCAATTGGAATAGCAGTATTAAATAATGGAACATTTACAAATAATGGAACAGTTGATATAAATCTTGCAAACTCTACAGGAATTTATTTAAGAAATGCTATTATTAAAAACTATGGAACAATTAATATATCAGGAGCAGGTTCTGTAGGGGTAAGAAGTAAAACAGGAAAATATCAAGATGCTTCAGGAAATATAACATCAGTAAATTCAACAAATTTAGGAAATGCAGTAAATGCAGCTCAAGGTTCGTATGACCTTATTACAGAATCAGCTAGTGATCCTTCTGTAACAAGAGGAAACTCTGCGATAATAGCAAATGAAGATGAAAATGGAAATATTATAAGAAAAGCGTATGTAAATGGCGTGGAAGTACCTATTCATGATTTAACGGCTCTTACACCAGATGTAGGAAATTACGCATTCTCAAATGTGGGTATTTATGTTGATACATTAGGAAGAACATCGCCTATTAATTGGGTAGATGGATATAATCCTTTAGTAGACAATGATCTTATAATTGGAACGGAAGTAACAGAATTAACAACTGCTAAAGCAATAAGAGTGGGGAGTGATATAATAACACCATTCTTAAGATCAGGATACCAAATTCCAACATCATTAAATATACGTTCTGCAGCACTGACATGGGTAGCAACACCTACGCTTGATCCATATACAGATGAGCCTACAGCAGTTACAATGACAAAACTTGCATATACAGACTTTGTACCTAAAACAGAAAATGCTTGGAATTTTGCTGATGGATTGGAACAAAGATATGGTGTAGAAGCAGTAGGAACAAGAGAGAAAAAATTATTTGACAAGTTAAATAGCATAGGTCAAAATGAACAAGTATTACTAACACAGGCTTATGATGAAATGATGGGACATCAATATGGAAATACTCAGCAAAGAATTAATTCAACTGGAAGTATGCTTGACAAGGAATTTAAACATCTTAAAAAAGATTGGAGAAATCCGTCTAAACAAAATAATAAGATTAAAGTATTTGGTATGAGGGATGAATATAAATCAGATACAGCGGGAATCATAGATTATACAAGTAATTCTTACGGATTTGCGTATGTTCACGAAGATGAAAGAATTAAGATGGGTAATTCAAGTGGATGGTATGCAGGAGCTGTAACAAATAGATTTAAGTTTAAAGATATTGGAAAATCAAAAGAGAATCAGACTATGCTTAAAGCGGGAGTATTTAAGACAATGTCACCGAAAAAAGATTATAACGGAGCATTACAATGGACAATTGGCGGGGATGTATTTGCAGGTTTAAACAATATGCAACGTAGATATTTGGTAGTAGATGAAATATTCCAAGCAAAATCTAGTTATCATTCTTATGGAGCAGCTGTTAAGACAGATTTAGGATATGATATAAGAATGAGTGAAAGAACTCATTTGCGTCCTTATGGAGCGTTAAAAATGGAATATGGAAGATTTAACGATATTAAGGAAGATAATGGAGAAGTAAGACTAGAAGTAAAAGGAAACGATTATTTTTCAGTAAGACCAGAAGTTGGAGTTGAATTTAGATATGTACAGCCGTTAGCGGTAAGAACAAATTTATCTGTAGGCTTGACAGCGTCTTATGAGAATGAACTAGGAAAAGTTGGAGAAGTAAACAATAAAGGAAGAGTAAGATATACGACGGCAGACTGGTTTAAGATAAGAGGGGAAAAAGATGACAGACGTGGGAATGGTAAATTTGACTTGAATATCGGAGTAGACAATACAAGATTTGGAGTTACGGTAAATGGAGGATATGACACTAAGGGTAACAATGTAAGAGGTGGAATAGGATTTAGAGCTATTTACTAATAGTTAATAAATGTATTGTAATTTTTCTAAGAGTGGAAATTATTCCACTCTTTAATTTACGTATATAAACATTATCTGAAAATACAAATAAAATTTTATGATATATCTAATAAATTTTAGAAAAAAGTATATTTTTAATTTATAGCAAGATTATTTTAAAATTTAGAAGTAAAAGTATAATAACAAGGTAAGTTATAAATTTAAATCACATAATAATTTTGAGGTTGATTTTTTAGTCGTTTAGTATACTAAAAGGTTTAAAAATGAAAGGAATAAAGAATATGACAAATAATTTACAAAAAGTTAAACAAGACCTATGTTCATTTGCAAAAAGAGCAAAAGATTTTAAATATACAGATTCTGCATTGTTTATGTTTTTATTAACAGGATTTGTTATGACAAGAAATAATCTATTTTCGTCAGCGACAAATAAAGATATCGAGATTCAAAAAGAAGAAGTGTCTACATCAATTAAAAATATACATCAGAATTTTAGTGAAATAAGAAAACAAAATGATAAATTAATAAAAGATGCAAATTTAGAAATAATTCAGTTAATGGAACAAGGAGATTATGTAATAAAGAGTCCTTGGAGTAGTTGGCAATATGGTTTAAATTATTTTTACAATAATTGGGATGGATCTTATAAAGGCCGTGGAGATAAGAAGGCAAAATATCCTTATGAAGGTGTATACAAAAGAGGTGAATGGTGGGAAAGAAATGTCTCGCCTTATGGGGATTCGTATAAAAGATTACTTGCTAATAGTGGACTTCATTCAGATCCTAGTTCATCACTTAGCAATAGAAGAAATGAACTTGAATACGGTTTAGTTGGAACAGTTCCTGTACCAGATGCAGGAGTACCATTTATAATTGAACCTGTTATAAACATAAATACTCCAACATTGCCTAATTTAAATATAAATCCCACAATAATACAGCCAAATGTAACTTTTTCAATTCCGTCAGTAAAAACAATTAGCTTTGATGAAATAAAAGTAAATAAACTTGAACCTAATGTATTTGAACCACCAGCTTTGAATGAAGTATCTACAGGATTTGCACAAGGTCAGGAAATAGGATTAAATACGAATCAGAATTATATTGTTTCTAATAGTACAGTTAATTTAATAGATGATGTTAATATAAAAATACAAGACACAGGATACTCTGGAACAGGTCAGTTTAGCTGGGATGGACATAGTGATAATAGAAGTAGAACCAACAGACCTGCTGACGGAGGAGTCCATGGTACAACATCATCAGCATATAGTTATCTACATACACCAAATGCGATAGTTCCAAGTGAATATTCACAAAGTGCAACGAGTCCTGGATTAGGATTTCTAGATGATTCAATCACAAGAACAGATAGAAAATTCCCTATAAATACAAACTGGAGACCTGTGACAGACCCTCATTATGAAAGAAGGAATGCTTCATCTCAACAAGTGTTTTTAAATGTCTTAACTGATGGTTATAATTTAGGAGGAGCAGGAAAAACTTTAACATTTGAAAATCATACTAGTGAGCCTTTGACTAATAATTCAAATAGGCTAGAAAGAACAAACACGTTAAGGGTAATAAGTGTAAACCATGCGTATGGAAGCGTGAACAGGACAGTTGAATTTAATCTTGAGGCAGACTTGAAAATTTCAGGAAGAGATGGATATTTAGATAAGATGCTTACTCCTAATCCTAAAAATTCAGGGCATTCTCCGCATATGACAATTGGTATAGAACATCAGGCCTATGGATCAATAGCGGCAAGAGCCATAAATAAAGGGACTATGACTTTAGAAAAAATAAGTGCAAAAACTGGTGGACTTGCAAGTAATGTTGTGGGTATGACTGCAATGGTCGAAGACTATGGTGATTACGGACATAGATTAAGCCCAGATGATCCTAATGCAAATGCTGGAATACCTAATGGATGGTATCTAAAAGACGGAGATTCTGACGCATCTCCAACTCCTGTTACAAGTCCAAAATGGAAATACAGAAGACAGGCTCCTTGGGAATCTACTCTTGAAAATAGAGGTACAATAAAAGTAGATGCAATCGACAGTATCGGTATGGATTTTGCTGAATATACTTTTAGGGCAGATATCGCAGGAACAAGCTATAAATCAGATAATATATCTGGACCGATTCCAAATCCTAGAGGAAATATTCCTGCTTATAACAACAAAGGTTCATTAAATATTTATGCAAGAGTTGGAAATATTGAATTGAACAGTGAAGATCCAGATGCTTCCGTAAATGCAGTATATTCTGGAATACAAGGAAGTTATGGATTAAGAGTGCCAAATATTTTCAAAACAGCTGACAATTCACAAGTTTACTATGATGAAACAGTAATTGACGGTACTTTGAACAGTCCGACGTCAAAAGGTATTGTTGTAAATGGAAGCCATAACGTTGGAGTTTCTATTTCAAAATTAATAACAGGCTCTGAAAGAGTGCGTCAATATCAATCTGGAGGAATACCAGGATTAACGCCAGCCGATGGTGCAAAGCCTTATTTAGTAGCAAGAGCAAATACAGACCCTATTGGAAATATATACAATCTTAATATAGTTGTAAACGGTACTGAAAATGTTGGATTGCTTAGAAAATCTGATTATATGCAAGGAAGTAAATATGATATTGGTGGATTTATGCCAGGACTGGCAAGATCAAAAAATGATTTTGTAATAACGGATTCACATATTAATTCAATAGATTTTACAAAAGATGCTAAAGGTGGAGCACTATTCAGAACAGATAAATATGGAATTGATTTAGCAAAAACTAATTTTACTGTAACAGCAATGGAAAACAGAAATAAGGATGCCAATGACAATGATTTATACAATATTGTAATGCTAGCAAATGGAAGTATAAATAGTGTTGTTGCAGGGGCACCCGCTGAGGATAATCTTGATGCGAATAAGCCTGTAAAAGTAAAAAATACTGCTGCAATAACAATAGGAAGCACAGCTAATACTGGATACAATATGCTTGGAATGATGGCATATAAAGGTGGAGAATTTGAAAATGATGCAGATATTACTTTAAATACAAAAAATTCAATTGGACTGGTTATAGAAGGAGAAGCTGAAAGAAGCGGAGTAAAAAAAGAAAGTAAAGGGGAAAGTACAAGCAGCACTATAAAAGTAACTGGAGATGGATCTATTGCTGTTTATAACAATGGCAGAACTTATACAATGACAGGTGGAGAAATTAATATTTCAGGAAAGAAAAATGTGGGAGTGTATTCAGCGGGAGTTCCGACATATGATCATTTGGGCAATATAACTGGTTATTCAAACCTTGCTACGACAACATTAAATAACGGTACATTGAAAGTTTCAGGGAAAGGTTCAGTTGGATTATATGCTAATGGTGGTTCTGACATAAAGCTGAATAATATGACAAATATGGAAGTAGAGGAAAATGCACTATTATTTTATGGTATAAAACATAATACGGATTATTCTCAATTGGAACTTGTAGGAAATAATACTGTAACTATAAAAAACGGTGGGTATGCCTTTTACTTTAAAAATGAAAATTTACTTGACCGTCTAGTAAAAACTGGAAGTACAGGTAAAATATACTTAACTTTGGAAGATGGAGCAACATTGAGCGTTATTGAAGGAGATGGAGTAACGCCTTTATTACTAACAAATGTTTCGCCTGTATCCGCAAATAATACTGGAGATTATGAAATTGAACCAGGAATTGTTATAAGAGGCACTTCTGGAGATTACACAACAACAAAATCAACTAAAGTAAATCTTCAGATGGATATGGATGCAAACTTGGATGACAAAAATGACAGATACTTAAATTCTGAATTTGTATCTTCAAGTGTTACTTTAAGAGCTGGAAAAACAATAAGTGGTTCAGGAGCATTAACAACTGCTGATGTCAATGCTGAAAAAGTTAAAAAATCAAAAGTTGCCATTGCTCAGACAAATTCAGAAGATTTAAGAAATAAAGTCAAACTTACGAATGATGGTACTATTAACCTGACTGGAACTGGAATGGCTGGAATTGTAGGGCAATTTGCAGAAATATATAACAATAGCATCTTAAAAACAACTGGACAAGATTCAA
The DNA here is from genome assembly GCF_900104625.1 of Leptotrichia massiliensis. Classification (NCBI taxonomy): domain Bacteria; kingdom Fusobacteriati; phylum Fusobacteriota; class Fusobacteriia; order Fusobacteriales; family Leptotrichiaceae; genus Leptotrichia; species Leptotrichia massiliensis. The sequence continues at coordinate 844,198 of NZ_FNVZ01000005.1, forward strand.
CTGCAATAATAGGTTCAAATGGTGCTTTGGCACAAAATGGTGCTGCTGGTACTATAGAAATTGGAAATGGTGGAGTTGGAATAGCAGGAATAAATTATCTTGGAGTTACAGATATACCTAGAGGGACACCTCCAACAAACGGAAACAGAGGAATAGATATTGTAAATAAAGGAAGTATAAAATCAGTAGGAAATGGAGCGGCTATAGGAATATTAGCTGTGGATGATGAAAGTCAAAATATTGTTGGAGCATTTGGTCCTAATTCGATTTTATTAGATAGCGGATCTTCAATAGATGTATCTTCTGGAACAGGTGGAATTGGAGTATATTCTCAAATCAAAAATCGTTCAACAAAAACTGGGTTAATCACAGATAATGGTTCAACAATTAAAATAGGAACTAACGGAGTAGGTATCTATGCAGATGGAACTGTTATAAGTGCAACTAATGGTGGAATTATAGAAACTGTAAATGGAGCAACTGGAAAAGGAATATATACAAATGAATCTGTTACTTCAAATAAAACTATAAAATTATTAGGAGATAAGTCGATAGGAATACATGTATATGGCAATTCACCAGTAAATATAACTAATAGTGGAGATATAACTGTAGGGAACTCTCTTGATAAAAATAATCCAAGTATTGCAATCTATGCTCCAAATGCAGGAAGTATTAATCATTTGGGTGGAACAATAACTCTTGGAAATAAATCTTTAGGATTATATTCAGAGAACGGAACAGCAACATCTTCTGCTCCGATATTAGTAGGAAATGAAGGATTAGGGGTATATAAAAAATCTGGAACTGCAACATTGAATGGTAAAATGGAAGTAGGAAATTCAGCTGTAGGAGTATTTGGAGATAACAATGCAACTATTGTAAATAATTCTTCAGATATGAACATAGGAGACAGTTCATTTGGATTTGCAATTTTAGGTAATGGAGTCAATAATTATATAGGAAATCCAGGATCAGCAATAAATCTTGGGACAGAAAGTGTATATCTTTACAAAGCAGGACCTCTTGGAACACTGACAAGTGAAACATCTGTAAATCTAAAAGCAGGAGCTGGAAGAAGCACAGGATTTTATGCTGTAAATGGTGGGACAATAACTAACAGAGGACAAGTGAATTTTGCGAACGGAGTTGGAAGTGTAGGAGCTTATTCTGAAAGTTCTGGTACAGTTTACAATGAAGGAACAATAACAGTAGGTGGCTCAGACATTCTACAAAATTATTACTCAATCGGTATGGCATCAAAAAATGGCGGTAAAATTGTAAATAATGCAGGAAGTACGATAAATGTGACAGGTACTTATGGTATAGGGATGTTTGCCGATGGTGCAGGGTCAAGAGCCGAAAATTATGGAACAATAAATTTAGAGTCTGCTGGAGAATTTAGAGGTGCTTATGGAATGTATATAAATAACCATGCAACAGGGTATGTTGGACCTTTTGGAGTTATAAAATCTGGAAGATATGGTTCAAATACAGATAAGAGCGACTTGATAGGAATAGCAGTATTAAATGGTGCAACACTTGAAAATCATGGAATAATCGATATAGACGCAAGAAATTCTTATGGAATATATATAAGAAATGGTATTATAAAAAATTATGGAACTATTAATATTTCTGGAACAGGTTCAATAGGATTAAGATATAAGAATGCAACTGATGAAAATGGTAATCCTCTGAATCCCACAGATATACAGAATGCAGTAAATTTAGGAAATGGAGCGACTGCACACAGAGAAGATCCAAATATTAACAATAATGTTGGAACATCAGCAGGAAGTACGAGAATATCGCCTACTGGAGTGGTAACTATTAATGGAAATATTGTATCTGTTCATGATTTAACTTCAGAAATAAGTCCATTAACAGGAAATTATGGATTCTCAAATGTAGGAATTTACGTAGACACATTGGGAAGAACAAATCCAATTAACTGGGTAGACGGTTTTAATCCTAGTTTAGAAAATGATTTGATAATAGGGGCAGAAGCAGCAGAATTGTCAACAAGTAAAGCAATTAAAATAGGTAGAAATGTATTGGGACCTTATATAACACCATATATGCAAATGTCAGGACCGACACCACAAATATTAAATGCAATATCTGGATCCCTTACTTGGAATGTAAAACCACTAGCTGGACCAAGCGGCTATCCTGAAGAAGCGATAATGGCAAAAATTCCATATACTGATTTTGTTCTTAAAACAGAAAATGCTTGGAACTTTACTGATGGACTTGAACAAAGATACGGTGTAGAAGGTATTGGAACAAGAGAAAAATTGTTATTTAACAAACTGAATAGCATAGGTAAAAATGAACAATCGCTGTTAACACAAGCTTTTGATGAAATGATGGGACATCAATATGGAAATACTCAGCAAAGAATTAATTCAACTGGAAGTATGCTTGACAAAGAATTTAAACATCTTAAAAAAGATTGGAGAAATCCGTCTAAACAAAATAATAAGATTAAAGTATTTGGTATGAGAGATGAATATAAATCAGATACAGCGGGAATCATAGATTATACAAGTAATTCTTACGGATTTGCGTATGTTCACGAAGATGAAAGAATTAAGATGGGTAATTCAAGTGGATGGTATGCAGGAGCTGTAACAAATAGATTTAAGTTTAAAGATATTGGAAAATCAAAAGAGAATCAGACTATGCTTAAAGCGGGAGCATTTAAGACAATGTCACCGAAAAAAGATTACAATGGTGCATTGCAATGGACAATCGGTGGAGATGTATTTGCCGGTATTAATGAAATGAAACGTAGATATCTTGTAGTAGATGAAATATTCCAGGCGAAATCTGACTATCATTCTTATGGAGCGGCAGTTAAGACAGATTTAGGATATGACATAAGAATGAGCGAGAGAACGCATTTGCGTCCTTACGGAGCATTAAAGATGGAATATGGAAGATTCAACAATATCAAGGAAGATAACGGGGAAATGAGACTAGAAGTAAAAGGCAATGACTATTTCTCAGTAAAACCGGAAGTTGGTGTTGAATTTAAATATGTACAGCCGCTAGCGGTAAGAACAAATTTATCTGTAGGCTTGACAGCATCTTATGAAAATGAACTAGGAAAAGTTGGAGATGTAAACAATAAAGGGAGAGTAAGATACACTACAGCAGACTGGTTTAACATAAGAGGAGAAAAGGATGACAGACGAGGGAATGGTAAATTTGACTTGAATATTGGAGTAGATAATACAAGATTTGGAGTTACGGTAAATGGAGGATATGACACTAAAGGTAATAATGTAAGAGGTGGAATAGGATTTAGAGCTATTTACTAAGTTTGATAAAAAAATTTAAACAAGAAGTTTAAATATAATTTTATAAAAATAATTTTAATTTATTTCTGTAATTTAAATAAGCAATAGTATTTCTATATTTTAAATATATTATAAGAAATATGTTTGATTATGAAATAAAAAATAAAAATATTTTTAAAATTGTATTGATTTATCTTATTGTTTTTGATAAAATAAAAAAAAAGAGCATATTATTTTATATCTGTAACATATAAGAAGTACAAAAAAAATAATAAATTTAATCTAAATATTAATTTTTTGAATTAATTTTTTAGTCACTAGGTACATTAAAATATAAAAAGAAAGGAATAAAAAAATGACAAATAATTTACAAAAAGTTAAGCAGGATTTATGTTCATTAGCAAAAAGAACAAAAGATTTTAAATATACAGATTCTGCACTGTTTATGTTTTTGCTGACAGGACTTGTTATGGTAAGAAATAACTTGTTTTCGACAACATCAAATAAAGAGATTAAAACTCAAAAAGAAGAAATATCTACATCAATTAAAAATATACATCAGAAATTTAAAGAGACAAGAAGAGAAAATGATAAATTGTTAAAAGATGCGAATTTAGAATTAATTCAATTAATGGAGCAAGGAGACCATGTAGTAAAATCTCCATGGAGTTCATGGCAGTATGGGATGAACTACTTTAATAATAATTGGAATGGAACATATAAAGGACGTGGAGATAAGAAAGAGAAATATCCTTATGAAGGCATATTCCAGAGAAGTGAAGATGCGTTTGAAAAATATACTTCACCTTTAAGTTCAAAATATAAAGAGCTGCCAACTTCAACAAATCCATATTCTGCATCTTCAACTGCAAGATTGGGATTATCAAACAAAGGATATGGAATTTCAAGTACTTCACCTAGACAGGAGCCATTATCCACATTAAATGTAGACGCTTCAATAAGACCAAAAGATGTGTCTAGAGATCCTGTGGATGCACCAAGAGTATCTGTACCTGTACCGCAGTTAAGTGCGATTGGTGTGCCAAACTTATTGCCGCCTTCATTGAATATACCAACACCTGCTACACCGACAATAAGTCTAAACTTACCAACACCAAATACAAATCCATTTACGGATTTCTGTTTTACATGTGGAACTCAAAATGGAGTACACCAAGTTGATAATGCTAAGGCTTTTAACGATGCGCAGCATAACAGTTCTGATGGAAATGATCCTGATAAAAAGCCTAACTGGACGGATGGAGGAAATAATAAATTTTGGACAGGATATAATCCAGTTACAGGTTTATTAACTCCAAATTCTGGAACAAATGGAAATATAAGAAATTTTTCCTATTCAAGTGGAAGTAGAACTAACTGGGCTCCAAGAACTGCAGCAGCATTATACTTTAATAAGTCTTACGATGAAAGAGCAAGAGCTAATACAGCTCTAGGATTATCAGCTGCAAATATGAAAAAGCCTAAACCTGATCCAGTAGGATTTGAAGCAAAAAATATTGAAGTATATGTTGCTGGGAATGTATCAGATAATGCCGGAAATAATGCAGGGAAAACCAATGGTAATCATGATGGTGCAATAGGAATACATACAGTTTGGGATGGAACACTTTCAAATATTAAAGGGCATCTATATGGAAGAGCAAATTTCCTTTCAATAGAGACTTGGCATTCAGGTAGATTACAATTTAATAATGTATCGATAAATATTGAAAGAGATGATAGCAAAGGGATAAAAGCAAATGAGAACACTTTATTCTATATTTACCCAGCTACTTATGATACGATAGCTTCTCATAACTACTGGGCAGGAGCTCCAAAGCAACGTGGAGGATTTATCGGAAAAGTTGATGCAAAAATTGCATCAAATAAAAATATAGTGTACTCTGTACTTGGTGCTCAGGGATCGTTTGAAATTACCAGTACAGGAAAATATGAGTTAGAAGGAGCAGACAATATAGTTTATTCCGGATTAGGATATTCTCCTAACTTTAATAATTTAATTAGCAAAACTGCTACTCCTAATGGAATAATTGAAGATTTATATGGTACTGGTTTAACTCCTTCAATAAAGCTTGATAAAGCACCAGAATCTTATGGTGATGGAAATGTTATAATGTTATTCAATAATAGAATCAGTCTAGCAGGAAAAGCATTCTATGATTCTCCTACTAACAGTTCAAATCAATATATATCAAATGATGGAAATGGACCTGTTAGAAAAGCTAATTGGGAAAAATCTGGAGTTGGAATATATCAAGGAGAAATAAGAGCAAAAGCTATTATTGGTAATCAATTGAATATGGCAAATTCCGGAACTCAGACAGCAGCTGGAAATACAACTACTATAAGAAACGGTGCTACTGAAACAGAAAAAACAGGTGATTCTAACTATGTTGAAAATAATATAGGGATATATGCAAGATCTGGTCAAAGAGGAAAAGAAACAATTAATGGGCAGGTAGCTGAAATTAAGCCTTCACAAGATTTAGGAGCTATAGATGCTGCAAGAGGAACAGACTTTAATAGAGATGAAGTTCATTCTTTACAAGTTAATGATATTGATATCAGTTTTGGTAAATATGCTAAAAATGGTATTATGATGGTTTCAGAAAATGGAACTGTTTTAGATGCAGCTATGAGTACTAATAAACATGAGGGTAGCGATACAACAACTGTACCTATAATGACAGGAGATATTAAAGATTACGGGACAGCAAATCTTAATGGAAAAATTTCATATAATGATGCTAGTAATGAGGCTGCAACTGGAACAATAATAGCTTATTCAGATGGAAAATGGCAAAATAGCGTTCACGGAATGATTTCGAATGAAGCTAAAAGGTTTGAAGGAAAGCCTAGTGAAATTAATATAGGACGTAATGTTGTTCTTACTGGAAGATATAAAAAGTTTGCTGATGGAACAGAGTCTACTCCAGTAGCTTATGTAGCTAAAAATGGCGGAGAAATTACTGCTCATGAAAAAACTTCAGCAAAAGGTTTTGGAGGATTATTAGCTTACGCTGAAGCAGGAGGAAAAGTTACATTAAAGAAAGAAGCTGAATCAGTAAGCGAATGGGCTAAGAAGGATGAAGAAACAAAGCCTTATCTGTATGAAAATATTGGAGGATATGCTAAAGGCGCAGGTTCAACTGTTACATTTGAAGAAAATCTGAAAATTAACGGTATGGCAGGTTTTGCTGATGGAACAGGAGCAGTTGTAAACTTGAATAAAAATGCAAATAAAGTACAGACAGGTAAAGGTGGAGCACTGGTAGCCCTTAATGGAGGAGTAGTTAATTTTGGTGGTGGAGATATCTATCATGAAACGAATGTAACGACTAACAGTGTTGGAACTGGTAATCAAGGTGATAATGCAGGGGATCATGCACAATCAACACCATTTTTTGCAGGAGCTAACTCAAAAGTAAACTTCACAGGCGCTACAACAATAAACATGTCAGATGGTATTTTAAAAGCTGGAGAAACTTCTGATTATACTGCAGCGGCAGGAACAGCTACTAAATATAACGGTATGCAAAATGTTAGTGTTAAACTTACTGGAGACAATGTAGTTTTAGCTGCATATGATGGAAATACAACAAACTGGACTGGATCATCTGCAGGATCATCACAGGTTATGACTGAAATGAAGATAAATCCTGCTAATTTTAATCCTAATGGAAAGAAGTATAAAATATTCTATATTAATGGAATATTCAATTTAAATACTAACCTAGATTTAGATGATGCAACTAATGAATTTAACAAGAGTCTTGGTTTATCAAATGAAAAATTTAATATAGCAAATGGAATGACAGTAAGCTCTCTTACAGGTAAAGGGCTTGTTATGGGATCAAACACCAGTGCAACTGATAATACAAGCAACTTGTATAACAATGAAGGAACTGTTGATATAAAAGGCGGAAATGTAGCGTCAACAACTGCGTTAAATGTAAGTTATGGAACAATTCATAATAAAAATCTGATAAATGTTGACAAAGGTATTGGTGCCTATGGAATAAATGGAAGTAAACTGATAAATGATCAGAATGCCAATATAAATATAACTGGCGAAGGTGTAGGAATGGCGGCATTTACTTCAGGAACTTCTTTACAGGATTATGGAACAGATAAAAATATTGCTAACGGTACATTAGGTACAGCAAAAACATTAGAAATATTAAATAAAGGAATGCTTACTGTAAACGGAGATACTTCAGTAGGAATTTATGGTAAAACTGATAAGATAGCAGGCGCTCATGCAAGTACAAATATAACTAGAGTAAACGGGCTTATCAGTAACGAAGGAAAAATTATTATGACAGGAAATAAAGCTGTTGGAATTGTATCTAACGGATTAGGTAATACTGTCACATTGAATGGAACAGGAAGTTCTGACATAGTAATTCAAGGTACAGAGGGAATTGGAGTATATGCTGAAAATTCAGATGTTAACTTACTGACAAATTACGGAATAGAAGTTAAAGATAAAGGAACAGGAATATTTATAAAAGATGGAAGTAACGTGAGTGCAGGAACACTTGAACTGAAATATAGCGGATCAAATACTGAAACAGGAGTAGGATTGTTTTATGACAATACATCTGGAGGAGTTAAGACAAATAATACAAATGTAAATCTTGTCGATACAGTTGGAACAACAGGAGGCGTTGTAGGACTATATGTAAAAGGAAATGGCGGACTTCTGACAAATAATGGAAACGTATCAGGAGACAGGGGTTATGGATTAATTACAGAAGGAACAGAACTTGTAAATGCAGGTATAATTACATTGAATAACCCTGTTGATGCAGCAACTAAGAAACCAAGTGTAGGAATTTATACAAAAGCAACTGATAAAATAACAAATAACGGAACAATAACAGTGGGAGATAATTCAGTTGGAATATACGGACATGCAGTTGATAATAACGGAACAATAAATACTGGTGCAGGTGGTACAGGTATATATAGTTCAGGTGGAGATGTAAATCTTAATTCTGGAAGCATAAATGTAGGTACTGAAAAAGCTGCGGCAGTCTATACAAACGGAAGCGGTCAAACTGTAAGAGCACATTCTGGAAGCAATTTATCAATAGGGGATAATTCGTTTGGATTTATCAACGAATCAAAAACAAGTGGAACAGGAAATAAAATTATAAGTGATATTTCAAGTATAAGTAATCTTGGCAATGAAACAGTTTACATATATTCAGCAGATGCTAGAGCAGGTGCAGAAGTAATTAATAATACAAACTTAACTTCTACAGGTTCATATAACTATGGATTGTATTCGGCTGGAAAAGTAACAAACAATGCAGATATAAACTTTGGAAGCGGATTTGGAAATGTTGGAATATACAGTACTCATGGAGGAGAAGCAACAAATGCTGCAGGAAAGAATATTACAGTAGGCGCTTCGTTTATAGATGATAATAATCCATTGAATAATAGATATGCAGTTGGAATGGCTGCAGGATTTACTCCAACACAAAGTGAAATCGCTGCAGGTAAAAGAGCTTATACAGGAAATATTATAAATAATGGGACTATTAATGTGACAGGTCCATCTAGTATAGGGATGTATGGAACAGGTCAAGGAACAAAAGTAATTAATGCAGCAGGAGCAACGATAAATCTAAATGCAAGTAATACTACAGGAATGTACTTAGATAACGGAGCATACGGATACAACTACGGAACAATCAGATCAAATGGAACTGGACTTGAAAAAGTGATTGGAGTGGTTGTTAAGAATGGTTCAACAATTGAAAATCATGGAGACATAATTTTAGATGCAAAATCTGCAGTTGGAATACTTGCTAAAGGAGATATTGCAGGAAATAACCTTGGAATAATCAAAAACTATAAAACGATGATTATACAAGGTGAAGGTTCTATAGATGAAAAAGCAGATGGAAATCAAAGCAGCCTTGGAAAAGGATTGATGGGAGTATCAATAGAAGTACCTAAGGGTTCAAGTGTAGGAACAATAACAGTAAACGGAAATCCTGTAGTGCCTACGATTGCTACTTCATCAGCTGAAGAATATAAGGCAATGCAGACTTCTACAATAGGAATGTATATAGACACTTCGAGTAAGAGATTTACTAATCCTATTCAAGGATTAAGCACATTAAGCGGCTTAACTAAAGCGGATCTTATTATAGGTGCCGAAGCAGCAGAAAATACTACAAGCAAATATATTCAACTAGATAAGAAAATACTAGACCCATACAATGAAATGATAAAACAAAATCCTCAAATAAAAGACTGGAATATCTATTCAGGATCATTGACTTGGATGGCAACAGTTGCACAAAATCAAACAGATGGAACAATAGAAAATGCGTATATGGCTAAAATTCCTTATACTTTCTGGGCTGGAAAAGAACCTAATCCTGTAGAAGTTACAGATACATATAACTTCTTAGATGGACTTGAACAAAGGTACGGTGTAGAAGGACTTGGAACAAGAGAAAAAACTTTATTTGATAAAATAAGCGGTATAGGAAATAATGAACAGGTTCTATTCTTCCAGGCAATAGATGAAATGATGGGACATCAATATGGAAACACTCAGCAAAGAATCAATTCGACAGGAAATATGCTAGACAAGGAATTTAACTATCTGAAAAAAGAGTGGAGAAATCCGTCTAAGCAGAATAACAAGATTAAAGTATTTGGCATGAGAGATGAATATAATACAGATACTGCAGGAATTATTAACTATACAAGCAATTCTTATGGATTCGCATATGTTCATGAAGATGAAGCAATCAAGCTTGGCAACAGTTCAGGATGGTATGCAGGGGCTGTGACTAACAGATTCAAGTTCAAGGATATTGGAAAATCAAGTGAAAATCAGACAATGATTAAAGCTGGAGTGTTCAAGAAAATGTCACCTAAGAAAGACTATAACGGAGCATTGCAATGGACAACTGGCGGGGATGTATTTGCAGGTTTAAACAATATGCAACGTAGATATTTGGTAGTAGATGAAATATTCCAAGCAAAATCTAGTTATCATTCTTATGGAGCAGCTGTTAAGACAGATTTAGGATATGATATAAGAATGAGTGAAAGAACTCATTTGCGTCCTTATGGAGCGTTAAAAATGGAATATGGAAGATTTAACGATATTAAGGAAGATAATGGAGAAGTAAGACTAGAAGTAAAAGGAAATGATTATTTCTCAGTAAAACCAGAAGTTGGAGTTGAATTTAGATATGTACAGCCGCTAGCGGTAAGAACAAATTTATCAGTAGGATTGACAGCATCTTATGAAAATGAACTAGGAAAAGTTGGAGATGTGAACAATAAGGGAAGAGTAAGATATACGACAGCAGACTGGTTTGGAATCAGAGGAGAAAAAGAGGACAGACGAGGGAATGGTAAGTTTGACTTAAATATTGGAGTGGATAACACAAGATTCGGAGTTACAGTAAATGGAGGATATGACACTAAAGGAAATAACGTAAGAGCAGGAATAGGATTCAGAGCTATTTACTAGAATAATAATAAAAGAAGTAATACATATTTGAGTGAAAAACTTAGATAAAAAAATTAAGGACAGTAAGACTTTAGTTTTGCTGTTCTTTTTTATAAAATAAAAATATAGTGCTCATATGAAACACAAAAATTGCGAATATTTTACTTAAATTCTAGTTTTCTACTATTTTTTTATTCTAAAAATAAATTTACTAAAAACTTTTTTAGTAAATGATTAAAGCCTAATATTCTAAAATAATTTGAATACAGTTTTTGTTTTTTAAACAAGTTTTAGTATAAAATATTGTAAAAATTATAAATTTAAATTTGTATCTAAATTTTGGTATTGTATAGTTTTATAGTACTTAGTATATTTAAAAAAATTTTTTGTAGAGAAATAAAACTTGTATATACAATATAAAAATGATATAATATGAAAAAGTATTTTAAAAATAGTTGACTTTTAAAGTAAGAAATAATATAATCTTTTTGACCACAAATTTAAAGATAAAGCAAAATTAATGAAAAAGAGGTGAAATATGGATAGTTTAATTAAGATAAGAAACTTGGTAAAAAAGTATAAGCTTAATAATGGACAGGAACTGCTGGCTGTAAATAACGTGAATCTTGATATTGAACAGGGAGATATCTATGGAATTATGGGTCTTAGTGGAGCTGGGAAATCTACGCTTATACGTCTTCTTAATAGACTGGAAGAGCCTACTTCTGGAGAAATTTTTGTAAAACATGAAGTTATTGATAAAAAAGGAAAGAAAAGTCTTGGATATGAAGATAAAAATATTTTGAATTTTAATGTGAGAATGTTACGGGAATATAGAAAAAAGACAGGGATGATTTTTCAACATTTTAATTTGTTAAATTCACGAAATGTCGCTGGAAATGTAGCTTTTCCGTTAGAGATTGCAAGATGGAAAAAAAGGGATATTAATAAAAGAGTAGACGAATTGCTGGAAATCGTAGGGCTTTCTGATAAAAAGCTGAATTATCCTGAACAGCTTTCAGGAGGGCAGAAACAGCGTGTCGCAATAGCAAGAGCATTGGCGAACAATCCGCAATTACTTCTGTCAGATGAGGCAACATCGGCACTTGATCCTAGAACAACTAATTCTATTTTAGAACTTTTGAAAGATATAAATCAGAAGTTTGGAATAACAATAATTTTAATAACGCATCAGATGGAAGTTATAAAGAAAATTTGTAATAAGGCTGCAATCATGTCGGATGGAGAAATTATTGAAAAAGGGGAAACAAAGGAAATTTTCTTGAATCCTAAGACAGAATTAGCAAAAGAATTTGTACAAAATATTTCACACGAAGAATTTAGGACAGAGGAAGAAATAAAAAATCGTGAAGAAAATACAGGAAAATTACGATTAAGATTGAAGTATAATGAAGAACAGGTAAACGAATCATATATCACCCAAATAATTCGTAAATACGACGTTGAAGTTAATATTTTAGGTGGATTTATTGACAAAGTGGGCGATATTATTGTAGGAAATTTACTGGTAGAAATTTCGGCAAACGAAGAAAAATCCAAAGACATTATTGAATGGCTGAAAGAAAATAAAATAGATTCGGAGGTGGTATAATGAGATTTGACTGGATCAAGTTTTTACAATTTCAAAATATGGCTATACCTCTTTGGGAAACAATATACATGGTATTTATTTCCACAGTTATATCATTAATTATCGGACTTCCAATTGGAATTTTACTTGTTACATCTGATGAAAAGGGAGTTAAACCAAATAAAACTATTCATAAGATACTAGATATGATTATTGTAAACATTACAAGATCAATTCCATTTATAATTTTAATGGTTTTATTAATACCGCTTTCACGGATGCTTGTTCACAAATCTTATGGAAGTGTTGCTTTCATTGTTCCACTTTCGCTAGGTTCTGCACCATTTGTGGCAAGAATTATTGAAGGGGCCTTAAAGGAAGTAAATGATGGGCTTATTGAAGCTTCAAAATCAATGGGAGCGACTGCATCTGAAATTATTTTTAAAGTAATGATTCCAGAAGCCTTGCCTGCACTTGTTCATGGAATGACATTGACATTGATTAGTTTAATTGGATATTCTGCAATGGCTGGAACAATCGGTGGTGGTGGACTTGGAAATGCCGCTGTAATTGACGGTTACCAAAGATCTAAGCCCGAAGTGATGTGGCAGGCGACAATTGTTATAATTGTGCTTGTACAAATCGTACAGTTTATTGGAAACAGCATTGTAAAAATGTTGATGAATAAGAGAAAAAGAGTTTAATAAAAAGGTTGTAAAATAAATTATAAATAAAAAATTTTTGGAGGTATTTATGAAAAAAATATTATCATTGTTATTAGCAACGGCATTATTTTTAGTAGCTTGTGGAAACAAAAATGAAACTAAAGGAGCAGCTGACAGCCAAGGTGGAGCAGCTGGAAAAACTGAAAAATTAATCGTGGGAGCAACTCCTATTCCGCATGCTGAATTATTGAATTTGGTAAAAGAAGACTTGAAAAAGGAAGGAATTGATTTAGAAGTAGTTGAATTTAATGATTATGTTCAGCCAAATAAAGCACTTGCAGACAAAAGTATAGATGCAAACTTTTTCCAACATGTTCCATACATGGAAGATTTCGGTAAGAAAAATAATATTGAATTATCAGCAGTTGGGAATATTCACTTGGAGCCAATGGCTTTATATTCTAAAAAAATAAAAAATCCTAATGAATTAAAAAATGGGGACACTTTGATAATTCCTAACGATCCAACAAATGGAGGTCGTGCATTGATTTTACTTGACAAAGCTGGTATCATAAAATTAAAAGACAACACAAAATTAGATTCTACGCCAGCAGACATTGCTGAAAATCCAAAAAATATTAAAATTGAAACATTATCAAATGAGCAAATTGCACCAAGATTAAGCGAAGTTGCAGGAGCAATCATAAATTCAAACTTTGCAATTGATGCTGGAGTTACAAAAAATGAAATTATCCTGATAGAGGGTAAAGATTCGCCTTATGTAAACATTGTTACAGTTCTAAAAGGAAATGAAAATGATGAAAGAGTTAAAAAATTGGTAAAAGCATTACAAAGTGAAAAAATTAAAAAACATATTGAAGAAAAATATGAAGGTAGAGTAATTCCTGCGTTCTAAATTTGTAAAAAAAATTATATGGAAAAATAGCTTTAAATTAACTTTTAGAGCTATTTTTTTGTAAACTTCTTGAAATTAATTTAAAAAAAATGTATAATAGATGTAATGCTTTTTAGAAAGGCAATTGAAAAGAGAAAAATTTTTATAAATTTTGCCTAATTTAAAAAGTTATTTTTATTTAACTCAAAATTTTGAGTTTATAAAGATTTAGATATTTTATAAAAAAGAGAGGAGAAAACATTTTTAAATATTGTAATTTGAAAATTAGTTTCAATGTTTATTTAATTTTCAAAATATTTAAAGAGATGAAGAAAAATGAAAAAATTACTTACAGTTTCGTTATTTTTAGCTAGTATTAATTTAATTTATGCAGAAAATGAAAATTATGGATATGAGGATCTTTCAGTAAAAAGAACATCACAAAAAGAAGCAAAACCAGTACAGCCTGCACCTAAACAAATGGGATTCTGGGATTTTTATGAAAAGCAGCAGGCAAAATTGTTAAAGGATAACGATAAAAAGTTATTTGATGAACTCAGTCCAACAATTAAAGCAAAAGATGATTTTTATGACTATGTGAATGAGGAATGGACAAAAAAAACACAGATTCCTAGTACGAAGCCAGCATGGGGTTCCTTTTATGAATTAAATGAGAAAAATCAAGATTTTTTACGTAACCTAATAAATGAATTAAAAAATAAATCATCATTGAGTGCAGATGAAAAGAAGGTTATAACCCTTTATGACAGCTATTCTGATATGAAAAAAAGAAATGAAGATGGATTAAATCCAATAAAAAAAGATTTGGATAGAATAGATGCTATACAGAATATTGAAGATTTGAAGAAATACAATATTGAAGTTACAAAAACTGGTGGTTCTGAATTTTATGGATGGGGTGTAGGAACTGATTTAAATGATTCTAAAAATAATGCAATTTATTTAGGAAGTGCTGGAATTGGACTATCAAGAGATTATTTTCAAAAAGATACAAAGGAAAATAGAGCAATATTGGAAGAATATACAAAATATGTAAGCGATATATTAAAATATGCTGATGAAAAAGATGCTCTTGAAAAAGCCAAAAAGATAGTTGCTTTTGAAAAACAGATTGCGAATACATTATTGACAAATGAAGAACGTCACGATGTAAAAAAATATAATAATCCAATAAAAGTTAGTGACTTAGGTACATTATCTAAAAATGTAGATTTAGCACAATACTTGAAAGAATTAAATGTGAAAACTGATAAAGTTATCATAAGTGAATTGAATTATTATAAAAATTTGGATAACTTTGTAAATGATGCTAATATTGACATAATTAAAGATTATATGAAATATAATTTAATAAGCTCTGCTGCGGGTATCTTAACAGATGACATGGGGAAAAGAAGTTTTGAGTTTTTTGGAAAATATTTAAATGGACAAAAAGAAAGAGAAACGCTTGAAAAAAGAGCATTAAACTTTACAAATGGAAGTTTAGGTGAAATAATAGGAAAAATTTATGTTCAAAGAAACTTCTCGCCAGAAGCTAAAAAAAATACACAACAAATGGTTGATTATATTAAAAAAGCAATGAAAAATAGAATTGAAAAACTGGATTGGATGAGTGCAGCAACTAAGAAAAAAGCACTTGAAAAATTAGCAAAAGTTAATGTGAAAATCGGATATCCTGACAAATGGAAAGATTACAGCAAAATGACAATTTCAAGTAATGATACACTTTATGAACAATTGAAAAAAATAAGTGAATGGGAATATGGAGAAGAATTGAAAAAGGTTGGAAAACCAGTAGACAAGAAAGAATGGCATATGGATCCACATACAATAAATGCATATTATTCTCCAACAGGAAATGAAATAGTCTTTCCAGCTGGAATTTTACAATTTCCATTTTATGATTATAGCAAATCAGAAATGGCAAGTAACTTTGGAGCAATAGGAACTATAATCGGACACGAGCTTACACATGCATTCGATGTATCAGGAGCTGAATATGATGGAGATGGAAATGTAAAAAACTGGTGGACAGAAGAAGATAAGTTAAAATTTGATGCAGCAACTAAAAAATTAGAAAGACAGTTTTCAACTTATTCAGTTGGCGATGGAGTAAATGTTAATGGGAAATTTACATTAACAGAAAATATTGCTGATTTAGGTGGTCTAAATATTGCTTATGATGCATTACAGTTATATTTAAAAGATCATCCAAATTCTACAAAAGCCTATGCTGATACAACAAACAAATTATTCTTCTTAAGTTTTGCAAGAATGTGGCGACAAAAATCTACTCCAGAATATTTAAAAAACTTGGCAAAAACAGATTCACATTCACCAAATATATTTAGGGTAAATGGAACTTTAATAAATGTCGATGCTTTCCATAAAGTATTTGAAACAAAACCAGGAGATAAAATGTACAAAGCCCCAGAAGATAGGATAAAAATCTGGTAAAATAATTAAATAATAAAACAAAAACTATCTTAATTAATATTGAGATGGTTTTTTATTTTGATTTTTTATTATATAAAAAAGCTACCAAAACAAAGATGGTAGCTTAATTCTTCCAAAGAAGAAAATCTATTTATCTAATACAATTATACACTATTTTTATAAAATGTCAAGTTTTTTATTTTTAATATTAATTAAAAGTCAAATCAAGAGTTCATCTATAAACATTATCGGACGTAATAATAATTTATAATTTTAATGTAAAATCAAAAGATATCAATCAAAAAATTAGTTATAAAAATTAATATCGAGTAATACAAAGCAATAAATTATTGACTAATTCACAAAATAATAAAAGGAAAAATATTTAAATTTATGATATAATATTTATAGAAAAAGAAAAAAATTTTATAAATAAAAACAGAATTGAGACTAAAATTTTAGAAAATGGAGGGAATTAGGACGTGAAAAGAAAAACTATTAAAAACACAGTTGAAATATCGGGAATTGGGCTTCATAAAGGAGAAGAGATAAAATTAACTTTGAAACCTAGCGAAAATAATGATGAAAGAGGAATTATTTTTAAAAGAATAGATGTGAGCGGGAAAAATAATGTTATAAAGGTTGATTATAGAAATTTATTTGATTTGGAGAGAGGAACAAACATTAGGAATGAAGATGATGTGAAAGTTTATACGATTGAACATTTTTTATCATCACTTTCAATTACAGGAGTGACTGATATTTTAGTTGAAATTTCAGGGAATGAATTACCTATTTTGGATGGAAGTTCGGCTGGATTTGTTGAAAAATTGCTAGAGGCTGGAATTGTAGAGTTAAATGAGGAAATAGAACCTGTTATAATTACGGAACCTGTTATATTTTCAGATGAAAAGGCAGGGAAATATGTGATGGCATTGCCTTATGATGGGTTTAAAATATCTTATACGATTGATTTTAATCATAGTTTTTTGAAATCACAGTATTATGAGCTCGAAGTAAATTTAGAAAATTATATGGAAAATATTGCAAAATGTAGAACTTTTGCATTTGATTACGAAATAGACTTTCTTAAAAAGAATAATTTAGCGTTGGGAGGAAGTTTGGAAAATGCTGTGGTAGTGGGATCGGATGGTCCATTAAATCCAGAAGGGTTGAGATATCCTGATGAATTTGTAAGACATAAAATTCTTGATATAATTGGAGATTTATATGTTTTGGGAATGCCTATAAAGGCCCACATTATCGCAATAAAGGCTGGACACTATGTAAATTCAAGATTAACTGAGATGATTGCGAAAAAATATTTATAAAAAATATAAAAATTGCTTGTAATTTGGATAAAAATCAAATATAATGTAGGTATAAAATTTTGAGAATAGTTGAAATAAATAAAAATATAAATTCAGGAGGAATAAAAAATATGGCAGCAAATGAAACAATTATGAGTGTAGAGGATATTATGAAAATATTGCCACATAGATATCCGTTTTTGCTAGTAGATAAAGTTATCGAAAAAAATGGTACTGACTCTTTGGTAGCAATAAAAAATGTTACAATGAACGAAGAATTTTTCCAAGGGCATTTTCCTGGAAAACCAGTAATGCCAGGAGTTTTACAAATAGAAGCGTTGGCACAAGCTGTAGGATTGTTAATGTTGGAACCAGGTAAAATACCTTTATTTATGTCAATTGACAAATGTAAATTTAGAAGAGGTGTTGTTCCAGGAGACCAATTAAGATTAGAAGTAGAGAAAATAAAGGTAAAAAGTAACGTAATAGTCGCACGTGGAAGATGTGTTGTTGACGGTACAGTCGTAAGTGAAGCTGACTTAAAATTTTCAGTACAGGATTTATAATTAGATAATACTCAAACTACTTTAAAATTGGACTTTTTAAAATGAAATAAAACTGTTATTTGAGTAGCATAAAAGTTTATAAGTTCGATTTTTTAGTAGTTCTATTTAACTTTAAAATTCAAATTTTAAGTAATTCAAAATAAAAGAATGAGGTATGATAATTATGAGTTTAAATATACATCCAACGGCGATTGTTGATCCAAATGCTAAACTTGGAGAAAATGTAAAGATAGGTCCTTACTCGATTATAGGACCAGAAGTAATAATTGGAAATGGAACTGTTGTAGAATCACATGTTGTAATTGAAGGAGAAACGATTATTGGTGAGAATAATTATATTTTTTCTTTTGCTTCGATAGGTAAAGATCCACAAGATTTGAAGTTTGCTGGAGAAAAAACTAGAGTTGTTATTGGAAATAACAATAAAATTCGTGAATTTGTCACAATTCACCGTGGAACTACTGATAAATATGAGACAAGAATTGGAAATAATACACTTGTAATGGCTTATGTTCACATTGCTCACGATTGCATAATTGGAGATAACTGCGTACTGGCAAATGCTGCTACTTTTGCTGGACATGTGGAAGTGGAAGATTATGCGGTGGTAGGTGGACTTACTGCTGTACATCAGTTTACAAGAGTTGGACGGCACGCTATGATAGGTGGATGTTCGGCTGTAAATCAAGATGTTGTTCCTTATATGCTGTCTGAAGGGAATAAGGCGAGAGCTGTTTATATTAACATTGTAGGGCTTCAACGTAGAGGTTTTTCAGAAGAGCAGATAAAAAGGCTAAGAGAATTGTATAAAATTATATTTAAGAAAAAGTTGAAACTGGAAGAAGCACTTCAAATTGTTGAACGTGATTATGGACAGTATGAAGAAGCACAAAATCTTGTTAATTTTATACGAAAAAGTAAAAGAGGTATAACAAGATAAAAATCAAAACTTAAAATGTAAAATTTCTCAAAATAATTGATATTTTATTTTGAGTTAATTTTTTAATATAGATATTTTTTTAAGAGGAAAAAATGATAATGGAAAAAGTAGGTTTGATTGCAGGAAATGGGAAATTACCTGAATTATTTTTGAATCAATGTATTTTAAAGGGGATTGAGCCGTTTTCGGTTTATCTATTTGAAAGTGTGGAAGAAAGCATAAAAGAGCATAAAAATTCTGTAAAATATAGTGTTGCTCAAGTTGGGAAAATAATCTCACATTTTAAGAAAAATAGAATAACTCACTTAATAATGCTTGGGAAAGTCGAAAAAAATCTGATTTTTTCAAATTTAAAATTTGATTTGACGGCAACTAAGATATTATTGTCTACAAAAAATAAAAAAGATAAAAATATTTTAAAGGCAATAATTAATTACATTGAATCAGAAAATATTGAAGTTTTGCCACAAAATTATCTGATGGACGAATATATTGCAGGAAATGAAACATATACAAAAGTTTTACCAAGTAAAAATGAGGAAAAAACAATAGAAATTGGAATTGAGGCGGCACGAATGCTTACCGACATTGATGCAGGGCAGACTGTTGTTGTAAAAGATGAATCTGTTATCGCATTGGAAGGTGTGGAAGGTACTGATAAGGCAATTTTGCGTGGTGGAGAACTGGCTGGGAAAAACTGCATTGTAGTAAAAATGGCAAGACGTAATCAGGATTATCGTATAGATATTCCAACGATTGGTCTGGAAACGATAAAAAAAGTTGTGGAAATTAATGGACGTGGGATTGTAATTGAAGCTGATAAAATGCTGTTCATTGATAAAGAGGAAGTTATAAAATTTGCAAACAAAAATAAAATTTTTATAAAAGGAATCAAGGTTTAAAAGTTTTTTTAGTAAAACTATTTTTTAAAATTAAACTCAAAAATTGTTATAAATAATGATATTTTGTTTAGTTTTTATTATTAAAATATACTCAAATATCTCTATTTTTATCTACAAAATATATAAGATAGATATTTGAATAATTTATAAAGCAGTTTTAAGTAAGTAAATTAAAGAATATAAAAAAGGCTAAAAAATGAAAAATAATAATGAAAATCATATAATAAAAGAAAAAAATAATGATTTATCAATAGTAAAATCTCAAAAAAAGAAAAAAATCTTTATTTCCTGTGGTGAAATGTCTGGAGATTTACACGCTTCATACATTGTGGAAGAAATGCGAAAAAAAGATAAAAATGTTGAGTTTTTTGGTGTGGTTGGGGATAAATCGATAGAGGCTGGAGTTAAGACAGTAAACCATATTAAGAATAATGATGTTATGGGATTTGTAGAGGCTTTGAAAAAGTATGGCTATTTTAACAAAAAAGCCCATGAATATTTAGAATTTATCAAGAAAAATGGAATAGAAACTGTTATTTTTGTTGATTTTGGCGGATTTAATTTAAAATTTTTTGAATTATTAAAAAAGAAAATTTTGGAAAAAGAACTGCAGAATTTGAGAATGATTTATTATATTCCGCCTAAAGTATGGGCTTGGGGGAAAAAACGGATTGATAAATTAAAAAAATTTGACGATGTTATTGTAATTTTTCCATTTGAAAAGGCATATTATGATAATACTTTGAAAAAGAATGGACCAAAAGGGCTCAAAGTACAGTATTTTGGAAATCCATTTGTTGATAAATATGATTTTTCTGACAAGCTAGGAAAAAAAATATTGTTGCTTCCTGGGAGTAGACGGCAAGAAATTGAAAAATTTTTGCCAGTAGTTATGGAACTGCTTAGAAATGAAAAAGTTAAAAATGAGAAATTTTTAATGAAGCTGGCAAGTAGAGATCATATAAAATATATATGTGATTTTGAGGAAAAACACAAAATTGGTGTTCATAAAATTCCAAATTTGGAAATAACTTTTGATGAAATAAAAAATATTCGTAAAGATTGCAAATATGCAATAGCGACTTCAGGAACAGTAACTTTTGAAATATCGCTTATGGGACTGCCTGTGATTGTAGTTTATAAAACATCTAAAATCAATGCTTTTATTGCAAGAAAGATAGTCAAAATAAAATATATAACGCTTACTAATCTAAATGCAAATAAAGAGATTTTTAAAGAACTGCTGCAGGAAGATTTTTCCGTGGAAAAGTTACTTGAAGAAATGAAAATTATGGAAAAAAATAAAGAAACTATTGTTTCAGAATTGAAAAAAGAAAGAGAGAAACTAGGTAATTTTGGAGTTTTGGGAAAAATTGCTAATTATTTGTTAGAAAATAGAGATTAACTTTACAAAAGGGAAAAAATATGGAAAAAAAACGTGAAGAACTGTTAAAAGGTTCTATTTTGAAATTATTTGTAAAATATTTCATACCAACGCTTATCGGATCTGCGGCAGTTGTTTTATATAATATCGTTGACAGGTTCTTTGTTGGAAAAATTAGCGAAAAGGCACTTGCTGGTGCGGGAATTGCTTTTTATATTGTTATGCTGATTATCGCCTTTTCAATGTTTATTGGAGTTGGAGCTGGAACTATTATTTCAATTCGGCTTGGACAGGGAAAAAAGGGAGAAGCTAAGAAAATATTGGGAAATGCAGTAACATTATTTACTATTTTAGGACTTTCGCTGTATGTACTTTTAATATTGAATATTAACACAGTTTTACGATATTCAGGTGCTAATAACGAGACCTTGCCATATGCAAGAGCTTATCTGGAAATAATATTACTAGCAATCTTGCCCTTATTTTATTCATTTGGATTGACAAATGTTTTAAATGCGGCTGGAGCACCGCGAGTTGCTATGTTTTCAATGCTGATTGGTGCAGTTGTAAATATTGCTTTGGATTATGTGGCTGTAATGATTATGCATACTGGAATTGAGGGTACTGCTTATGCAACATTAATTGGAAATGTTCTCTCTGCAATATTTGTGTTATGGTTTTTAACTACAGGGAAATTACCATTTAGAATAGATATGTTTGGCTTTAAGCTGGAAGAAGAAAGCGTTATTACAATAAGATTTTCAAAAATGAAATTGGATTCAAAAATAGTAAAAGATATTTTTTCAATAGGAATGTCGCCGTTTTTATTACAAGCTGCAAGTTCAGGAGTAGGACTTGTAACAAATAAAATTGTAGACACTTATGGCGGAACTTATGGCGTAGCAGTTATGACAATTATAAATTCATATTTACCAATTATGACAATGAGTGTCTATGCTGTTTCTCAGGCTGTTCAGCCTATAATTGGATTTAATTATGGTGCGAGAAATTTCAGGAGAGTTAAAAAATCTTTGATGACTGCTATAAATGCTGGAGTTGCTTTATCTTTTACATTTTGGATAATTGTAATGCTTTTACCAAAAGAACTGATTTTATTTTTTAACGAAAAAAGTACGCCTGAAGCTCTAAGAGAAGGTGTAAAAGCAATTAGAGTATATTTTTCGCTTGTAATAATTTCATCTTTTGGAATAACTGTACCAAATTATTTTCAAGCAACGGGACGTTCAAAATATTCGGTTATATTAAATCTATTACGGCAAGTTGTTATATTTCTAATAGTTATGATAACTTTTTCAAATATTTGGAAACTGGATGGAGTGTGGCTTGCACAGCCTTTTACTGATTTACTGTTTTTCATAATACTTTTAGCATTCTTATATAAGGAAAAAAGATTTTTTGATAAAATGATTGAAAGTGAGAATAACTTATTGGAATATAATGAGGAGATAGATGAACAAAAGAAATAAAAAAAGATAAATTTATTATATAAAAGAGGAATAAAAATGATTACAATTTTATTAATGGTTATTTCCTATATTCTAGGAAGTGTGCCAAATGCACTTTGGATAGGAAAAGTTTTTAAAGGGATAGATATTCGTGAGCATGGAAGCAGAAATACTGGCTCTACAAATGCGGCTCGGGTTTTAGGTGCAAAATTAGGTATTTTGACATTAATTTTAGATGTTTCTAAAGGATTAGTTCCGACATTAATGGCAATTTTGCTAAAAGCTGATTTTTTTGAGAATTTGACAAAAATTTCAAATTTGGATTATGTATTAGTTGGAATCTGTGCAATTTTAGGTCATGTATTTTCTATGTTTAT
The DNA here is from genome assembly GCF_900104625.1 of Leptotrichia massiliensis. Lineage (NCBI taxonomy): Bacteria > Fusobacteriati > Fusobacteriota > Fusobacteriia > Fusobacteriales > Leptotrichiaceae > Leptotrichia > Leptotrichia massiliensis. Next base: position 867,572 of record NZ_FNVZ01000005.1, read on the forward strand.
GAATTTTAAAGGGGGAAAGGCTGTTGCAACGACACTTGGAGTATTTTTAATTTTAGTTCCAAAGGCTATATTGTTTGCGGCAATTGTATTTTTTGTAGTTTTTGCCGTTTCAAGATATGTTTCGTTATCTTCGGTTTTGGCGGCTATATCACTTCCAATTTTTATATATTTTTTGTATCAGCAAACGATATATGTTATTTTAGGAATTTTAATAGCAATCTTGATTGTAGTAAAACATAGAAGCAATATTGAAAGATTAAAAAATGGAACAGAATCTAAATTCAGTTTAAAGAATAAAGAATAGGAAAGGAAGGGATGATGATGAAAAATATATTGGTTATTGGTGGCGGAAGCTGGGGCACTTGTCTTTCAAAATTATTAGTAGAAAATGGACATAAAGTCTATTTATGGGAGCATAATGAAGAAGTGAGAAAAGTAATTCGTGATACAAAGGAAAATCCAAAATTTTTACCCAATATAAAATTACCTGATAATCTTAATGTTGTGGATGATTATGCAGATGTTCTTGAAAATCCTGAAAAATATGGTAAAATTGATATTCTTTTATTAGCAACTCCTACACAATTTTTAAGAGTAATTTTAAAAAGATTGAAAAATTTTTTAAATTATAATATAATATTGGTAAATGTTGCAAAAGGGCTAGAAATTGCTACTAAAAAGAGAATTTCTGAAATAGTGGCTGAAGAGTTTGGAAACAAGCCATATAATTATGTTCTGCTGGCAGGACCGACACACGCTGAAGAAGTGGCTCAAAAATTGCCATCTGCCATACTTTCGGTATCTGAAAATGAAGAAGCGGCCAAAACGGTACAAACTACATTTAGTAATCTTTATTTCAGAGTTTATACAGGAACAGACCTGATGGGAGCTGAGCTTGCGGGAGCATTAAAGAACTGTCTTGCAATTGTAGCGGGAATTGCCGATGGAATGGGTTATGGAGATAATACAAAGGCTGCTCTTATAACTCGAGGAATTAATGAAATGTTTGAGATCGCAAAATATTACAATGCCAATCCTAAAACATTTATGGGGTTATCAGGGCTTGGAGATATTATTGTAACTTGTACGAGTAAACACAGTAGAAATAGATTTGTGGGGGAAAAGCTGGGACAAGGTGAAAAAATTGAAGATATAGTTTCACATATGAATATGGTGTCAGAAGGTGCAGAAACAATAAAGGCCCTTTATAAAATTATAAAGGAAAATAATCTGAAAGCACCTATTTTTACAGCACTTTATGAAGTGATTTACAATGGAAAACCAGTTTCAGAACTGGAATCTACATTTATGAGCAGAGATTTAAAGTCAGAATTTTTAAGTTAAAAATAAGTTAAAAAATTATATAAAAAATAAAATTGGAGTGAGGTAATGGAAGATAACAACTTAAACTTGATGTCGTTATATTTAAGTGATATTCAAAAATTTGATCTACTCTCAAAGGAGGAAGAATATGAACTGTTAAAACGGATTAGGGAAGATGATGATGAGCAGGCAAGGCAATTATTGATTTTATCAAATTTAAGATTGGTAATAAGTACAGCTAAAAAGTCTCTTGGAAACGGGCTTCCTTTGATTGATTTGATTAGTGAGGGTAATATTGGATTAATAAAAGCTATAAATAAATTTGATTATGAAAAAGGACATAGGTTTAGTACGTATGCAGTATGGTGGATAAAGCAGTCAATAAAAAAAGCCATCATTAATATAGGACGTGATATAAGAATACCTTCTTATAAATACGAACAATTGTCAAAAGTGAATAAAGTTATAAAAGATTATACTGCCATTCATGGGGAAGCTCCATCAACAGAGTATATTGCAAAGGAAGTTGATCTGAAAGAAAGTAAAGTTATTTTACTTTTAGGAGAATTTCAGGATATAATGTCTTTGAATGAAACAATTGGAGATAATATTTATTTGGAAGACATCATTGGAAAAAATGATGATGTGGAAGATAAAATAATAAAAGAAGATCAGCTAGTTGAAATGAAAGACTTGCTTGAAAGAGTTCTGAATGAACGTGAAAGAGCGATTCTCGAATATCGTTACGGACTGTATGACAATAAAATCCATACATTAAAGGAAATCGGTGAGCAGATGGGAATTACTCGTGAAAGAGTCAGACAGATAGAAAAAAAGGCAATAACAAAATTAAAAGAACATTTGGAAGAATATAAAGATATATTGTAAAGGAGAGGTGAATATATGTTACATATAATTGTAGATAGAAAGTCGTTATTAAAAGCTATAACTATAGTGGAAAATGCAGTAACTGAAAACAAAATAAGAGAAGTCCTTTCTGGAATTTATATTGAAACAAACGAAGGAAAGGCAATTTTACGAGGAACAGACTTGGAGCTGTCTATAAATACAGAAATATCGGCACAAGTTGAAGATGAAGGAAAAATTGTTATAAAACACAAATTAATTGAAGAATTTTTAAAACAAATTTCTGATGAAAAAATTACATTGATTGAGGAAAATGGGAAATTAGTAATTCAGGCAAGTTCAACAAATACAGAGTTTTCATTATATGATGCTAGTAATTTTCCAGTTCAGTCAAAATTGGAAAATGGAGTGGAATATGTTTTTGAAAAGGAAAAATTATTAAATAATATTGAAAATGTAAAAATTTCAGCTTCCCCAAATCCAGAAAATCTAGCTGTGAACTGTATCAGACTGGAAATCGAAGAAGATAAATTAAAACTTGTTTCATCTGATACATACAGATTGACATATATTGAAGAGGATTTGGATGAAACTCAACAAGGAAAAGAAAATCTTAGTCTAAGTATCCCATTAAAGACAATTGACGGATTAATAAAAATTATGAAACTTATTGATGAAGAAAATATTACTGTAAAGTCAGATGGTTCAAAAGTATTCTTTCAATTTTCGAATGTAGAAATTTTAACTCGTACAATTGATTTACAATTTCCAGATTATAAGTCAATTTTAAATAATTCACAGCATAATAAAAAAATATTGTTAAATACAAAAGATTTCTTATCTGTACTAAGGAGAACAGCTATATTTGTCAGAGATAACAAAGAAGCTAAAAATGGTGGTATATTTAATTTTGCTAATAACAAGCTGTTACTTACTGGAACTAGTGAAAATGCACAAATAAAAGAAGAAATTGTTACAATTCAAGAAGGTGCAGATTTGAAAATTTCATTGAATGTAAGATTTTTACTTGATTATATTTCTACAATTGAAGGAAAAGTAACTGTGCTGGAATTACTAAATAACAAGAGTTCAGTAATTGTAAGAGATGAGGATAATGATAAATCCCTATACTTCACAATGCCATTGGCACTTAGGGAAAGTTAATTACTTTTGCGAAAGGAGACTTTAATTAATGAAGAAAAAAAGCTTAAACCAATCGGAAACAATTAGATGGTTAATATTTTCATGGTTACCAGAAATTATAACTTTATTATATGTTATTATTAGAAGTATAGTTGACTCTTATTTTTTGGATCATTTTATTATTACTGCATTATTTTTTTCAGTTTTGATAGTAATATACACTTATTTAAAAGCAGGATTAATGGTTTGTTCATATTTCATATTAGTTAAAATAAATAATAATGAAACAGATGACAATAAAAGACAATCTAAGAGAAACATCTTTACATTAGTAATGGTAATGATGAATTTAGTATTATTACTTCTGATTATAATTCCTATGCATATTTCTATGTATTAATAAGCATTTTATAACTCAATTTTTAGATAAAATAACAGAAAGGAGAATATGCGATGCCTATAAAAATACCAAATAACTTACCGGCTGTAGATATTTTAGCAAAGGAGAACATCTTTGTAATGGATGAAAATAGGGCATTGTCGCAAGATATTCGTCCTTTAAAATTTATAATAATAAATTTAATGCCTACAAAAATTGAAACAGAAACTCAATTACTAAGATTACTTAGTAATACTCCGCTTCAAATGGAAATTACTTTCTTAAAAATGACTTCATATATGTCAAAAAATGTTTCGGAAGAACATATGTCTAATTTTTATAAGACTTTTAATGATATAAAGAATGATTATTTTGATGGTTTAATTATAACAGGAGCACCAGTGGAAAACCTATCTTTTGAAGAGGTTATATACTGGAAAGAATTAGCAGAAGTAATGGAATGGAGCAAAACTCACGTTTACTCAACGATGTGTATCTGCTGGGGAGCACAGGCAGCTCTTTATTATCATTATGGAATAAAAAAATATCCATTAAAAGAAAAACTTTTTGGAATTTACCCATTAAAAATTGATATTTGCCATACTATGTTACTGCGTGGGTTTGATGAAGTGTTTAATATGCCACAGTCAAGACATACAGAAGTACTTGCAGAAGATATAGAGAAAATATCGGATCTTGAAATTATTGCAAATTCTAAAGAGGCAGGGGTTAGTATAGTTCGTACTCAGGATAAGAGAAATATTTTTATTATGGGACATTTGGAATACGATAGAATGACACTTGCTAAGGAATATGAGCGGGATGTGAAATTAGGGAAAAATATAAAAGTACCATTTAACTATTATCCGAATGATGATGTAACCAAAGAACCACTTTTTGTATGGCGTGCTCATGCAAATTTACTGTTTTCCAACTGGGTAAATCATCATGTTTATCAAGGTACGCCGTATGATTTGACAAAGTTAGAAGAAATTTCTAATTTTCAAATTTAGTTTTAAAAATATCAAAATAGAAAAAGCTCTCGAATGAGAGCTTTTTAAAATAAGAATTATTAATAAAGAGAAATATTTTCTAATAATGGAGAATCCATTATATCAAAGGGCATAACCCATCCGCCACCATTGGAATCAAGATTTATTTCACGTCCAACTTTTTCACCAGCCTTTTTAAATACAAGATAAACAAATTGTGAACAATATAATCTTTTGTCAAAATTTTTATGAAACGTTAATCCATAAGGTTTTGTTATTGTATCATCAATTTCTTTAAATAGAGCTGTTTTAAATTTTTTATCAATTCCTTTTAATCTAAAAATAGCCACTTTTCTATTAATGTTTTGCCACGCATATAATGGGCTTTCACTATAACCAGCAGAATAGGATGGAAATTCTACTATTTTTTTATTTTCGTTAAGAACTGCAGCGTGTCCCCACATTGAACGTAAAGTCGGTCTTTTGGATAAAATAAGAATATCCCCTGGCTCTAATTTATCTGCATTTGAAATAACTTCTCTTGGTGAATACCAAAGATATTTCTCTTCTGGTTTTGTTTTACATACGAGGGCAAAAGTTAATATTAAAAATAATAATAATCTTTTCAGATTTGATTTTAAATAAATATTCATATAAAATTTCCTTTCTTAATTAAACTTGTGATAAAACTACTTGAAAATAGAATTTAAAAACTCATATAGTTAAAAAAATATAGTTGAAAATCTTTATATTTTAAAAGCAGTTTTAATATATTATATAAAAAAGATAGCAATTAGTCCAGTTTATTTTTTAATAAAAAAAATTTTTATTTATAATTTATTTATATTAACAAATAAATTAAGTTTTTTTCAAAAAAATGTAAAAAATAGCTTGTAATTTTTCTAAGTTTATGTTTTAATTAAAGTAGGGAAGTTAAATAAAATTAAAATATTTTTAGAGTAAGGAGGAATGAATGCAGACTAATCCAGCTTTAGCTGAACGAAAACAAAGAATTGATTCCAATATGTCCAAAATTAAGCATAAAATTGTAGTGATGAGTGGAAAAGGTGGAGTTGGGAAAACAACTACATCTGTTAATTTAGCTTATGGATTATCATTACGAGGATATAAGGTTGGTATTCTTGATGCTGATTTGCACGGTCCTAATGTTCCGATTATGTTTGGAAAAGAAGGTGTGAAACTTTCAAAGATTTCTGAACCATTGGAAATAACAAAAAATTTACATATATCATCATTAAGTTTTTTTGTTCCAGATAATTCACCAGTCGTCTGGAAAGGTCCGCAAAAAATTACAGCAATAATGGAAATGCTGGAAGGAATTCGCTGGGGAGAAATTGACTTTTTAATAGTTGATTTACCGCCAGGAACAGGTGATGAAACGTTAGGTATTGCACAAAATATAGGAACAGATTCAAAAGCGATCATTGTTACAACACCACAGAAGGTTTCTATACTGGATTCTACAAGAGCAATAAATTTTGCTAAACTGATAAATCTAAATCTGCTTGGTATAATCGAAAATATGAGTGGTTTTATTTGCCCTGACTGTCAAAAGGAAGTGAATATTTTTAAAAAAGACGGTGCCAAAAATATGGCCCAAGAGAAAAAAACTGACTTTCTAGGCTCAATACCATTAGATGAAAATATTGTAGAATCTAGTGATAACGGGTTACCATTTATTTCAAATGATTCTGTAGCATCAAGACGGATGAATGACATAATTACTAAAGTAATTGAAAATTTAGAAAACAAAAGCGAAAGTAAATAAATGTGAAAGGAGAAGTATTTTAAATGTATTATAGACATTAATATATTTATTATACAACAAAAAAATGAAAGTATTAGTATTTAATAAAAATGAAAAAACTAGAATGGTAGTAGGTCAGTTATTAAAAGAATTAAGTTTTAATGTAATACTGGCAGAAAACGAAGAACAAATGCTAGACGCATTAAAAACAGAATCTCTTGACATTTCTTTTTTAGACATCAGCTCAATCGAAGATTTTCCACTAGCAATAGAAAGAATAATAAGATATAAAAGGCAAAGCTATATCTTAATGGCAATTGAACAAGACGATAGATATGCTAAGACAGAGGCATTATTAAAAGGAATCGATGACTACATATATAATGACTTTAGACTGGAAGAACTTTCTGCTAAATTCAGAGCAATAGTAAGAATCTTAAACAAACGTTTAACTGAAGATGAAATGGGAATTTTGACAGCTTATGATTTGACATTAAATCCTGCAAATAGAGAAGTTAAACGTGATGGAAAAGAAATAGAATTGACAAATAAAGAATTCTTATTGCTTGAATATTTTTTAAGAAATAAAAATAGAGTACTTACAAGAACTATGATTTCTGAAAAAATTTGGGATATAGATTTTGTTTCAGAAAGTAATATTGTAGATGTGTATGTTAATTTTTTGAGATCTAAAATAGATAAAGGATTTGATCAAAAAATAATAAAAACTGTAAGAAGTGTCGGATATATTATAAAAGAATAATATAATTTTTTACAAGCAATAGTGAATATTTTAATTAATTCATAATTGTAATAAGAACAAATTCATAAAAAATATAAATTTTTATTGATTTTATAAAAATAATATGATAAAATATAATACAATTTAATTTAGGAGTGATAAAAAATGTTTAAACAGATAGAATTATCTTATAATTTTGATGCATTAGAACCAAATATTGATGCAAAAACTATGGAAATCCATTATGGAAAACACCACGCAGCTTATACAAATAACTTGAATGATGCATTAAAAAACAATGCACCACAATTTTTAGAAAAACCAATAGAAGAAATTTTGGCAAATTTGGAAGTATTACCAGAACAAATTCGTGGAGCTGTTAGAAACAATGGTGGAGGTTTTTATAACCATAACTTATATTTTGAAATAATGGGTCCTAACGCAGGTGGAGAGCCTACAGGAGAATTAGCTGAGAAAATAAACGAAACATTCGGAAGCTTTGATGCATTTAAAGAAGAATTTGCAAAAGCTGCAGCAACTAGATTTGGTTCAGGATGGGCTTGGCTTGTTGTAAATAAAGATGGGAAATTGAAAGTTACTTCAACTGCAAACCAAGATAATCCATTAATGCCAGGAGTAACACCTTGCGGATGTTCACAAGGGACTCCAATTTTAGGAATAGATGTATGGGAACATGCATATTATCTAAATTATCAAAATAGACGACCAGATTATATTTCAGCATTTTTCAATGTTATAAACTGGGATGAAGTATCTAAAAAATATGAAGCTGCAAAATAATATAAGGTAAATTAAAATAGATTTAGATTGAATTGGATAAAATTAATTATTATTTATATAAAAGTAATTATTAAATTTATTTTAATTCAATCTTTTTTATTTAAAACTATTAAAGCAACTTTACATAAAGTTATTTAATTTTGAATTGAAAAATATTTGGTATTTAAAGTTGACTAGTATAATTTAATTTGATATACTTACATTATAAAATGATAATTAATGGAGGAAAATTATGGCAGAAAAAGTGACAAAAGATATGAATATTATGGAAGCAGTTGAAAAATATCCAATTATAGCACAAGTGCTTATGAGATATGGACTTGGATGTGTTGGGTGTATTATTTCAAGTGCTGAAACATTGGGAGAAGGAATTGCTGTTCACGGATTAAATCCAGACATGATTCTTGAGGAAGTAAATATGATTCTTGAAAAACAAGAAGGATAGTTACATAAATTATATTTATTATTCAAATTTAATTAATTTTTATTAGTTTAATTTTTAGTGAATTGTATAATATTTATGGAAAATAAAAATTGTAAAAAAGAAAAAAGTGTACTGTTTAGATAATTTCTATTTAGTACACTTTTTAGTTACTTAAAATTTAAACTATTAATAAAAATCCATAAATAATATTTGTTAATAAAATTATTCCAACAAAAAACCTATTTATAAATTTAAAGATACTTTGGCTTCCAAATGTAAAACTTAATGCCAGATTTAAAAGTGAATAACATAAAAACACTACTGAAAAGTTATTAAAAATTAAAAATTTTGGAGTTTTTAACAGCATTAAAACTGGCGGTAATAAATATCTAAATGAAGCAAAAAAAGTATATAAAAATATAATCAGAACTTCAAATAATAGTATCAGTACAGTTATTCTTTCTGCAAATTGTACTTGTTTACCACTTAAAAATAAAAGTGACACAAATGAATAAATTCTTACAAAAAGTAATAACAGTGTTAAAAATGCAAATGTGTTAATCATATCAATTCTCCATATTTCATAGATTTTATACATTTTATCATATTTAAAATAAATTCTCAACAAAAACAAAAAAGAAATATTTTAATAAAATTAAAATTTAAAATTACAACAAATGTTGCTCTCTTGCCATTTTTTCTAGTTCTCTAATTCTATCATCAGTAGACGGATGTGTACTAAATAGGCTTTTTAAATTAAAATTTCCCAATCCTGAAAATGGATTTATAATAAACATATGTGCTGTTGCAGGATCTTGTCTGTTCATTGCGATATTATGGCTGTAACTTTCTAATTTTTGTAATGCGTTACGTAAATATAAGGGATTTCCTGAATATTCTGCTCCGGCCCTGTCTGCCATATATTCTCTTTTTCGTGAGATAGACATTTGAATTATTGAAGCTGCTATTGGAGCTAAAAATGAAAGCAGCATTGCAGTTCCAACATTATTTCTTCGTCGTTCTCCATTTCGATTATCTCCACTTGATACATAAGGTAAAAATCGTGCAATATTGGCAATCGCTCCAGCAAAAGTGGCTGCAACTGTACTTACTAGAATATCACGATGTTTTATATGTCCCAATTCATGAGCCATAACTCCAGCCAGCTCATTATCATCCATCAGTTCAAGCAATCCCGCAGTACATGCCACAGCAGCATTTTGAGGATTTCTCCCAGTTGCAAATGCGTTTGGTTGACGTTCGGGAATTATGTAAATTTTTGGTATTGGCAGATTTGCGTTATTTGCCAGCCTTTGTATTAACTGATATAATCTTGGATTAGTTCGGGAAGTAACTTCTTGCCCATTATACGCTTTTATAACCATTTTATCACTGAACCAGTAGCTATAAAAACTCATTCCCCCAGCAATCAAAAGTCCAATTACTGCTCCCTTTTGACTTCCTAATGCACCACCAATTGCTACAAAGAGAAAAACTAATCCAAACATTAATAAACCTGTTTTCATAGTATTTATAAACATAGCTATCTTTTTTCCTTTCTTTTAATTTGTGTTAAAGGTATTATATTATAAATTGATGTTTTTTTCAATAACTATATTTATTTTATAACTTTTTATTCAATACTGTTTTCTAATATGATTTAGTATTAAATAAATTAAAAGTACCAAATAAAACTTTATAATAAAAATTTATACTCTCACTATTTACATTTTAAATATTTATGATATAATATGAGCGAAATTTTAGATAGAGAATAGAAAACTCTATATTGAAAGGGGAGATAAAAAAAATGAACGATAAGAATCAGACCTTTGCCAGATTTTCTATGATGGTTGGAGAAGATGGAATTGAAAAATTAAAGAATTCTCGTGTTATTGTATTTGGAGTTGGTGGCGTTGGATCTTACACCGTGGAGGCTTTGGCAAGGTCTGGAGTTGGGCAAATTACTATGGTTGATTTTGATGAGATTTCGGAGTCAAATATTAATAGACAGCTGCATTCGCTTAGAAGTACGATTGGGAAGTCTAAGATTGATGTTATGAAAGACAGAATTTTGGACATTAATCCAGATTGTAAGGTTGAACTTGTAAAAAGATTAGTTCATGATGATGTGGATGAAGTTTTGGGAAATAATAAATATGATTTTGTCGTGGATGCTATTGATGTCATTGGAAGCAAGATTAATCTGATTGAGTATTGTGCGAAAAATAACATAAATATTATTTCTTCAATGGGATTTGGCAACAAGATGCACCCTGAAATGATAGAAATTGCAAAAATAAAAAATACATCTGTTTGTCCGATGGCAAGAACTATCAGAAGTATTTTAAAAAAGAAAGGGATTACAAATGTTCCAGTTGCATTTTCAAAAGAAATACCTGTACAACCAAATAAATCAGAATTATTTAAGGAAGAATTACCAACTGAATTTAGAGAAAATAATAAAATTCCGAGAAAGACTACGCCTGGAAGCAATTCATTTGTACCAGGAACGGCTGGGCTTGTACTAGCTTCCTATGTAGTGAGAAAGTTATTGGAGTGGGATTAAATATAGGTAATGTTAAATATCTTAATTATTAAAATTATTTGATGAATTAATTTTAACGTTATAATTTCTAAAATAAATTATCAAACAAGTTTGTGTTTATCAATAAATGTTTGAAAACAATTAAAATAAAAAAGGAGTGAGATTAATTGGCAGAAAAAAATGATGCTGTTTTGACAGTAAACGAAGGTAAAAATCTGGAGAAAAATCAGAAAAATGATTCTCCAAAGTGGGATTTAGACAAAAAGAATATTTTAGTTAAAATATTAATTGTAATTGGACTGATTTTATGTATTTTTGGAATAATGGATAAAATCTTTGAACATACGATTTTTAACTTTTTTAAAAATTTAACAATGCCGTATTTGGAAAAAACTTATGAAGAGTCTAAAAAGATGTTTTTAACATTGTCGCTTTTGAAAGGAACTACGGATATTATTGAAGGAAGTACTGTTAATGTCAGTATGATTGTTGGAATGGAAATTGAGATTGGAGATATTATTCAGCCTATTTACGATATGATAAATATTTTATGGAAAGTGTCACTTGCGAGCGTTGTTATACTGAAGCTGGAAACGATTTATTATGAAATTTTTAAGGTAAAATTGGCTACAATCTTGACGTTTATTTCATTAATTACAATTTTTCCATATACTATTTATAAAAACAAAGTTACAAGAATTTTTAGAAAGATTTCTAAATATTCGTTTTTTATATTGCTTTATATTTACATAGTTCTACCAAGTGCGATATTTGTAAATTCCACAATATCAAGCTATTTTGAAAAAGAATATAAAGAACCTGCAATTGTTGAACTGAATCAAGATTTAGGAAGACTAAATAAAGTGAAGGATGAGATGCTTTCATTAGATCAGTCTAAAAGTATTTTTAACATTCCAGGACAAATTGACAGTGCAAAAGTCAAAATTGATAATTTCTCAAAAGAAATAAATGTTATATCAAAAGACTTGGTTGAAAATACGCCAGTTATTATTGGAATAATTTTATTGACATCAATTGTATTGCCTCTGTTAATAGCAATTTTGCTTTATGTAGCAACAAAGTCGATTGTTTTTGAGAAGATTGGTGGAAAAGGAAGTAAGTAATTTATAAAAGGAGTATCTTTTAGGTATTCCTTTTTTTGTTTTATTTAAATTATGGTTTAAATTTTTTCAATATTATAGGATCCTGGTCTAATCTTAAAAGCAAAAATATTTGAATAATTAAAAATAAAATAGAATATTAGAATTTTAAATTTAATAAATTTTGAAATGTCAGGAATTGAGTTGTGGTTTTAGATTTTAAATAAAAAATATTTTATTAAATTTCATTCTTGAAATACCCCCTCTAATCTGCTAAAATATACCTATAAATAAAAAGTTAATTTCAAAATTAAATATTTTTAATAGAAGGGAGATTTGCAATAATTTGTATTTGCAAGAGTGGGATTGGTATGAAGGATAAAATGAGTATAAAAGTTATTGGAATTGGCGGGACGGGGATAAATTTTGTTAATTTTATGATAATTTCAAATGTCCGGAAAATTGAGTATATAACGATAGATACGGATAGCAGAAATTCTAATTTTAGTAGAGCGGAGAAAAAGATTTTTTTGGATACTGGAGTTAAGGAATGTACTAGGGAACAGGCTGAAAGAGTGGCATTCCAGTGTGAAAATCAATTTCGGGAACTATTAAAGGGGACTGATATTTTATTTTTAGTTGCGGGAGTTGGTGGAGCTACTGGAAGTGGAATAATACCTATTATTCTTGAAGTTGCAAAAAAATTGGGTATTTTTACTATTAGTATTGTTGCTCGTCCATTTTATCTGGAAGGATTTGAAACTTTGAAAATTGCAAATGCGGGAATGAAGAAAATTGAGCAAATTACAGATAGCTTAATTGTAATTCCTAACGAAAAATTATATAATCACATAGATAGAAAAAAACCGCTTGAAGAAGCTTATGCTAAAGTCAACGAAATTATAAAGGAAGGTATTGAAAGTATTGCAAATATTCTTACAGAAGTTGGGTTTATGAATATTGATTTATTAGATATAAAGGCTGTTCTGCAGAATTCAAAAGATACTATTATTAGTGTTGGAGAAGGCAAGGGAGATAATGCAGTTGATAAGATAATGGAACAACTGATGGAAAATAATCTGTTTGAGGGGAAATTGGAAAATGCAAAAAAAGTTTTGATAAATTTTACTACTGGAAAAAATGTATCACTTATTGATATTGGACAGATAACAGAGAGAATTTCAAATATTATAAAGGATAAGCATGTTAATCTTATATGGGGAGTTATGATTAATGAGGGCTATGAGGTAATTAGAAAAATAAAAACAGTAGTAATTTCTAGTGTTTAAGTAATGTTTTTACATTAAATTTTAAGATAAATTATTAAATAATAAAAATCCCTATTTTCATTTTTTAGGGATTTTTTTGGTTATATGAAATTTTAGATTTAATATGAATTATAATAATAGTTAGAATGATTCAAAATACCTGTTAAAGCAAGTGAAAACATAAAAATACAAATTACAACAGAAAGAACAATGCTGACAATTATGAAAATAATGTATAATTTTAAAGCTTTGGATTGCTCATTAAAATATAACTTTAATTTATTTTCATCATTGACAAGGACAGCTTCTTCCAAAAAACTAGCCGATTTAGAGATTTTTAATGAGATTAGAATAGTAAAAACACCAGTAGCAAGTGGAATTATAATAAAGAACATAAGTAATTGAAGTACACCAAAAATCATTCCCAAAATTGAAAAAATTTTCAATACTGTTGCAATAAATTTCATATTTTTTATTGTTAAAGGGTCCAGTGTTAAAGTGATAGACTCTGTTACATTGTTAGTAAAATTTTGAAAATTATTAAGACTATCTTTCTTTTCATTAAAATTATTTGTTACTTCATTTCTAATTTCACTAAGTTTTTCTAAATTATTAAAATGATGCTCATTTTGCAAATTTTCTTTTTGCTTATCTTCTTTAAAAAACTCGTTTTCATCTTTATTGTTGTCAAAATCCATAATGACCTCCATTTTCATATCTTGATTTTATTTAAATTATTATAACATAAATTTATTATTTTTCAAAATCCGAAATAAAAAAATAGCATTAGTTTTTAATAGAAAATTAAAAATGATAAGATGGTATGAAAATAATGGTATTTACATTTTTCAAAAAATTATGCTATAATGATATATAATTACTAAAAAAATGAATTACAGAAATAGTGATAATAAAACACTTTAACCGTAGAAGGAGATGAGATATTATGAATTTTGTTTACATTTCACCACAATTTCCAAAAACTAACTGTGAATTTTGTGATAGATTAAAGCAAAATGGAGTAAATGTATTAGGAATTGCAGATATGGAATATGATCAATTGGATCAAAAATTGAAGGATAGCTTGACAGAATATTATAAAGTTTCTAATCTTGAAAATTATGATGAAGTTTTGAAGGCGGTAGCTTTTTTTACACATAAATACGGAAAAATTGACTGGCTTGAGTCAAATAATGAACATTGGCTTGTACAAGATGCCAAACTTCGTTCAGATTTTAATATAACAACTGGGATAAAAGCTGATAAAATAGCAAATATAAAAGAAAAATCAAAAATGAAAAAAGCATATAAAAAAGCTGAAATACCATTTGCTGATTTTTCATTAGTAACAACACTTACAAAAGCGAAAAAATTTATTGATAAAGTTGGATATCCAGTAGTTGCTAAACCTGATAACGGGGTTGGAGCAAGCGATACTCATAAAATTAAGAATGAAAAAGAATTGAAGAACTTTTTTGAAACTTGTAATCAAAATGTAAAGTATATTATGGAAGAATACGTTGATGGAGATTTAGTTTCTTACGATGCGATTATTGATTCCAATGGGAATCCTGTTTTTGAAACAGGGATAGTTGAACCTGCTGTTATGGATATTGTAAATAAAGGGCTGGATGTATTTTATTATGTAGAAAAAGAAATGCCTGAAAAATTATTGGATGCGGGAAGACGTGCTGTAAAGGGCTTTGGAGTAAAAAGCAGATTTATACATCTTGAATTTTTCAGACTAAATAAAAATAAAAAAGGTTTGGGTAAAAAAGGGGATTATGTAGGATTGGAATCAAATATGCGTCCTGCAGGCGGATATACTCCTGATATGTATAATTACGCTAATAATACTGATGTTTATCAGATCTGGGCAGATATGATTGCTTTTGATAAAATTGAAAAGGCTCAATTAAATGAAGATATAGAAAAAAACTACTGTGTTTATGCAAGCCGTCGTGATAATAAAAATTATGTACATTCACATGATGAAATTAAACAAAAATATGGAAATGCAATTGTAATGGATGAAAGAATGCCGGATATTTTTGCAGGAGCTATGGGAAATTATATGTACACTGCAAAATTTGTTGCAAAAGAAGAAATGGAAGAATTTATAAGCTTTGTACACCAGAAAGTTGAAGAATAAAAATAAATAAAATTACAAGGAGAAAGAATGCAAATAGAATACAAAAAAGAGTACAGCCATAATTTAGGAAGAGAAATGGAATTCATAAGATATGGACATTCAGGAAAGCCTGTTTTAGTTTTTCCTTCACAAGATGGAACTTGCAATCAGTATGAAGAATTTGGAATGGTAAATGTTCTGTCAGATTACATCGAGCAAGGAAGACTGCAATTATTCTGTGTTGGCAGTGTTGATACTGAGAGCTGGTCAGACATTCACGGAGATCCAAGACATAGAATAGAAATGCAAGAGAAATATTTTAATTATATTACAAATGAATTTGTTCCAAGAATATGGGATATTTCTTGGAGAAATGATATTATTGTTACAGGATGCAGCATGGGAGGAGCTCATGCGGGAATAGCATTTTTTAGAAGGCCCGACTTATTTGACACATTGATTTCCTTAAGCGGAATGTTTGATGCGGCAATGTTTTTTGGAGATTACAAAGATGATCTTGTTTATAATAACTCTGTTGTTGACTTTTTAAGAAATATGCCTTGGAATCATCCTTATTTAGATATTTACAGACAAAAAAACATCATAGTGTGCATTGGACAAGGAGCTTGGGAAGGAGAACTTCTTCCGAGCAACAGAGAACTTGCAGATATTCTTTATGAAAAAGAAGTTCCAGCATGGAATGATTTCTGGGGTTACGATGTAGCTCATGACTGGGACTGGTGGAGATTGCAAATAAGATATTTTATGGAACATTTAGATATCTAGGTAATTTTGTTTAATTATACTAACAAATAAAAAGCACTGAAATTTATTAATGAAGATAAGTATTTCTTTCTTTAATAAGTTTCGTGCTTTTAAATTTTTATAATTAAGAAAAGAGAGGTGTTTATTTATATGTTAAAAAAACTATTTTCCCGTCTTGGGGAGTATAAAAAAAGTGCCTTAATTTCGCCAATATTTATTGGAATAGAAGTTATTTTTGAAATGCTTATTCCAACGCTTATGGCTGTAATTATTGATAGCGGACTGAATGGAAATGACGGTAAAGGAGATATGAAGTTCATTGTTATAATGGGACTTGCAACATTTGGAGTGGCTATGTTGTCGTTGTTATGCGGAATACAGGCCAGTAAATACGCTTCTTATGCTTCAGCTGGATTTGCTAAAAACTTGAGAAAGGATTTATTTTCTAAGATACAGTCCTTTTCATTCACTAATATTGATAAATTTTCTACAGCTGGACTGATTACAAGATTTACAACAGATGTTAATAACATTCAGAATTCATTTCAGATGTTAATTAGAGGATTTGTAAGGGCCCCGCTTATGATGTGCGTTGCGATATTTATGTCGTTTATGATAAGTCCAAAGTTGTCGATGATATTTATTGTTGCAGTTTTGTTTTTAGGAAGTTTTTTAGCCTTTGTTATTTTTAAGGTACATCCAATTTTTACAGCTGCAATTAAAAAATATGATGACATAAATTCCAGCCTCCAAGAGAATATAAACGGTATTCGGGTTGTAAAAGCGTATATCCGTGAAAAATATGAAACTAATAAATTTAAGAAGGCTACTGAAAGTTTGAAAAATATGCTTTTAAAAGGGGAAAAGATTATAATATTTGTGTCTCCTGTAATGCAAATAACGGTATTTGGGTGTATTTTACTGCTTTCATGGTTTGGAGCAAAGATGATTGTTGTAAATGAGCTGACGACTGGGCAACTTACAAGTCTTTTTGCTTATACAACCAATATTCTTATGAGCCTTCTTATGCTTGCAATGATGCTTGTAAATATTGTGTTTTCAAGAGCATCTGGAGATAGAATTGTTATGGTGCTGGATGAGGAGCCAAGTATTAAAAATCCTGAAAATGGGATAACAGAGGTAAAAGATGGTTCAATAGTGTTTAAAAACGTGGATTTCAGTTACAGCAACAATCCTGATGTTCTGAATTTGACAAAAATAAATCTGGAAATAAAGTCTGGAGAAACTATTGGAATTATTGGGGGAACTGGAAGTGCGAAATCGGCTCTTGTTCAGTTGATTCCAAGATTGTATGATGTTCTGGATGGAGAACTTTTGGTTGGTGGAGTGAACGTAAAGGATTATGATATAAAGACGCTTAGGGACAATGTAGCGATGGTTCTTCAAAAAAATGTGCTTTTTTCAGGAACTATAAAGGATAATTTACGTTGGGGAAATGAAAATGCAACTGATGAGGAAATGGAACATGCCTGTAAATTGGCACAAGCTGATGAGTTTATTCAGAAATTTCCTAAAAAATATGATACTCGTATTGAACGTGGCGGAGCGAATGTGTCTGGAGGGCAAAGACAAAGGCTGTGTATAGCCAGAGCCTTGCTGAAATCTCCCAAAATATTGATTTTAGATGATTCAACAAGCGCAGTTGATACAAAGACGGACAAATTAATAAGGGAAGCATTCAAAAATGAATTGCCACACATTACAAAAATTATTATTGGTCAAAGAGTATCATCAATAAAAGATTCTGATAAAATATTAGTTTTGGAAGACGGAATTATAACAGCAGCAGGGACACACGATGAACTGCTTAAAACAAGCAAGGTATACCGTGAAGTTTATGAATCCCAGACAGAAGGGAGTGATAAGTAATGAGTAAAAATAAAAAAACTGAAAATTCGCAATCACGAAATCAGCTAAAAGGATTAATTCGATTACTTGGATATATGTTTAAGCATTATAAAATACAGACGTTATTTGTTATTGTATTTATTTGTCTGAGTTCATTTGGAATGGTTATTGGGACAATGTATTCAAAACAATTGATTGATGGAATCATTATTCCTAACATTGGAAAAAATAATCCCAATTTTATTAATGAGCTTGTGAGCCTAATTTTAAAAATGGCAGTCGTATATGGTGGAGCTGTAATTTGTACGTATATTTATGAGATATTTATGATTTACGTTGCACAGGGGACATTGAAAAGATTAAGGGATGATGTGTTTATACACATGGAATCGCTTCCCATAAAATATTTTGATACAAATGCGCATGGAGATATAATGAGTGTCTATTCAAGCGATATTGATGCTTTACGAAATATGATGGTTGAAAGCTTGTCACAGGTAATATCTTCAATTATTACAATTGTAAGTGTTCTTATTTCAATGTTTATATTAAATATTCCACTAGCACTTTTCGTAGTAATAATGATTATTATTATGATTGTTACAACAAAAACTATTTCTTCAAAAAGTTCAAAAAACTATACTGCACAGCAAAAAAATATTGGTATTGTAAATGGATATGTCGAAGAAATGATAGAAGGACTGAAAGTTGTAAAAGTATTTTCGTATGAGAAAAAGGCTGATGAACGTTTTAATAAGCTAAATACGGCATTATTTAACAGGGCGAACAATGCGATGAAATTTGCAAACATTCTAGGTCCTGCTGTAGGGAATCTTGGAAATATAAACTTTGTACTTACAGCAGTTCTTGGCTCAATAATTGTGTTTAATAATATTGCAGGCTTTACAATCGGTGGACTTGTATCGTTCTTGCAGTTTATAAAAGTAATAAACCAGCCTGTTTCACAAATTGCACAGCAATTAACATCAGTAATATTGGCATCGGCTGGAGCTCAAAGAGTATTTAACCTATTAGATCAGACACCTGAACAAGATAACGGATATGTAACTCTTGTAAATGCAAATATTGATGAAAATGGAAATATTACAGAAACTGAGAAGCACACAGGTGCATGGGCTTGGAAATATCCGCATTCTGATGGAACGATTTCTTATGAAAGACTAATGGGAGATGTTGTTTTTGAAGATGTAACATTTGGATATAATGAAGAAAAGACAATACTTCATAATATCAATCTTTATGCAAAGCCAGGAGAAAAAATTGCCTTCGTTGGTGCAACAGGAGCTGGGAAAACTACAATTACAAACTTAATTAACAGATTTTACGATATTAACTCCGGAAAAATACGATATGATGGAATTAATATTGAAAAAATAAAAAAACAGGATTTAAGAGAATCGCTTGGAATTGTATTACAGGACACACACTTGTTCTCTGGAACAGTTGCCGACAACATTAGATATGGAAAACTTGATGCAACAGATGAAGAAGTGTATGCAGCTGCAAAACTTGCCAACGCTGACCATTTTATAAAACACTTGCCACAAGGCTATGACACTTACTTAAGTGGTGACGGCTCCAGCCTTTCACAAGGGCAACGGCAATTATTGTCAATAGCAAGAGCAGCAATCGCCGATCCACCAGTCTTAATTCTGGATGAAGCAACTTCAAGCATTGATACAAGAACAGAAAAAATCGTGCAGGAAGGAATGGATAAGTTGATGGTGGGAAGAACAGTCTTTGTAATCGCCCATAGACTTTCAACTATCAAAAATTCCGATGTGATAATGGTACTTGATCAAGGAAAAATTATCGAACGTGGAAATCACGATGAACTGATTGCACAAAAAGGAACTTATTATCAGCTTTATACAGGCGGATTTGAAAATCAGTAAATTATTTAATTTTTTAATTGTGTTAATAAAGCAATATTCATGAAACTAAAGTATCTATTAAAATACTTAAAATAAAAGAGTGGTATTATCCACTCTTTTTAATCAACAAAAAACAATTTTAATAATGTCCTCTACAAGAAATTATCCATAAAACCCCATTTTCATCAATGGCATAGACAAGCCTGTTAGTTTCGTCAATTCTTCGACTAAATCCTTTTCTATATTTCAAAGCTTCAGGTTTTCCTATTCCATTCAATGCTCCATTTCTTTCAATATCTTTTATGAGTTCATTAATCCTTTTTAAAGTTTTTTTATCTTGAGATTGCCAATATAAATAATCTGCCCAGCCATCATCAGTCCATAATTTATTCATCATCGACCTCGATTAAATCATGAACTTGCCCTTGCCCACTTTTCATCTGAGAAAACCCTCTATCTATTTTTGCAAGATATTCAGCATTTTGGACTGCTTTCAAAAATTGATTATATTTTTCAAGATTTATTAAAACTACATTTTCTTCATTTTTTCTTGTTACAATTACATCTTCATTTTCTTTCACTGCTTTATCACAATAACTTTTTAAATTATTTCTCATTGTTGAAAAACTTACAGCTAACATATTTATCACTCCTTTATAGTTTTTGTACAATTTATTATAGTTCTTTTTGTACAAAATGTCAATAAAAAAATAAAAACAAAAAATTGACAATTATGGTAAAATGTACTAAAATATTGTTGTAAAATATTTAAAAAAGGAGGGATACAGATGTATGCAATTGCATTTGATTTAAAAATTGATGATTTGAAAAAAAATTATGGGGATTCATATAACAGGGCTTACGATGAAATTCGACAGGAATTGGAGATACTGGGTTTTGAATGGACACAAGACAATTTATATGTGAATAGTACTCAAAAAGACACTTTAGCTGAAGTTTATAAAGCCATAACAAAACTAAAATCTATCGAATGGTTTAAAAATTCTGTAAGAGATACTAGAGCTTTTAAAGTTGAGGACTGGAGTGATTTTACAGCTATCGTGAAAGAATGATATAATAAAAATGGAGAAAAATTTGAAAGATAAATTTAAAAATGGGATCTATATTGTATATTTACTGTTTCTTTTTCGAACTATAATTATATTTTCAAGTGGTTATTCAGGGTATGTAACCAGAATAATGATATTGTCAAATTTGGTAATTTGTGTTGTTTTATCATTAATTATCACTTTAAAGACAAAAAAATTTAATATTTATTGGGTAACGATGATAATTGGTATTTCTATTTTTGGAATGAAATATTCTGGATTTAATGATATGAATAAATTTTGGAATATAGTTATCATATATGTGTATGTTATTTTTTCAGCATTTCAATTAATTTTGTTTTCAATCACAAGATATTTGAAACAAAAAAGTTTAAAAAGATTAATAAAAGTGATACTATGCTTTTTTAGTTGTTACTTTTTTTCCGAATTTTATAATCAGCATTACTGTGAACCTAAATCGATAGTTTACAGTACAGAAATATCAAATATAAAAAACGAAAATGAAATGTTTGAAATAATTCATAAAATGCCAATGGTTAAAAGAATTTATTATAAATATAATCAAAAGGAGGTAATTTATCCAAAATCTGATTATTTTCCCTTCAATTTTGGTTTTATTCCTGATAATGAAAATAAAAATATAATAATGATTTCTTTAAGCACATACATAAATTATGAAAGTATGGATAGATTAGCGGAAAAAGTAAGTGAATATTTAATGTTAATGAATAAAAGCAATGAAAAAATTTATTTGTATATGGTAACTGACAAAAGCGCAGATTCTATATTAAGTGAATATGAACTTGAGAATAAAAATATTAAGAAAGTACACAAATTGAAAGATTTAAGAGAAACAAATAATATGTTAGAATTGTTTTTATACTTACCAGCGAGTCTGATAAAAGGAGAAAGCGATTATGATGGGAATGATAAATAGTGGAAAAAATTGAATATAAATTTAATGGTTTAACTTTTATAATTGAGATAGAAATCGAATTAGAAAGAAATAGAATAAGAATCAATATGGATTCTAGAGATATGTTGACACTATGTTTTTATTTTTCATTAGGGGTTTTGGAAGATATTTCTACAAAACTAAAAATTTTATATGAAATGAAACGAAAAGAACAAAAAAAAGGGAAAGAGTTTAAGCAAATACCAAGAAATATGGCTAAAGAAATATATGTTCATATGTATGTTTTTATCGAAACAAAGAGTACATTGTTAGAAAAGTTTCCTGCGCTAAAGAAAATAAATAGAAGTTCTAAAATAGCAGATATAGGAGCTGATTTTAGTGTAGATGATAATAGTATTTGGACACATAGTGCTTATTATTTTCTTAAAGCTAATGAATTTCTTCAAACAGATCTTTCTTATACATCTATAATTCATAATATAATGAGAAATAATAGAATAACTAATATTCCAGATAATAAAAACATAAAATACCGAATGAAAAACGGTTCAAATAAAATAGAAATACTCTAATTCAAGGAAATATAAAATATGAAGAATACAATTATAATATCAATAAAAATTTCTATTGTCTTATTTGTTTTTTTATTTTGCTTTGTGCAATATTTTATAATAAAAGAATATATAAATGATAGAAAAGCCGTAAATGAAAATAAAAAAGTAGATTATGTAATAATACTGGGAGCAAGAGTAAAAGGAGAAAATCCGACTAAATCACTTATGGAAAGGATAAAGGCTGCAACAGAGTATTTAAAGAAAAATCCAGAAGTTAAGGTTATTGCAACTGGTGGACAAGGTAAAAATGAAGGTGTTGCTGAAGGATTGGCGATAAAAAGGGAACTTTTGAAAAATGGAATTAGTGAGGATAGAATTATTTTGGAGGACAAATCTAAGAATACTGTTGAAAATTTTAGGTTTAGTCTTGAGAAGATAAAAAATATTGAAAATAGTAAAAATGTTCTAAATAATAATGAAAAAAATCAAAAAATAAAAATATTGATTGTAACGAATGATTATCATATTTTTCGTTCTAAAAATATTGCTAGAAAAGTTGGATTTGATAATGAAAATTATGAAATTTATGGACTTCCAGCGAAAACGCCACTTATTTCCATACCAAAATCATATTTTAGAGAATTTTTGTCAAATGTAAATTATTTTATTTTTCAATCTGGGAATCAGTTAAAAGCTAAATAAATTTATAATTT
The DNA here is from genome assembly GCF_900104625.1 of Leptotrichia massiliensis. NCBI lineage: Bacteria > Fusobacteriati > Fusobacteriota > Fusobacteriia > Fusobacteriales > Leptotrichiaceae > Leptotrichia > Leptotrichia massiliensis. The sequence continues at coordinate 890,840 of NZ_FNVZ01000005.1, forward strand.
AAATGATACAAATATAATTTTATTTCTAATTTTAAAATGTACGAGAACCTATTTAAAATTAAACTATTAAAAATTATATAAACTCACGGTTTGAGTAAAATAGTCATGGTCTTGAAGTTCAGTTTTAAAGTAGTTTTACTATAATTTTGCGAGAAATTGGAATATAATGTAAAAAATAACTGAATTTTGATAAAATATTTTTCACAAAGACTATGAAAAAATGCAAAATTATTATATAATATACATATTGCTGAGTAACTAGGTTCGGATAGAATAGTTACTCATTTTAAAAATAAAACAAAGAAGATAATAAACGAGTAAACGGAGGAAACAATATAAATGTTGGATCAAAAAAATAAAAGAAATTTTTCGATAATTGCACATATTGATCACGGAAAATCTACTATTGCGGACAGGCTTTTGGAGCAGACAGGAACTGTAACGCAAAGGGAAATGGTGGATCAGCTGCTGGATAGCATGGATTTAGAAAGGGAAAAAGGGATAACGATTAAGGCACAGGCAGTTACGTTGAAGTATAAGGCTCGAAACGGGGAGACTTATGAGTTAAATTTAATTGATACGCCAGGTCACGTTGACTTTATTTACGAAGTATCAAGATCGCTTGCAGCTTGTGACGGGGCCTTGCTTGTAGTTGACGCTGCACAGGGAATTGAAGCACAGACATTGGCAAATGTGTATTTGGCTTTGGAAAACGATTTGGAAATATTGCCTGTAATAAATAAAATTGACTTGCCTTCAGCAGATCCTGATAAGGTTAAGCTGGAAATAGAGGAAGTTATTGGGCTTCCAGCAGATGATGCTGTTCTTGTTTCTGGAAAAACTGGATTTGGAATTGAAGATTTGCTGGAATCAATTATTGAGCATATTCCTGCACCTAAAGGAGAAATTAACAATCCTTTGAAGGCGTTAATTTTTGACTCGCATTATGATGATTTTAGAGGAGTTATAACATATATTAGAATAATTGAAGGGAAAATTGCAAAAGGGGACAGAATTAAGATTATGTCTACCGAAAAGGAATTTGACGTATTGGAAGTTGGGATTTTTTCGCCTAAAATGAAGGAAGTTGATGAATTGACAGTTGGCTCAGTTGGATATATTATTACGGGAATAAAATCCATCAAGGATACACAAGTTGGGGATACAATTACGCATGTGAAAAATCCGACAGATACAGCTCTTGAAGGATACCGTCCTGCATTAAGCATGGTTTTTGCGGGAATTTATCCAGTTTCAACAGATGATTATGAAGATTTAAGGGAAGCATTGGAAAAATTACAGTTGAATGATGCTTCGTTATCTTATGCCCCAGAGACTTCGCTTGCATTGGGATTTGGATTTAGATGTGGATTCTTAGGACTTTTGCACATGGAAATAGTTGTAGAAAGATTGCGTCGTGAATTTAACATTGACTTGATTTCAACAGCACCATCGGTTAAATATAATGTAACACCTGAACAAGGGGAAATGATTGTAATTGACAACCCTGCGGAATTTCCAGAAGGGAAAAAGTATATCGAAGAGCCTTATGTAAAAGGTACAATTATTGTTCCAAAGGATTATGTTGGAAACGTAATGGAGCTTTGTCAGGAAAAAAGAGGAACTTTCCTTAACATGAATTACCTTGATGAAACTCGTACAATGATAAGTTATGATTTGCCACTTGCAGAAATAGTAATTGATTTTTATGATAAATTGAAATCACGTACAAAAGGGTATGCTTCATTTGAATATGAAATGATTGGATACAAGGAATCAGACTTGGTAAAAGTGGATATTTTGGTAAGTGGAAATCCAGTAGATGCCTTTTCATTCATTGCTCATAAAGATAATGCCTATTACAGAGGGCGTGCAATCGTTGAAAAATTAAAAGATGTAATTCCAAGACAGCAGTTTGAAATACCATTACAGGCTGCATTGGGTACAAAAATAATTGCAAGGGAAACAATTAAGGCACTTAGAAAGAACGTGCTTGCAAAATGTTATGGTGGAGATATTACACGTAAGAAAAAATTATTAGAAAAACAAAAAGAAGGTAAAAAACGTATGAAGGCAATCGGAAATGTAGAAATACCGCAAGAGGCGTTTTTATCAGTATTAAAATTAAATGATTAATTTTTTATATCTTGTGTAAAAATATAAGGAAAAGAGAAAAAAGTGAACAAAGAAAAAAAACTAAATAAGAATATAATATTTTTTGATGTGGAAACAAATGGATTTCAGGGAAGTTCAGTTTTGTCAATGTCTGCAATAAAAGTGAATTATAATTCTGAAAACTCTGGAGAAGAGAGAAATAAATGGAAAAAAGTGTCTGAATTTAACAGATTTTATTTCAGAAATGAAGGTGAAGAGTTAAACGAAGGTGCAGTAAGCGTAAATGGCTTGACAGACGATGTAATTTTAAGTGAAAGAAAAAATATTATTCAAAATACAGGAATTGAATATCCTTTGACTTTTAAGGAAGATATGGATAATTTCTTTTTATTCTGCCAGGATACAAGCCATTTTGTCGCCCATAACATAAAATTTGACAGAAGTTTCGTAGATTTTCCTCTGCAAAATCAATTTGATACAATGCTAACAAATATAGACATCGTTAAAGTAAATGGTTCTTCCTACGGAAATTACAAATGGCCAAAACTTATGGAATGTGCCAATTATTATAATATCCCGTTTGAAGAAAGCCAGCTGCACGGCAGTTATTACGATGTTCTTATAATGTTTAGAATTTTCTTTAAGATGATGAAGCATAAGACTGGAAATAAGCGGATCTTAGAATTTCTAGAAAAAGAATAATTTCTGAAAAAATATTTACGTAAAGTCAAAAAATAGAATTAAATTAAAATAAATGGAGTGAAAATGAGTATTTTAGTCAAAAAATCTGAGCCAAATAATTTAATAAATACAGAAGAAAAAAATAGTAATTTTTTAGAAATAACTGAATACAAGGAAAATTTGGAATTTGAAATTTTGGAAACTTTTTCAGAAAAAATTTCTGATTTTATTGGGAAAAATGATTATCAAAAAGTTATTGAATTTACCGAAAAGCAGTTGTATTTATTAAATCAAGTATTTACAGATGAATCAGAAAAAATAAAAATTCAAAATACTGATTTTCATTTTGAGTTACCGCTAAAACGAAAAAATAGCGATATAATCGGAAACATAAATGAATTAATTATAAACGAAAAAATAAAATTTCGTAATTTTTTTATTTATTTAAAACAAGAATTATTAAACTGTAAAAAATTCTATTTTATAGTAAGTTTTATAAAATACTCAGGTATACAGCTATTAATAAGCACTTTAGATGAACTGGAAAAACAAGGAATTCAAGGGGAAATTATAACATCTGTTTACTTGAATATTACAGACTCAAAGGCATTGCGAAAACTTTTGTCGTATAGAAATATAAAAGTAAGGATTTACAGTAATTCAAGCGAGAGTTTTCACACAAAAGCATATTTGTTTGAAAAGGAAAAATATCATAGTGTTATAATCGGATCATCTAATATTAGCCAAAGTGCTTTGTATTCGGCTGAAGAATGGAATGTGAAACTGACAGACAGCAGTTTTTTTAATATTTATGAAAAATCATTAAACCAATTTGAAAAATTGTGGCACAGCAATGAAGCAATAGAATTGACAGAAGATTTTATTGATGAATATGAAAAATATAAAAACTCTATAAGTACACAAAATACATTTGATTATAGAAAAACAAAAATAACACAAAAAGATGAATTTATTCCAAACAGCATGCAAAAAAGAGTTTTGGAAAAGTTGAAGGAAACAAGAGAAAACGGAAATAAAAAGGGCCTTGTAATTTCTGCAACTGGTACGGGAAAAACTTACCTTGCTGCAATGGATATAAAACAGTTTTTTGTTGAAATTAATTCTAACAATAAAAATAAATTATTTGAAATAAATGATGGAAAGTCCAAAGTTTCAAATATAAAGTTTTTATTTATTGCTCATCGTGAAGAATTGCTGGAAAATGCAATGAATGTCTTTTCGAGAATTCTTAAAATTGATAAAAATGAATTTGGAAGAATTTACGGTGGCTTAAAAGAAACTAATAAAAGCATGATTTTTGCTTCTATTCAATCATTAAGAAATTGTTACAATGAATTTAAACTTGATTTTTTTGATTATATCATAGTTGACGAATTTCATCATTCAATGTCAGACAGTTATTTAAATACACTATCGTATTTTCAGAGTAAATTTTTGCTAGGCTTGACAGCAACTCCGAAACGTATGGATGGTAAGGATATTCTGTCACTTTGTGACTATAATGTTGTGGATGAAATTGGAATAAAAGAGGCTTTGGAAGAGGATTTGATTGTGCCTTTTCATTATTTTGGTGTAAATGATTACATGATTAATTATGATAACATTCCTTACAAAAACGGAAAATATAATGAAAAAGTATTATTAGAAAATTTATTACTGAACACACGTACCGATTATATTGTTGAAAAAATCAATAAGTTTGGTTTTGATGGTGATAAATTAAGTGTTGTCGCATTTTGCCAAAATATAGAACATGCTTTTTTTATGAAAGAAGAATTTACAAACAAAGGCTATAAATCCGCTGTAATCACAGCAAATACAAGCTCAAATGATAGAGCAGAAATTTTAGACGAATTTAAAAATAAAAAAATTGAAATTTTATGTGTAGTAGATATTTTAAACGAAGGAATTGACATTCCAACAATTAATTTACTGCTATTTTTACGTCCTACAATGTCCTCAACAATTTTTATACAGCAAATTGGAAGAGGATTAAGAAAGGCTGAAAATAAAGATTTTGTTACAATTATTGATTTTATTGGAAATCATAAGAAAGATTACTTGCTAATAAATTATTTTTCAAACGAAGTTGACAACAAGGATACTTTATTTACTAAAAAAGAAAAAATTATAAACGAAATAAAAAATCAATTTTCAAATATTCCAAAATCATGCTACGTAGAGCTAGATAGAGTTTGTCAAAATCGTATTATTGAAAAAATTGAAAAAATCAACTTTAGTTCTAAAAATATTTTAAAAGACTTATATTTAGATTATAAAGAAGAAATTGGCAAATCTGAAAATGAAATTTTAAAAGTAAGTGATTTTGATACAAATATCGAATTATTTCAAGAATTATCCTTAAAATTAGGCTCATTTTATAATGCACAGTTGCAATTTGAAAATCCTGAAATTTTAAAACAAAATAAAATATCTTTAAATTCAGAAGAAATTGAATTTTTGGCATATTTAGAAAAAAAATTGACGCTTGTAGAGCCATTTACGTATTTAATTATAAATTATTTGATAAACAATGATTTTATAACTTCAAAAATTATTATTAATGAATATAAAAATTATTTCAATATCAAAAACGATTTTGAAAAAGAGTACGTAATAAACCGTATTTTTAGAGAATTAGTTGAAGATAAAATTTTAGAACAAAACTCCAAAAATAATGATTTATTCAAAATTTCTGAAACTTACAAAAAAATATTTCAAAATATAAATAAAATTGATAATAACAATGAAATAAACTTAAAACTTATAAATTTAGATAATTCTCAAAATTCAAATTATAATTTCAAGATTCGTCTAAAAGAATTACTATATTTAGGATTGTCAGAATTTAAGAAAAGTAATAATTTATCGATATTCAATGAGAATATTCTGATTCCATATAAAAAATATAAAAGAATAGAACTCCAAATTTTGTTGGATTCCAAAGTACCAAAAGGAAGCTGGAGAGCAGGCTATGCAAATACAGACAAGGATATTTGCCTTTTTGCAACAATTGACAAAACTCATATTTTACAAGAAAACTTAAAATACGATAATTCTTTATTTGCAGACAACTTAATTCAATGGATAAGTCAACCTAAAACAGCCCATAACTCAAGTGTTGGTAAAATGTTTACTAATCATAGTGAATTAGGGTATAATGTCCACATATTTATAAGGAAATATGCATTCATGAATAATAATAAAACAAACCCATTTATTTATCTAGGAAAAGCCAATTATTATAAAAGCTATGGAGATAAACCAATGAGAATTTTATGGAAGTTAGATGAGAAAATACCACAAGAGTTAATTTATGAATTGTATAATTTAAGTTAAAAAGAAGATACGTATGATATATATATTATGATGATGATATTAAATGAAATGATAATGATTGGAATTGGACAATAATCACAATAATTAATATAAAGTATTTTATCGGACGTATTAATTTAATTATTAAAATATTATTTTATTTTAAATTTTAAAATAAATATATTAGTCCGATAATGTATGTTATGTATATTTTTTGGTAAAATTAATGTACTATTATAGTAAATGCTATGTGTTTTTGAGATGTTGTCGTTTCTTTCATTTGTAAGCTTATACGAAACGCTTCTGCTCTTCTCATTTATATTTCATATTACTTTTGATTATGTTAGCTGATTACCAATAACACTTCCTGTTGTAGAAACTAGGGCTTTTTTAAAAAATTTTCAATATCCTTACAAAAACTTTTTCTTTCGTTCCATCCTTAATTTATCATAAAATCTGTAATACTGATATAATTTTTTTCGTATCATTTCAAACTCAGTTTTATTTAACTCGTTTAAATCTTCAATTTCAAAAAGATATAATTGATTTAAAAGTTCCATACAAAATAATGCTCTATATTTGGCCAAATCTTGGGAATAATTTTCTAAAATTTTTATTATCAGTTCTATAATCCAAATATTTTTGCTTTGGTATGAAAATGTTTTGCTATTTCCAATAAAATTAATGATTTTGTTTTTAATAATGTTTGTATCTTCTTCTTCGGATTCGTTGTCTATATTATAGTATGTTTTCAAGTTCTACAATTTCTTCTTTTTCATATTCGTTTTTATGTCTTGAAATTTCAAAATTTATAAATTCTTGTATTTTTTTATTATTTACTTCTTCTAGATCTCTTTTCGTCTGTATATTCATAATCTGTATATTCATAAATTGTTGCAAGCAAATCTATAAACCAGATATTTTCATAGTAATATGTTCCAGTGCAGTCATGTCCCACCAAATCATATTCGAAAGGACCTGGTTTTATGTTTTCGTTTAAAATATTCTTCTAACTCCTTTTTTATTTTCAGAATTTGTTTAAGATTTTTATGTGCCAAAACTTCATTTTCAACAATTTTTGCTATTTCTTCATCTTCAGGATAAATAAAATTTATTTTTAATTGCTCATCATCAATTACATTTTTAGATGTTTTCTGTTTTTTAGAATCCTTAAATATTTTTAGTAATTTCATTGTTACACTCGCTTTCATTTTAGCGTTAGCTTTAAATTAATTATACCATAATAAATAAAAAAATCAAAATATAACAGATTATTTTAACGACAAACAGATGAAACTTACTGTTTTTATTTTAAAAATATGGTATAATTATATTGAAAATCATAAAAGTAAGGAGAACTTTGAAGTGCCAGTTTATTACAATGCGGATAGAAAGACTTGGTATGCGATGTTTTATGCTAAGGATTATAAGGGGGAAAATAAGAAGTATAAAAAGACTGGATTTAAGAAGAAAAAAGAGGCTCAGGAATACGAATACGAATTTAAGAAAAAGATTGCCAAGTCTATGAATATGTCCTTTCAATCATTATATGAACTTTATTTTGAAGATTATAGTAAAAGACATAAGCCTACTGCGGTTAATACTGTAAAAACGTTTTTTCGTTTGCATATTTTACCGTTTTTTGGTGAAATTGAAGTGAATAAAATTACTCCTTTTATGATTCGGGAATGGCAAAATGAAATGCTGGAAAAAGAACACGGAAATGGGCAACTGTTTAGTGAAAATTCTAAGTCTACTATTTATGCGGCATTAAAGAGTATGTTTAACTGGGCTACAAAATATCAAAACCTAAATGAAAATCCTTGCAAAAATATGGGGACTTTTGGAAGTAAGAAAAATCGTTCGGAAATGAAAATTTGGTCAGTGAACGATTTTGAAAAGTTTATTGAAGTTTTAGAACTGAAAAATAAAGAGAAAAATGGGAAATATTCTGATTCTATTATTGTGTTTAAGATTTTGTTTTGGACTGGGCTTAGGATTGGTGAACTTTTGGCTCTTTCTGAAAATGATATTAATTTGCAAAAAAAAATTATTGACATAAATAAAACCCTTTCGCATATAAATAAAAAGGATTATATCACTACTCCGAAAACTTTGGGGTCGATAAGAAAAGTTTTATTACCAGAAACTCTTATTTCGGATTTACAATTATATTTTTCTGAAACTTCAAAAATTAATCAAAATAAAAAAAATATAAATAGTGCTAGAATTTTTAATTTAAAAAGTTCTCAGCTTAGATACATTCTAGAGAAATACAGTTTACAAGCAAATTTGTCAAAAATACGCCTTCACGACTTTAGGCATTCTCACGCTTCGTACTTATTATTTATCCAAGCCGACATTACTGCTATCAGCAAGCGACTGGGACACGATAATTTGCAAACTACGATAAATACATATTCTCATTTGTATAAGGATGCAAATACTCAATTAATGGAAAAATTAAATAAATAATTTTTTCAAATTATAAATAATAAAAATTAGGAGTTATATTTATTAATCTATTTTAATAAATTAGTTATCTAAAAGATATTTAATATAACTCCTATTTTTACATAAAGATTTTTTTATTTTATTCACCTTCAGAGCATCACTATGATAAAAAAGACTTTTCTAAAATTCCTCCTATCCTGTCTGCTCAGCTAATAGCTAATTTAATGTAGCATTTCACATTCGCCTTCAACATTAGTATTATAAATTAATAAATTGCCTGTATCATGATTTACATCTGCACAGTAATTATTTTTACTTGAAAAAACTTCTTTTGTAGGAATTTTAGTATTTTTATTATATTTGTAATAAGTTCTGTGAACTTTGATATTATTGTATTTTGTGCTATTAATACGGCATGATTTATATGTCGCTAAAATTGTTAAAGAGTCAGAATCATAGTCTTTTTTCAAAATTTTTCCTCTTCCTTCACAATATCCTGATATAACTCGTTCTGTTCCTACTATATTAAATGAGCAAAATAAAATTAATAATAGAAATATTGTCCTCTTCATTTTAAATTTTTCCTTTCTATATAATTTATTATTTTTTATGCTTTCAGTAGTGCTTTTTGTCTAATATAATTAGAACACTTATATTTTGAAAAAAGAATAGAATAAATGAAAAATTAGATATAATAATATATTTGTATTTCATTTTTATAAAAATTTTAAAATTTTAATTAATAGTTGAATTATTAAAATTTAGGTGCTATACTATAAATATAAAATAAAATATAGTATTTTATAGTAAAAATATTTTAAAAAATTAATAATAAAATAGAACTTTTATAGAACTTTTTAAAATTTCAAAATCATGTATAATAATTATTTTATAATATATAATTACAAAAATTTGATTTATGTTCTACATAAATAGAAAATATAAAAAATCAAAATAAACGATTTTAAGCAATAAAAAATCATCGACAATAAAAGTATGGCTAACTTAATTTTAGGCTCTTATACGCTTTCTATTGCGATGATTTTTTTTTTACATTGTATTCAATTTTTTAATTAATAATCTTAATATAAAGTTATAAATTATTATTGTTATTATTTACCTATTTAGTAAAATAATAATTTTGAATTTGGCTTTTATTTTTTATATCTGTAATGTATATTTTTTTCTTTCAAAAACTTTGTATCTTTTGCCATGAAGGCCGTTAATACAAATCTTAAATTTTTTACATTTTTATGTTGGGAAATTACTACAAAATAATTGAATTTTCCAAATTTTTTTTGATAAAAATGCTCTTTTCGAGATTTTGACTGCTTTGTTACAAAATCTGGATTTTCTAATACTTCTTTTATTATTTCCAGCGAGATTTCAGGATGTTTTGGAAAAATATGTTCTTCAAACTGATTTTTGCTCATTACTACTTTTTGATGCAGTTTAGCTTTAAATTCGTAGACTTCTATTCGTTTACCTGTCTTTGTGTATCTAGTTTTTTCCTGTATCATATTTAACCTCTGTTTAAAAATCTTTTTAGCATTTTTTCAATCAAATCTTTTCTGAAAATTGAAATTAAAATGAGCCAGATTAACAGGTAAATTACAGCAAATGCAATTAAATTTATTGCGATGTCAAATTTTCCAAGCAAATTTAATTTTACCATTTTGGAAATATAAAAAGAAAATCCTGAAATTGCAAATGTAACAATAAGTATTACAAGATACTTGAAAGTTTGTAATTTTACGTATCTTTTTGCAAGCGAAGTATATAGGATTAAGAAATTTACCATTGCAGCAAATGATGTTGCGAATGTCAGTCCAACGTGCAGGTACTGTTTATATAATAACTCATCTAAAATAATATTAATACCAATTGCTGTAAATGAAGAAATTACAGGCAAAGTTCTATCTTTAAATACATAATGACTTCTTGTTAAAAGATGTATTGTTGAGAAAAATAATAGCCCAATTGCGTAAAATTGTAATGTTTCGGATGTTATAACTACACTTTTTGTTGTAAAATGTCCTCTTTTGTAAATCAATGCTACAATTTCCTGTGCATAACCAAATAATACAACTGAAGATGGAACTATTAAAAATGCTAACATGTATAAACCTTGATGAACTACTCTTCGTACTGTTTTCATATTGTTCTTTATCACAGCTTTTGACAATGTAGGAAATATTACTACTGATAATGAGATGGCAAAAACTCCAATTGGTAACAAGTATAGACGGCTGGCATAATTTAAAGCACTAACAGTTCCTTTTGGTAACATTGTTGCATAACGGTTGTCTATAATTTCGTTTATTTGATAGCCAAAAATGCCAATTAGTGTTGGAATCATTAATTTAAACATTTCTACTACATACTCGTCTTTTAAATTAAAAGTAAATTTGTATGTTCTTACTATCTGAAAAAATTGTGGTAACATCATAGTCAGTTGGAAAACACCAGATAGTAAATATGCAACTCCTAAGCCGTAAATACCCATTTTATTTTTCAAAAAAAGCGTTCCAATGATAATTGTCAAATTAAACACAATTCCCATTGAAGCTGCAACTGCAAACTTTTTATAATTATTCAATAATGACGATACTACTCCAGAAAGTGCAATAAACAAAAAATAAAAAGCAACTATTTTTAGAAGAATGTTGGCTGTTTCAAACCTTTCTGAATCTGTAAACTTTGTTGTTATTTTTAAAATTTGTCTTGAAAACAAAATCATTAATATTGACATTGTTGATGTAAATGCAACTATTAAATTCAATACTGAAAAGACAAATTCATCCGTCCTCTCTTTTCCTTGTTCTTCGATTCCACGATTATAAATTGGGATAAAAACTGTACCCAGAGATCCTTCCCCAAATAATGTTGTAAAGAAGTTTGGGATTTTTGTGGCACTAAAATATGCGTCTGTCATTCCTGTTGCGCCAAATACACTTCCAATAATCATTTCACGAACAAGTCCTAAAATACGGCTTAGCATATTTATAATCATTACTATAAAACTAGATTTAAACATTAATTTAATTAATTTCCTTTCTTAATTTTTCATAGATTTAATAAAAAAATTGTTCTCTTCAACAATTAGATCAATTTCTCCATTTTTAAACATATCTAAAATGCAGAGAAATAAAGTTACTATTCTAGATTTAGAAAATTTATTTTTTAGCAGATGATTAAATTCTATCTGATTATTAATTTGGATAATCTGAGAAACTTCAGTATAAGCATCTTCAGCTGAATAATCATCTTCCTCCAAATTTACAATCATTTTTTCTTCAAATTTATTTCTATCATTTAATTTAGAAGTAATTAAATTTTTTAGACTTTTAAATAGATTATCCAAACTCAGACTGGAAATATCGTATTCTATCATTTCTGATCCCATACTTTCCGTCCCTGTTCTTGCGTATGGAATATTATATTCATTTTCATGTTTTGAAAATAATTCTGAAATTTCCTTAAATAGTTGGTATTCTATTATTTTTTTCTCTAAATTTTCAATTTTTTCAAGTTTTTTACCTCTATTTAACACTGAATAGGCTTTAATCTCGATGAGATCTGTTGCCATTACTAAAAATTCGATTTTTATTTTTAAGTTTAGCTCTTTTTGTGCGTGAATGTAACTCAAATAATCATCTATTATTTGTGAAATATTTATTGCGTTTACATCCATTTTCTTTTTTTCGATTAAATGAATAAGTAAATCAAGAGGTCCTTCAAAATTTTCAATTTTTACTTGTATTGTATTTTCCATATTTTACCTATTTTTCTTTTTGATATTTCTTACGCCAGTATGAAATTTTATTTTTCCAGTAATTTACGTCCTTACTTATCTGCTCTTTCAACTCATCCACTGATTCAAATTTTTTTTCGTGCCGTATATTTTCTAAAATTTCAATAAAAATAACTTTTCCGTAAATATCTTCATTAAAATCAAAAATATTAGTTTCAACACTTAGTACACCCACATCAACCGTAGGATTTCTGCCAATGTTCATAACTCCATTATAAACTTTTTCATCATCTTGGATGCATATTTTTACACCATAAACTCCGAATTCAGGATAAATTTTATTTTCAAATCGTAAATTTGCCGTAGGAAAACCAATCACACGTCCAAGCTGTTTTCCATAAATTACTTCCCCAAGAATAATAAAATTATGCCCAAGAAGTTTTCTAACTTTCTCAAAATTTCCTTCTTTAATATAATTTCTAACTCTTGTACTGCTTATAATTTCTCCATTTTCATCCAAAACTGGTTCTTGTACATTCAATTTTATATTTTTTTCTGTTAAAAGTTTTTCAAGTGTATTAATATTACCAGATTTTTCTTTTCCAAAAGTAAAATTAAAACCACAGTAAACTTCAGTCGCATTTAAAATATCCACAAGGACTTTTTCTACAAACTCTTCAGGTGTATAATTCCTAACTTTTTCAAACTGCTCCAAATAGAGATAATCAATTCCATTTTCATTTAACAAATACGCCTTTTCCGAGCAAGTCGTTATTTTAGTCTGCTGATTTTTGGGATATTCACGAAAAGTGTAAACTATTGTCTTTAAATTTTTTTCTTTAGCTTGCTTCACAGCTTTTTGTAAAATTATCTGATGTCCGATGTGAACGCCATCGAAATTCCCCAAAATCAGAATATTTTTATTCCGTTTTATTTCTTTAAGATTTTTATCATAATCAATAGACTCTAAATCATCATTATATTCCACAATATCCTTTATATCAGATAAATTTTCTGTAATAAATTTCATTATTAAATCTCGTTCCTTTTTTATTTTATCATCTTACTTACTAGATTTTATCACAATTTCACTTTATACTCAACCTATAATTTTTAAATTTATGTATTATATAAGTAAAAAATTAAAAAAAGCCAAAAACTCATATATCAATTTTGAGTTAATGGCTATAACTTTGTTCATTTATTAATTTTTCTATTTTTCTTTCTTTTCTTCTGATTTTTCTTCTTTTTTTTCTATTGAAGCTGGAGAACTTGATGTAGATGTATTTTTAGATTCTTCCTTTATAAGAGCAACTTTCATTTTCTTTCTTCCTTCAAATACACCGCCTTCCTGAATTACAAATAAAGCTGAAGTTATTGTAGCATAAGCCTTTCCGGTACTTCCTATTTCAACTTTAGTAGCTGCAATTTCTCCTGAGACTTCTCCGTCTACAATTACATTTTCAGCTGTAACATTTCCTTTTACTATTCCTGTTTTTCCAATATGAACAAGTTTGTTCCCTTTAATATCTCCGTTTAAGACACCGTCCATCTTAAATAGAGAGTTTGATTCAATAGTTCCTGTTATTGTTGTTTCCATTGAAATTGTACTTACTCCATGCACGTTTTCTTCGTTGTTTGCAGAAAATTGACTGCTAAGATCCACACCTTCTCTTTTATCTTTTGATTTATTACTAGAAAATATTGCCATTTTTATTCCTTTCTTCCTTTTTTATTTTATTATTTTTTTTATTGTAAAATTATAAATAAATTATCATAATAATATTGTACTACATTTTCTTTGTTTTTTCAAATATTTTTTTAATATTTTGTTGTTAATTAAAAAAATTCTAAAATTTAATTATCTAAATAAAAAAATTTCATTCATATATTTAGAAATATTATCAATCACATCTGTTGCATTCACAGTATACTGCCTTCTTACCAATTCATCTGCAATTTTACCATGCAAATACGCTCCAATACTAGCAGATTTCATTAAATCATATTTTTGTCCTACAAGTGAACATATTATTCCTGTTAGGCAATCTCCCATTCCACCGTTTGCCATGTGTGAATTTCCTGTACTGTTTGCAAAAAGTTCTTCTCCATTTGTAATAATGGTATTTTTACCTTTTAATAACAAAATTATGCCGTATTTTTTTGAAAACTCTTTTGCTATTTCAAATTTATTTTTATTAATTACTTCTGGCGAAAATCCTATCAGTCGTGAAAATTCAACCAAATGTGGTGTCAAAACGCTTCTATTTCTTATTTTTTCAAAAAGTTCCCTGTTTTCTGCCAGCAAATTTAAGGCATCTGCGTCTAATATCAGTTTTATTGTATTTCCTTTATTGTTTTTCTCAATGTTGATTAATTTTTCAAAAATTGAAAATGCTTGTTGACTTTTTCCAATTCCTGGCCCAATTGTAATTACATCGGAGTTTAAAATTTCATTTTCCAGTTTTTCAAAATTTTCTTCTACATTTTCAAAATTTATAGGAAAGCTCATTGCTTCAGGTACAAACATATTTAATGAAAAGTTATTTTTATCAGTAATTACAGTAGTAAGTCCTGCTCCAGTTCTCACACATGATTTTGCAACTATATTTCCTGCACCATAAAATCCACTGCTTCCAGCAAAAATCAATACTTTTCCAAAATCGCCCTTATGTGAATCCTGATTTCTTTTTATATGAAAACTTTTTACCATGTCAGGTGTTAAATAATATTCTTTGACCAAATGATTGATATTAGTTTCATTCAATCCAATATTTTCAATAATAACTTTTCCTAAGTAATCTTTTATTTTTGAATTTAAAAATCCTTTTTTGTAAGTAACAAATGAAATTGTAATATCAGCTTTGACTGAAATTCGCATAATTTCACCAGTATCGCCATTAATCCCAGAGGGAATATCAATTGAATAAATAGCCTTATTGTTACTTGCTGTATTGATTTTTTCGATAATTTCCCGATAGATTCCTTTTATTTCTGAATTTAATCCTGTTCCAAAAATCCCTTCAATAACAACATTACAGTCCAAAAGCAACTTATCCAATTCTTCTATTTCATAAAATATTTTAATTCCCATATTCTTGCAAATTTTATAATTTATCATGCAATCATTACTCATATCTTCATTACTAATACAAAAAATTTTGACATTTTTCCCCTTTGAAAATAACTGGCGTGCAATCGCATAACCATCTCCACCATTATTGCCCTTTCCACAAATAATAAGAAAATTATTCTCATTTCCATCAATATGTTTCACAAACGAAATCGCGGCATTTTCCATAAGCACAATACTCGGTATTTTTAATTCATTTATCGCAAAACTGTCAATTTTTTTCGTAGTTTCATTTCCACCTAACAACATTTTCATCGCCTCTTTTTTTATTTAAACTTTTTACATTTCATCAAAGCCGAAGTGCATATAATCTCGTGTTCTAAAGTTTGCTCCCCAGACCCATCCTCTTTTTGTAAAGGCTCTCACTACATCTCCGTCAGGTTTTATAGAATATGGATTGCTGTTTGGTTCCCAGCTTTTTCCGACAATAGCTTTTCCGTTACTGTTTACCTGTGGATTTTCTTCGGGATTCAAGTCTATTGCCCGCCCTGTACTGTGAAGGCTTTTAAAACTTCCACGCCATGAATATCCAATTAACCTTTTTATCGGAAATTTTTCCTTGCCTTTATGTATCTCATGAAAAATCTCCTTTACCTCATCTGCCAAAACATCCAAAACTTGAATTTTCTCTGTGTCAGAAACCTTTTTTCCATCCTTTAGCCGCCAGACAGGCAGTTCGATCCAAACCAGTCTTGATTCAGCTTCTGATCTTGTGGAAACGTCTCTTATTCTATCCTTAACCTTTTGTTTCAATTCAGAATCTGGATCAGGATTCTCAACCTTTCGTTTAGATCTAAAAGAATATAGATTTTCATAAATATCATTTGCTGTACTTAAAGTTGCTGCAATACATATTGAAATAGCTAGAATAGCTAAATAGTTTGTTTTATTCCTTAATTTTTTCAAAATTATCATATATAACCTCCTTATAAATTAATATACGTAACACCTAAAATTTTTTTATTTTGAATATCATATTGCTTAATAAAATTAATATAATCAACTAATCCATTACTACAAATTTCTTTCAAAGTGGCTGGAATTATTTTATTCTTTAATTTAAACTCTTTTGCTCTACTCAAATCTCCAATATCTTCAACCGAAGTCCAAAAGATCATATATTCTGCACAATAAAAATAAATTTTATTATCATAAAATTCAGGTATTTTACAAAATTCAACTCCGTCACTTTGTCTTTCTAATGCTTTTTTATCTCGGTAAATAAAATAAGTTTCTTTCATCTTACTTTTCTCCATAAGTATTTTAAAATTTATTGACAATATTTCACTCTATATTTTCATTAAATCTCAAAATCCTTAAACTCTCCACCATCCAAAATCTTCACACTCTTAAACCCAACTTTTCTGGCAATTTCAAGACTTTCTTCAAAATAAAAATCAATATTTTTAGTTTCGTGTGCATCAGAAGAAATTGTAATTGGAATATTTTTGGCTAATATTCTTTCCAGTATTGGAACACTCGGATAAGGAGTTTGTGTCCATCCTCTTGACATTCCACCAGTATTAATTTCAATAATCGCATCAGTTTTTGCTATTTCATCCAGTACATATTCTACTTTCTTTTTGTACCAGTCAGCATTTTCATCAAAATATTTCAAATCTTTGTTAAATTTTCGTACTAAATCCAAATGCCCAATAATATCAGGCTTTTGAGTATGTATCATTTCCACAATATTATCAAAATATGCTTCAATAACCGCTCTTTCATCTCCATCCGCATAATTTTTTATCCCATATTCCAAAACTTCAGGCGTATTGTCAACACAATAATACTCATCTTTTTCTCTATCTTTCACATAATGAACAGATCCAATCCTAAAATCAAGTCCCATTTCCTTATCAGTTTCCTTGTTATACCCAGTATAAAAATCAGCTTCGATTCCAATATAAACCTGCATTTTATTTTTGTATTTTTCTTTTAGTTCTTTTAATTCCTTCAAATATTCCTGCGTTCCTTGTTCGGTCATGCACGGTTCTGTATCAAATGCTGTAAAAGAATGTCCTGAAAGCCCAACACTTGTAAATCCTTTCTCTATTGCTGTTAATATATAATCTTCAGCATTGTTTTTACCGTCGCAGTAGAACGTGTGAGCATGAAGATTTGATGGGAAAATTGTTTTTTTAGTTTGCATTTTTATCAGCTCCTTATATTGTGATGTTCTGTATTAAGTGACTTAATTATCACTTAAATAAAGTCCATCTATTAATTCATCAAAACTATACGCAATTGTAATATATTGAAACTCTGCTCTTGTATGAGTATCAAATACTAAACGAATTTTTTTGTCGTATTTTGAAAGTGTTAGCATATTTTCATATCCGTCTATATCATTTAATACAAATTTGAAAGCTGAATGCCACTGATACTGATATTTATCGGAAAAATTTAATTTTTCAATAAAGAAAATATCACCCCTCCAATTTTTACAACATGTTCCAAATTTAAAATATAAAATATCATATTCTTCAAAAAGAAAATGATACTTCACTATTCCACACTCTTTAAAAAATTCATCATTAAAAATTAAACTTTTTTCAGTTTTTTTTTCACTTTTGTCAAAATCTATGATTTCTTTTAAATGATTTTTATTTTCCATATTAAATATCCTTTTTAAACAAATATTTTTTTACTTTTCTCCACCCATTTTTTCCTGTTTAACTTTATAATCGACAACATGTCTTTTAGCAAGTTCATTTTTCACGTCTTGAATAGTAAGCCCTTGTTCAATCATTAAAACCAAAGTGTGATAATACAAATCTGCAATTTCATATTTTAGTTCATCATTATCATTATTTTTAGCACCAATAATAACTTCTGTACATTCCTCGCCAACTTTTTTCAGAATTTTATCAAGCCCTTTTTCAAAAAGATAACTTGTATATGATTTTTCCTCAGGATTGACCTTTCTATCTTTTATTAAATTATAAAGTTTCTCAGGACTAAAATTACTGTTATTTTCTGCTTCAAATAAGGAATTGAAAAAACAGCTTTCAGAGCCAGTATGGCAAGCAGGGCCTTCCTTTTTTACTTCCAGAAGCAAAGAATCGGAATCACAATCATATTTTACCGAAACAACATTCTGATAATTTCCCGAAGTTTCTCCTTTTAACCATAATTCCTGTCTGCTTCTGCTATAAAAACAAGTTTTTTTATCTCTCAAAGTTATTTCTAGACTTTCTTTATTCATATACGCAAGAGTCAGGACTTCTTTTGTATAATAATCTTGTATTATTGCTGGAACAAGCCCTTTTTCGTCAAATTTTATTTGTTCTATATTCATTTTTTACCTCTTTTCTAATTTTTCTCTTAATATGTAAATATACTTTAACAAATTTTCCATTTCAAAAACAGAAACTTCATAAAGCATTTCTAAACTTGTTCCCCACTGAAGTTTCTTCTTTTTTTATACATAAATTACACTCCCCAAAATTTCTTCCTTTATATCAACTTTGTATTTCTGAACTTTCGGATTTTTAAATTTATATTGAAACATACTTTCATCAACTAAATCTACTTTTTTTGAAAAATTTCTTCTAATTTTTTATGTAAACTACAAAAATTCTGATACATCCCCTTCTTAAATTCCATTTTTACAAGAATATCAATATCGCTATCATTTGTATTAATATTTTTTGAAAAACTTCCAAAAAGACCTAATTTTAAAATCGAATATTTTTTTTTAAATCTCTTCTTTTCTTATATTCACTTTCTAAAAATTCAAGATTTAGTTTTATTGTGACATAATTTATGGTATAATATAGATATAAATAATACATAAAGGAGTGTGTTTACTTATGAAAATTATCCCTATTCGTGATTTAAAAAATACTGTTGAAATTGAAAAATACTGTTCCGAAGAACAAGGACCTGTATTTATAACTAAAAATGGTTATGGACGCCTAGTAGTAATGGATATTGAATATTATGAACGAACTATGCGTGAAATTGAAGAAGCAAAACTTCTGCTTGATGGAATAAAAGATGTTCAAAATAACAATATTTTAGACGGCAAAAATACTATTAATGAATTAAGAGGTAAATATGGAATCTAAATATTCTTATCAATTTACTAAAAGTGCTAAAAATGATTTAGAACAAATTCTTTATTGCATCAAAATAGATTTAGGCAATCCAACAGCTGCATTTTCTTTTATTAATAAATTTCAAGAAGATGTTAGTAATATTCAATTATTTCCAAACAGTTGTCCAAAAGTTATAAATAAATTTTTATCTGAATCTATTATTATTAGAAAAAAATTGATTAGCAACTACGTTTT
Organism: Leptotrichia massiliensis; assembly: GCF_900104625.1. Taxonomy (NCBI): domain Bacteria; kingdom Fusobacteriati; phylum Fusobacteriota; class Fusobacteriia; order Fusobacteriales; family Leptotrichiaceae; genus Leptotrichia; species Leptotrichia massiliensis. The sequence continues at coordinate 910,614 of NZ_FNVZ01000005.1, forward strand.
ATATTATTCTGTAAATGATAATTTAAAAAGTATAATTATTTTACGTATTGTTTTTAGCCATAGAGATATAGATTCTATTTTAAAAAATGAAAACTAATGAGAGATTAAGAGATTATCTTATCTCTCTTTTTTATTTTAAAATTAAATATCAATTACGTCAAATCCTCATTTCCACTCCATTATCCCTCAGATACCTTTTCAGCTCCATAATTTCCACTTCCTTAAAATGAAAAATCGAAGCTGCGAGTCCCGCATCAATTCCTGGTATTTTAAATAATTCCTTAAAATGTTCCATATTACCAGCTCCACCTGACGCAATTATTGGAATTGACAATTTTTCAGCCAAAATTGACAATAATTCCAAATCAAAGCCAGTTTTAACGCCATCCGTATCGATACTGTTCACAACAACTTCTCCAGCTCCATTTTCCTGCCCCTGCGCAAACCATTCAATTGCATCGATTCCAGTATTTTCTCTGCCGCCTTTTGCAAAAACTTTAAATTTGCCGTCTACTCTTTTTACATCGACAGACAAAACTACACACTGATCTCCATATTTTTTTGCAGCTTCTTCAATTAATTTTGGATTTTTTATCGCACCTGAATTGACACTTACTTTATCTGCTCCCGCTTTTAGTACTCTGTCAAAATCATCTAGTGTGTTTATCCCACCGCCAACAGTAAGCGGAATAAATATCTGACTTGCCACTTCCTTTAAAATATCAGTAAAAAGCCCTCTTTCCTCAACAGTTGCCGTAATATCATAAAAAACAAGTTCATCTGCACCAGATTTATTATAAAACTTTGCTAACTCAACGGGATTATCAACTTCTTTTATCCCAGTAAAATTAACTCCTTTTACTACTTTCCCATTTCTTACGTCCAAACAGGGAACAATTCTCTTTGCAAGCATTTTTACCACCCACTTTCTTTTAATATGCAATATTTACATTTTCAATTTCATTTAAACAATTTTTAAAATATTATTTGCTAACTTCCAATACTTCTTTTAAATCAAGATTTCCAGAATAAATCGCCTTTCCAACAATAGCTCCATAAACTCCATTTTCATTAAGTTCTTTTATTTCATCTAAAAATGTAATTCCACCAGAAGCTATAATATCTGATTTTACTATTTTGGACAATTTTTTATAAATTTCAAGATTTGTGCCATTTAACATTCCATCTTTTGAAATGTCAGTATAAATTATTGTTTTTACTCCAATGTCCGATAACTTTTTGCAAAACTCAACTGAATTTAATTCAACGGTTTCTGTCCATCCCTTTACAGCTACTTTTTCATTTTTCGCATCCACAGAAACTGCAATTTTATCTCCATATTTTTTTACCATTTCTCTTAAAAACTCTTCATTTTCAACAGCAATTGTTCCCAAAATAACTCTATTTACACCTAACTCAATGTATTTTTTTATTCTCTCTTCATCACGGATTCCACCGCCAACTTGAACAAAAAAATCACTTTTTTCAACCAGTTCTTTTATAACTTCATAGTTTTTAGTATTTCCATCTTTTGCCCCATCCAAATCTACAATATGAAGATTTTTTGAATTATTTTTATTAAAAAAATCCAAAACTTCAACAGGATTTTTAAAAAACACTTCCACTTGATTATAATCTCCCTGTTTCAATCTTACTGCTTGTCCGTTATGTAAATCTATCGCTGGAAAAATCTCTATCATAATTTAATCTCCTTCAAATATTATATACTTTTTTATTTTATAACTCTATTTTTTTATGTACTGCAAAATTTTTCAAAAAAGTTAGGTCATTACAAAATACAAAGTAAAAATCCACATGTTTGGAATATCTGCTCCAACAACCATACTCAAATTCTAACTTTGATAAAAACTCTCAAAATGTTAATCAAGCATTCTTATTTTATCCAGATTTTTTTGAAATATTTTCTTATTATTGTAAAAATCAGTTTTATTCGCCTTTGCCAGCTCCGATTTTATATACCAGTTTTGATACCTATTGTAATACAATATTTCTTCACTTGGCTTATTTTTTCCTTCAAAATTTTCATAATAAAAATCAATTGCATCTTGCGTACGATTCTCATTTAAATAAAAACTTATCGCAAACCATCCCATCGTCAATTTGTATGCCCACGCCTGCTCATCAGAAATATGTGATTCTTCCGTTTTTGTTTTATCATCGCACATCTTCATAATGGAATTTAAACTTGTAAGTGCGGCTTTTTCATCGTTTTTCATAACATTCCAGATTGCATCTCTTCCTATCGTATATGTTACAGCAATTCTAGTGATTAAATAATCAGGGTATTCCCTTTTAAGTTTTTCATAATTTTTATCAAACGCTACTGTATCTCCTTTGTTAGAATAATACATGTTTGAAAAAAATAATTTTGACACTTCATAAGGATTATATTTTTCATACCGCTTCAAATTATTTAATTTTTCAGCCTCATTTTTTCCAAGTGCATTATAAATATTTATCAAATTTTCTGATAATACAAAATTCTTCTCATTCTTTTTCAGCAATTCTTCAATTTCTAATGCTAGTTTTTTTACTTTTTCCCTATCAGGTTCACTTACTACATTAGGTATTTCTTTATCCAGTTCTATTGTTTTTACTATTGTTTCCTGAGAAACTCCTAATTTTGACAAATCCTGTCTTATCATTTCACTTCGGCTTTTAGCATTCATATTCACTGCTGCAAGAAGACTTATCAATAATATCATTTTTTTCATAAATACCTCTTTCTCAATTAAAAAATAAGTTATCAAAACCCAAAAAATCAATAAACTAAGTAAAATAATCGTAATGTTACTTTTATTTTATCAATTCTCCCCAGTTTTTTAATAACTTCAATCCAGTATCACCGCTTTTTTCAGGATGAAACTGCATTCCATAGATATTTTCATTTTTTACAATTCCAGGTATTTTTGTCCCATACTCTGAATATGCGACAATATTTTTCATATCTGTTTTTGCAAAATATGAATGAACATAATAAACATATTCATTATTGTCTACATCTTTTAAAATTTTATCATCCTTAAATCTCTCATTTATAATTAAACTATTCCATCCCATATGAGGTATTTTCAAATCAGAGTTTTCAGGAATATATTTTTTTATCTCCTCAACAGTTCCATTTATAAGCCCAAGCCCTTCATATTCACCATACTCATAACTTTTCTCAAAAAGCATTTGCATTCCAAGGCAAATTCCCAAAAACGGCTTCCTTTTTTTCGCTTCGCTTATCAAAGTTTCTTTTAGCCCATATTTTTCCAAATTCCCAATAGCATCTCTAAAAGCCCCGACTCCTGGCAATATTATCCCCTTAGCATTTTTTATCTCTTCAATATCATTAGTCAGTTTCGTATTCAGTCCGACATAGTTTAAAGAAGAAAGTAAGGAAAAAAGATTTCCTACTCCATAATCAATCACTGCTATCATAATTTAAAATTTCCCTTTCTATTTTATTGTTTATTTATACACTTCATTATTTTGTTTTATCAATTCTATCCTTCTATTATTCAATTTACCAAATAAAGTTAGTGTTTCTATTTCTTTTATATTATTTCCAGTATTTAAAATTTTATTCATTATTTTTTGTGCTTCATATTTTTCTTTTGAAATATCCTTTGATTCATTAATTACTTTTATAAAATTTTATTGCTTGTAACGAATCCCATTTTATATTTTGAATAGAAGTTATCATTGCTTGCTTCTGCATTTTATTTCCCCAAATATATTTCTTCATTCTTGTTATACCATAAAATTACTATAAAAACAATTTTTTACTTTTTATTAAATTTAGAATTTATATCGTATAAACAAAAAGAAGCAAAATATAATCAGCTTTTTTTGTACTTCATATAATCAATTATTTTTCACTATTTTACACTCCACTTTAACTTTTTCTCATAAAATGCCATTCCCGTATACACAATTTCCTTTACTCCTTTTTTTCTTTTTTTCATATTTTTTTCTTTACTATTTTCATTAATATTCATCGTTTCTTTTTCTTCCATATTTATACTTTTCCTATTAAAATATTGTTTTATTTTATCTTATCATATAATTTCAAAAAAAGATAGGGAAATACTTTTGATAATTTTTTCTTATATAATAGAAATAAGTTAAAAAAATATATATTTTTTCTCTTATAAGTTGAAAAACTTTGTAATAAATGATATGATTTTCTTATATAGGCGGTGATAAAATGATAAAAAGAGAACAATATTTAAAAGAAATCAGAAAATTTATGGATAAACCTGTAATAAAAGTTATTACTGGTATGCGTAGAAGTGGTAAATCTATGATATTAAACTTAATATCTAAAGAACTTGAAGAAAATGGGGTAAACAAGGAAAATATTATTTTTATTAATTTTGAGTCTTTAATGTTTTCCGAATTAACAAATTTTAAAAATTTATACAGTTATATTATTGATAAATCCCAAAATATAACTGGAAAAATCTATATATTGCTTGACGAAATTCAGGAAGTTGATTCTTGGGAAAAAGCAATAAATTCATTATTGGTGGACTTGAACTGCGACATTTATATTACAGGCTCTAATGCTAATTTATTATCTTCTGAACTTGCCACTTATATCGCTGGAAGATATGTTGAAATAAAAGTTTTCCCTTTATCCTTTAAAGAATTTATAAAATTTTCTAAAATTCAAAATCCACAGAAAATTTACACTACAGAGGAGTATTTTAAACAATATCTGAAGTTTGGAGGACTGCCTGCCATTCATAATTTTAGTCAAGATAAAACTTCGATTTATCAATATTTGACTGATATTTATAATTCTGTTTTATTAAAAGATGTTATTTCAAAAAATAATATAAGAGATATTGAATTACTGGAAAGAGTTATTTTATTTATTTTTGATAATATCGGAAATACTTTTTCGGCAAAAAAAATTTCAGATTTTTTAAAAAATCAAGGCAGAAAGTTAAGCACTGAAACCGTCTACAATTATCTAAAAGCACTTGAAAATGCCTATATTATTTCAAAAGTTCAAAGATACGACATAAAAGGAAAATCTATTTTAGAAACGCAAGAAAAATTTTATCTTCTTGATTTAGGATTAAAACATTCTCAATTAGGATATAGAGCAAATGATATTGCCGGCCATCTTGAAAACATTATTTATTTAGAATTATTAAGAAGAAAGTACAATGTAAATATCGGAAAACTAAAAACAAAAGAAATTGATTTTATAGGACAAAAAGAAAATGAAAAATTATACATTCAAGTTACTTATCTTCTGGCTTCTGACGACACTGTTGAACGAGAATTTGCGCCATTAAAGGACATTAAAGATAATTATCCTAAATACGTTCTTTCTATGGATAATTTAACTAAATTCAACATAAATGGAATTGAAAGAAAAAAAATTATAGACTTTTTATTGGAACAATAATTTTAAAAAACTAAATAATTTGTTGGGGGAAATAAATTAGTGTTATCCCCCTTATATTTTTATTTCTAATTCTAATTTTATAATTTTTTTCAAAAGAAGTTTAAATAAATAAATTTATTATGTTTGTTTTAATTCTTTTGTTACATTTTCATTAAACAATGGTTTGGTAAACAAATTTACTGAACACATCAAAGAAAACATACTTATAAACAGTATCTTCTTAATTCTCATTAAACCAAAACCCCTTTAGTCGAAGGAATCTCATCCTTATACTTTTCATCAATACTTACAGCCTCTGCCAAAGCTCTAGCAACTCCTTTAAAAATCGACTCAATTATATGATGCGAATTTGTCCCAGCCATATTCTTTATATGCAACGTCGCATTCAAATGCCGTGTAAAGCCAATGAAAAACTCTTCCACTAATTCTGTATCAAAAGTCCCAACTTTCTCGGTCGGAATATTCACATCAAAATTCAAAAAATATCTCCCGCTTAAATCAACAGCAACTAACGTCAGGGCCTCATCCATCGGCAAAAGAAAGTTACCATATCTTCTTACCCCCTTCAAATCTCCCAAAGCTTCATAAAAACATTTTCCCAATGCAATCCCAATATCCTCGGTACTATGATGATCATCCACCTGCGTATCCCCATCACAATAAACCTTCAAATCAAATCTCCCATGCTTCGCAAACAAGTCAAGCATATGGTCCAAAAATCCAACCCCTGTATTATTTTCATATTTCCCAGTTCCATCAATATTTAATTCAACTTTTATTTTTGTTTCAAATGTATTTCTTTCAATTTTAGATTTTCTCATAACTTTATCCTTTCGTTATACCTTTAATTATAAATAGTATAATCTATTTTTTTCTCTTTTTCAAGATTGACTAAAAAACAAGAAATTTGTTTTGAAATATTAAAAATCGTGTTATAATTTAGTGGGTAATTTAATTTATTAAAAATATAGGAGGTGAAAATATGCTTACTTCTGATGAGAGAGCTGAAAATTTTATAAAAAGATTTGGTTTTGACTTTGATAAAATTGATAAAAATCAAATAATTTCTTTAATAAATGAAGAATTTGAAAGAGCAGTTGAAGAGAGAAAAAGATGTTTTTATGATAGTTCTGAATGTCTACGTGTATTGTGCGGATATTTGTTTTGTTTAGGCGATATTTCTGATGTTCCGTTATTAGAAAAAGTAAAATATAAAATTGATATGGATATGGAAGTTGTAATTGACGGCATATGGATTATTAGTTTAGAAAACAATGGTATAGAGATGAAAGAATACGATATTCCATCAAAAAAAGAAATTATAAAATATTTTGTAGATGAATACAAAAGTTGGCTATAACATTCAGTATTAAATATGTTTAGAAATTTAACAATTTTTATTTCTAACAAGGGGAATTACCCCCTTGCATATTCAGTTTATTTTTAATTTATGTTATTTTTCCAACAAATCTTCCAATTTCTCAATAAAAATCTCCATTTCCTCATCCGTTCCAATTGTAACCCTCAAATAATTATCAATTCTATCTTTTGCAAAATATCTTACTAAAACTCCATTTTCTTTTAGCTGTTTATACAAATCGCCTGCGAAAACTTTGTTATGAGAAATAAAAATAAAATTAGCACTTGAATTTAATACTTTAAATCCTAATTTTTTCAATTTTTCAACCGTTTTTTCTCTAGTCTGAATAATTTTAGCATTAGTTTTTTCAAAATATTCATCGTCTTTAAACGACTCAATTCCAGCTTCAATTGAAATTCTGTCAATCGTGTATGAGTTAAAAGAAAATTTCAATCTATTCAACCCTTCAATTATATTTTCAGAGCCAAGTGCATATCCAAGCCGTATTCCCGCCATAGAACGTGATTTTGAAAATGTTTGAACTACAAGAACATTATCGTACTTATTTATTAATTTTACAGCACTTTCTGCCCCAAAGTCAACATACGCTTCATCAATAACAGCCAATTGATTTGGATTTTTTTTTATTATTTCTTCAATTTCATTCAATTTTAAAGCAATAGAAGTTGGTGCATTCGGATTTGTGATAATTATATGCCCATTCAAGCCAAAATATTTTTGAATTTCAATTTCAAAACTATCATTTAAAGGAATTTTGACTTCCTTCACATTAAATAAATCGGCATAAACTGGATAAAAACTGTATGTAATATCGGGATAATACACTTTATCTCCCGCATTGAAAAATGTCATAAAAATAAATGCCAGAACTTCATCCGATCCATTTCCAATAAACACCTGTTTATGTGTAACTTTATCGTTTATTTTATTAGAAAAATATTCAGCAATAACTTTTGCAAGCTCCATTACATCTGGATCTGGATACAATTTCAAATCTTCCAAATTCATAGATTTTATTTTTTCTATAACTTTCGCTGATGGCGGATAAGGATTTTCATTTGTATTAAGTTTAATATATTTTTTGTCTTTAGGCTGTTCTCCTGGTGTGTAAGGCTCTATTTCCTTTATTTTATCATTCCAAAATTTACTCATTAATTTCTCCTTCCATTTTTTAATTATCAACATCGTTAAAATCACTAGTCATTTCATTCATAAAAGTATTGAAATCATGCTCTAATTTCCATTTTCCATTAATTTTTTTTACTTCTATTTCTGAATAATTTTCATCATAATCAAAATTGTTCAGCTTTTCTTTAATTTCTTCATCAAGATATTTATAAAATTTATCAAATTTTATTTTATTAATTTTTTCTATATTTTCAAGTTCTTTGTATGAAATATTAGCTTTTTCAATTGCTTCATCAATAATTTTATCAGTATCAATATTATCTATATCTTTAAATTTCGATACTATTTTAATTTTTGCTTTATTTTTTTCTGAAAATGAAATTTCATTAACAAAAATTTTTAAATTATCAATTTCACCTAAAAAATTTTTTCCCATAACTTCATTTATTTTATTAAAATACTCTTTTGCAGCCTGTTTTTGTTTTTTAGGAACATTTTTCACCAATTCATCAATTGATTTATTCATATATTCACGATAAAGTCCTTTTATAGTTTTTTTACCTTCTGTATTATATCTTTCAATTATTTCTTTATTTACAAGATTCTCAATTTCTTTACTATCCCTATCAACTTCACTTTGTGAAATTTTAACTCCACTTTTCACATAAACCTCATAATTACTTTGTGCTATTCCCAATGTTCCTAAAATAAATAATCCTAGTAGTATTTTTTTCATTTATCCTCCAATATTTTGTTATTATTTTTTTATTTTAATTTATTTGTTTTATACTGTATTTTGCAAAAAATCTAAAATATTTATATGCCTAATTCCATCTTCGCTCAAATCTATTTCATCCATCGAAATTATAAACTTATGAAAATTATCCTTGACTTTCTTTAATGGTGTTATCTCTCTCTTGAATGTATTTTCATCAAGTATCGTTGCTGACACTTGATAGTATTTTCTTTCATTATTTCGTTCTGCTATAAAATCTATTTCCAAATCCCCAATTTTACCTATATGCACAGTATAACCACGCCTAATCAATTCCAAATAAACTATATTTTCCAAAATATGTCCAATATCACTATGTTTTTTATTTATAAGCAATTTTCTTAGTCCTATGTCAACTATGTAATATTTCTCCAGCGACTTTAAATGCTGCTTTCCTTTTATATCATAACGTCCAGCTTTGTACAATATAAACGACGATTTCAAGGCTTCTATATAATTTTCAACGGTAGAAGATGTCGTTTTTCTGCCATAAGAAACAAGTGTATCAGCTATTTTTTTGGGTGAAACAATATTTCCAATGTTTTCAAATAGAAATTTTACTACAGATTCAAGTAAAGTAATGTCCTGTACTTTATTTCTTGCAACTATATCTTTTAGCAAAACTGTGTTGTATATTCCCATTAAATAGTCTTTTCTTATATCATCATCATTTATTTGTGTCGCATAAGGAAATCCCCCATTTTCAAAATATTTATTCCAAGCCTGTCTCACATCCTGTATTTCATCCAATTTAAGATATTCAGAAAAAGATAGAGGCAATATGGATATTTCAATGTATCTGCCTGAAAGCAGTGTTGCTAATTCGCCAGATAGCATCATCGCATTGGAACCTGTTATATAAATATCCGTATTATCCTTTATAAACAATGAATCCACTGCCCTTTGAAAATTCTCAACTTCCTGAATTTCATCAATAAATATATAATTTTTTTTATTAGGAACAAGCCTTTCGTTTATATATTGATACAATAATTTATAATCTTTTAAATCTTCAAACTTTAAATCCTCAAAATTTATGGAAATTATCTGTTCTTCCAATACACCAGATTCTATTAAAAAATTTCTAAATTGAGATAGCAATGTAGATTTTCCGCACCGCCTAACGCCTGTAATAACTTTTATTATTTGCATATCTTTTATTTTTTTCAATTTTTCCAAGTATTCAGTTCTTTTAACCATAAAATCACCTCATACAAAGTATAACAAAAAAAAGAAAAATAATCAATTTTTTATTCTCAAATCAAAAAACTCCAAAATTTTAAGAACTTTTTATTTTTTGAAATAAAAACTTTCAAAAATTAAATACTTTTTATTTTAAAAATGAAAAATTTTAATATTTTGAAAAAGCCTGAAAACTAGAAATTTATAATTTTCAATCTTCTCAAAAAAATATTAAAAATCTGTTTTCAGACAAATTCTATTTTTTATTTATCAAATCTTTTTGAAACTGAACGAGCATGTGCTGTAAGCCCTTCATTTTCAGCAAATTTAATTACTTTATCCTTAACTTCTTCAAGTCCTTGTTTTGAATAGTAAATAAACGAAGATTTTTTAACGAAATCGTCTACTGAGAGTGGAGAAGAGAATTTGGCAGTACCGCTTGTCGGCAATGTGTGATTTGGGCCTGCTAGATAATCTCCAATTGGTTCAGGCGTGTTGTGTCCCATAAATATTGATCCTGCGTTTTTTATTCTTGGCAATAATTCAAATGGATTTTCTACTGCCAGTTCCAAATGTTCCGGTGCAACATAATTGCTTACAAAAACAGCATCATCCATATTGTCTACAATAACTATTCTTCCTTGAGTTTCAATCGATGTCCTTGCAATTTCCTCTCTTGGCAATTCCTTTAACTGCTTTTCCAATTCCTTAGTAACTTCATTTGCCAACTTTTCAGAAGTCGTAACTAATATGCAGGCTGCCAGTTTGTCGTGTTCCGCCTGTGACAATAAATCTGCCGCTGTATGAACTGGGTCTGCACTTTCATCAGCAATTATAAGCACTTCACTCGGTCCTGCTATCATGTCAATCGAAACTTCCCCATAAACCATTTTTTTAGCCATTGCAACGTAAATATTTCCTGGCCCGCCAATTTTATATACTTTTGGAATAGTTTCCGTACCATAACTAAGGGCAGCTATTGACTGAGCTCCACCCACTTTAAAGATTCTGTCAACTCCAGAAATTTTTGCCGCAACAAGAATAGAGGATAAAATTGTTCCATCTGAAGTTGGAGGTGTTACCATTATAATTTCATTACATCCAGCAATTTTAGCTGGAACTGCATTCATAAGCAGAGTCGAAGGGTAAGCCGCTGTTCCGCCAGGCACATAAAGTCCAACTTTTTCAATCGGATTAATTACTTGCCCCAAAATTACGCCATTTTCCTGTCTTATTAAAAAATCATTCCTAACTTGTTTTTCGTGAAATTTCTTGATGTTGTCGTGTGAATACTGAATAACTTCCATTAATTCCTTGTCAATTGTGTCAAAGGCTTTTTGAATTTCCTCCTGTGTAACTTCCAGATTTTCCAGTTTTACACCATCAAATTTTTCAGTATACTCTATCAAAGCCTTATCTCCTCTAGCTTTAACATCTTTCAGAATGCTTTCCACAGTTTCATTTACATCATCGTACGAAAACTGGCTTCTAGCAAGCTCTTTTTCCAAATCAACATTTTTTGAATACTTTATTGTCTTAATCATAACGCATCACTCCATTTCACTTTTTTATTATATTTAAAATATTTTTATCAATTTTTTTATTTTACAAAATTTCTTTTATCTTATTAACAATTTCCTCAATTTTTTTATTCTTAAATCTGTAACTTGACTTATTGGCAACAAATCTGGCACTTATATCTTCGATGTTTGTAAGAATCTTCAAATTATTTTCCTTCAAAGTTGTCCCAGTTTCAACTATATCCATTATCACATCAGAAAGTCCCAGAATTGGGGCTATTTCGATAGAACCATTTAATTTTATAAGCTCTACATCCCTATTAATTGAGTCAAAATATTTTTTCGCCACATTAAGATACTTTGTTGCAACCACAAGAGGTCTATCGAAATTTTCCTTAAAATCCATCGGTCCTGCAAGCGAAAACCTGCATTTCCCAAATCCCAAGTCCATTAATTCATATACATCAGGATCTTCTTCAAGCAGTATATCCCTTCCTACAACTCCAATATCCGCACTTCCCTTTTCGACATAAACCCCTACATCCGACGGCTTCACTAAAAGAAATCTAATATTTTTTTCCTCATTCTCAAAAATCAGTTTCCTATTATCTTCCTTCATTTCCGCACTTTCATAGCCTATTTTCTCAAATAAATTATACACTTTATTTCCTAATCTCCCTTTAGGAAGAGCTATATTTATCATACTATTCCTCCTTTTTCAATTCCCCGTTTTGAAAAATATATTTCTCATCAAAATTAAAAATTTCAAAATCACTTTTACCTAAATTCTCAATATTTTCCGTCCTTACTCTAAGCCCCTTTTTCTGAAAATCATTCACAATTTCGACCAATTTTTCAAAATCACTGTTATCATACGCAATCAAAATCTCAAAATCCTTTTTATCCGTATCCTTATAATACCCTTTCAATCCATCAGTCAAAATCGCAAATCCAACCGCTCCAGTATCAACCCCAAATTTTTCAAACAATTTGTCGTATCTCCCACCAGTTAAAATTACATTTGGAAAGCCTTCAATATACCCTTGCAAAATAATTCCGTTGTAATAATTTAGATTTTTTACAACAGAAAAGTCAAATATAATTTTTGATTTCTTGTAAAATTTCATCAATAAACTGTTTAACTGTTTAAGTTCAGATAATATTTTTTTCGTATTGCCATTTATTTTATATTTTAAAAGTTCCTTTTCAATATTTTCCAAATTCCCCGATAATTCAGGAATTTTATAAATTAATTTTTTCACATTTTCTGAAATATGTTCATTTCTTTTTAGTATTTTTTGTATATCGTGGCTGTTTTTTCTATTAATGCAATCCAATATTTGTTCTTTTATTTCATATTCCAAATCGAAATTTTCAAAAATTGAAGAAATAAATCCTGCATGCGACAAAACAATCATACTTTTTTTATTTATAATATCCAGACTTTTTACTGCAAGATTAATAATCTCAAAATCCAAAAACGTCGATTCTTTCCCAATTAATTCAATCCCCAGCTGTTCATCCTCTTCGTAACCAACATATTTTGTCAGATTGTAAGTATTTTCCTGATAATAAATTTTACTGTATTTCAAAGACTGATCTTTAGACACCTTTTTAGCAACCGACAACGTAATATCGGGCCTCAATGCCAACAATTTTCCATTCGGACTCATAACAGTCAATACATTTCTATCAATAAAATCCTTATTTTCATTATACAAATCATATTCCTCGAAACTCGGAAGAGAAATCTTTTTATATCCATAAGAATCATACATTTTTCGTATATTTAGTAACACTAAATCTTTTTTACTCATATTTTTTATATAATTTTTCATAATTTACTTCACTTTCCACACCTGTTTTGCTTTTATCTTATCATATAATCAAAATAATTGCAAAAAAAGGAAGTTTTTATACTCCCTTTCATCCACTATTTTTAAATTTGATATAATTTTTCTCTTTTATTTTTCTAAATACTTATAATACCCCTTAAATTCCTCATCAGACTCATTTTCTCCTAGCAAAAACCACTCCAACTCAGCCTTTTCAATATTTTTTTCTTCATCCAAGACAAGTTTATACCGAAAATCAATATGAATATGCTCCCCTTCACTTTTCACAGGATTTTCAGGAATATCAATCACATTAACATCAATCAATCCAAAATTTTGCATATTTTCATCAACTTTTGCAAAAAAACCAGTCTCTTCTACAAATTCACGGATAGCAGTATCTAAAGGCATCTCACCATTTTCTACATGTCCTGCTGGCAGTAAAATAGTTTTTAAATACGGATGTTTTATAAAATAACATTTCGCATTCTTAAAAACTACAGCACTCGCTGATAAATGAACTTTAGACTTTCTGTTCGTTAAATCCTTTATTTTCGTTTGTGATAATATTTCTGAAATTCTTTCAATTTTTGTTTTCAATTCAGGCTCGTATTCTGCTAAATTTTGTAAATGTTTTTTTAAGAAATTTATATTTTCTATTTTCAAAATTTTCTCCTTTTGGATATTTTCTTTAATTTTATAGTAAAACCACTTTAAAACAGAACTCAAAGGCTATGACTATTTACTCAAACCCTAAGTTTGTATAATTTTTAATAGTTTAATTTTAAACGGGTTCGAGTATAAAATTAAATTTTATTATAAACTTCCAGCATATTCAAAATATCCCTAGTTTTCTTTACATCATGAACTCGCAAAATCCTTCCGCCATCTTGTACCATTAGACTCTCAAACATCAATGTTCCCATAAGTCTTTCTTCTAGCGACAACCCAAATATTTTCTCATTAAAACTTTTTCTCGAAATAGCAATCATTATTGGTAATCTCATATTCCGTAAATATTTTACCGACTTAATTCTTTCCATATCTTCAGGTGTATTCATGCTGTTATTTGAAGAATATCCAACTCCTGGATCTATCGAAATTTTTTCTCTTTCAATTCCAGTTTCTAAAATTGCTTTTACTCGCTTATCAAAATAATTTTCCAAATAATTTTTCAAGTTTGGAATTTCATCAAACCGTCCATTATTCATCACAACCAACGCAGGTTTATATTTTTCAACTAATTTCAATTTTCTTTCCGAAGTAAATCCATTAAAATCATTAATAATATCAATACCCGCATCCAGTCCTTTTTCAATAACTTCCTCAGTATCACTGTCTAAAGCCAGCACAATATCTGGAAACTCCTTTTTCACAGCCTCAATATATTTTTCAATCCGATTCCATTCTTCTTCTGCCGAAATATCATCAAAATTAGGCTTCGATGATTTCCCCCCAAATTCAAATATTTTAGCCCCATTCCTAATATCTTCCTCAATTCGCTTCAAAACCTTATATACACTTGAATTTCTCCCACCATCATAAAACGAATCTGGCGTAATATTCAAAATCGAATAAATAACTGATTCAGTTGTCAAATCAAACTCAAACCTATTCCCTTTCCAAATCAATCTATTTTCTTGTAAAATCTCTTCCAATTTTTCAATTCCATTTTCAAATTCAAAACTATTTTCCATTTTCAAAATCTCAATCAGTTGTTTTAATTCTGAATATTTAAAAATAGCTGTAATCCCTTCATTTTTATTAAATGAAAAAATATTCTTTTCTTCCAAAAAATTCTCAAATTTAGGCAGTTCTTCTATATTTCCATTAAATTCAATAATAATATTTTTTGAATCCTTATTCTTAATTTTACTGGTTTTAATCATTTTTTTATTTCTTTCCCTTCTTAAATGGTATGCCTGTTTTTTTTTAATATTTATTCTGATTAAATTAAAAACATTTCTCAATAACTTTTTTTACTTCTCCTAACAAGTAAAATGATCCAACTACAAAAATACACTCATCTTCATTCTCTCTCAATTCCAACGCTTTCAAAAAAGCCTTCTCAATATTCTTTTCAGAAATTATAATATTTTTAGAGTTTTCAATTTTTTTATCTTCAAAATATTTTTCCAAAATCTCTGAATCCAATTTTCTTTCTTCGTTATTGGGTTCTGTCAATATAAAATTATCCCCAACTATTTTTAAAAGATTCACACATTTCTCAACTTCCTTATCCTTCAAAAATCCAACTACAAAAATCTTTTTCTTATTATCAAAATTCTTTTTAACATAATCTACAAATGCCTCGACACTATCCTCATTATGTGCCACATCCAAATACACATTTTTAATTTCCCCAACTTTTTCCATTCTTCCTTCAATTTGCAATGTTCCCAAAGCTCTATCCAATATTTTTTCTGTATTTTCTAGAATATTTTCATCACAAAATCTAAAATACCACATTAAAACTGTTGCTAGATTCTCCAGCTGTTGTTCACCTTTTAGTCCAAATCTAAAAAAATATTCATTATTTTTAAAATTTTTCCCAAAACCATAATTTCCAATTATTTCAGCTCTAACTTTATCTTGAAATTCTGAACCGTTTTCAGATGTTAAATCTTCTTTTTCATAAATATTTTGGCTATTCTTTTCTTTATTTTCTACTTTTTCAATTTTTATATTTTTTTCAGCTAAAAAAATATCACAATTTTTATATTTTGCTTCTTTTTCCAAAATTTCATATACTACATCTCTCTGATTTGGAGCAATTATAACATTGCTCTGTTTTCTTATAATTTTTGACTTTGTTCGGCAAATTTCCTCAATCGTATTTCCCAAAATATTTTTATGATCAATCCCAATCTTTGTAAAAATAGTATAATCAATTTTTGAAACTGCGTTCGTTGCATCCAGTTCCCCTCCAAGCCCACATTCCAAAATCAAAACATTCACAGCCTTATTTTTAAAATGTATCATCGCAATCAAAAACACCATCTCAAAATACGACAAATCATTTTCCAAATCCAAATCCAGCTCATTCAAAACCTGTCTTAACTTATTTTTATACTCTTCAAATTCCAACTCAGTAATTTCAACCCCATTAACCTTAATCAATTCATAAATTGTCCTTATTTGAGGACTCGTAAATAATCCAACTTTATATCCCGTTTCACACAAAATACTATTAATCATATAGCAAGTCGAACCTTTCCCATTCGTCCCACTAACATGAATAACCTGAACATCACTCGCTGGATTATCCATTTTGTCTAAAATTTCTGCAAGCAAAGTTACTCTTTTCTTTTCTCCATATAATGATTCTTTCATCACTTTTTTCTCCCGATTTTTAATTATTTTTTAGAAGTTTAAGATTTAATCCCATCCAAAAACTCCTTCTTCCTATCCACATTCTCCTTAAATTCGCCACTATAAAATGATGTTCTAGTCACAGAACCAATTTTATTAACCCCTCTCATTTCAATGCACATGTGTCGTGCCTCAACCACAACAGCAACTCCCAATGGATTTAATATTTCTATCAATTTTTTTGCAACATTTACAGTAATTTCTTCTTGAACACTCAGTTTTCGTGAAATAAATTCAACAAGTCTTGGTATCTTGCTAAGTCCAATAACTTTATTATCTCTCGGAATATAAGCAACATGCACCTTTCCAAAAAATGGTAGCATATGATGCTCACACATTGAAAAAAAGGGTATTTCCTTCACAAGTACTATTTCTTGAGAATCACCTAAATCTACATCAAATAATTTATAATTTTCAAAATCATCTACACTTTTTGTACTCAGAATCTCATCATACATTTTTGCAACTCTTTTAGGAGTTTCAATAAGCCCTTCTCTATCCACATCTTCACCAATATTTATTAAAATTTCACGTACTGCATTTTCAATATTTTTTAATCTTGTTTCTTTATCTATATTTTTGTTTTTTTTCATTTTTTTACCTTTCTTTTTTTTTCGGTATTTTTCAATTCTCTTTTGATAAACTTTCTTCTTATATTTGTAGCATTAAGTAAGTCTAGTCCATATTTATTACATGATCTTATCTTTGTAAATTATTATTTACAATAAATGATATTTAAACTTACCCACTAACTTAACATTATTTGTCTTTAATAAATAAAATTAATTCCTTTACAATAATAGTATATCTCTAAATTTATTCAATTACATTAGTAATTGTTAAATGAGTCGTTGTAATGATTTAATGATTGTAAATAAAATAATAAATACAATTAACGTCCGATAATTTAATTTAAAGATTCAAAAAATATAAGAATTATGATAATTCTTTTTATTGTATTCAAATATTTTAATTTGATCTATTAATTTTATAATTATTGGTTTTTTCAAATTTTTTCAATTTTTTGATCCCCTGCTTTAACTAACTCATTTATTTTTTCTGCAATTTCTTCTTTGTCAAAATACTCTCCATCATAAATTTCACTCAATGGAACTAGTACAAATAATCTATTCAGCATTTCCTTATGTGGAACTATCAAATCAGGTTCGTTAATTTTTTTATCTGAAAAAATCAAAATATCAATATCAATCGTTCTTGGTCCCCATCTAATTTCCCTTTTTCTATCTAGTTCAGCTTCAATTTTATTTATGATTTTTAAGATTTCTCTTGCTGAAAAATCAGTTTCAATCTTAATTACTGCATTTAAAAACAAATCTTGCTCTAAATATCCAACAGGAGTTGTTTCGTATAATCCTGATTTTTTCAATACTTCAATTCCTTCAATTTTTTCAATTGCTTCAATAGCTTTTTGAATATATTCTTCTCTTTTTCCAATATTACTACCCAAACTTAAATAAACTCTATTTTTAGCCATTTTTATTTTATCCCTTTCCTTGCTCCGCCTAATCTTTTATCTGAATTTCAACACTGTCAAAAATTCCATTAATTGGAACTGCTAATTTTCGTATATTTACTTGCACATATTCAATTTTTTCATTCATTTTTTTCATCTCTTCTATAATATCCAAAGCCAATGTTTCCAGCAAATCTACTCTGCTTGCTTTAACAATTTCCTCTATTTTTCTATAACAATCTCCATAACTCAATGTACTATTTATGTCATCATTTTTAATGATTTCCTTTGAAAGTGAAATGATTAAATCAATTTCAATATTTTGTCCAATTTTTTTTTCTTCTTCATAAACACCTATATATGAATGAAATTTCATGTTATTAATCTTTATTTTATACAATTGAATCTACCTCATTTCTATTTAAAGTTTGTGTATATTTTAACATATAAAATCTTAAAAATAAATAGTGTTAATACTAAACTCCGCCTAAATAAGAAATTTATTACAAACTTATTTGACAGAGTATAAAACCTAGTATTTTTAATATATACTCGAATCCATTTAAAATTAAACTATTAAAAATTATATCAATACTAAACCCCATTTGAAAAAAGAAATGATTTCCTATTTCACTTTCTGACAAGGGGTCTTGACCCCTTGCTAAACGGAATTATAAAAACTACATTGTTTTAATAGGGAATAGTATAACTAAGGGTTTGAGTAAATAGTCATAACTTTTGAGTTCAGTAATTTTTGTTTTTTAAATTACAAACAATACAAAATAACATGATAAATTTTAATATTTCTAAATTTTTCTCAAAAAAAGAAGCAGAATCATAAAAATTCTACTTCCAAGCATAACAATCTATTTAGATAAACTTACAAATTAAAAACGATTTCCATACTTATCCTCACAATAGACATTTCCATTGTATTTTTTGTAACATTGTACGCCTCTTTCTTCCCATCTTTTATTTACTCTGTTCCAATAACTCGGACTAAACAGTTCACAGCTTGCTACACTTAGTCCCAACAAAATTACAGCCAGAATTCTAAATACATTTTTCATAGCGTTCACTCCTTTGTATTATTTTATCCTTACTAAATTATATATTTGCTATAATTTTATCATAGTTACTGTTTTTTTTTTTTTTTGATTTATCTTATAATTTTATTATAAAGGACGAATACCACATTTTTAAATTATAGTTTTTCTACTAGATCTTTCAAGTAATCTTTTACTTTATCCTTTAATTCTTCGTGTCTTAATCCAAATTCAACGTTTGCAACAAACATTCCAAATTTATCTCCAGTATCGTATCTCAATCCATCAAAATTATACGCATACAATTTTTCACCATCGTTCTTCATTGCCAAAATTGCATCTGTCAACTGAATTTCTCCACCTTTTCCAGGTTTTGTCCTTTTTAAATATGAAAAAATTTCAGGTTCCAACACATATCGCCCTAATGCCGCAAGATTACTCGGAGCTTCATCAACTGATGGTTTCTCAATAAAATCTTCTACTGCTACTGTTTTTTCATCAATTTGTTTTAATGGCTTTATTATCCCATATTTTGAAACATTCTCGTGAGGGACTTCCTGTACTCCTAAAATTGTACCGCCTTGTAATTCATTATATTTTTCTACAAGCTGTTTTGTAACAGGATTTTGCCCTTTATCTTTATCTGTATAAATAATATCGTCTCCTAAAAGCACAACAAATGGCTCATCTCCCACAAATGCTTCTGCACAACTTATTGCATGCCCTAAACCTAATGGTTTTTTTTGACGCACATAATAAATATTTGACATTTCAGAAATATTATTTACAACTTTTAATAAATCTTTTTTCCCTTTTTCTTCCAAAGTCTTTTCCAGCTCATAAGAATAATCAAAATGATTTTCTATTGATCCCTTATTTCTTCCAGTAATAATAAGAATTTCTTCAATTCCCGCATATACAAGTTCTTCTACAAGATACTGTAGTGCAGGTTTGTCAACTATTACAAGCATTTCTTTAGGCTGTGCTTTGGTTGCTGGCAAAACTCTCGTCCCAAGTCCAGCGGCTGGAATAACAGCTTTCCTTATTTTTTTTATACTCATATCTAATTTCCCTCCTGAATAATTATAGACTCAAATATGATCAAATTTTTAATATATATGCCCTTCATCAGAATAAGATATTTTTGTTGATGCTAATGGAGCAAACAAATTTATTTTTTCAAAATATTCTTTTGCCTTTGAATTAACTACTAGCTGATATTCTTTAGTTTTTAAATCATATTCATATTTTCCTATTATTATTATACTTCTTTCATCTGGAAACTGAATATAGAAACGTACTATTTCTTTATCTGGAAGTGGATTTTTCCCCAAATTTTTTGTATCAATTTTTGTAAAGAAATTTTTATAGTCATTAAATTTTTTATAAAAGTCCTTTTTAAATTCATCATTCGATGTTGTTGGACTAACTTTTATTACAATCCCTACATTTGCATTATAGTCCTCATCTTCAATAGTATAATATGCCATTTTTATTTTGTCTCTATCACAAAAAATATCATCTGATCGCTTTTCAGATTGTATTTTTTTTATAACTCTATCTAAAAAAGTATCAGGGTTAGAGGCAAAGTTACATGTGCTATTACTAAATCCTTGCATTGCAACTAAAATTAAAAGTGATAATATTAATTTTTTCATTTTATCTACATCCTTCCGATCTATGCTTGACTTTGTAAAATTGAATCATAAAAATTTAGTCTAAATTAGTAAACAATAATAAGTCATAATTTTTGAAATTAAACTAATTTTATTATGTAATTTCAATTTTACCTAATTATATCATAATTTTTAAAATAATACATCAATATTTTATTATTTTATTTAAAATAAATTTTCACGTAAATATTACTTTTCTTGCATTTAAACAACCCAAAATTTTTATTTCAACAACTCTTTCTTTTTTTTGTCAAATTCTACCCGATTTATTACTCCTTCATCTAGTAATTTTTTAAATTTTATTAGTTCGTCAGCAACTGAAGTCTGATTTTTTTTTAAATTCTCAAACTCTTCTATCGAATCATTTACAGCATTTACAAATGGAACAAGCGTTTTTTTCAGTATATTCGTTACTTTAATCATAGAGGCTCCATCCCATATTTCTATTTCTCCAAGAAAAAATCTTTTTCTATATTTTATTGAATTTACTTTACTTAGAGGTATCTCTATTTGATTTACACCAAAAAACATTCCTTTATCTAAGAAAATAATTCTTTTATTTGTTGAAATAACTAACCAAGTATGTCCATCATAAACACCTGAAGTAGCATATGTTATAATTTCATCATCACTAATAATGTTTGGCAACTCCTTAACTTCCTTCTTTGTTCCCCAAATTGCTGCACCACATTTAACCAACATTTCCTTTATATCCTTCAAAGTTCTCATATTTATATTTCCTTTCTTACACATCATTATTTTATATAATTGTACTATGTTTTTATAAATTAATCAAAGAAAATTTTGTACCGATTTAGCAACTAAAAAAGATTTTAAAAAATTTTGTTGCTTTTTAGGAACAAATGGAGTATAATATAATAAATTAAATTTTAAAGTATAATTATCTAACTTAAAACCCTATAAACTTATATTTTTAAAGTATTGGAGGACTATTTTATGAATATTGGCAAACGTTTAAAAGAATTACGAAAAAACAATAAATTATCAATGGATTCCCTAGTTGAAAAACTAAATAAAGAATACAATTTACGTATAACTAAAAGCATGATATCACGCTGGGAAAACAATTTATCTGAACCAAGCAACAAATTTGTTACAGCCTATGCAAAATTTTTTAATGTTGATTTAAATTATTTAGCTGGTATAACACATTTTGATTCTAATGAAAAATACAGTACTATATCTCACGGAGAAATAATTCCTGTTGAAATAAGAGAAATTCCAATGTATGGTAAAGCTAGTGCAGGAACAGGATATATAAATCTTTCTGAAGAAATTGGGAGTTATTCTATACCAAAAGATATTTATAAAAATGGTCTTTTTGCAATAAAAGTTGCAGGTGATAGTATGAATGGTTTTGATAAAAGCATCCCAGATGATTCAATTGCTATCGTAGATCCTGAGTTATGTACTAATCCGATAAGTTTAAATGGAAAAGTATGTGTATTTGAATATGATGATGAAACATACATAAAACAACTAATAATAGATAAACAAGGAATTATTCGATTACATTCATTTAACCCTGAGTATGATGATATTATTATTTTAAACACTGAATTATTATATTGTAAAGGGAGAGTAATTAGGACTTTTGTAGAAAATCAATGGTAAAAATAAAAATAATTTTAAATTAGAGGAGGACAAAAAATGACATTAGTTAAAGAAGCTATTTCTGGAGTTATTGATGAAAATGGAAATTTTAATTTTGAAAAGGACAAATTAACTTATTTTAAGGAAATAAAAACATATAGTATTGATAAATTAGATAAAGAAGTTCAAAAATACAATCTTTCAAATGACGAAAGAGTAGGAAAACTAAATAAATGGGAAAAAATTCAATATATCAAATGTTTACTTTCTGATACTTTTGTTTATACTGATAACGGCACTATCAGTAATGAAGCTAGAAAAAAACTGTTAATTTCTCTTAACAAAGTATTTTTTAAAACATTAGAAATGTATAAATCAAAAAAACAAAAAATATAATTTAAAAAATACATTATTATATACTAAAACATTTTAAAATTAATCTCAAAAATTTTATAAATTTTAAACTTAAATAGTTTAATTTTATTATTTGTTATTTGAAAAAATTGAATTACAAAAAAAGTTTATAAAAAAGTTGCAATTCTGTAAAAAATACATTATAATAAACCGTATAAAATTTTGAAAGGAGAATTACTTTAATGTTTAAAGAATTCAAAGAATTTATCTCAAAAGGAAATGTAATGGATTTGGCAGTTGGAGTTATAATTGGTGCTGCTTTTGGAAAAATAGTTACTTCATTGGTTGATGATATAATTATGCCAGTTATTGGAATTATTTTAGGAAAAATTGATTTTTCAAACTTAAAATTTGTTATTACACCTGCTACTGCAACTACACCAGAAGCTGCAGTAAAATATGGATTATTTATTCAAAATATAGTTAATTTTTTAATTATGGCATTTGTCATTTTCTTAATGGTAAAATTTATCAATAAACTAAGAAAACCTGCTGTTAAAATTGCAGAAGAAGTTGCCGAAGCTGTTCCAACAAAAGAAGAAACATTATTAGCAGAAATTAGAGATATTTTAAAAAATAAATAATTTAATTTAAGAAATAATATTACATGTGAACTGTACCAAAAATCTTCTAAGTAAGATAGATGGTGCAGTTTTTTATATGAAAATTAAGTAGAAAAAAACTAAAAGGATTAACTCCTATTTTATATAGAAATCAATCCTTGTTAATTATCTAATTTTAAGCTAAATTTTGAGAATTGACTCATAAATAGCTATAAAAATTAACTTTTTAATTATTTGTATTCAAAAATTCCTTTACTCTTTGAGAAGCTGGATTTTCAAAGATTTGCTGTGAAGTTCCTGTTTCCAGTATTTCACCTTTTTCCATAACAATTATTCTGTCTGAAATTTCACGGACAAAATTCATTTCATGGCTTACAATTAGCATTGTGATTTTTTGCTGTTTCAGTTTTCTTATTATATCCAGTACTTCCTTTACCAGCTCCGGATCCAGTGCTGATGTTGGTTCATCGAAAAGCATAATATCTGGCTGTAATGCCAATGCCCTCGCTATTGCCACACGCTGCTTCTGCCCACCTGAAAGTTCATTCGGAAAACTGTCAATTTTATCCGAAAGTCCAACTAGGTCTAGCATTTTATTGGCAATGTTTTCAGCTTCTATTGTCGTCTTTTTCTTTACAAGTTTTAAAGTTCTGACTATATTGTTTCTAACTGATAGATGAGGAAATAAATTAAATGTCTGGAAAACCATTCCTGTCTTTAGCAGCATTTCCTTTTTTATTTTTTTATCGACATTTTTATCCGCCAAATTATTTCCTTCAATCATTACTTCTCCTGATGTTATGCTTTCCAAATCAACTATGCACCGTAAAATTGTTGACTTACCACTTCCAGAAGGCCCTATTAGCGAAACAACCTCACCTCTATCAACATGCAAATTAATATTTTTCAAAATTACATTATCGCCATACTGTTTTTTTAAATTTTTCAATTCTATTATTTTTTCACTTTCCACGATTTATCTCCCAGTTTCTTATATTTTAATAAAACCATTCGTAAATCAGAAATTTTAAATCCTGATTTTATTTCTTTTTTCAATATTCTTAAATAGCCTGTCAACAGCAAAGCTTAATACTAGATAAATAATAATTGCACAAATATACGGAGTAATATTATAATAAATATTTGCTAGCTCCTTTGTCCGTTTCATTACTTCTGTAACAGCAAGAACATATACAAGGGAAGTATCCTTTATAAGAGTAATCGCCTCATTTCCCAATGTTGGCAGTACTCTTCTTATTGCCTGCGGTAAAATAACGCATATTATTTTTTGCCAATAACTATAGCCTAGTACTTTTGCAGCTTCATGTTGTCCTTTGTCTATGCTTTCAATTCCACTTCTCATAATTTCCACAAGATATGCGGCATAATTTATTATAAATGTAATTGTGGCTGCCATGTACGGTGCAAGAACAATTTTATAACCTCCAAACTTCATTAGCGGTATTCCATAATAAACAACCATTAATTGCAGCATCAAGGGAGTACCACGAAAAATCCAGGTATAAACTGAAATAATAAATTTTACTATCTTATTTTTTCCTGTATACGCCAATGCTCCTAAAATTCCTAACGGGATGGAAAATAAAACCGTGAATATATACAGTACTACTACATTTGGTAAAGTTTTTACCAGTTCTATAAATATTGGTAACGATTGATTCATTAATCTTTAAACCATTTCGAGTAAATTTTTTGATATGTCCCGTCTGCTTTTAATTCCTCAATAGCTTTGTTTATAGCTTCAACTAATTTTGTATTACCTTTTTTAGCTGCAATTCCGTATTCCTCTTCACCATAATTATCATTTAAAATTTGGTACAGTTCTTTTTTAGCTTGAGTTTCTTTTGTTTTTTTAGTATATTTTGCCAATACTTCATCAGCTATAATTGCGTCAACTCTGCCTGCATCAAGATCCATAAACACCTGATCATACTGAGCATAAGTTTTAAATTCCTTAAATTTCTTGTCATCTCCTGATTTTTTCACAGCTTCCTCTCCACTGCTTTCAGTTTGACTTCCAACATTTTTTCCTGCCAAATCGGCTTTTGTATTAATACTTGAACCTGCTTTAACCACTATAAGCTGGTGACTTGTAAAATACGGTTTTGTCATTTCAGTTTCTTTTTTTCTTTCTTCCGTTATAGTAAGTCCGTTCCAAATTAAATCAATATTTCCACCATTTAAATCCAATATTTTAGAATCCCAGTTTATAGGTTTAAATTCAACCTCACTTCCTAATTTTTGAGCAACTGCCTTAGCCAAATCAATATCAAACCCTACAATTTCGCCTTTTTCATCCTTGAATCCCATTGGAACAAATGAATCATCCAATCCAATTACAATTTTCTTAGGAATTCCATCAATATTTTTTCCTTCTTTTTTTTCTTCTTTTTCAACACTACACATAAAAACACTTAGTGCTAAAATCATCAATAACAATATTTTTTTCATAGCTATTTCCTCCTGCTTTTATTTATATAATAACTTTTACAAATTAATTTCTAAACATATTATAATAATAACATTTTTTGAAACCCTTTGTCAATAATTATAATATATAACTTTTATATATTTCAATATATCTTATTTATGATTAAAGATTAAAACATAAGGTGAGCAATAATTACTCACCTCTTTTTATTATTAAATTTTATTTTTTTAATACTAAAACATTAAACACATTTTCTAAATCTGTCTTTGCACTCAAAATATTACTTGCACTCATTACCACATCTTGAATATTTTGGTTTTTCACGCCTGCTACCATTTTTTGTATATTTTCTGATAATAATTTTGAACTTTCTTTTATTTTCTTGAAGTCTTCCTCATTTATATTTTCTTTTTTGGCATTTTCAAGTGTCATTTCAGACACTGCCTTATATGTATTTTGCACGTTTTTATTTGCTTCTTCCAGGATTTTTACTTCATTTTCATCAAAGTTCAAATTATTTTTCCCAAAAGCTATTTTTCCAAAATTATCTACTGAATTTACAAATTTCAAAATATTTAATTTTGCTGTTTTTCCATCTGTTTGTAATTGTTTTTCTATTTTTTGATTAATTATTTGGGCAATTTCATTTAATGAATTAGTAAAAATTTTATGATTTTCCTGTCTATTTTTCAATACAACTTTGTATTTATCATTCAATTCTTCTATTTTTGACAATTTATCAGTTTTATAGTCGCCTTTTTCAAAATAATCATTAATCTCCGTTAACACTTTTTGTTCTTCAATCAATGAATTTAAAAGATTTTCAGCATTTTTATCAATTGCTTCCATTTTTGGAGCTTTTTGCATTACATCCGTAATTTCTTTTATATATTCACCAGTCAAATTAATTGAGTTATCTAAATTTTCAGTAAATGTAGCCAGTTCTGAGATATTTTTTATATTTCCAGCTTGATCAGTAAATTCTTCTTTTTTTATCTCTGTAAAAAAAGCATTCCATTCTTCAGAATTTGGCACATCACTTAATTTCAAATATTCATTATATTTTATGATTTCCTCAGTTGAAATATCCCTTTTCACATCTGTTACTTTCACATTATCCTTGTCATTTTTTTCATTGCCCTTGTTATCACATCCAACAATAACTAACAATGTCATTATGCCAATCAAAACATATTTTTTCAATTTCATTTTTTCCCTCCAGAATACTTTATTTTTATAAACTTAATTATTCTCACAATACTCTGCTATTATACCAAATTTTTATTTATTTAACAAATTTTATACTAATCCTGCAATTTTCAAAATATAAAGCCATCCAGTTAATGTAAAAATACTCATAATTGTAGTAATCACAACAGTTCCCGAGGTTACTGCCCCATTATGCCCCATTCCTCTTGCCATAGTAAATGAAGTTGGAGTTGTTGGACTTCCCAGCATTCCAAGCACAGCAACCAGCTTTTCATCCTTAAATCCAAATTTTATTGCTATTGGCAGAAATATTGCTGTAAGAATTAAGAGCTTAAATGAAGACGAAACTAATACAATCTTTATTTTTGAAAAAACTTCTTTCATGTCAAAACTTGCTCCAAGTGCAAGCAATCCAAGTGGAGTTGCCGCTGCAGAAAATGTAGAAATTGATTTTTTCATAATTACTGGCTGTGGAATTTTTAATAATGCCCAAATCATTCCAGCCAAAATTCCAAGTATTAAAGGATTCTTCATAACTCCCTTTAACGTGTTTTTTAAAACTACTCTATTCAATCTCCCCTGTTTCGGACGAAGTAACATCAAAATCACAACTGAAGCGACATTGTACAACGGGACAGCTCCAATTACCATAAGAGCCACAATTTTAGCCTCTCCATAGACATTCTGCACAAAGGCATAAGCAAGTAAGGCTGCACTGCTCCTGAATCCTGCTTGAATAAATTCCCCACGAATTGACTTATCCTTCAGAAAAAGTGAGATAATACACATTATCGTTATTGAAAAAAATGTTGCAAAAAAGCAGAACATCAGATATTTCAAATCCCAGATTGCCGAAAAATCAGATAGCGACAGTTCTTTAAACAAAAGTACAGGCAAAAGTGCCAAAAATACAAATCTGTTCATCTTATCTGCAAATTCTAAATCTATAATTCCTATTTTCCTAAAGATGTACCCAAGTATCATAAGTAAAAATACAGGCATTGTAGCATTTAAGCAAAATATCAATTCTTCCATTTTTCTCCTTAACTTCCACACGCTACATAAAATACAGGAATTCCGTCTACCTCATTATCTGAATCCATACCTTCAAAAAATACATGATCTCCTAATTCTTTATTCGCCTGCTGATTATGAACTTTTGTCATTAATTCAAGATTTGTAAAATATTTTCCATTATCAGCCTTTAACAACGCTCTTACATCAACTTGAAAATAACCATCGTCTACATATTCTTCCGATAATTCTTCTTCATCAGTCGTTTCATTTTCCAGCAAGTCTTCTTTCCCTTTTATCCATGCCTCATAATCAACATAAATTTCTGACTGTTTAACAGCTATTTCATCAGGCTTCCATTCTCTGTCAACATATTCACGCATTCTATCATAATATGCCTTAATATCCTTATCAAATTCTTCCGTGCTTTCATAAATTTTCTTACTAAACGTCCACATAACATCATTAAGTGCCATATTTTATCCACCTTTCAATTTTTATATTTTGTATAAATTAAAAAACTATTTTATAATTTTGTCAATAATTCCTCCACCAAGACAAACTTCGCCATCATAAGCAACCACAATTTGTCCAAGCGTTACAGCCTTTTGTGACTCATCAAAAATCACTTCATATTCATTTTCATTAAGTTTATTAATCACAACTTTTGTGTCTTTTTGTCTATATCTAAATTTTACAGTACATTCCAACGGAAACTGTACTTCATTTATAAAATTAAAATCTGTTGCGATTAATCCTTTTGAATAAAGTACCGAGTTATCACCCTGTGTTACTATCAGTTCATTTTTTTCCAAATCCTTATCCACAACAAACCAAGGCTCTCCAGTTCCCTCCTTTGTATTTCCAATCCCAATTCCTTTTCTCTGTCCGATTGTATAATACATAAGTCCATTATGATGCCCTAGAACCTTTCCTTGCGTATTTACAATATTTCCACCCTTTGCTGGCAAGTATTGTGATAAAAATTTATTAAAATCACGTTCCCCAATAAAGCAGATTCCTGTGCTATCTTTTTTCTTCGCCGTTGCCAAATTATATTTTTCAGCTATTTCACGAATCTGTGGCTTTGTGTACTCCCCCAATGGAAATAAAACTTTTTCCAGTTGCTCCTGACTTAACTGACAAAGAAAATATGTTTGATCTTTATTATCATCAATTCCTCTTAACATAGTCGATTTGATTTTTCCATCTTTTTCTTCGTGAATAATTCTCGCATAATGCCCTGTTGCCACATAATCAGCCCCAAGTTTCATCGCATAGTCCAGAAATGCACGAAA
This sequence comes from Leptotrichia massiliensis, assembly GCF_900104625.1. Taxonomy (NCBI): domain Bacteria; kingdom Fusobacteriati; phylum Fusobacteriota; class Fusobacteriia; order Fusobacteriales; family Leptotrichiaceae; genus Leptotrichia; species Leptotrichia massiliensis. The sequence goes on from NZ_FNVZ01000005.1 coordinate 939,998, forward strand.
TTTGATTTCCTTATTACACATCACATCGGGATTGGGCGTTCTTCCTTTTTTATACTCATCTAAAAAATATGTAAACACTTTGTCCCAATACTCTTTCACAAAATTCACCGAATAATAAGGTATCTCCAACTGCTCTGCCACAGCAATCACATCCTTATAATCCTCTTCCGCCATACAAACTCCATTTTCATCCTTCTCTTCCCAATTCTTCATAAAAACTCCGATTACATCGTAACCCTGTTCTTTAAGCAAAATTGCCGCAACAGAAGAATCAACTCCACCAGACATTCCTAGTACTACTTTCTTTCTTTTTTCCATAATATTTTCTCTATTCATAAATTCCTATTGCTCCTTCTATTTTTCACAGTTTTTGATTTTTATTTTAAAATTTACTTTTTCTTTATTTTTTATATTTCTTTTTTAAGCATACTTAGTAACAGAATTTATTACAACTTTAAGTTTTTAGCTTTATTTCACAAACAAACAACTTATTATTCATTTAAAATTCAATAGTTTACTATACAATAAATAATATTAGTATAGCACAATATATGAAATCAGGCAAGACTAGTAAATAAATTAAAAAAGAGCAATCTTATATTGAACTGCTCTCTACTTTTTAATTTATATTTTAAGATTTTAATTTACGGCTACTCTTTGTAGAACTTCGATTACATTTAAGTTTTTATCGAGTATAACTACTGTATTGTGTTTTTTATCAAATCCGAAATACAATCTTGCGTATTTTTTTCCATCCAAGGCTACATAGTTATTTACATAATATACACCTTTTTTCCCTGCTGAATAAACTTTATATGATCCATATACTGTACTGTCATCATCAACATCATCATAGATTTTTTCTTGTATTTCTCCACCTGTTTTTTTACCAATTTCATAGCCTTGGATTAATTCATCTATTTTTCCTTTATTATCCTCCATTATAAAAAACGAATATCTTTCAGGATATTTGTTGTTATCAAAACTTCCATCCATCCAGTAATAACCGTTAGGAGTTGCTCCTTCCAACACCTCCTTCAATGAAATTTCCAATGTTTTATTTGAAGGTGTAAATTTTTCTGCAAATACAGACATTCCTATTGCCAACATTGATACTAGAATTAATTTTTTCATAACTTTCCACTCTCCTGCTCTAATTTTGATTTACAAATTGATTTTATCATCCAAACCTTAAAATAAACTGAAGCTTATTTAAAAAATAAAATTTTATATACACTCAAACCTATTTAAAATGAAACTGCTAAAATTATATAAATTAAGAGGTTGAGTTAAGTAGTCATAGCTTTTGAGTTCGCTTTTGAAGAAGTTTTACTATAATATAATTCAAAATATATTAACAGCGGAATGTGTTTATAAACAGAATTTTGTTCTAGTATTTATTTAGCAAATATACTGTTAAGTTTATACCAAACTAAAAATCATACTAGATTTAAATAAAAAATAAACTAAAGGGTAAATGTAATCTTGAAGACACAAAATTATAGATTTCGGGCATTTAACAAAAATTCTTAAGACATATTCAATGCAATTTTTATAATATTTTTTTCATTAATATTCTATCCTTACTAATATTTTAATACATAATTGTCATAATTTTTTAATTTGTTACAATATATTCTTAACATTATTTTACAACAGACAAGAAAAATAATTTAAATAACAGGATAAACAAATTGATTTCCGAATATTTCAGTGTTATACTTGGATTATCTGATTATTACAAAAAATAAATTTGAAATATTATTTAGAGGTGATTATTTATGAAATTAGGTTATGAAATTTTAAACAATCCATTCCTTAACAAAGGTACAGCTTTTACAAAAAAGGAAAGAGAAGAATATGGATTATTAGGACTTTTACCACCGTATATTCAAACTATAGATGAACAGGCAAAACAGGCTTATGGACAATTTCTGAAAAAAAACAAGTTAATTGAAAAAAGACATTTCTTAATGGAAATTTTTAATACAAACAGAACATTATTTTATTATTTATTTAGCAAACACGTAGTTGAATTTATGCCAATTGTTTATGATCCTGTAATTGCAGAAAGTATAGAAAATTATAGTGAATTATTTGTAAATCCTCAAAATGCGGCTTATTTGTCAGTAAAAGAACCAGAAAACATAGAAACTATTTTAAAAAATGCTGCTGACAATAGAAAAATCCGTTTAATTGTCGTTACTGATGCAGAAGGAATCCTTGGAATTGGTGACTGGGGAACTAACGGAGTTGATATTTCAGTTGGAAAACTGATGGTTTACACTGCCGCCGCTGGAATTGATCCCGCTACTGTCCTACCAGTTGTAATTGATGCTGGAACAAATAGAAAAGAGCTGCTGGAAAACGACTTGTATCTAGGAAATAGATTTGAGAGAGTTCGAGGAGATGCATATTATAATTTTATAGACAAATTTGTAAAAACAGCTGAAAAGCTTTTCCCAAATTTATATCTTCACTGGGAAGACTTTGGAAGATTAAATGCGGCAAATATTTTAAATAAATATAAAAATGAAATCGCAACTTTTAACGATGATATACAAGGAACTGGGATTATCACTTTAGCCGGAATCTTAGGAGCATTAAAAATTTCTGGTGAAAAGCTTACTGACCAGATTTATATGTGTTTTGGAGCAGGAACTGCGGGAGCTGGAATTGCCAGAAGAATTTTCAATGAAATGGTAGAGCAGGGGCTTTCTGAAGAAGAGGCAAAAAAACGGTTTTATCTAGTTGACAGACAAGGCTTGTTATTTGAAGACACGGAAGGACTAACTCCAGAACAAATTCCTTTCGCAAGAAAACGGAGTGAATTCACAAATGCAAATGAATTAACTACTTTGGAAGCCGCTGTAAAATCCGTGAGACCAACTATACTTGTCGGAACTTCCACAGTGCCAAATACTTTCACAAAAGAAATAGTTCAAGAAATGGCAAAACACACTGCAAGACCAATAATTTTTCCACTTAGCAACCCAACAAAACTAGCAGAAGCCAGTGCAAAAGATCTTATCGAATGGACAGACGGAAAAGCTCTCGTTGCAACAGGTATCCCATCAGATCCAATAGAACTCAATGGAATTACGTACGAAATTGGGCAAGCAAATAATGCTTTAATCTATCCTGGGCTGGGACTTGGAATTATCGCAACAAAATCAAAGATTGTAAACGACAAAATAATCTCAGCAGCCGCACATTCACTAGGTGGAATAATTGACACAACAAAACCTGGAGCTGCCGTACTTCCTCCAGTATCAAAACTGACAGAATTTTCTGAAACAGTGGCACTAGCAGTCGGACAAAGCGTACTAGACCAAAAATTAAATACAGAATCTTTAAATAATTTAAAAGAAGCAATAAAAAATACAAAATGGATTCCTAAATACAAGGATTTTTAATTAATTTTTGAAATTTTTAGGAGCAAAATAAATTCTAAAAACTTAGATACTTACTGCTTATTTGATAAATGAAAAATACATGGATAGAGTAGATAGGGTTGTAACAAGTTAAAAAATACAGTAAAAAAGATATTTATTGTTATTAACTACTAAAACAGTAGATTTAAACTTATTATAAACTTTTTTTGCAAAGGCTTACTCCCCTTTCTACTAAATAAAGAAATAATATATTTTTATTTTTTTAATAAGTTTAATTTAATTTTTTTCAAAAAAATACTGCATAGTCCTTCAGGTATTATTCATTAAGTTATAGACAACAAAAGATATAAACTAAATTTCAATTGACTTCTTTTACTAAAAAATATATGTACTTGAACTCATTTAAAATTGAAATACTAAAAATTATATAAATATAAGGGTTGAGTTAAGTAGTCATAGCTTTTGAGTTCGCTTTTAAAGAAGTTTTATTATAAATCATTAGAAAAATATCTATTAATAAGTATTTATTTTATAAAATTTAAATAAAAAATACCATCCTATTTCTAAGACAGTATTTCAAAAATATATTATACAATTCTGTTATTATGCTTCTACTCTTTCAGGGTAAATGCTTACTCTTTTTTTACCGCTTCCAAAATTTTCAAATTTTACATACCCATCAGTTAATGCGAATAAAGTGTAATCTTTTCCTAATTTAGCGTTAGTTCCTGCGTGAAATTTACTTCCTCTTTGTCTTACAATAATGTTTCCAGCTTTTACAGCTTCTCCATCATATTTTTTTACTCCTAAATATTTAGGGTTAGAATCTCTACCATTTCTAGTTGATCCTTGCCCTTTTTTTGAGGCAAATAACTGTAAGTTTAATTTTAATAACATTTTCCAACCTCCTCGATTTCTTTTTCATATTTTATTTCTTGGATTTTTTCAAATCTTAATTTGTGAATCAAATTTTATTTTTTTATTACTTTAAGTTTCACAAAATTACTATAACTTTTTGCAACTTCCTTTAAATATGAATACATTGATTCAACCAATATATCTGCATTTTTAAGTTCATCATCAGTCAATCCAGAATTTTTCAAATCACACTCAATATACCCATCTTCCTCAATAAACTTCATTTTTTTCTTAAGTTTTAAAGTTTCAATAAGTCCATTTACTGTCATTTGTCCTACTGATGAAACAGCTGCACAAATTACATCTTCTCCATATTCTGAAAAATTTGCATGTCCTTTTATTTCAAAATATATTATTTTATTTTTTTGTCTTTGAATTTCTATTTTTATCATTCAAACCACAACAGCTTTCACAATCTAAATTTATATTAAAAAATACAATTAAGCATTGATTGATTTAATTTCAATTGCTGTAAAAGATTGTCTGTGCCCTTTTTTTCTGTAGTAAGTTTTTTTGTTATATTTAAAGTTAATTTTTTTATCAGCTTTTCCATGAGATTTAACTGTAGCTACAACTTTAGCTCCTTCTACAACTGGAGTTCCAACTGTTACGTTATCTCCTTCTCCAACTAATAGAACTTCGTTAATTTCGATGTCTGAATCAACATCAGCTGCTAATTTTTCAACTTTTAATACAGTTCCAACTTCTACTTTGTACTGTTTTCCACCTGTTTTAATTACTGCAAACATTTATGTTCACCTCCAAATAATTTATCGCTATCATTGGTATTAGCCACCAATTTTATGCGTATATCTTAATTAGTTTACTATATTTTCACTAATTTGTCAAATTATTTTTATAAATGGCGGAAGTAGAGGGACTCGAACCCACAAGACGTTTAACCGCCCACAGCTTTCCAAGCTGCTGCCATACCATTAGGCGATACTTCCCTTTCCAAAAAATAATTACAAACTATTATACTAAACTTATTTATAAAAGTCAATGAATTTGTTTAGCGTATTTTGTACATCTTTACTATGTATTTACTATCTCAGACCATTATTTATTTTGATTTTTTCTGTAAATATTAAATCCAGTCGCCTGATTTGTAGCCATTATTGTAATATCTGAAATTTGTACGTGTTTTGGCTGGTTTGCAATATAAACTATTATATTTGCAATATCTTCTGGCTTCAATGCCTCAATTCCTTCATAAACCTTCTTAGCCTGCTCTGTATTTCCATGAAATCTTACATTACTAAAATTAGTTTCCACAATTCCAGGCTGAACAGTAGTTACTTTAATATTTTTATCAATTGTATCAATCCTAATTCCATCGCTCAAAACCTTTACAGCCGATTTAGTCGCACAATATACAGCAGCTCCTGCATAAGCATAAATTCCAGCAGTTGAGCCAATATTTATAATATGCCCCTCATCATTTTCAACCATGCTTGGCAAAATTTGTCTTGTAACGTACAATAATCCTTTTATATTAGTGTCTATCATTCGTTCAATATCCACAATATCATAGTCCTGAAATTTATCCAGTCCCAATGCAAGTCCTGCATTATTCACAAGAATATCCACCTTTTTCACATCATCCAATATTTTCTTGGTAAATTTTACAACATCGTTATATTTAGTAACATCCAATACAAAAATATATGCGTTAGTTCCATATTTTCTATCAATATCAATCTTTATTTCCTTCAATTTATCCGCATTTCTAGCACACAAAATCACATTATCCCCATTTTTCGCAAAGGCATAAGCTGTTTCCTTCCCAATTCCACTTGTAGCTCCAGTAATAAAAATATTTCTATTCATAAAAACTCACTCCCTATATTTGAATTTATCATTATTTATTTTAAAAATGATTTTTTTAATTTATTTAAAATCAAATATACTTTACTCCTATGTTCTACTTCAACAGCTAAAACTATTAATTTATCATCTTGTATTTCAACTATTATCCTGTAATTTTTTAATGGTTTGTACTTCCAATATCCTTTTAAATTATGGCTCAAAGCCTCCCCTTTGATTCTTGGATTTTCAGAATTGTTTATTTTTTTCAGAAAATCATAAATTTTTTTACTTATATTTTTATCCATCTTTTGTAATTTTTTTGCTGCATATTTAGATAACAATACTCTGTATTTCACTTAAAATCCCATTTTCTTTCCAAAATCTTCAAGAGGTATCATTGGGGATTTTTTAGCTTTTTCAGATAACTTCACTATTCTTTTTATTTCTGATTTGGAAATTTGTTCATTTTCTTATATTTTATCTAATTCTTTTGATATCAAATTATTAATAAAGTTGTTATCATATTCCAAAACTTCTTTTAACTGTTTTTGTTTTTTTTCGTTTAATTCAACATCTATAATCATAGTATTTCCTCCTAAAATAAATTTTGTAATTTTTTTAGAAATCGAATGATTTTTAAGTTCATTTAATAGAACATTTATATTTTTATTATACCACAAAATTTTCATTATAAGTATTATTTTATATCAAGTTTATTTTTTTGATGAAATTTTTGTCTCAACTTCAGCTTAAAAATTCCAATTCCTTTTTCAATGCTCATTTCCTGTGAAAAATTATACACAAACATATTTGTAAATTTCAAATCCATTTTTTTATTTGAACCCAAATCAACAAACATTTCCAAATTTCTGTAATCACTTTTTTCCAGATAGGATTCTGCCCATTCTACTAAATCTATTATATTCTTTTTATTTTTTTCATACAAATCATCATTTATGCTCTCATTTTCTACATTATTTCCTGTATTTTCCAAGTTTGAAATAATTTTTCCAATTATTTCCATTTCTACTGTGCTTCTGCTGTTTGCAAGATTTGTATCTTCTGCAAGACCGATTTTATATTTTACTTCCATAATTTCATCTTCACTTACATTTATTTCCTTTTTATTTTCCTCATCTGTAATTTTCAATCTATATTTCATTTATTCCACCCCTTTATTTTTCTAAAAAACTGCTATTTCATCAATTTTTGCTGTTTCATCAACATTTACAACTCCAAAATGATTTTCCCAAAATACTTTTAATTCTATTTCAAGTTCCAGGAACAGTAATTCCAAAGTTTTTATTTTTGCAATATTTACCTTATTTTTGGGTTTATTTATATAAACTATTATTTTATTTTTTTCTGATTTTTGTCTATAAATAAGCGAATCAATAAAAAAATACTTTATTCCCAATCTAAAATTTTTCATGCAATTTACATTATTTATTTTTTCATTATAAATTAAAAGTGCTATATATTGTTGTTCTTCGCTATTCAAAAGTAAAAAATACTTTTTCAAGCTTATTCCTAGAATTCCTTTTTTTATATCTTCTGAAATTTTTTCACAAATAACATCAATTACCGTTGTTCCACTAACAAAATCAAGTTCCTGCAAATAATTTATCGCATTATTTTCAATATTTTTCTTAAAATTTCTTAAAACAGGTATACTTTCCTTTTCTTCTTTAACTATGTTGTTCCTGCGTCTAAAACTATTTATTTTAGACTCTTTTTTAGGTACAGTTTCCATTGTCAGATTTTTAATTTTAGTATCTTTCTCCAGTTTATTTTCAAACTCAAAAAAATTATTATAATGATTCAGAAAACTGGTAAAAATCTTATTAAATCTCACATAAGGATTCACTTTTACAGTCTTGTTTTTTTCAAATTTATTATTCAAAAAATCTGTATTTACCTCAATATATGCTGAAATATTATTTTCCAGTTCAAATTGCACATTTGGAGGGACTGCCCATATATATGTGTATCCTTTTTTATTTTTATTCGCCATACAGGTACCCCCTGCATTCAAATTCATTATAATCATTTTGGATTTCTGAAATCAAAAAACTCACTTTATCTTCTGAATAATCATCAAAATCCTTTATTTCCAGAAACAAATTCATCTTTGGCTTTTTATCAGAATATCCCTTTTGAAAATCATTTCTCAAACTTTCATTACAGTCATAAGTATCTAGATTTTTTTCAATATTTTCTTTAAAATTAATATCTTTTAACAAAATTTTATCTTTTGTAAATTCATATTCCAAAAAATATTTTTCTAAAAATGCACGACTTCTAGTATTTTTATTTTTTGTTTGAATTTTATCAATAAAGCCCTTATTTCTAAAATTTGTAAAATGAAAATAATCTTCTTGATTCTCGCTACTTTTTCCATAAAGTTCAAGAATTTTTCTACATTTTTTGATTGGCTTTATTGAAAATACATCCCAAATATCGCCTGTATTTTTCTTTGAAACAATATTTAATTTGTTTTTTCCGCTGTAATAGCAGCACAAAATATCTTCATTTTCATGATTTGATACCAAAATTTGTTCATCACTTTCAAAATTTATTGTATATTCAAAAGATAGGTCAATTTTGGTCGGACGTACAAAGATAGTGCTTATAATCTTTTTCTTTTCAATATTCCAAAGCAATTTCCTGCCTCTTAGAATTTTTTCCTGAATTTCTTCAAAATCATAAGTAATCTCATATTCTCCATTTTGAATTTTCTCCAAAATATCCTGTGGCATATCAAAACCATACTCAGCCAGTTTAACCCTATAACACCTCATAAAATGTGACATATTAATGGTTTTCCATTTTTTTCCATTAAGTTCAAAAGAATTATGCAATTTCTTTATTTCATCAAAATATCTTTCATCTTTTACAAGCCTTACCTTAATCTCATAATTATCTCCATCAATATCTATCCACCCAAAAAATTCCCTTTCCAGAACTTCCTCAATCTTATGTAAGCTCAAATTCAAATATACATTTTCCAAATAAATATCCTTATAATTCTCATCAAGAATATCTATTTTATCAACTACAGGAAAAAAAACTCCGTCCATCTTAAATACATTTTCTTTTTCTGCTAATATCGTTTCAACAAAAATATCTTCATATTCGGAAATTTCATTAATTTTTGCTTCTAAAAACTTATCTTTGATTTCTCGAAACCTCTCCTCCATCTCCAAATTCAACTCAAAAAACATCTCTCTTAAAGTTTTTCCAAGCATTTCCTTCTCAAAAATTTCATTCTCTCTATTCATAACCCCTCCAATGTTTAACTATATTTTAATTTTACCATATAATTAAATTTTTTTCAAACATTTTTATTAATTTTTTAATTTTTAAAAAATATACAATTTTAAACTTTTACATTATTGTAAAACTGCAAAAAAAATGCTAAAATTATTTAAAAACTATAAAAAGATACAAGTCTTCTAAAAAAATTCAAAAATTACTAAAATTTATTCAGGAGGAAATATTTTTATGAGCTATCAAACTATAATTGTCGGAATTGCTGGAGGTACTGGTTCTGGTAAGACTAGCGTTACTCAAGCCATAATTAAAAACTTGGAAAAAACAGGTATTTACTCAATTTTGCTTGAACAGGATTCATATTACAAGAGAAATGATCACTTGACTTATGAAGAGCGAACTGCATTGAATTATGATCATCCAGATGCAATTGACTTTGACTTGCTTGAAAAGCATATACTTGCATTGAAGGATGGAAAATCTATTGAAAAGCCTATTTATGATTTTCAGGTTCATAACAGAGTTGATGAGACTCAGCATATTGAGCCTGCAAATATAATTATTGTTGAAGGAATTTTAGTCCTTGCAATATCAAAAATTAGAAGTCTTTTTGATACAAAAATTTTTGTTGATACTGATGATGATGAAAGACTGCTTAGAAGAATCGAACGAGATTTAAACGAACGGGCAAGAAGTTTTGAAAGTGTAAAAAATCAGTATATAAATACAGTGAAACCAATGCATTTGGAATTTGTTGAGCCTTCCAAAAGATATGCAGATGTTATAATTCCACGCGGGAAAGATAACAAAGTAGGTATAAATATGGTAGCAAGCAGACTTAGGTATCTATTTAATAAAATGAATCAAGAACAAAAATAACAAAAAATGAAAGGAGTGTATGATTTTATAAATTATCATACAAAAAATATTATGAAAATAGTTGTAATTGGAGGCGGAGCAGCTGGAATGATGTTTTCGACTCAATATAAAAAAGCAAATCCTGAAGATGAGGTTATTTTATTTGAAAAATCATCTTATGTGGCTTGGGCTGGATGTCCAACACCTTATTTTATTGCTGATGAATTGAAAAAAAGTGATGTCCTTCATGGAACACCTGAAGATTTTATAAAACGTGGTGTTAATGTAAAAATTCATCATGAAGTTACAGAAATAAATTTTCAAAATAAAACTGTAACAGTAAAAGGGGATGAAATTAACGGAATAATCTTTTACGACAAACTGGTAATTGCCGTTGGGGCAAAATCATTTGTACCAAATATTACGGGCTATTCAAAGGATTTGGAAAATGTGTTTACTTTATCTCATGCAGAACATGCCTTTAAAATAAAAGATTATCTTAATGAAAATAAATCAAAATTAAAAAATGCAGTTGTTGTAGGAGCTGGATTCATTGGGCTTGAAATGGCTGAATCATTTAAAAAAAATGGATTAAATGTTACACTTATTGAAAAAGCTGATCAAATTTTTCCAAATGTTTCTGAAAACTTGAAAAAAAGAATTTATAAAGAAATAGAAAATAATGATGTTGAATTAAAATTAAACTCTGGCGTTTCAGAAATAATTTCTGAAAATAATGTAGCAAAATCGGTAAAACTGGATAATAGCGAAACTGTAGACTTTGATATTGCATTATTTAGTATTGGAATTACTCCAAACATTGATTTCTTGCCGAAAGAATTAAAAACTGATTCTGGAAAAATTGTTGTAAATGATAAATTTGAGACAAATATTAAAGACGTGTATGCAATTGGAGATTGTATTTTTAATAAATATTACAAAACAAACAGAAATTTATACGCTCCATTTGGAGATGTGGCAAACAAGCACGGAATGTTCCTTGCAAAATATCTATCTGGAAAAAACGTTAGCTGGAAAGGGTTAATCCGTTCTTTTGCAACCTCATTCTATGATGTAAAACTAGCACAAACTGGACTTTCCCTAAAAGAAGCCCTGCAATTAGGTTACAATGCTGATATAGTTTCAATGAAAGCAATGTATAAAAATTCTGGCTTTGAAGACTCTGTTCCTGCAAGTGCCGAAATTATTTACGATAAAGATAAAAAAATCATTCTTGGTGGAGCAATGGTTGGAAAAGAAGCTGTTGCACAATTTGTTGATCAGATGGCTATTGTTATTGCACTTGAAACACCTATTGAAAAATTCATAGAAATTGACTTTGCATATTCTCCAACAAATGCAAGTGTTTGGAATCCGTTATTAGTAACATATAGAAAGGTTATTAAATAAAACAGGAGTTTTTATGAAAAAGAAAATTGAAAAATTACATAAAAACAAAAGATTCCGTATAAGTTACCAGGTTATTTTTATTTTCTTGGCATTATACAGCTTTGTCACTACACTTTTAGATTTACACGGTGATATTAGTATTTTTAATAATCCAATTCTGGAATTTATTGATGTATCAATCTATTTAATTTTTGCAGCTGATTATTTTATACGTTTTACGAATTCAGACAATAAATTAGATTTTATTGAAAGCAATATCCCTGATTTAATCTCAATTATTCCGTATTATTCTATTTTTAGGCTATTCAGAATTTTTAAGATTAGACGTTTAGCCAGAGTTTTTAAGCATTTAAAGCTGACAAAAGCTTATTTGTCTGTAAAAAAATTCTACAAAAAAATAAAAAAATTTTTGAGAGCAAATGGACTTATTTATTTGTTAATATTTGCTGTACTTGGAATCATAGTATCAGCCCTAATAGTTTCCTATGTTGAAAAACTCTCGTATTTTAATAGCCTATGGTGGGCTTTTGTAACTGCGACTACTGTTGGTTATGGAGATGTATATCCACATACATTTATTGGAAGAATAATTGCTATTTTTCTGATACTCATTGGAATGGGAACTTTTGGAATGATTACGGGAGCAATCACAAGTTATTTCTTAAATCGGCAAACTGATTTAATTCCAGATGATGATTTAGATGAATATGTTTTAAATTCCCAAAACTATACAGATACAGAAAAACAGGAAATTATAACTTTTATACAATTTATAAGAAACAAAAGAAAAAAATAAATTATACTAAAATCTTTTCAATACAGGAAGAACAGTTAGTTTTAACTAACCTTATTATTCTCCTGTATTTTTTATTATTAACTACTATTAATTACTGTGAACTTTTTTCCCTTTAATTCTCACATCTGAACTTAATGATTCCATCGTTATTTCCTTCTCTTTCCCAATAATATTTATCTTAGAGCCATAAAAATCAGCATCCCCAATCGACTCTATCCCCAAATAATTATTAGAAGCCACTATCATATTTTGATTAGCCTTATTTACAAAATTATCTGCATTTTCAACTATATTTGGTGATTCTACGCTATATTTCTCAGTCGTTTTCACTTCAAAACTGTTCAAATTCAAGCTAAAATTAAAATCACTCTGATTAACCTGAAAATTTCTTTTGGTATAATCACTAAATCTTCCATTTCCTTTATTGTTTATTGCCCACGAAACTTTTGCAAATCGCTCATCTTCATTTGGAAAATAAACTTCCACAGTATCATTGATTTCAGGAGTACAGAAAAATCCAGTATTTGTTTGCGAATAAAAGGTCTGATAACTTAACGGAAATCTTTTTATTCCATAATCATCGTACGCTTTGTCATTACTTTCCTCATTGCTTCTTTCCTGAACAATTTTTTTCAGCCCTTCTGCAAATCTGACTTCCATTTTCGCAATTCCGCTATCTTCAAACACCCGTTCAACATTTGCTTCAATTCTACACCCTTTTATTTTTTCATTATATTTCTTGAATATGTGATAACCGCTCATATCTGTTGCTAAAAATTCACTTTTTAAAATAAAATCCTTCAAAAATATCCTAGTTTTTAATACAGAAAAATTGCCTTTATTCCCACCAGAATCTTTATCATTTCCTTCATTTTCTACAGCATTTTCAGAAATGGAAACAATATCTCCCAAATTTATTACTTTATTTGACTGCACTTTATAATATAGATTTTTGTAATCTCTTACCAGCGAATAATCTGAAAAATATTTATTTTCCTTCTTAATTTCTCCCATTTCCACGATTCCAAACAATACTATCCCCTGTTCTATTACAAACATCCCAGTTTTTAATTGACTTGCAAGCCTTACCAAAAATTCCCAGTCTGTTTCATCAAACTGAACAATCAGGCTACCTATCTGCTTTTTGGCAATATCAGAATACTTTATTTCCAGCTTTTTATCAGCATAATCCTTATTAATCTCATCAATTATATCTGAAAACATTAAATTCCTATCCTGAAAAACCCTATACTTCTTCTCATTTTTCCTGTCAAAAAGCACACTTTTAGAAAACGCCTTCATCAAAATTCTGCACCCATAACTCCCATAATCCAGAATCTCAAAATAATCAACAATTCCGCTAAAAACTTTTCTTTTGATATCCTTATCTGCATTAGCAAGCTCAATTTCAATCCCAACATCTTCCTTTTCAATAATTCTTTCCAGATTTTTTCTCTGCTCATCATCCATTTCCAATTGAATTTCCAGCTTCTGATGTTCATTAATATTTTCATCCAATACAAATTCCTGAATCACAAAATTCTCTAACTTTGTTTTATTCAGTATGATTCCAATATTTTTCCCTTCATACATATTTTCAACATTTACATCTTTACTCATTTTTACCACCTCAATTATTTCCTTTTATTAATTTTATTTAACAATCATTTTACAGTTTAATCCTTAAGTATTAAAATAAAAGATTTTTTAATTTCAGATTATTTTGACTAATAATTATTTTTTTATTTATATTTTTCAAAATTTTTTTAACGTAAGGGCATCAATCGCCATGCCCTTACAACCCTGCTTTACGCAAAACTTTTTTATAGAAAAAAATAGAACTCGCTTTTGAATAAAAGTTATTTCAAATATAAATAAATATATCCAATTTATAATTTTATCCAAAAGCTCAAACAACTATTTTTTTCTAACAAAATTTTGCTTATCACTCTTTTTATTATAATTGTTATAATTAAATTTAAAGTGTCGTGATTTTTTTGGAATAAAAACGACTGTTTGAGCGAAGTTTTACGTAGCGAGTTTCGTTTTTGTTTCAAAAAAATACTTAGACGAGCGGGGATTGTAAAGGGGATGGCAATTGATCCCCTTTACGTTATAAAAAAGAAAAAATTTATAAATTATCAAAAAATCTTTATTAACAACAAATCTTCTTGCAAAAATTAGAAATAATTATTAATTTTTATACTTAAGAAAGTATTTTTGTAATAATTTTTATTAATTAAATATTAATATATTTTTTATTATACTATATTTTTAATTTAATTTCAATAATTATTATTTATAAAATACGCAACTTAAAATTATTTTGAAAATTATCTTATCAAATTTCTATTTATTACTTAAAATCTTCTATTCTCTGTATTCCTATTTAGATTTTGAAACTTCATTTAACACGTTAAGTGCTATTTCATTATTTTTATCTAATTTTAATATTTCTTTGTCTATACTTTCTGCTTCCTCTTCTTTCATTAAACGTTCTGGAATTCCATAAAAACTTAATAATAATATCAAATTATCAATATTTTTTTCTAGCGACACTAATTCTCTAGCATGAAAAATACCAACAGCATATGCACCTTCCATCCGACATAACACATAAGCCATTATACTTACAGATAAACTTAACCAAACTGTATTGCCTGTTTTTTTAAACATATATTGCGTAAAACCATAAACACTTAAACTTTCTGTCCTATCAGCAATATTAAACCAAATTATATCGTGTATCTCTTCATCACTCATATTTTTAAATTTTTTTGCTACTTGTTCGTATTTTGCATTCAATATATCTGTTTCTATTTCTTCTAACATAACTTTATTATATTTCATAGTTTTATTCTCCTAAAGAATTAAAAAAAGCCCTTTAAATAAGCAACAAACTTAAAAAAGAGCTTCTAAAATTAATAAATATTTTCTTAAACATTAAATCTGAAGAACATTACATCCCCATCTTGCACAATGTACTCTTTTCCTTCCAGTCTCATTGCACCTTTTTCTTTTGCACCGTTCCATCCGTTTAGTTCGATGAATTTGTCGAAAGACACTACTTCGGCTCTGATAAATCCTTTTTCAATGTCTGTGTGAATTTCACTGGCAGATTTTTGAGCGTTTGTTCCTTGTTTTATTGTCCATGCTCTTACTTCTTTTACTCCAGCTGTAAAGTATGTGATTAATCCTAACAATTTGAATCCTGCTCTAATTAGTCTGTTTAGGCTTGGTTCTTTTATTCCTAATTCATTAATGAACATTTGTCTTTCTTCTTCGTCTTCGATTTCAATTAGTTCTGCTTCCACTTTTGCTGAAAAGGTTACTACTTCGCTATCGTACTGTTTTGCAAATTCACGCACTTTTTTTACATAATCATTTTCAATTCCAGCCGTCAAGTCTTCTTCCGAAATATTTGCGGCAAACATCATTGGTTTTACTGTCAAAAATTGATAAACTTTTATTAATTCTTCTTCCCTTTGGGTAAATTCCAATGTTTTTAATAATTTAAATTCTTCCAGATGAACTTTACATCTTTCAAGAACTGCGACTAATTCTTTTCCTTCTGCGTTTCCTCCACGAGCCAGCTTCTGATTTTTCTGAATTGCCCTTTCAACTGTGTCTAAATCAGCAAAAATCAATTCTGCATTAATTGTTTCGATATCTCTTATAGGATCAACGCTTCCTTCCACGTGAATAATATTGTCATCATCAAAACATCTTACAACCTGACAAATTGCAGCTGTATTTCTAATGTTTGATAAAAACTGGTTTCCTAGTCCTTCCCCTTTTGATGCACCTTTTACAAGTCCTGCAATATCTACAAATTCAACTGTCGCTCCAACCGTTCTTTCTGGGTTAACTACTTTCTCCAAATCTTTTAAACGTGGATCTGGCACGCTTACAAGCCCTACATTTGGCTCAATTGTTGCAAATGGATAGTTTGCCGCCTCTGCATTCTGTGTTTTTGTTATTGCGTTAAATAATGTTGATTTTCCCACGTTTGGTAATCCTACAATTCCTATTCCTATCATTCTTTTTTTATTTCCTTTCTTCTTTTATAATTTTTCCAAAATTTTTATTAATTTCCATTTTTCCTTATCTGTCGCTTTAAACAAATAGGAAATATCATAAATCGGCACAACCTTAATTTCTCCATAAAAATCAAACACTTTCCCCACCAAATCTTTTATATCCTCTTTTTCTACGTCTTCTAAAAGTGATTTAGTTGCCCTTTCTCCAACTGTTACAATGTACTTTGGATTAATCAAGGCAATTTGTGCTACAAGAAACTCATTACATTTTGTAATACTGTCTTTCTCAATTAAATTACTGTGTGAACTACATTTTGTGAGAGTTGTAAAATAACATTTCTTCAAATCAAGCTTTGAATATTCTAAAAATTTTTTGAAATATTTTCCATTTCTGTCAATCAAAAGTTTCTGCTTTACATCCTCTTCCTCACTTATGCTATCAAACACAAATAAAATTTCTGCCTTTTTATTTCCTTCACCAACAATTGGATTAATTCTAGTTTTTTCTAATATACATTTAGTACAAATGTCGATTTCCAGCTTTAAGTCATTCCACATAACTTTTTCCTTATTCTTTATTCTAATATTCTATATTTTATAAATTTCTGTTCCCTCTTCGTTAATAATTTCAATTTCCAAATGGCTTTTATTTTCACGCTCCAAAATTTGATACAGCGAATTATAAGCCAGCTCTGGCGTATTATTATCTTTGCTTATATGCATTAAATAAACCTTTTTCAGTTTCTCGCTAAGCACCTGCCCAATCAGCTTTGATGCTTCTGCATTTGACAAATGTCCATTTCTTCCTTTTACACGGTTTTTCAGTTCCCAATGATAAGGGCCTGTCATCAGCATATTATAGTCATAGTTACTTTCCAGCACAATTACATCACTATTTTTCAAATTTTCCTTAATAATATTGTTTACACAGCCAACATCACTTGCATAGGACAATTTTTTCCCTTCATATTCAAATGTGTATCCCAAGCACTTTTCAGCATCGTGCATTACTTCAAAATTATTTATCACACAATTGTCAATAACAATTTTTTCATCTCTTATAAAATTTAAATTTTTTTTCTCAATTTTTCCAATTCTATCCTTAATTACATTATAAGTTACTTCATGAAGATAAATTGGAATATCGTATTTTCGTGAAACAACACCAAGTCCTTGAATATGGTCAGAATGCTCATGTGTCACAAATATCCCCATTATATCATCAATTCTTTTTTCAATATTATTCAATTTTTCTACAATTTTTTTACCACTAAATCCTGCATCTATAAGAAATTTCTTATTACCCATCTCAATATAGCTTGAATTTCCGCTACTTCCACTTCCCAAACTTGAAAATTTCATTTTTTTTACTAATCTTCTTTCTAATTGAGTTTTTTAACTCCCCCATTTTATAATTTTAAATATTTGGTGAAATCGTTCCTTTTAACCGATCATAAACCCATCCACCTTTTTTATCCTTTTTTGTTACAATTCTATTGCTTCTTTCCCTAGAATCCTTTATGCTTTCAGGAATTTCATAAATTTTCTCACTTCCATAAAAAGTCCCAAAATTATACACTCCATCTGAACTCTTTACATCATGAAGATTATTTTCTAATCCCTCCAATTTAGGATTAGAACCTGTTTTTTCATTAAATTTTTTTACTGCATTTTGTAATTTTATAGTTTCTACCTGAATATCCGCCGTTATAAGTTTATCTACTTTTCTTGACAATAAAATCACAACATTTAGCATTGCGATAAATACAACTATAAGAAAAGTTATTCCACGAAGAGCAATTTTTCTAGTCATTTTTGCTCTATTATTTACATAATAATCGTTATCAAAAGCCATTTTCCCGCATGAAATTTACAAAATTTTAAATTTAATAATTACAATGTAAAAAATCACGCCCTCCTTCTTTTAGATTTTTTTATTTCAATTTTCCTATTTTTTTAGTCTGTTTTTTCAAAAATCAAACCTTCACTAAATTCAAGTTTCTAATAATTTCTTAAATTTATTTTTTATTTTTAAAAATTGACGGTCTAACAATCACTTTTACATTTTCTGGAACTTCCAATTGTACCTTTAGTGGACCTCTTTTAACATTTATCCATCCTAGCCCTGCTATTACCAGTTCCTCATTTTCCCCGATTTCCACTTCATGAGTTACAAATTCATTTTGAAAATATTTTTCTTTTTCAGCTCCTTGTAAAATTTCAAAGTAATTTCCATTTAGCAAGTCTTTCACTCTTTCCTCACGAGCCACATGAAACTTCACACTTTTTGAAGCATAAGCAGAAAAAATAGGCTTGCTTCCACTTTCTAAAAGTTCATTTCCAAGTATTTTAAATCTGCAGAAAACATCAAACATAAATACCTGATTTTCTTCAAGTTTAAAAGTTTTTCGTGAAATTTCTCCAGCTGGCACCAGCTTTAATCCACTTTCTACACTGATTAAATCAGAAATTCTTCCATCTGGAATAAGTCCAGGCGTGTCAATTATCGTAATTTCACTATTTGGAATTTTATTGTTAATTGATTTTAAAGTAGTTCCAGAATATTTAGAAGTTGTTATTTTATTGTTCCCAAGAAGTAAATTTATAACTGATGATTTCCCAACATTTGAAACTCCAAGCACAGTCACCTTTACTTTTTTATTATAAAAAATATTTTTAATTTTTCTAATTATTCCATTTACTCCATATTTATTTTTTGCACTGATAAAAGCGATATCATCGGGTACAATATCTTCTTCGGCAAGCCTATCCTTTACCCAGTTGGAAATTTCAGTTGGATGTATAAAATCAGGCAGCAAATCTATTTTGTTAATTAAAATTATCGATCTGTAGTCTCTTAGATAATCTAAAATTTCCTCAGTAAATGAGCCTTCAAAGTCAATAATATCAAAAATCGGAAGTATTATATCAGATTTTTTCACACTTTCATTTACTTCCTTCAGATAATCTTCCCTGCTAAAATTATTTACAAGGTTTTCTCCATAATTTTTAATTTTAAAACATCTCTGACAAAGTAAATTATCCTGCGTAATAAACTTCTCTTCAGGAACATACCCTTCCTTATTTTTATCCTCAAACTGCAGTTCAATTCCACAACCGCTACATTTTTTTATAATCAAAATTTCCTCCTATTTTCTCATTCCTTTTACATTAAAATTCAATCCAATCAAACCCATTATTCCTTAGCCAATGGATGAGTACTCATATAAATATCTCTCAAGAAAGCCTTACTCACATGTGTATAAACTTGCGTTGTCGCAATACTGCTATGCCCAAGCAATTCCTGTAAATATCGGATATCTACTCCGTTATTCAAAAGTTCTGTTGCAAACGAATGTCTAAATACATGCGGTGTTATTTCCTTTTGTATCCCCGCTTCATGTGCGTGTGCCGAAATAAGCCTCCTTAATGAACGGGTTGTCAATTTTTTTCCTTTACTGTTTACAATCAAGACTTCCCTAGTGTAGTTTTCATATTGCTTTTTCTTTTCCTCAATATACTTTATCAGCCATTTCTTAGCATTTTCACTAAAAAAAGTTATTCGCTCCTTATCCCCTTTTCCAATAACTCTGATTTCCCGCTCTTCAATATCAATCATAAATTCACTTAAATTAATAAGTTCTATCGAACGAAGCCCACTAGAATAAAGAAGTTCAATAATCAATCTATCACGAATTCCAGTAATCTTTTCGGTATTTATAACGTTTCTCAATCTGTTTAAATCATCTCTATTCAACACATTTGGCAATTCCTTCTCAAATTTCGGAACATTAATATAAGCCGCCTTGTTCGTTTCAATCACTTTTATTTCCTGAAGATATTTAAAAAATGTCCTAAGTGCTGAAATCTTCCTATTTATAGTTCTTTTAGACACTGGCTTGACACTCATTTTTGTATTTAATTCTTCCATATCTTCAATACTCTTTATTTTATTAATTTCTGTTTCGGTATCTGAAATTTCTAAATTTTCAGAAATTTTCTCTGAATTTTCTCCCTTATCCTCATCCTTGGTCTGCCTTTTGGGAGAATTTAAATACGCAATAAAAGATCTGAATGTCATCATTTCAATTTCCTCAAAATTATGAATTTCCTCATATTCATCCAGATATTCCATAAACTGCAGCAAATCCCGCCGATAACTTCTAATCGTATTAAAACTTTTCCCAAGAATAACCTCTTCATAATACAAAAATTTGTCAACATACATCACAAGATTTTCATTTCTTATATTATCTTTATTTCCAATTGCCTTTTCTTTCTCAACGTCTTTGTCACTATTATTCATTAAAACTTCTCCATTTATTATAACACAATCATTCACAGCAATACAGATTAATTCTCTTTTTTATTTAAAAACTATCTAAAATCGTATTTAAAATCTATAACACTCTACATTATTCAATTTATTGGTCCGATAATAAATAACAAAATAATTTTAAACTTATATTTTAATAAATTAATTATTTTTCTAGCTATTTAGACTTTTTTGCTGTAGATTTTCTAGTTGCCGCTGTCTTTTTAGCCTTTGCAGATGTAGATTTTGCTTTAGCTGTCGTTTTTTTAGTCGCTTTTTTTGTAGTTTTCTTGGCTTTTTCTACTTTTTCAGTCACTCTTGTAACTTTCCCAGTTTTTATATTTTTTATAGTTTTACATTCTGGATAGCCTGTACAAGCCAAAAATTTTCCAAATCTTCCAGTTTTTATTTCATAGGGTTTTCCGCAAAATTCGCAGACTCCTGCTTCTTCTATTATTTTTCTGTCAATTTCATAAAGCCGTTTCATTTCATCGCTTATTTGCAATACTCCATCCAGCTCTATTACAGCGCCTTTTTTATATTTTTGCTTCAACTCAGCTGGTAACGACATTCTCTTTTCATCTTTTTCATAATTTTCACTTTCAAGATATTCCCCAAATCGTCCAACTTTAAGCACATATCTGTTTCCTTCTTCATCAAAATAATCAGTTAAAATTCCTTTTTTATTGTTTTGAAGTTTCTCAACTTCCTCTTTTACAAAGATTTCTCCCTTTTTAAGAACTTCTGGCGATATTGCAATTCCTTTTAACGAAATTTTTTCTTTCTCGTTTGTTTCACTAATCAAATATTTTCCATAAAGCCCCGTTTTTAAAACCATCGGATTACCCTCTGAATCCAGCACATCCGACACAATTCTGCGATTCTTTATTTTATCAATTTCCTTCTCGAACTTGTCGATGTCCTTTTCAAGAGAATCATAAAAAGTTCTCAAAAGCTGTACCCATTCAACTGTGCCTTCTTCAACCTTATCCAGTTCCTTTTCCATATTCGCCGTAAATTTCACATTTATAATGTCCTTAAAGTTCTTGACAAGTTCATCCTTTACCTCGTATCCCAAATACGTTGGATAAAAACGCTTTTCAATAAGTTCAACATATTCCCTTGATTTAAGCGTTTCGACAATTGAAGCATAAGTTGATGGACGTCCAATTCCTTCTGATTCCAGTTTTTTTACAAGCGTCGCTTCGGAAAATCTTGTTGGAGGCTTTGTTATTCCTTCTTCCACATTTAATTTGTCTATTGGATGAACATTGCCCTCCTTTAATTCTGGAAAATCTCCAGTCTTAATTTCATCCTCATCTTTAAAAATCTTGTAGTATCCATCAAAAATTACTTTGTTAATAGTCCCACGAAAATTATAATCCCCATTTACAGCGTTAATTTGCATCTGCTCATACTGCATAGCTGCAAACTGTGAAACTAAAAATCTATCCCAGATCAATTTATACAATCTGTACTGTTCATTAGTCAAATAAGCTTTTATATCATCTGGAACTAAGTTAATATCAGATGGACGGATTCCTTCGTGGGCATCCTGAACATTTGATTTTGAATTTTTTACAACGTATCTCCCAACATACTTTTCACCATAATTTTTTGTAATATAATCTTTTGCCATATTTAGGGCATCAACAGAAATTCTTGTGGAGTCTGTTCTCATATATGTTATAAGCCCTTTATTTTCGCCATTAATCGCAAGTCCTTCATAAAGCTGCTGTGCAATTCTCATTGTTTTGCTTGCACCGTAGCCAAGATAGGATGAAGCAAGCTGCTGCAGTGTACTTGTCTTAAATACAAGTGGCGGTCTTTGCGATTTTTTCTTAACTTCTATTTTTTCAAGCGTCAATGATTCATTTTTCAAATCTTTTTTCAATTTTTTTACAACTTTTTCATCAAAGATTTTATCTACTTTTTCATCTGCAATTTTTACTAAATTAAGATTAATATCTTTTTCAATTAATGCATTTACTTCCCAATATTTTTGCGGTACAAACGCATTTATCTCGTCTTCCAGGTCACAAATCAGCTTTAATGCAACCGACTGTACACGACCAGCACTGGCGTTACGATTAATTATTTTCCATAAAAGCGGACTTATCTTATATCCCACAATTCTATCCAATAGTCTTCTTGCCTGCTGTGCATTCACAAGGTTATCATTAATATCTCTTGGATTTTTAATCGCATTATTTACAGCCGTCTTTGTTATCTCGTTAAATTCTATCCTTTTTACCTTGTCAGGCTGCTTAATATAATTAGAAATATGCCAAGCAATCGCTTCCCCTTCCCTATCCTGATCTGATGCGAGATAAACAGCATTTGCGCTTTTCGCTTTTTCCTTTAATTTCTTTAAAACCTCACCTTTCCCTTTTATAACCTTATATTGAGGTTCAAAATTATTTTCCACATCTATTCCAATTTTCGTTTTAGGTAAATCAATCACATGTCCGTAAGATGCAACAACTTCATAATTTTTACCAAGTATTTTTTCAATAGTTTTTGCCTTCGACGGTGACTCAACAATAACTAACTTTCTAGCCAACTCTATTTTCTCCTTATTTCTTTCTCTATTTATAAATATTTTTTTATTTTTAAAATTATTTTCTAAATTCTTATAATTTCACTTTATATTTTTCATTTTCTTCAATTAAATAAACTGGTTCTATTTCCATTTTTTCCATTAATTTTTTTAAATTTTTCCTCTCTTCCTGCATTTCTTTATACTGCATCCCTTCAAAAAATACAAGTGGAGAGGCTTTAACTATCGTATCTTTTGGTAATCCAAAATCTTTTAAAAGTTTATCTTTATTTACAATTTTTAAATAGGTATAAACTTCTAACAGGCATTTTAACATAGTTTCTTTACTATCTGATTTTTTTAATTCTAAAATTCTTAAAGTGTCAGTGTCTTCATTATAAGCAAGCAAATCTATTTTACCAGCATCATCTGTTTGTTTATTTTTTAAAGGTGTCTGGTAATCTATAATTTTCCCAATTTTATCAAAAATTTCTCCTTTATTTTGCGAATAATCAAATAATTTCATAGCAATTTTTTCTTCTGCACGATTTGAATTTTGATTTATAATTTTTCCATCATGTCTCTCTATTCTGTAACTTCCTTCTCTATTTATTAGCTTTATCTTATTAAATAAGTCAACGTGACTCAATAGCCATTCTGCAATAATTTCTGTATAGTATTCTTTTGAATCTTTTGTTTTCCCTGCATAGTTTACAAAATCTTGTTTATAAAAACTCCTAATATCAAATTTTGCTTTCTCTATCATTTCTAAAATTTCATTTTTTGAATACTTTATTGCCATATTATTCCTTCCCTGAAATTCTCATATTTTCTCACTTTAATTATACTATCCTTATATACTTTGCCCCGTTTGTTTCTGTAATTAATCCTCTGATTTTTAGACTCATAATTATTGAAAACAATTTATTTTTTTCGATTTTTTCTTTTACATTTTGCAGAATTTGTTCAAAACTTACTTCTTCCATTATTGTTTCAAATACAATTTGTTCTTCTGATGTAAGTTTTTGTAATTTACTTTTTTCTTTTTTTATATCCCATAAAAATTCTTCAGCAATGTCATTCCCGCAAGTTACTAATTTTGCTTTGTTGTTTTTTATTAAATCATTACAGCCTTCAAAAGATGGATAATTTATGAATCCAGGTACAGCAAAAACTTCACGGTTCATGCTAAAAGCCAGTTCTGCTGTAATTAATGCACCACCTTTTTTAAAACTTTCGGCTACCAGAACTCCATCTGACATTCCTGCTATAATTCGATTTCTTCTAGGAAAAGTCCATCTTGTGGGTTGTGTCCCAAGCGGATATTCGCTTATAAGAGTTCCAATTTCTCCTATTCTTTCCCATAAATCCCGATTTTCGTATGGATAAACTACATCCAGCCCTGTTCCAACTACTGACACAACTTCTATTTCCTTATCCAGTGCTGTTTTTAATGCAATTGTATCTATTCCATCAGCAAGTCCACTAATTATAGTTACATTATAGTTCACAAGTTCATTTACAATTTTTTCACAGGCTGTTTTTCCAAATTTAGTAGCTCTTCTTGTACCCACTACACCAATATTTCGCTTACTATCTACTGAAATTTTGTCTTTATCCATTTTTATTTTATCGTAATCTTTTAATTTTTTCCCCTTTAAATACAAAAAGACTGGAAAATCCTTTATTTCCTTTAGTTTTTTTGGATATTCCTTATCATTTGCACTTATTATTCTTACTTTGTTTCGCTCATAAAGATCAAGCCTTGCTTTCATATCAATTTTCACTGCTTCTTCCAGCTGATATTTTAATTCATCATTAAATAATTTAAAATTTTCTTCATAAAACAATTCTTCAAAATCTTGAAAAATTAACATCAGTTTTTTTATATGAGCATTTTTCATCCCATATTCCTTTAATCTAAGCCATTCCACAATAATTCCCCCCTATTTTCTTATTTTGAACCAGCTAATATTTCATTTAATACTGCAATTTCTTTTTTTACTTCATCGTCAGAATATTTTGAATTGTATTCACGTAAATATCCTAACGCCTTTGAAAAATCCCCTTTTGATTTGTAGGCTATGCCTATCCCCAGTTTTGCTTCAGCCTGATTGCTATCCTGTGACAAAATTCTAGTGTAATAATCAATTGACTGCTCATTATTCCCCATAAGCCTTGAACCAATCGCAATTACATACATTACAGGAATATCAGGTGCTTCATCCTTTAATGCCAAATTTACTGCTTTTTCGTAAAGCCCGTCACGAAAGTAAAGCTGTGCCATTCTGAATGTAGCTGATGAACTTTTTTTAGCGAGTGTAGCATTTTCATAATTTGCATAGGAATTGTATTTTGCCTCAGTTGAGATGTCTTCGGTCTGTGTTGCGGGCATAGTTCCTGTGTCAACTGTCTTTTTTTCTTCTTTAGGATTCGTCTTTTCATTTCCTTGCTCAAGCGCTTTTTGTGTGCTATCATCATTTTCATTTGTTGCTGGCACTATTGGTTCTTCCACAGTTGTCGCAGTTGCATCATTATTGTTTGTATTTTCTACAATATAATAATTTGCCTTTACAATTGTTGCAAAAGAAAGTAACAATATTCCCATTAATATTCGTTTTAATTTCCTCATTTTTCCTCCTGACTATATAGTTCCCATATTATTTTTATACCTTAACATAAATTATACAAAAAATATAATTCTACTTTTTCTTTAAATACAACTTTAATATATTGTCAAGCGGGATTTCCTAAAATACTAAAACTCAAGATTTTTAGTAGTTCTTGGGAATGGAATCACATCTCTTATATTTGTCATTCCAGTAATGTACATAAGCATTCTGTCAAATCCAAGTCCAAATCCTGAATGTGGTACACTTCCATATTTTCTCAAGTCTAAATACCACCAGTAATCTTCCTCTTTTAATCCCATTTCCTTAATTTTCCCTAACAGAGTTTCATAATCATCTTCCCTTTGGCTTCCACCTACGATTTCTCCAATTCCTGGTGCTAATAAATCAACCGCTCTTACAGTTTTACCATCTTCATTCAACTTCATATAAAATGCTTTTATGTCTTTTGGATAATCAGTTACAAATACAGGTTTTTTGAAGTGTTTCTCTGCCAAGTATCTTTCGTGTTCAGTTTGCAGGTCAATTCCCCATTCCACTTCATACTCAAATTTCTGTTTTGAATTTTTCAAAATTTCAATTGCTTCTGTATAAGTAATTCTCCCAAATTCATTATTTACTAAAGTATCAAGCCTATTAAACAGATCCTTGTCTACAAATTGATTAAAGAATTCCATTTCTTCCTTAGCATTTTCTCTTACATAATTTACAATATATTTTATCATTTCCTCAATAACATCCATATTTACATCCAAATCTGCAAATGCAATTTCAGGCTCCATCATCCAAAATTCTGCAGCATGTTTTGGAGTATTAGATTTCTCAGCTCTAAATGTAGGTCCAAAAGTGTATGTATTTTTAAACGCTGTTACAAATGTTTCAACATTTAGCTGCCCACTTACTGTAAGATTTGCCTCTTTTCCAAAGAAATCCTGCTTAAAGTCAATGCTTCCATTTTCAGTTTTTGGAACATTGTTTATATCAAGTGTCGTAAGCCTAAACATTTCTCCAGCACCTTCCGCATCACTTCCAGTAATTATAGGTGTTTGAACGTACACAAAGTTCTTTTCCTGAAAAAATTTATGAATTGCATAAGATAAAATTGAACGCACTCTGAAAGTTGCAAAAAAAGCATTAGTTCTAGGACGCAAATGTGCAATTGTTCTCAAAAATTCAAAACTGTGTCTTTTATTTTGCAACGGATAATCTGAATCGGCTTTTTGATAAACAGAAATTTTTGTTGCTTTAATTTCGTAAGCTTGTCCCTTTCCTAACGATTCAACTACAATTCCTGCAACTTTAATAGAACTCGAAATTGTAAGTTTAGAAATTTCCTCAAAATTTTCCATTCCTTCTTCAAAGACAACTTGAATCCCTCTAAAAAAGGTTCCATCATTTAATTCAATAAATCCAAAGTTCTTCTGACTTCTGATTTTTTTTACCCATCCATTAATTTCAATTTCTTTTCCCAAATACTCTTTTGTATTCTTCTGAAGTTCTCTTAATTCTAATAACATATATTATTATTCTCCTTTTCCTAAAAATTATTTTCATTTAATTTCTTAGTTTATACTAAACCTTTTTAAAACTCAACTTATAATTTCAAAGTCTATTACTAAAATTATAAATTTGTCTACTTTTATAAATTTTTTTATTAGGTTCAAATTTATATCCATATTTTCACATTATAACATAATTTCTTGCATATTTTAATAAGAAATTCAAAAAAATATTATAATTTCAATCTTAATAAAATATAAATTTCTTTGATTGTATTATATCACGTTTTTTAATTTTATCAATCATTTCAATAATTTATTCATAAATCTCTAAAAATCATAAAAACAAAATATACTTATTTTCTAAAAAAGAACAGCAAAACCTAAGTTCCGCTGCCCTCTCTTTCTTTATTCTGTCTTCTGTCTTTGTTCTAGTAAATAGCTCTAAATCCTATTCCTGCTCTTACGTTATTTCCTTTAGTGTCATATCCTCCATTTACTGTAACTCCGAATCTTGTGTTATCCACTCCAATATTTAAGTCAAACTTACCATTCCCTCGTCTATCCTCTTTTTCTCCTCTGATTCCAAACCAGTCTGCTGTCGTATATCTTACTCTTCCCTTATTGTTCACATCTCCAACTTTTCCTAGCTCATTTTCATACGCAGCTGTTACTCCTACTGTTAAGTTTGTTCTTACTGCAAGTGGCTGTACATATCTGAATTCCATTCCAACTTCAGGTTTAACTGAGAAATAGTCGTTTCCTTTTACTTCCAGTCTCATTTCCCCTCTATCTTCTTTGATGTCATTGAATTTACCATATTCCATCTTCAACGCTCCATATGGACGTAAATGTGTTCTTTCACTCATTCTAATGTCATATCCTAAATCTGTTTTAAGTGCTGCACCATAAGAATGATAGTCTGATTTAGCCTGGAACACTTCATCTACAACCAAGTATCTACGTTTCATTGCATTAATACCTACAAATGCATCTCCACCAATTGTCCATTGCAATGCTCCATTATGGTCTCCTTTTGGTGACATAGTTTTAAATACTCCTGCTTTAAGTATTGTCTGATCTTCTCTTGAGCTTCCAATATCCTTGAACTTAAATCTATTTGTTACTGCTCCTGCATACCATCCGCTTGAGTTACCCATCTTAATCTTTTCATCTTCATGAACATAAGCTACACCATAGGCATTGCTTGTATAGTTGATGATTCCTGCTGTATCAGTGTTGTATTCATCTCTCATACCAAACACTTTAATCTTGTTGTTTTGTTTAGATGGATTTCTCCAGTTGTGTTTTAAGTATTTAAACTCTTTGTCAAGTAAGTTTCCTGTAGCATTAATTCTTTGCTGTAAGTTTCCATACTGATGTCCCATCATTTCATCAAATGCTTGATACAACAATACTTCTTCGTTGTTTCCAATTCCATTCAGTTTTGTAAATATTAACCTTTCCCTAGTTCCTAAATCTTTTACTCCATATCTTTGCTCCAATCCATCTGCAAAGTTATATGTGTCTAAACTGTTTATTGGTGTTGCTTTTCTTCCAGCCCATTCTGTGTACGGCACTTTTGCCATGTATAGGCTTGTTATTGAACCATCATTTGGATCCAGTGTTGGAGTTGCAATCCATCCTATTGATCCTGAATACACATTCCATTTAATGTTTGGATTACTTAGCATTGCTGTTTTATACGGATTTATTATATTAGGGTCATTTACTAATATATATTTACTGTTTGTTGATTCAGCTGCCTCATTACCAATGATTAAGTCTGCTTCACTTGTCAAGTTTTGCAATCCATCTATTGATCTTGTGTAATTAACTCCTGATGTATTTACATATAGACCAATACTTGAAGCTGATACTGATATTGGATTTCTTCCTGTCGTATTTACAACTGTCGGTATTTGTGGTACTCCATTTACAGTGATTGTAGCAGTCTGAGCTCCTGCAGGTGCATCAATTGCTACTCCTCCTATTCCTTTTCCTGTGTCAGGAACTGTAAATTCATATATTAGTTTACCATCTGTCTCACTGTTATTTGTTTTAGAAACACCATTTACTGTTATAGTTCCGTAGTTTTCTACTATTCCTCCTTTTAAGTAGACTCCTACACCGTTCTTGGCATTTATATTAATTGATGCTCCAGGATTATTTATCAGTTTAGAATCTTTTCCTAGATATACTCCAACCGTATTCGTATAAGTTCCTGAACCTGTTGTAATATTTTTGTTATTTATTGCTGTCGCTCCATTGTCAGCATAAATACCTGTTGTGTTGCTTTCGTTCAAGAAAATATCCCCATCATTTGTTGCAGTACTTCCTGCTCCACTTGCATACATTCCTATACTGTATTTACCATTTACATTAATTGTTCCCTTGTTCACAATGTTTCCTGTATCAATCGTATCATATCCTGCTCCCATACCTATTGAGTAAAGGCTACTTGTAACATCAGATGGTCCTACAGTGATTGTTGCATTATTTGTTGCAGTTCCTCCTTTAATACTGTAAATTGCCACACTTCCTTTTCCGCTTGAAAGGTCAATATTTCCATTATTTGTTACTGTACCTGCTGAATAGATTCCATAGTTCTGTTCTCCAGTAGAAGTTATGTTTGTAAAGTTTGTTACTGTACCTGCTTTATCATTTGAATACATGTACACATTGTTGTCTCCAAGTCCTACATTTGAAATACTTGAAGTTATTGTGTTTCCAGTTCCAACGTTTACAAATCCAAATGAATTATTTCCAATGTTAAATGATGTACCACTATTTGTAACTGTTTGTCCACTTCCTACTGTATAAACTCCAACTGCCTCATCAGTTCCAGTTGTAATTGTTCCTCCTGTCAGATTAACATTTCCACTTTGAGAATAAATTCCAATTGCTGCATTTCCTATCTTCAAGTCACCTGAATTTTCTACAGCATGTCCATATATTCCAATTGTGTTGTTTCCAGACTCTATTTTACCTGTATTTTGTAATATTACAGTGTTATGATCCGTATAAAGTCCAACGTTAGGACTCGTAATTGATGCTGAATCTCCCAATGTAATTGTTCCACTGTTCTTAGCCGTGTATCCAGGCGTACCTGTTGCATACATTGCTGTATTTCTGTCACCTGTCATTGTGATTTTACCTGTATTTTCAAGAACTGTTCCTGAAGTAAGTGCTGCATCTGGTTTGTAAGATATTGCAACTGAATCATTCCCTGCTGATTCTATCTCTCCTGTATTTTTTATTGTTTGTGTCTTAGATCCTTCTGAATACAGTCCAGTTGAATTTGAACCTATCGTAATTTTTCCTGCATTTTCAATCAATGAATCTTCAATTCCATAAATGGCAGTTGATTTGTCACCCATTGACATTACACCTGTTGCTTTGTTATACAATTCTCCGTATTTAGCGTAAATTCCTGTAGATCCTGTACCACTTAAGTTAATTGTTCCTTCATTTGATAGTGTAACTTTGTTTCTTGCATACAACTTACTATCATTTTCTTGAGCCATTGCAACCTGATCAGCTTTTGTTCCTGTAATAGTCTTAGTATTCGCATTTGTTATTGATGAGTTTGAAATTTCAAGCTGATTGTATGCATCATTAGCATTATCTAGGTTTACATCCTGATTAATTGTCAATTTACTCAAATATAGCATAAATGTCTTATAGTCAGTTCCATTTATATTTGCTCCTGTAGCCTTTGAAACAGCATCTCCTGTTGTGTCAGATAAATCCATTCCAACATTTTGAGCAATAAATAGTCTTGAACCTTTATTCATATTCAATGTTAAATTTCCTAAAGTTGTCTTTGTCCCATCTCCAAAGTTATTCTTTGCCCATCCTTGAATTTGAGATTTTCCAAAGTCTCCACCATTTCCTACATAGTAGAATGCGTTACCTCTCTCATTAGGTGTTGTTCCTCCTTCAATAGTGGCAGTCATAGCACCGTCTATTGAAACTTTTCCTGAACCATCTTGTCCTAGATAGAATAACAATGATTTTTGTCCTGTAGTTGAAGTCCCTGTACCTTTTAAAGTTATTTTACCTTTGTCAGCATCATAGTTTACTGCACCCTCATAGGCTTTTACATTATGATCTCCAACTTCAAGTTCAGCTCCTTCTCCAGAGTACAACCCTATTGATTCTGCACCTTTTACATCAGCAACTACATTTACATTACCTGTAGGACTACTTAGAAGTTTTGAATTTTTACCTACAACAATACCATAAGAACCCTTCTTAATTTTAGTTTTACCATCAGAAGCTAGATATTCATAAACTCCAGCAGATCCACCTGCACCATCATTTACTGTTACAGTTCCAGCTTTTGTAGTCGTTACAACAGCATTATTTGCAGCCGTATTATCTCCTATTATCAATCCTGTAACTCCATTTCCAGTAGCAGTAGTAGTTCCTCCATAGTTCAATGTACCGTTTGTAATAAGGACACCTGTTGAGTTGTCTCCTTCTACACTTATATCACTTGTCGCTGCAAGTGTTCCTGATGGATTTCCAGTTCCTTTTGTCATGTACACACCAACATTAGTTGCTGCTCCTGTACCTTTTAGCTCAATTTTTCCAGAATTATTAAGTGTTCCACCAGATGTTGCCATACCGATTCCATTAATGATTGTTTTTCCGCTAGTAGTTCCTATTGTTTTATTAGCATTATTTACAACATCTGCATTTGTTCCAACCATACCTATTGAAGAATCTCCATCTAGATTGATTGTTCCATCATTTATTGCTTTTGGTGTTTCATTTGTAGCATCTGTTGTAACCGAACCTTTATCAACCCTCATAGCAATATTTTGTCTTTTTTCAGTACTGCTAACATTTATTGTTCCACTATTAGTTATATCGTCGTCTGCTTTTACAATTAAAACCATAGCTGTATTACCTTTACCACCAGACACGTTAATTGTTCCTTTATTTTCAACCTTTCCTTGATACGCTCTTATTGTAGCATTTTTTGCCGCATTAGTTTCTATTACAGCAATACCTGACGATAATGAATTTACTGGTTTATTTTTAGAATCAACTCCAGCATCACCAGTTACGTTAATTACTCCGCTTTTATCATTAATCATTGTACTGTTAGCTCCTACACGTGAAGACCATTTCATACCATAACTTGCTGTACCACCTATATTCATCTTATTTGTATTTGCTACTTCTACAAGTGAAGGTGAACCTGGTGCATAAACTTGAATTCCTATTGATTTTTCACCACCAAAATCAATTGTTCCATTATTTGTTAATACATATTTTGTATTAACTCTCGTATCATTATTTTCATATGTTAATATCATACCGATTTTATATCCTGTGTATCCAGCTGCAGTTCTATTTATGTTAACAGTTTCATTCCCTAATAAAGGGGCAAGAGTTAATGGTGCAGAATCTCCTTTATTTAGTCCACCAATAGTTGCAAGCGTTGTTTCAGCAGCATCTGTTATTGTTCCTGTATTAACCATTTCTCTCTTACTTCCATTTGGTCCATAATATGTATCTGTTTGAACTTCAAATCCTACTGTCAAAGGACCTACTAAATTAACTGTTGCTTTATTGTCAAGCTTAACATCTGTATTTGCAGGTGCATTATCCATTGTAGCTGCCCGAGAACCTCCAACTAAGAATCTTTGAGCATTATAACCTCTGTTTGCATCTCTTTCAGATTGCTGTTGAGCGTTATTAAGAGGATTTTCTGAATTAACTGTTAAATTAGTTGTTAAATCATAATTTCCTTCTGTGTCAAAGTATGATTTCAATAAAACACTTCCTGTTGTATTCCATGAATGTCTTAATGAAGGACGACCATCTACAAGCGTTCCTCTAACAGTTCCATTAGCTAAAACAGAAACAGCATAAGTATCAAAATCATAGTTATAAGCTCCTCCACTCACACTTCTTCCACAACCTGTCATATAATTACAATAAGATCCTAATTCTATATTAAATGTAGGGGGTGCTGGTAATTCTGGCAATTCTGGTAATCCGATAACTGGACTTGGTGGTGTAAAGCTAATTGCCTCTGGCAATGTAGGAGTAATAGCTGTTTTATCAGCTATTGTAATTGCTGATTTGTTTATACTTCTTGGACGTATTCCAGCCCTTACTTCAAATGGTATAATTGGCTCTCTTACTGGTTTGAAACTCGCTATACCGTATCCAGCAGCTGAACCTGAAGCAAAGTTTGGTCTTCTGTTTCTACTTAACAATCCATAATTTTCACTATCTGGTGATATTGTTCTTTCATAAATATCTGAACTTCTTTCAAATATTCCTTCGTATGGATATTTTGTTTTCTTATCTCCACGTCCTTTATATGTTCCATTCCAATTATTATTAAAATAGTTTATTCCGTACTGCCAGCTACTCCAAGGTGATTTAACTACATGATCTCCTTGTTCCATTAATTGAATCAGTTCAAGATTTGTATTTTTTAATAATTTATCATTCTCTTTTCGTGTTTCCCTAACCTTTTGATGCATATTTTTTATTGAAGATGAAATCTCCAGTTTTTGATTTTCTATGCTTTTATCTGTAGTTTGTGAAAATAAATTACTTGTAATTGATACTACTCCTGTCATTAAAAATGTGACCAATGCAGAATCTGTGTATTTAAAATCTTTTGTTTTTTTTGCAAACGCACGTAGATCTTTTTGCAAATTTCTAAGATTATTCGTCATCTTTTTACTTTGTATGATAAATATATAATCAATTATATAAAATATCACACTCTCCTTTCTTTTATTTTTTAATTTATTTTATTTATCCTTCTATTGCTTTAAAAATAGATAGCACGTTATTTTATCAAATTTAACAAAAAAATACAATACATTTTGATAATTTTTTTATTTAAAATATTTCAAACCAAATTTAATAAATTAACCGAAATCCAATTCCACCTCTTATATTTTCCCCTTTAGTATCATAACCAGCATTTACAGTAACTCCAAATTTTGTATTATCAATTCCAATGTTCAAATCAAATTTACCATTTCCACGTCTATCTTCTTTCTCTTTTTCAAGATTATACCAGTCTGCCGTTGTATTTCTTAATCTTGCCTGATTTGAATTTTGTAATTTTCCAATTTCATTTTCATAAGCGGCTGATACTCCTACTGATAAATTTGTTTTTACTGCAAGCGGCTGAACATACTTAAATTCTATCCCTGCTTCTGGTTTTACAGAAAAGTAGTCATTCCCTTTTACTTCCAGTTTCAGTTGTCCACTATTTTCTTTTATACCGTTAAATCTTCCATATTCCATCTTTACAGCTCCATAAGGACGTAAATGAGTTCTTTCACTCATTCTAATATCATAACTAAACTCATTTTTAATTGCTGCTCCATAAGAATGATAGCCAGATTTAGCCTCAAATACTTCATCAACAACCAAATATCTACGTTTTATATTATTAATTCCTGCAAATATATCTCCCGAAACTGTCCATTGTAATGCACCATTATGATCATTTTTAGGTGACATGGTCTTGAAAACCCCAGCTTTAAACATTGACTGATTTTCTTTTGATTTTCCCAAATCTTTAAATCTATATCTGTTAATTACAGCTCCAGCATACCATCCACTTGAATTTCCCATTTTAATTTTTTCATTTTCATGAACATAGGCTACACCATAAGCATTATTTGTATAATCAACAATTCCAGCTGTGTCTGTATTGTATTCATTTCTTGAGCTAAATAATTTAATTTTATTATTTTGCTTACTTGGGTTTCTCCACTCATTTTTTAGATATGAAAATTCTTTATCCAAAACATTTCCCGTAGCATTGATTCTTTGTTGTAAACTACCATATTGATGCCCTTTCATTTCATCAATGGCTTGAGCCATTATATGTCCTTCACCTTTTCCAAGGTCATTTAATTTCTGGAATATTTCATTTTCACGTGTCCCAATTCCCTCAGCACCATATCTTTGTTCCAAACCAGTTAAAAAATTATATGTGTTTTCATCTCCCTTTTGAGCTAGAGCAGTATAAGGAACTTTTACTAAATATACTTTATCAAGAAGCCCAGTTACTGGATCTTTTGTTGGCTGAGCCATCCATGTCAGACTTGATGAAGTTACATTAAGCATTGTCCCTGCTGTCACGACTCTGCTTAACGCATCATTGTATGGTGTCAATATATTATCTCCAACTTGTATAACTTTAGAAGTAGTGTATCTTGCCACTTCTGTACCAAAATACAAGTTAATATCTGAAAGTCTTCCTAAATTTTCAATACCTTGAATCGGATTTGTGTAGTTTATTCCTGATGTATCCACATACATTCCAATTGTATTTGCTTGCGATGCTGACGGATAATTCAACATTGAAGAATTCCCAACTTTTAGTGTACTTAAATCAAGTGCAGTAACTCCTGAAGGAGAAGTTACATTTACTATTGTCGGTGCGGGAGAAGATACATTTGTATCTACATTAACTATTGGAAGCACATTCCCTTTAGCATCAGTTACAGTTACTGGAGTTGCTGCAGGCGGTACTTTTATAGTTACTCCTCCCATTTCTTTCATATCGGTAGCTGTTACTACTTTTGTCGCAGGAGCGGATGTCCCCCTTCTATTTGTTAATGGATTAAGTGCATTTTCTTCAACATTTTCTGAAGATTCCTTATCAGTCCATATTCCAGCACTTTTAGTATCAGATGCCTGAATATTTATTGTTCCATAATTTTTAATATAGCTTCCGTTTGCAAGATAAATACCTTTTACTTCCTTCAGTCCAGAAACTGTTGTTTGAATCGTTCCCCAGTTTTCACCATGAGCCCCTCTGTCAAGATACATTCCAATCGTATTATTGCCTGAAAGATTTATATCTCCATAGTTCACTGCTTTTGAATTAGGCCCAACTGCATACATTCCCATTGAGTTTGCCTGACTTACTTCTATAGTTCCTTTATTTATAATAGTTCCTTGATTACTATAAGGATTTGCAGCGTGTTTATCATAATATCCTGTTGCCATTCCCACACCAAATTCCTTATTCTGCAAGTTAGTCCCACCAACTTTAATTAATCCGTGATTTGTTGCAGTTCCCCCAGTAGAATATATCGCTACATTTCCAACACCCGTCACAAAATCAATATTTTCTGTATTTTCAATAATTCCGTTACCATAAAGTCCATAATTTCTATCTCCAGTCGAAACCAATGCAGTATTATTGAATACTTTTCCTGTATTATCATTTTGATAAATATAAATTGCATCACCTTTTAATGTTACTGGATTTGCATTTGAAGTTATCGTATTTCCTTGTCCAGCATTTACAAAGCCAAATGAATCTTTTCCTATGTTAAACTGCGATCCAGAATCTGCCGTAACAGTCTGGTCTTTTCCAACTACATATACTCCAACTGCTTGATTTTCTCCAACATTTATAATTGATGCTGAAGTTAAATTCACATTTTCTAAAGGATTTGTTCCGCTTCCAACTGTATAAATAGCCGTTCCATTATCTCCAGTATTTATAGTTCCGCTATTAGTCACTCCATATCCATAAATTCCAATAGCATTTTTCCCTGTTGTAATTATTCCTTCGTTAATTATTTTACTGCTTCCTTTTGCATAAATTCCTACATTTGCATCAGATTGCGATGTTGCATTAGACAATGTGATTGATCCTTTATTTAAAACATTTGCGCCATTTGTCACTATTCCAAACTCTTTTGCAGATGATGTTCCTGTGATTGTTCCAGTATTTATCAAGTCTTTTCCAGTAGAAAGCGTATAAATTCCAATTATTCCACCCGCTGTACCAGAAGCATTATTTAATTTTATATTGGCAGAATTTGTTATATTTACAAGATTTCCGTTTGTGTCTGTCTGGTCATAAACTATTCCCATACCTGTTTTTGAAGTATTTCCAGCATATTTATATTCAAGTGTCCCTGTTACATTTGTCTCTCCTGAAGCAAATATTCCAACACCGTCATCTTGTGTTTCAATCACATAATCTCCACCTGTCAGGTTTACATCCGAATTTTTAGCAAATATCCCTTTTCCTTCAATTCCAGCAGTAATGTCTGAACCAGTTCCAGAAGCCATTGCCGTTAAAATCCCGCCATTTTCAGTACCACTTGCTGATTTCTCAGAAACTATCGCAATTCCAACTCCTTCTTTTCCTACCGTCAATTGATGGTCATTTACAACTGTTACCCGATTTCTCGCAACACCAGTATTATTTTTTGCAAAAATTGCAATTGCTTTGTCTCCCGCAACATTAATTGTTCCGTGATTTTCTATTTCAACAGTAGGCCCTGTTCCTATATCATCTGTTCCATAAGTTTGAACTGTTGCTCCTGTTCCAATCCCAGCAATTCCGACTCCAGATGTAGAAACTGTCACTGTTCCTGTTTTTTCATTCACAAGTTTACTTCCATTTGTTCCATAAAGACCTGCTCCATTGTCTATTGTCACAGAATTTTTATTTTGTATTGTTCCATAACTTACATTTATTCCAGCAATTCCCTGTGCACCGGTTCCTCCAGTTACATTTACTGTACCTTCATTAACAAAACCAGATGTAGCATTTGAAGGCGTTATACCTGCTGATACTTGAATACTTGTTGCAATATTTCCCATAGAAAGACCTTGAGCTTCACCTTTTCCAACTAACCCTGTTGAGCTTATATTTCCAGTTACAGTTGTAGTATTTTTAATGGTTACCATTTCATTTCCCATTTGTATTCCATTATACAAATCACTAGAATCATTTAAATCCACATTTGTCGCTGATACTTTTAATGTTCCATTTACAAGAATTGACTTATAAGTGGCATTTGATATCAAATTAACCTTTCCACCTGCAAATTTTGAAATTCCTGGTAACCCATTCTGATAAGTCTGTTTACTATCAGTTTTGTCATCCCATTCTAAATCTAGCCCATCAAATGATCCTAATGTAACATTGTGTCCGTGAATATTTACTGTTACATTATTTAATCCCTGATATTTACTCTTATTATCAATAGTTTTACTGTAATCAGTATTTGTTCCTGTTATTAAAATTCCATCGTGCATATCAAGCGTAGTTGCACCATTAAATTTAATTTGTCCATCTGTTGTAGCATAAAACGGAGTCGTATTATCATGGTCGTTCTTATTATCAGCAGCCAAAGTCAGGTTATCTTTGTGAGTAATCGTTCCACCGCCGAAATTTATTGCTCCTTTATCTTTAGCCACCAATGCACCCGCAGCTCCTGTATTAATTGTGGTATTTGTTCCATACATATTAACTGTAGAGCCTTCTCCATCCGCATAAGCTCCCAAACCATTTATTACAGTTGTTATAGCATTTTTACTTGTCCCAAAGTTTACAATTCCACCATCTTTAGCATATCCACCAACATTAGTCCATTTTAGTTTTTTAGTATCATCATCATTTGCAGCATTTGCATCCTGAGCCGTTACATTTCCTTTTAAATTAACTTCACTTCCTGCTTTAGTATCTCCATTTACACCGCTAGCGTAAGCAATTATAGAACCGTATCCCAATGCCTTTGTGGTTTTTTCTGCATTAACTATTCCACCTTTAGTTGCAGCATAAGCAATTGGGTAAATTTCTTCCACATCTGCTTTTCCATAAACAAATTTATGATATCTTGCCGACATTTCAACGTCTTGACCTATGTTAATTGTACTTGAAAGATTTTTTAAATTTGTTACCGTATTTGAAGACATACTGCTCAGATTGCCTGTTGCATCACTCCATTTTCCTTGTGCCAGTGCTATTATGGTTCCTGTTGCTGCTTCATTAGTGGTATCATCCACAGCAGATGTTGGTGCTGCTCCACTTACTCCATAATCAGTTAATTTAGTCTGAGTTATTTGAGTAACTTTGTTACCTCCACTATCCTGCACATCCTGTAAATTTGTGCTCATCAATACATCAACTTCTGTCCCATTTTGAGCAGCGATCATTACTCCATTCTTAGAATATTTCCCAAATTTGAAATCCGCTCCATTTATTTGCAATGAATGGATAACATCTTGAGAAAAAGGAATATTACGAGTTCTTGCACCTGCGTCAGCTCCCAAGTCGTTTTGTGAACTTATACCCGTTCTTTGACCAGATGCAGCCAATATTCCTACATTTTTTTCTACCCATTGATTACTGTCACTTCTAGTTCCTGTATTTCCTTGAATAGTTTGAGCAGTAGTACCTCCATTTTTACTAAGTTCCATACCTATTTTTGCCCCTGTTTTAATTTCCCCTTGATAAATTCCTATTACAGACTTATTCCAAGCCTTTTTTTCGGGTGAAGTTTCAGCAAAAGTTTGTGTTGCAGCCCAATATGGAGCTATATCTGTAACCGTATTTGGAGCAAAAAACATTACAATATTCCCGTCTCCAGAAGATGATATCTTATTACTGTCAAAATTTATATATGGCTTCATTCCTGCCAGTGTATGCTGCGAACCATTTGTGCTGGCATTATTAGTAAGGCTGCTTGCAAATGCTCCATAATTGGCTTGATATCCTAACCCTGAATACAATGTATTTTTAGAACCTTCCAAATTATACATTCCGTGATTGTTATCTATTCCAAATGAACCTGCATTTCCAACAACAGAATAAACTATATTATAACGAGTAGTCAAATCTGCATTTACATCTCCATTAAATTTCCCTCTGTTACGGTTAGTTAAAGTATGTGCTGTAAAACCTGTCGTCGTTTCATAATAGCTTGGATATATATTAAAAATTATGTTTTCATCAGAAAGCCCTTTTTGATTTGTAGCTTCATTTTCAATCCCTTTATCAATTATGTTTACTTTTACCCCACTAAAACTCCAATCATGCATTTGCCATGTTTCTAATGAGAAGGCATTTGCTTTCCCATACATATTAATTGTAGAATTAGTGACTGTATTTTTCCCAAACAAATGAAACGCTATCTGTCCATTATGCGTAGAATTACTAGCATTTTGTGATATTACCCTTCCATCAAGAGCTGTTCCACCTAAAGAAGTAGAAGTTGTTGTTCCTACTTTTCCAGCCCCTCCTGTATTTCCAGCAACGTGAACAGTTACACCAGAATACGTAGGAGCTCCATTTGTCAAGTATATCAAAACTCCTGTTCTTTCACTGTTACTCGCAGTATTATTAACCAATAAATTATTTCCAAATCCTTGAACATAACTATTTGAGTACGGATTGTATCCAGCCCAAAAAGTTTTACCAGTATCACTCATTCCACTTCTATTCCAAAATCCATTAAGAAATGTAAAGTCTGAAAATGGATTCAAATTTGGTGAAGGTGTTGATGGTATTATGTTAGGCAATGTTGGATTAATAGTTGTTACTTGGAGTGGATCCGATACTCGTACATTTAATTGCGGAGTCCCTGGAGTTCCAATAACTGGTAAATTTATATTTAGTGCCGTTTTACTTATATTTTTAGGAACAACTCCTGCATCTATCGGTATAAACGCTATTGGTTCCACTAGTCTTGCTAAATTAGTTGCACCATATTTTGCTCCAAAATGAGTATCTCCAGACATCTTAGCATTTTTATCTCTAGTATAAATTATATTGTCAGTTTTATTACCACGTCCTTTATAAGTTCCATGCCAATCATTATAAAAATTATTTATCCCATATTGCCAGCTGCTCCATGGCGATTTTGTAACATGATCCCCTTGTTCCATTAACTGAATTAATTCTATATTTGTATTTTTTAACAATTTATTATTTTCAGCTTTTGCTCTTTTAAAATTTTGATGTATGTCCTTAATTGACTTAGAAATTTCCTGTTTCTGCTTTTCAATATTTGTATTTTCTCCTTCTGAAAAAGCATTTTTAACAGAAAAAATCATTCCTGTTATCAAAAATGTAATCAACGCTGAATCTGTATATTTAAAATTTTTGTGCCTCTTTGCAAATGAACGCAAATCTTTTTGTAAAGTTTTAAGATTATTTGTCATTCCTCTCTCCTTTTTTATTTTTGATTCTATTTTTTTAATAATATTCTCAAACTCAACATTTTTAGAAATCAAACAATTTTTACCTTAAAATTTAAATCAATAATTATTTTATATAAACCTAAACTGATAACGAAATTGTAAAGATTTCAAAAAATTAATCACAAGATTTATTATATCACAAAAAAAAAGAAAAAAATAGTGTTTTTTTTATAAAAATATAATATTTTTATCAGATTTTTAAAAGAAAAGGTTTACAAATATAAAACCAAATTTAATGCAATTTCTAAAACTTCTTAAAAACTAAATTATAGAATAATTCCCCACAAAAAAATCACTGTTCTCTAAAACAGCGATTTGTTAACATTTTTTAATTATTTTTATTTTTGTTATCATCTAAGATTTGATTCTTTTCATTTAAATTATTTTCAATTCCAAATTTTAATTCTTCGTTTAAATTTTCCCCCAAGTAATCATATTCTACATTTAAAAATACTATAATATCTAAAATTTGTAAATACATTACAAATAAACTCAAAATCATCACAAAGATAAATATTATAATTAAATTTGCTACAAAATTTTCTATATTTAAAATATTGAAAAATATGTTTGTCATAATGTTAAAAATTAAAATTCCTAAAGCAATAATAAGTCCTGGTAAAAATTTTCTAATCCTATTTCCATCAGACAAGTTCAAACTGTAGTCAATTGATTCCATAAGTCCAAAATTACGAATATAATAAGCCTCAAAATACCAAAAAGCCCATATCGCAATACAAAAGGAAACAATACTAAATATAATTAAAAAAATAACTCCAACTATTGAATTTTCCATTCTATTTCTAATAATTCCTGCTACAAAAAATATAACTACCAATACCGAAGCTTTTGAAAACAATTCTTTTAATTTTAAATTTTTTTTATTTCCTTCAATTGTTAATGCTACTTTTCTAAAAAAATAGACTGTGACAAAAATTGAAGCTATTGAAATTATTACATCTAAAACATTAAATATTTTAGCCCACAGTATCATTATTTTACTAGCTCTAAAATAAACGAGTAATTCCTCATCCAATGTTAAATTTACAATTTTTATTATAATTGACGCAATTATAAATGCAAATATTGAAACCATCATTAAAGTGTTCTCTTTCCAAAAATTTTTAAATGCTTCAAAAGCAAGAATAAAGTATTCTAAGGTACTTAATTTTTTTTCTATTAATTTTTCTCTTATATTTTCTAAACTCATAATTTCATCTTACCTCTCTCTCTATAAATTAAATATTTTTTTCAATTTTTCTCATTTCTTCATCTTTATTTTTTAAATAATTATACTCTACATTTAAAAATATTACTACATTCATTATTGTTATAATAAGCACTAAGACACTTGCAAATACCCCGTATATAATATTTACAGGTATAATATAAGCTGGTATATAAAACAATAATTTATCAAGTACCAGAGAAATTATAAAATTTAATACTGTAATTCCAAAAACAGGAATCACTATTCTTAGTCTATTCTTCTTAGACAATTTTAAGTTATATCTAAAAGCATCTATTACTGTCGTATCTCTAATGTAATAAGTTTGTTCAAAATAAAGGATATTTATAGCTATAAAAAATCCAATAATTCCAAAAATTATCATAGAGATTATTTGAATAACCTTTACCGCTAATGCCGAATCTAATTTCATAATTAATATAACAAAAACCTGTATCATTGATATAAATAAAGCTATAAGAAAAAATACAATTGTAGCCAAAAGAGCTACTCCAATCATTTTTATATATTTTACAAAGATTTTTTTTAAACTATAACTATCTTCATTGCCCTCAATTTTGCAAGCAACTTTAAAATATATAATTCTTTTTACAAAACCTACATACAAAATTATTAAAAATGTACTAAAAACAATCAATAACATTGAGGTGAAATATCCTGTCAATAATTCCATTTGTTCATACGAACCCGTATTTCTTATTTCTAATGATAATCGTTGCATTTTTAAAAATATTTCTCTTATCTTTATATTTGAAAGCA
This sequence comes from Leptotrichia massiliensis, assembly GCF_900104625.1. Classification (NCBI taxonomy): domain Bacteria; kingdom Fusobacteriati; phylum Fusobacteriota; class Fusobacteriia; order Fusobacteriales; family Leptotrichiaceae; genus Leptotrichia; species Leptotrichia massiliensis. Next base: position 983,501 of record NZ_FNVZ01000005.1, read on the forward strand.
TTAACCATATATAACTTAGGACAAAAAATAAAATCCATAATTTATTTTCTTTAATTACATATTTTAATACTTCAAGTACTTTTTTAAAATATTCTACTATTTTTAACTTTCTTTCAAATAATTCCCTTTGTAAATTTTCAAAATTCATAACTAATCTCCTTCTGTTCATAATTTAAATTATTTCTCTTCTCAATTCCTTTAAATCCATATATTCCAGATTCAAATAAACAACATTTTCAAGTGTAACTACAAAAATTTCAGAAATTGTTTTAATTATTCCTGCAATTATTGAAATAACTACGGCTAATAATTGTGGATTTTTAATCATTATTTCCAAAGTCCATCCAAAAAATTGATTTAATAAAAGAGTAATTAAAATTATTATTACTAATGGAATTACTATTAATAACCTTTTTCCTTTGCTCAAATGAAGATTATATTTAAATGCTTCTATTATATTTACATCTCTTAAATAATATGCTTGTTTAAAATATAAAAGATTTATTTTGAGAATCAGTAAAACCATTACTATTAAGACTAATGGACTTGCAACTATTGAAAAAATAATCGCAATAATTAACAATACTGTCCAAACCAATATATTTATAAAAACCATTATTAGATATTTAACAATAATTTCCAACACTTTAAATTCATCAATCTTCTCCTCTATTTCTAATCCTATTTTTTTTCTAATAATCACAATAATGAATTCAATAAATCCAGAAATTGCAATATAGCCCAATAAACAAATAACAACTGTCAACATTGCCAAAATAAATTTATCTGTAGTTAATTTGTTTTGTATTTTGTTATACTCAAAAGCTGCTTCATACATTTTTCTTAATGGTGTCCATAAAACAAATGATATGAAAAGTCCTAAAATAGTAGAAACTAAAAAATGCAAAAACACTATTAAAGGATACTTTTTTACAAAGGATTTAAAAACATCAAAACTATTATTCCCATATTCCAAAAAGGAAAAATATTTTTCTTGTAAACTTTTTCTCAAATTCCCTAAATTCATCCAAACTACCTCTTTCTACAAAAATAAGTTTAAAATTCCTCAATGCTAAAATTATAACATACTTTATTAGTTTTTAAAAATTATTTTCCTTTATTTTAGCTGTTTTTTATTCTTACAGTTTATAAATTTTACCAAAATAAATTTTTTCATTTTGTTAAATAATTTTTTTCTCTAAGCAAAATATAATTAATTATTGATATAATAAAACTAATGCTAAAAAAGGAGGAATTTTATTATGTTAAAATCATTCAAAAAATCAATGATTGTTTTATTTTCATGTATATCTATTAGCATGATTTCATCTGCCGCAACTCAAAGTGTTACACCAAAAAGAATCAGTGAATATCTATCACAATCATCACGTGCATTAAGTTCGCCTTACAGCACGGTTGCCGATGTTGCTGTTTCTGGAAACCTTGCGACTGTAAAAGAAACTGGGCAACCATTTACTGGAACTTATGTTGAATTTAATCAGTCTGGAAATGCTCAAGTTGTAAGAAATTTCCAAAATGGAACATTAAACGGGCCTATGTTCTTGTATTATGAAAACGGTAACATCCAAAAAGTAGTAAACTATGTAAATGGTGTAAGAAATGGCGAAGATATTGATTTTTATGGAAACGGAAATTCAAAAGTCCTAAGAAATTACCAAAACGGTCTGTTAAATGGAAAAAGTTTTGAATTTGATGAATTTGGACGCTTAACTTCTTCGCTTGAATATGTAAATAATGCTAAAAATGGAAAAGAAATAAAATTTTCTAATGGTGTTGTAACAAATGAAAATACATACGCAAACGGACAATTAAACGGTGAAGCAAAATCGTATTATTCTAATGGTACTATACGTTCAAATGGGAATTATTCAAGTAACTTTAGAAATGGACAATGGACTTGGAATTATGAAAATGGTAAGAAAAAATTAATTGAAACTTATCAAAACGGTATAATTACTGAAATTCTTGGGTATTCAAGAAATGGTTCAAAAGAGCGTGAAATGAAACTTGTAAATGGAAATGGTAATTTTACCCAATATTATGATAACGGAAAAATCAAAGTTCAAGGTGCATTAAAAAACTACAAAGCTTATGGAAACTGGAGTTTTTATAACAAAGATGGATACTTGACTGATACTCAAGGGTTTTATTAAAAACGATTGATTTTTTTATAAAATAGTGTATAATTATAGTAGGAAGACTTTAAAACTAACTAAAAAAGATTAAAATAAAATTGATTTTTACATGATATTTTATTAATTTTTATAATTATATTTTAAAGTAATCCGAATATATATTTAAGGAGATTTAAGAAAAAATTTTTATTTTAGAAAGTGGTGTTTAAGTATGAAAAAATTATTGTTTGTATTAATGTTTTTATTAAATGTTTTGGGCTTTTCAGCAATGAAAAATGGTATTTATTCAGTTGAGAAAAAATATGATGGTAACTGGACTTCATTCGTAAAATTAACTGTTAAAGATGGTAAAATAATTGGTGCCCAGTACGACAGAAAAAATCAAAAAGGTGAATTATTATCAATGAATCAAAACTCATTTAGAGATACAGCTCTTGAAATTTCAAGAAATCTTATAAATTCCCAAAACGTAAGTTCCGTAACGGGAAAAGACGCAACAGCGGTATCAGAATTTAAACAAATGTCAAACTTTTTAATTAATAAAGCCAATAATGGTGAAACTGGAGATTTCAAAATGTAATAAATCATTACAATTAAAATCTTAATTTTTTCAAAATTAAAAAGTTAATATAGTAAAAAAGGAGTTATCTTCATTAATCTATGAGATTGCTCCTTTTTTATTAATTATTTTCTTCCAAGAAATTTAATAATTTCTGTATTTTCCTATCCTTTTCATCTTCCACTAATTTTATTTCAAAAAAATACTTTCCTATATTTTTATACTCCATAGCCTCTTTTTCAAATTCTTTTGAATAATCAGCTTTTTTTAAATACAGTATCTGCCTTTCTGGAAAATAAATCAGTTTTCTATTATATGGCAATATAAAAACATAAAACACATCTTTACTGCCTATCTTCCATTTCCACCCGATTAAATGTCTTTTAAAGTTAAAACGATATGATCTAACTGTATCATTAAGCGAGAATCCATAATTCATTACATAAAGTTTCGTTTTGAAATCAAATTTCTGAAGATACCAAAAATCATATTTTCGATTCTCTTTTACAAGTCTAATTCTCTCATCTTTAAGAAAGAAAATTAAACTTCCTACATAAATTGAAATTATAAAAATAAAAATACTTATAACTATACTTTTTCTTTTCCTGTAGTAAGCTCTTACTTTCCAAAATAACTCTTCTAAAAAATCTAATATATCGTATATCATTTTTTCTCACCTAAATGCAGTTTTAACTATTCCACATCATAAATAAATGAATAGTTTTGTTTCACATCTTTACTTAAACTTCTGCCAACTACACACATTTCTTCTACTGATTTTTCAGCTTTTTCTCTTACTTCCTGACTGTATTCCTTTTTTAGATGAAATACAATATTGATTTCTGTAACTTTAAAAGTTGTTAAATCGACTTTTTTCGCAACTTCTGCATAGCAATTTTGAAAATTCTGGTTATTAGCCTCCAATTTTATTGATAAAACTGTCATAGCACATGAAGCTACAGATGCAGCGAGAAGTTCTGACGGAGAAAGCATTTCGCCATTACGGTCTGTCAAAATAATCTCGCTATTTCTGTTATTTTCTATTTTCATTCTAAAATTTTTGTCATATTTTACTATCATTTTATCTATTTTTATCCTTCAATTATCTTAAATTCTATTTTAAAGCATTTAATCCTGCTAAATTCAAGAAGTTCCAAGGCTTGTTATAGTGAGGCTGGAAGAAGAAGTCTACAAATGCCAATTCTTCTACAGTCATTTTATTTTGAATGCATACTGACAATGTATTAATTGATTGTGTTAAATCAATTTTAGAAGTTAACTGTGCTCCTAAAATTCTTCTGCTATTTTTTTCAAATACCACTTTTAATGTTACTTTTTCATAAGTTGGCATAAATTCAGGACGATAGTTGTCAACTGCAATTACGCTTTCAACCTCTACTCCTTCCTGTTTTGCAATTTCCTCTGTTAATCCAGTTGCAGCCATATTGTTTTCGTAAATTTTAATTCCTGAAGTACCTTGTGTTCCAAGATGTCTAACTTTATTTTCAAACAAGTTTATACCTGCTAATGTTCCCATTCTTACAGCGTTAGTTGCAAGCGGAATATATCTTTCTCTTTGTAGCGGATTATAGAATACTGAACAGCAGTCTCCTGCAGCCATAACGTCTTTATTGCTTGTTCTCATATATTCGTCAACTTTAATTGCTCCATTTGGAAGCATTTCAAGCTGTCCTTTAAACAATGAAGTGCTTGGCAGGAATCCAACACACATAATTACCATATCAGCTTCATATTCATTTTTATCAGTAACTACTTTTGTTACATTTCCATTGCTTCCTTCAAATTTAACAACTTTTTCTCCAGTTGCTATTACAATTCCTCTATGTTTAAACGATTCTTCAGCAACATCTGTAAATTCCTTGTCAAAATATTTACTCAAAACTCTTTCTTCCGCATCTACTAGCACAACTTCTTTTCCATTATCCCTAAATGCTTCAACAAGTTCGACTCCAATGTATCCTGCTCCAACAACAATAACTTTTTGTGAATGTTTTGCTCTTTCAATAATTTCATTTGAATGATTGTAATTTTTACAAAGCAAAATATTATTTAAGTCAATTCCTTCAATTGGTGGAATAATAGGCCAAGAACCAGATGTAATAATCAATTTGTCAAAAGTTTCATTAAATTCAATTCCAGTTTCCAAGTTCACAACTCTTACTTTTTTACCTTCAATATCAACATTCTTTACTTCGTGTCTCATTCTAGTGTCAACATTTAATTCTCTTAATTTTTCAGGTGAACAGTAAAACAGTCCTTGCGGATCTTTTACAACTCCTCCTACATACAAGGCAATTCCACAAGATAAGAATGAAATATTATCATTTCTTTCAAATACTGTTATCTCCGCATCGGGATTTGTCTTTCTCAAATTTAAGATTGCCGCTGTACCAGCGTGTGTACATCCAATTACAACTACTTTCATCTATTTCCTCTCCTTCACTATATTCATATTTTAATTTTTAAACAAAATTTATAATAATTGTTAAATCAAATTATTTTTTTCCCAATCTATTTAATTATACTACATTTTAAAAAAAAATCAATAGTATTTTGAAATTTTTACAAATTTATATTTAAATAAAATTATTTTTAAAATAAAAAGACTACTTCAGAATTTCATTTCTATTTCCCAAAATAGCCTCTTTCTAAATTTAATTTTTAATATCATAAATTACAATATTTTACAAATTTTATTCTTTAGTTTCATCATCATTATCTTTATCCTGATGCTCTTCGTATTCGTCATATTCATCATACTCATTGACTTCACTAGGATCTTCACCATGATAATCTTTTTTGTTAAAATCTTTTTTATATTTTTTATATTTATCCATCCAAGATGAAGACATACAAATCACACTTCCTTATCTTTAATTTATACCTTACACTAAAAGTTAATCTTAATATTTATAATATTCCTTGATATTTTATACCTTTCCAGTACACATTATTTACAATTACAGCTTCTTCTGGAAGATTAACGTCTTTTAATGCCCATTTTTTAAACTCTTCAAAACCTGTTCTGTCAACAATGTAACCAATATGTTCTTTTGGAAGACTTCTGTCGATGTATTTGTCAACATATTCGTAAGTATTTTTTATTATTTTTATTATTGATTCTTCATCTGCCCAGAATAACCAGTCTTCTGCCAATCTTGGATTTTGTTTTCCACTTCTTCCCATTATTGCAAGTTTATAATACTTTTTAGGAGATCTTGTCCATGCTCCTGTTGGGCAGTTCAGTACACATTCTCCACAACCAATACATCTTTGGTGATCTCTTACAGGTTTATAGTTTTTATATGAAATTGCTCCTGTTGAAAGCTTTTTACATTTTCTTTCACACATTCCGCAAGAAACACATTTAGATTCGTCAAGTTCAGGTTTTGCCATTCCAATTATTCCAAAATCATGCATTCTGACTTTTTGACAGTCATTTGGGCAGCCTGTTAATGCTACTTTGAAGTGAAAATCATGTGGAAATATTGCTTTTTCGATTTTTTTTGCAAATTCTGTCGTATTATAGGCAGCTTTTGGACATACCTTGTTTCCAATACAAGCGGCAATATTTCTCGTACCAGCTGCAGCATATCCTTTATCCTTATCCTTATAATTAATTTCCAGTTTTTCCATAATTGGCTGCACCATCTTGTTTACTTTTTCAATATCATTCCAAGAAATTCCCAACACTTCAAAACCTTGACGAGTTGTAATATGAACATTTCCATCTCCATAAGTGTTAGCTATCTTTGCAACCATTTCCATTATTTCCCCAGTAATTGCTCCTCCTGGCACTCTCACACGCAATGCGGTTTTAGATCTGTCCTTTGTTACCCTGAATGCATTTTTGGTAACAGTTTTTCTATTTATATCCATGCTCATTATTTTTACCTCTTCTTTTGTTTTTTCTTAAAATTCATATCTTAATCAAGCAGTTTTTTTGCAAAATCATATCTAAATACTGGACCTTCAAGGCAAATATACGTTTCATCAATTTTACAATGCCCGCATTTCCCAACGGCACAGGACATCTTTCTTTCAAAGGAAACCCATATTTTTTCAGTTGGAATACCTGTTTTTAGGATTTCAAGGCAAGAAAAATGCATCATTACTGGAGGACCTACAACAATGTATTCAACTTCATCCATATTTTCAGGAATTTTTAAATCGGGAATATATTTGGTAACCATTCCTTCATGAATTTCGTCTTCTGTCTTTCCAATATTTCTTGCTGTTTCTACATTATCCAATGTTACAAGTATTTCAATATTTTCTCTCCAACGTGAAAATTCCTCTTCAAAAATAACACTTTCATAATTTTTATATCCAACAATGATTTTAAAGGACTTCATTTCATCAGGATATTTTGTAAAATATTCAATAATTGGACGAACTGGAGCAATTCCACTTCCTCCAACAACCATTACAATATGCTTATTTTTGTATTGTTCAATTGGAAAGCCGTGTCCATAAGGTCCTCTTAAAAAAATTCTATCTCCTGCTTTCAGTTCAAAAATCTTGTCTGTAACTTTTCCAACTTTTCTAATCAGAAAATCAAGATAACCTTCCTCCAAGTCAAAATTCGCAATAGAAATAGGGGCTTCTCCAACTCCTGGTAATGAAACCTGCATAAACTGTCCAGCTTCTACATTTCCCTTTTTATATTCCACCCGAAACAGCCATTCCAGTTCGGTAACTTTCTCGATGAACAAAAGTTTATGAACAGTCGGCAAATATACATTCATGTCCATTATAGCCTGTTCATCCATATTTATTGTATTTAATGTGTTAATTGTACTCATTCTGATTCTTCACCTCTTTTTTCAGCCGAAATTCTTTTTAGTTCGGCACTTAACTTGTTTATGCAATTTGAGAATGAAATATATTCAGGACATGCATCATCACATCTTCCACACCCTGTACACATCTGATATCCAAATCTCTTTTTAAAATCAGATATTTTGTGCATTACCTTAAATCTCATTCTATCTCCATGTCTTTGTCTGAATGAATGCCCTCCAGCCATATCCGTAAAGCCGTTCACATGACATGAAGCCCACACACGTCTTCTTTCTCCATTGTTTTCATTTTCGCTGTAAAAAACATCTTGTGTAGTTGTGCAGGTACAAGTTGGACAAACAAAGTTACATTTTCCGCAGGCTATGCAACGGCTATCGTATTCACGCCATAAATCCAGATTTATTATATCTTCAAGCTCAATATTGTCAGGAATATCCACATGAATTTCATTATCTTCTACGAATTCCATTTCAAATTCAACATTTTCTTTTATCTTATTACTATTATTTTCAGCAATTATCTCTTCAAGATATTTTTTCATTTTTTCATCTTTTACATCCATGTACATTTCATTTATTTTATGTTCATCATTACTTCCATTGTTTTTCTCAGCGATAAGTTCTTTAAAATAAGCCTTCAGCTCATCATCTTTTATATCAGCAAATATTTCCTCTTCTGTAACTTTTATTCCAATATTATATTCATCAGTCTTGTTAGTGCCCATATCTACACAAAAACAGTTCTCAAATGAATTTGGACATCCAAACACTACAAATTTAACTTTATCTCTAACTCTCTTGTAGTAAATATCCAAAAATTTATTATTCAAGTAAATATCATCAACTCTTTTGACACCATGTAAATCACAGCTTCTAAGAAATATAAGATATTTTTGTTCCTGTTCTTTGGGCATCTTGCATCCTTCTTCTGTAAAATAAAACATTGTTTGTGTTATTGGCAACATTATTTCTTTTGCTGAAAAATGAGATTTTTTGTCAAAACATATTTCATCAATTTTTTCAATTTCAGAATATCTGATTACAGAAGTATCTGAAAATGTACCACGAAATGGTATCTCAATTGGAGCATATATCTTGTATTCTTTTTTCAGCTTTTCAAGTGCCAGATTAAAATTTTCACGATTTAAACTGATTTTCATTTTCCCTCCTAAATTTTACTTTATCTCTCCATTTAAAAATTATTTTTTTATTTAAATTATTATTTATCCTTTTTTGCTAAATAATAGCAAGCAAAACCAACAAATGCTCCACCAACAATATTCCCCAATGTTACAAATAATAAATTATAAAAATAACCATTTAATGTTATTTCTTTTGCTCCATTGTATATTATCCCCATCATTAAAAGAGTCATATTAGCAACACTGTGCTCAAATCCAGCAGTTATAAATGCAAATAAACACCAGAATACCATTATTAGCTTAGCAGTTTCCTCTTTTAATTTTATTCCAGCCAGAACCGCAAGACACACAAGAATATTACATAAAATTCCTTTAAAAAACAGTTCGTGAGGCAGTGCAGTAATTTTTGCCTTTGAAACTTTCACAATAAATTCTACAACAGGTTTTGAAGCAGAATTTGAAAATACGTATACTATTGCAAGCATAATTGATCCTACAATATTTCCAAGATAAGATGCTATCCACATAAAAATCATATCCTTAAAGCTTATACCCTTGTTCAGAAGCCCTGCTACCCCTATCATATTATTCCCTGTAAAAAGTTCTGTTCCAAATACAACTACAAGGCTAAGCGCTATTCCAAAACTAATTCCCATAAGAATTTTGTTAGTTGGTAAGCCGCTACTAACTCCACCAACCGTAAATGTCAATAAAATTCCAATTCCAATAAACATTCCAGCCAAAAATGCAGATAGGAAGTACTTTCCTTTACCTTCTTTTAAAAGTCCAATTTTACTTTTCGCGGCATTTGTTACTAATTCTAAAGTTTCTTTATTTCTCATTCTTTACATTGCAATAAAATCTCTATATTTTATTACATTCTCCTTTCCTATCAAATTTATTTGTGAAAAAATTCTTATATTAAATTATTACATATATATTTAAAAAAGTCCACAGTAAAAAATAATTATTTTATATTTGTAATGATAATATTTTGATAAACAAAATTATAATGAATTCGAATTCATTTGATACTCAATTTAACAATAAAATTAAAATTTCACAAAAAAGACACAAATTCTTCATTTTTTTGTCAAAATTTAGTGATATTATACTCTTGTCGGTAAGAAAGACGAAAAAAATAAAATTATAAATAAACAATTGGAGGAATTACTATGAAAAAAATAGGTAAAAAGAAAATTTTAGGAATCGCTTTACTAACATCATTATCAATATTTGCAGGAACAACAATTACGGCAAATAATAATAACAGAGCTACTACTGCTGTTAATAGTATGCCTAATAATGAATGTAAACCACCACATAAATTACAAAAAGACAGCAACGGAAATCTTCTGGATGAAAATGGAAATATCATAAAAAAACCTGATCCTGCTAAAATAGAAGAGTTAAAGAAAAAACTAACTAATGGAAAAATTACAAAAGATGAAGGTGCTGAAATTGCAAAAATGTTAGAAAGAAAAGGACCTCATGGGAAACCAAATGATAAATGCATACCAAAAGATGCTCCAAAAAGATTAACTGATACAGAAATTCAAACATTAATAAATTCATTAAACAGCGGAAAAGTTTCAAAAGATGAAGCTAGTAAATTAATAGAAATGCTAAATAACCGTCACAGAGGATAAAGATCTAATGATATTCCTAAAAATTAACTTGGTTAATAAAATCGTACTAATAATAATGCTAATTAAATATATTTTTAATAATTCATATCTTGAATAGTGAATTATTCTAATTCTCTCTCCATATTCATTATTCAAGAAAAAAATGACAGTAATAAAAATTGATATACTGTCATTTTTTGTTTTTATTTTTTTATCATTCCATTTTTAATCAAATATTCCTTTGCCACATCATAAGCCTTTTTACCATTGACTCCTACTTCAAAGTTCATTTTACGCATTTCATCATCTGTGACTTTATTATGTAATTTATTCAATATTTGCTCTAATTTTGGATATTTTTTCAGAGTTTCGCTTCGCATTAAAGGTGCCCCTTGATATGGCGGAAATAAATTTTTATCATCTTCAAGCACAGTCATATGATACTGCTCCAGCTCACTATCCGTAGAATAAGCATCTATCACATTTATATCTCCACTTTGTACTGCCACATAACGTAATTTCGGCTCAAATTCCTTCACACTTGAAAATTCAAAGTTATATAATTTCTTCATTCCTTTGTATCCGTCTTCCCTGTCAACAAATTCTCGTGTAAATCCAACTTTTGCCTTATCCTTCACTCGTGCCAAATCCGATATTTTTGTAAGATTATTTTCACTTGCAAATTTTTGTATAACTCCAACTGCATAAGTGTTATTGTATGCCATCGGCTTTAACAGTACCATATCATATTTTTTCAAGATTCCATTTCTAGCCTGCTCATAAACTTGGTCTTTTATATTGCTTACTGGCGTTTCGTTAAGGAATGTAAATACTACAGTTCCTGTAAATTCAGGATAAATATCGACATCTCCTGATTTTAAGGCATTAAAGTTAAATGATGTATTTCCAAATCCTGATTTTAGTTCTACATCCACGTTCATTTCCGCTTCAATCAGAAGTTTATACATATTTATCAATATTTCAGGCTCTGTTCCTAATTTCCCTGAAATTACAATTTTATCTTTTTTGCTTTGCTTATTCATTACTGAATTTCCAGCCAAAAATATTATAAATAAACTTATAAATGAAATTACAATTACCTTCCAGTTTTTATTTTCCAGTTTTTTAAGCACAAAATCAAATAAAACTGCTAACAATGCAGACGGAATTGCTCCAAGCAAAATTAAGTTCATATTGTTTCTATCAAGTCCAAGCAAAATTAGTTTTCCAAGCCCTCCTGCACCAATTAACGAAGCAAGTGTCGCCGTTCCAATGATAAGCACTGTCGCTGTACGAATTCCAGCCATAATTACAGGCATCGCAAGTGGCAACTGAATTTTAAAAAGCTGCTGTGCCTTATTCATGCCCATAGCCCTTGAAGCCACCATATATACTGGATCGACGCCATTTATTCCTGTATATGTGTTTCGTAAAATTGGGAGCAAGGCATAAATTACAAGTGCTGTAACTGCAGGCTTTCTACCAATTCCCATAATTGGAATCAATAATCCAAGTAATGCGAGTGAAGGTATAGTTTGCATTATTGCTGTAAGTCCGATAATTATTTCTGCTATTTTTTTCTTATATGTCAAATAAATTCCAAGCGGAATTGCAATAATTAAAGCAATCACAAGTGCATAAAATGAAATCTGAATATGCTCAAGAACAGCCTTAAAAAACTCCTCTTTCCGCTCATAAAATACTTGAAAAAAGTTATTATTCATTATTTTCTCCTTTTATTTCTAAAATTTTATCATTTAAAGTTAAATCAGGGAGTGTCTAAAAAATTCAAAATCTATGTTGTATTTTGTTTATGAATTGTTATAAAACTAATACTGTTGTTTTTGACTTAAAAAATTTTTTAAAAAATTATTATTTTAATAGTTTTCAGCATGCCTAATTATAACTGTTTATTTTGAATTTAAACTAATCTTGTAAATTATTTTTTATATATTCTGCATATTTTTTTGCACTTTCAACAATCTTTTCATCGCTTAAATCAGGCATTGCCCCATATAATGAATAAATTGGCAATTCAATTCCTTCGACATGAGCTATGCTTAATAAAAATGGTTTTAACACTTCTTTTATTGTCAATCCATTTGTTCCATCATATCTTGATGCAATTCCTCCAGTTGTCACTGCAACTCCAATTTTTTTACCTTTAAGCACTTTATTTTCGCCATAATGAGCTGCCATAAATACAGTATCTATCCATTCTTTAAGTAAAGACGGACAATTAAACCAAAATAAAGGAAACTGCAATATTAAAGTCCCTGTTTCAGACAATAATTTCAGTTCTTTTTCAACGTCAATCTTTCCATCAGGATATTTTTCATAAATATTATACAATTCTACATTTGACAATTTTTCTGCTTCTTCTTTAAAGGCTTTGTTCGCTCTTGAATTTTCCATATCAGGATGTGCCAAAACCACTAATGTTTTTTTCATTTTTATTTTCCTTCTTTCTTTCAAATTGTTTTTCTTAGTTTTATTAATAATTTATTTTCAAAAATTATTAAAATTACTTCTTTATTAGGATATTTCTGAAAACTATTAAAATAATAATCTTTTAAAAATTTTTTTCATTTTTATTTATATTTTTTTTATTTCTAAAATCATTTTCTCATATTCCCCATTTTCCTTTAATTTATCAATAATTTTCTTATCAATTTCATTTTCAGCATTTTCATTTTGTTCCAAACTAATAAATTCCCTTACAAATTCATCTTTCGGATTATTAATTAATTCAGATTTCGTCCCAGATTGGAGGATTTTTCCATCCTTAATTATAAAAATCCTGTCTCCTAGATAAAAGGCTTCTTCAATATCATGTGTTACAAAAACAATCGTTTTATTAATTTTCTGCTGCAATTCCTTTATGTCTTTCTGTAAACTTTTCCTTGTAATCGGATCTAACGCACTAAAAGGCTCATCCATAAGTATAATTTCAGGATTCCCTGCTAATGCCCTCGCAATTCCGATTCTCTGCGCTTCCCCGCCAGACAGTTCAGACGGCATTCTTTTCAAATATTTCTCGCTTTCTAGCCCAATCATTTCCAGAAGTTCTTCTGTCCTTGCCTTAATCTCCTCTTTCTTCCATCCTTTCAGTTCAGGCACTATACTTATATTTTCTTCTACTGTCAGATGTGGAAATAAAGCCACTTGCTGTAAGACATAACCCATATTCCAACGCATTTTATGAATATTATATTCAAAAATATTTTTCCCTTTTATTTCTATTTTTCCAGAAGTCGCATCCTCCAGCCTATTTATCATTTTCAAAGCTGTAGTTTTTCCGCTTCCCGAAGTTCCGATAAACACAATAAATTCTCCTTCATTTATCGAAAAATTTATATCTTTTACAGCTTCATTTCCATTCGGATACACTTTATTCACATTCTGAAATTCTATAATTTTTTTCATATTCTCTCCTTCCTATCATTTTTTACATATTTCCTTTTCAACTTTTTCTAAATTTTGTGAAATTCTTTTAAAAAACTCTTCACACACCTCAATTTCCTCTTGAGAAAACCCTTCATAAACATAATTTGTCATAGTTTCAGAAATTTCTTCATATTCTTTTTTAAAGCCTTGTGCATATTCTGTAAGTCTTATCAGCACTTTCCGTCTATCATCAGGATGTGCCGCTCTTTCTATCAGCCCAGCCTTTTCAATCCTATCCAGCATTGGCGTAAGCGTATTTATCGCAAGCCCCGTTTTTTCGGACAATTCCTTGCACGTTATATTATCTTTTTTCCAGAGTATATGCAGGATTTTCCCACGTTCACCATTAAAAACGGTAATTTCTCTTTTTGAAAGAATATAATTTAAGATTCTATCGTGCGTCTGCTTAATTTTGCTTATATATATTCCCAAATTTACTTTTTTATTCATCAATAGCCTCCTAACCTAAACAAAATTTTCTTGACTTTTTACTTCTATATAGTATAATACTATAAAGAATTATTTTTGTCAATTAAAATTTAAAAGTAAGAAAGGAATTTTACTATGTCAAATAAAAAAAATAATATGAAAGCTGTTGTTCTTGAAAAACCTTGTACTGCTGATGAATTAAAAATTCAAAATATTGAAATTCCGAAAGTAAAAAATGGCTGGGTTCTTATAAAAATTAAGGCTTTTGGAATAAATCGGGCTGAAATATTTACTAGAGATGGATTTTCTCCTTCTGTGAAATTGCCACGTGTGATTGGAATTGAATGTGCTGGCGTTATTGAAGATGCTTCTGACAGCGATTTTCAAAAAGGAGATAGAGTTTTCACAATGATGAATGGTTTGGGACGTGAATTTAACGGAAGTTACGCAGAATACACGCTTGTACCGTCTTCTCAAGTTTATCCGATAACTCTTTCAGAAACAGACTGGGCAAAGCTTGCAGCATATCCTGAATTATACTACACAGCTTACGGCTCTTTATTTAAAAGCCTGCAGTTAAAAAACACTGACACTCTGTTGATTCGTGGCGGAACAAGTTCAGTTGCCCTTGCTTCAATTCAGCTTGCCAAAAGTTTTGGAAATACCGTGATTGCAACATCAAGAAGTAAGACTAAAGTTGAATTTTTAAAAGAAATGGGAGCAGATTTTGTCCTAATTCAAGATGAAACTTTTGACACTCAGTTACAAGAATATTTTCCAGACGGAGTTGACAAAGTTCTTGATTTAATCGGCACTCCTACTTTGAAAAATTCTTTAAAATCTGTGAAACAAGGTGGAATAGTCTGCATTACAGGCTGTCTTGGAGGATGGGTAATTAAAAATTTTGAGCCGCTTGACGAAATTCCTTCAGAATCCTACCTAACTTCATTTAACAGCACAATTGTCAAAAAAGATACAATAAAAGAAATGTTTAATTTTATTGAAAAACATGGCATAAAGCCAAGAATTGCAAAAATTTTTACATTAAATGAAATTTCTTTGGCACATAAATTTTTAGAAACGAATAGTGCTAATGGAAAAGTTATTGTAGAAGTAAAATAATTGATTTTGAACTATTAAATATGCTATAAATTCAATTTAATTTACTTTAATTTATTTGTTTCAAACAATTTTATAAGTTATACTATCATTTAATTAATCTAAAATTAATTTTTTAAAAACTAAAATAAAAGACAATGTTGCTATAATATATTTACCAAAGTTCAAAGGTAGATTGGAGGTTCTAATGAAAAAAATATTGATGCTAGCAGGAGCTTTAGTTATATCTGCTTTATCATTTGCAGATTTACAAAATACAATCAAAAATCATTATAGTAATAAAACTATAGATTTATCTGTTGTATCAAAACCAAAACAAGAGGTGAAAAGTAGTGGAAGTTCTTCTACAGCAGTAAGAGATCAAATTATCTCTTTTGCACAAACAAAATTAGGTTCACCGTACGTTTGGGGAGCAACTGGTCCTAACAGTTTTGATTGTTCTGGCTTCGTTGGTTATGTATTCAAAAAAGCTGCTGATGTAAACTTGCCTAGAGTTTCAAGTTCACAAGCAACATTTAAACCAAGAATTTCATCAATGAATATGACGAAAGGCGATTTGGTATTTTTTGAAACAACTGGAAAAGGTCGTATTTCTCATGTAGGTATTTATATGGGTAATAGACAATTTATTCACGCTTCTTCTGGAAGTAGAAGAGTAACAGTTTCTAGTTTAGACAGTAATTATTACAACAAGACATTTAGATGGGCAATTAATCCATTTAGTTAAACTGTGAATTAATTTCTTATAAATAAATATATTCTTTACATAAATTCTTGTATAACAAGTAATTATAAAATCAAATAGATTTTGAAAAATTAAGAAACTTTGGAATAAGGAGTTATATCTTAACGAGATATTACTCCTTTTTTTCTTTTGTTCAAATTTAGGATAAAATAATTTCATATTTCTTTCTCTTTTATTATTTTCTCAAAATAAAATGGAAAACTCTATAAAATAGAATTTCCCAATATTTAAATCAATATATTTATTTTTTCACAGCCTTGCTTTTCTTTGCTTCTTTATTTTTCTTATCCACAAAAACAATCTTTTTAACATCATCATAAGTTTTCGCAAAATAGAATTTCATCTGGTCTGCAATTTCCTTTGGCAATTCCTCCGTATCAACTTTATTGTCATAAGGAAGCACAACATCTCTTATACCAACCCTGTGAGCCCCAATTACCTTTTCCTTGATTCCGCCAACTGCCAGAACCTCTCCAGTAATCGTAATCTCTCCAGTCATTGCCACATCCTGCCTAACTTCCTTATCAGTCAATACTGAAATTATCGCTGTTGTAATTGTAATACCTGCTGATGGCCCGTCTTTCGGCACTGCTCCTTCTGGAAAATGTAAATGAACATCTGTTGTTTCGTTAAATTTTTCCTTGATTCCAAGTTCATTTTTTATATGCCGTACGTAAGAATAAGCCACTCTAGCTGATTCCTGCATTACATCTCCTAGTTTTCCTGTAAGCTGCAGTACGCCTTTTCCTTCCATTTTTACTGCCTGCACTTCTAGAGTTGTACCTCCGACTGCTGTCCATGCAAGTCCATTGACAACACCAATTTTACCTTCTTTTTCCTTGACTTTATCTGCTCTAAATTTTGCATTTCCTAAATATTTCTTGATTTTTGTTTCAGAAACAGAGATTTTTTTGCTCTTAGATTTTGATACAAGTATTTCTTTTGCTATTTTTCTGAATAATTTACCAATTTCTCTTCGTAAATTTCTCACTCCAGCTTCTCTTGTGTATTCATTTATAATTTTCATAACTGCTTTATCAGAAAATGAAATTTTGAATTCCTTTAATCCGTTTTCTTCTTGTGTTTGAGGTATTAAATATCTTTTTGCAATATTTAATTTTTCAAATTCTGTGTATGATTCAATTGAAATAATCTCCATTCTGTCACGAAGCGGTCCTGGAATTCCGCCCAAATCATTTGCTGTACAAATGAAAAATACGTTTGACAAGTCAAAAGTATGGTCAATATAATGATCTTCAAATGAGTTGTTTTGTGCAGGATCTAAAACTTCCAGCATTGCTGAAGCGGGATCTCCTCTAAAATCAGAAGCCATTTTATCAATTTCATCAAATAGCATTACTGGATTATTTACACCAACTTGTTTTAAAGAATTTATAATTCTTCCTGGCATTGCTCCTACATAAGTTCTTCTATGTCCACGAATTTCAGCTTCATCTCTTACTCCACCAAGTGAGATTCTTGTGAATTTTCTGTTCATTGAACGTGCTACCGAATGTGCAAGTGATGTTTTCCCTACACCTGGAGGTCCTACAAGACAGATAATTGAACCTTTCAATGTATTGTTTAATTTTTTTATTGCCAAGAATTCTAATATTCTTTCTTTAACTTCTTCCAGTCCGTAATGATCCTCATTTAGAACTTTTTCAGCTTTTTCAATGTCAATTTCATCATTTGAAGAAACTTCCCACGGCAATTCAAGTACAGTCTCAAGATATGTTCTTATTACTGAAGATTCTGCAGAAAAGTCTGGCATTTTCTTCATTCTTGAAAGCTCTTTTACTAGCTTATCCTTTAGTTCCTGAGGAATTTTCGCATCTCTAACTCTTTGGTCAAGTTCCTCCAGTTCCTCGTCAGAATCAGTTCCTTCACCCATTTCTTCACGCATTACCTTAATTTTTTCACGTAAATAATAGTTTTTCTGAACTTCTGCCATCTGTTCCTTTACACGATTTTCAATTTCACGCTCAAGCATAAAAATTTCAATTTCTCTCTCAAGAATACCCAAAATTTTATACGCTCTTGCTTCAACATCAAGTGTTTCAAGTAACTCCTGTTTCGTTTCAACTGCAACCATTAAGTTCGTGCAAATTAAATCAAAAACCTTGTCAATATTACTTATTTCTTTTATATTGTAAATAATATCAGGCAGTACTTTATTAGTTTTTTGTGCATAATTTGAAAATTCATCAATAACCCTACGTTTTAGTGCTTCAGCTTTACTTTCATCAATTGGTTTTGAAAAAATTTCTTCATATTCAGCATAAACAACACCTTTATCATCTTTTGGAAATTGATTGATTAAAACCCTATGTTTTGCCTCAACCAGAACTTTTACATTTCCATTTGGCATTTTTACAGTCTGTATTACATGAACCAGTACTCCTGTTTCATACACATCTTCTGGAAATTTTGGCTCTTCTACATTTGCATCTTTTTGTGCTGAAAGAATTAGTTTACTGTCAAATCTTGCTATTGCTTCTTCAAGACTTTTCAAGCTTGATTGTCTACCAATAAAAATCGGAGTTACAACACCTGGAAAGACAACTAATTCTCTTGTAGCTATAAATGGTTTATTTTGCATAATTTCCCCTTTCATACTTTGTTTTAATTATTCAACAATTACCTTCTCTTTATCTGTAACTGCTTCTTTAGTAATTATTACTTTCTTAACATTGTTTTTTGATGGAATTTCGTACATCAAATCAGTCATAACGCTCTCAATAATTGAACGAAGCCCTCTCGCTCCAATTTTTCTTTTAAGTGCCAGCTGTGCAATTTCTGTAATCGCATCCTTTTCAAATTCTAAATCGACATTTTCCATCTCAAAATATTTTTTATATTGCTTAACAAGTGAATTTTTAGGCTCTGTCAATATCTTAATCATGGCTTCTTCATCAAGTCCATGAAGTGCTGTGATTACTGGTAACCGCCCAATTAATTCAGGAATCAGACCAAATTTTATTAAATCTTCAGGCAATACATTTTCAAACAATGTCAAATCATCCAGTTTTGTATTATTTGTTTCCAGTCCGAATCCAACTCTTTTTTCATTAACTCTATCCTTAACCTTCGCTTCCAAGCCTTCAAATGCTCCACCAACGATAAATAGAATATCCTTTGTATTAATTTCAATCATTTCTTGATTTGGATGCTTTCTTCCACCTTGTGGAGGCACGCTCGCAACAGTCCCTTCAATAATCTTAAGTAACGCCTGCTGAACTCCTTCTCCAGAAACATCCCTTGTAATTGACATATTTTCCGATTTTCTAGCGATTTTATCAATTTCATCAATATAAATTATTCCATGCTCTGCTGCTTCAATATCGTAATCAGCCGCTTTTATCAGTTTTAAAAGTACATTTTCGACATCATCCCCAACATATCCAGCTTCCGTCAATGTCGTTGCATCTGCAATCGCCAAAGGCACATTCAATGTTTTCGCCAGTGTCTGTGCAAGCAAGGTTTTTCCACTTCCAGTAGGCCCTACTAGCAGTACATTTGATTTTTGAAGCTCCACATCATTATCTACATTTTTCTGTTTGTGCATTATTCTCTTAAAATGATTATAAACCGCCACAGACAACACCTTTTTAGGCTGTTCCTGTCCGATAATATATTCATCAAGTTTTGCCTTTATTTCTTTCGGTTTTAACAGCGTGATTTCCCTGTTATGCTCATTTTCGTCATATTCCCTAAAACTATCTAGCAATTCCGCACTGTCTTCTATACATTCATTACAGATAAACACATCATCCTCTTCAGGACTCTGTATTAACCGTTCCACTTCATGCTCTTCCCTGCCACAGAATGAACAGTAATTTTTTTTCTTATTTGCCAATATTTTTCACCTCATTTTTTCTTTAAAATTTATACTTTTACCTATATTTAATAAAAAAATCTATTATTTCGTTATAACAAGCAAAATTTCGTTAAAAGAAAAAGAACTGTTTAAGCTTTTGTAAAAATTTTTAAATCATATACATTCATTTATAGCAAATTCAAAAGCGAGTTTTCTTTTTCTTTTATAAGAAAGTTTTGCATAAAGCGGGGATGCAAGGGTATGGCGTCTGATACCCTTGCTTAAAATGAACTAGAAATAATACATAAAAATTATTATTAATTAAGTAAATTAAAACACTTATAATTAAAATCATTTTTAGTAAATTATTCACCCATAGTTCTTTTTGCAAATAATTACAATATCTTATCAATTAATCCGTAATTTACAGCTTCTTCTGGTGACATAAAGTTGTCTCTTTCAGTATCTGCATAGATTTCTTCTACTGATTTTCCAGTTGCTTCTGATAAAATTTTGCTTGTAATTTCCTTCATTCTTTCAATTTCTTTTGCCTGAATCTGAATGTCTGTTGCTTGACCTCTTGCTCCGCCTAGTGGCTGGTGAATCATGATTCTTGAGTTTGGCAACGAGTACCTTTTACCTTTTGTTCCAGCCGCCAATAACACTGCTCCCATACTTGCTGCCTGCCCTACACATACTGTAGAAACATCACTTTTTATGTGCCGCATTGTGTCGTAAATCGCAAGCCCGGCGGTAATTACTCCTCCTGGACTATTTATATACATAACTATATCTTTTTCATTATCCTGTGCATCTAAAAATAATAATTGAGCGACAATCGCATTTGCCATTCCATCTTCAACTTCTCCACTTACAAAAATTATTCTATCCTTTAAAAGTCTAGAATAAATATCATAACTTCTTTCCCCACGCCCATCATTTTCAATAACTACTGGACTATATGCTGACATATTATTTCCTCCTCTTTCTGTCAATTTTTCTTTCATTTTTTATTTTTCTCATTATTACAAAATTACAGTAAAATTGTTTTAAAATTTTGCAGTTTAAATATAGAGAAAAAGAATTCCGCAATAAACTATTTTATCACAAAATTCTTCTAAAATCAAAATATTCTTTTTATTTAACAATTTTCTCAAAATTACTATTTAACTTTTGCTTCTTTTACTAACAAATCAATTGTTTTTTGATTTACTAATCTATAGTTTGTTTCATCAATGAATCTTTCGTAGTTTCCGTTTTTTCTTACATCAGCGATTAATGCATCTTTTTCAAGTCCATACATTGCAGCCAATGTTTCAATTTCTTTTGATACTTCTTCATCAGTTGCTTTGATTGATTCAGCTTTTGCAATTTCAGCTAGCACTAATTCTGTTTTTACTGATTTTTCAGCATTTTCTTTTGAACTTTCTCTCATTGCTTCCATTGTTTGTCCAGTCATTTGGAAGTATTGGTTAAGATTAATTCCTTGCATTTGCAATTGTTGTGCAAATCTGTTGATTTGATAGTCAATTTCTCTTTGAACTAATGCTTCTGGAACTTCAACTTCTGTTCCACTTACTACAGCGTCAATAACTTTGTTCTTAAATTCGTTTTCAGCTCTTGCTTCTTCTCTTTTTGTAATATTTTCTCTAGTTTTAGCTGTCATATCTTCAACAGAGTCAAATCCTAATTCTTTTGCCAAATCATCATTTAATTCAGCTTCTTCTTTTCTCTTAATGGAATTTACTTTTACTTTGAATAAAGCTGGTTTTCCTTTTAGGCTTTCAGCATGATATTCTTCAGGGAATGTAACATTTACGTCAAATTCATCACCTTTTTTGTGCCCTGCAATTTGATCTTCAAAAGTGTCGATAAAACTGTGAGAACCTAATGTCAAGTCATATCCTTCAGCTTTTCCGCCATCAAATGCTTTACCATCTATAAATCCTTCAAAGTTAATATTTACAACATCATCGTTTTTAGCTTCTTCATTTTCTGCAACTTCTTTTAATTTTGCAGCATTTTCTCTTAATCTTTCGATTTCTTCATTTACTTTTTCATCAGTAATTTCCACTTTTTCCTTTTCTACTTCCACACCTTTATATTGTCCCAATTCAAATGAAGGCAATACAGGTATTGTAAATACTACTTCAACTTTATCATCGTTAAGTTCATATTTTTCAAGTTTAATATCAGCAATTGGTTTTAATTCATTTTCTGCAACTGCTTTTCTGTATTCATCAGAAATAATATGGTTTAATATTTCTCCTTCAATTTCTTTCTTGAATTTTTCTTCAATCACTTTTGCAGGTACATGTCCTGGACGGAATCCATCAACTTTTGCATCTTTAAAGTGTACTAAAACATGCTCTTTTAAGTGTTTTAACTCTTCTCCTTCTCTAACTGCTGATACTTCATAAGTAGATTCATTTAATTTTTTTACTGCCATTTTTTTAATTCCTCCTAAAATTTTTTATTATATATAATTTTTTTAATTAATTTATTTTTATTTAAAATCCTTTATTTTCAATTCGATAAATAAATCTGAATGTCCAGACTTAAATATCGGAGTATAAACTATTTTAAATTTTTTCTTATAAAAATTATTTGCCTTCAATTTATGTCCTAAATTATATCCAATTACTGAAATAATACGGTTATTTTTTCTAATAAATCCCTTAAAGTGCCGATTATTTATCCCAAATTTTGTCAAATTAAGAAAACTTACATCTGAATCCATAAAATTTGGCTCCTGATTATCCAGCCCAAAAGGAGACAGCCTGTTTATTTCGTTCAGTTTTCTTTTGTTTAAATATTCAATATTCAACCATGCGTCAACATACAAAGTTTTTTGTACATTTTCCCTGTTTTTTCTTGCAAGTCTTTGCCGCAGATGTTTTTCAATTTCACCTAAATACTTTTCCGAAACAAGAAATCCTGCTGCCAAGTCATGCCCTCCAAATCGCTCCAGTTTGTCTGACACACTTTTTAAAATATCAAAAATATTTATTCCTTCGATACTTCTGCATGATGCCTTTCCATATCCATTTTTTATTGAAATAAGAATTACTGGAATATTGTATTTTATTGAGATTCTTGAGCAAACTACCCCAATTACGCCAGAATGCCATTTTCTGCTTTTCATAAAAATATATTTTGGACGTTCTAGGCGCTGTATTTTTTCTTCCAGTTCATTATAAATCTCATTTTCCAAATAACGTCTGATTTTATTAGCACGCTTCATTTCCTCAATAATCGAGAAAAGTTTAAAATCATCTTCCTGAATAAAGAAATTTACAACAATTTTTGAATTATCAATTCTTCCAAGTGCATTAAAAATTGGTGCAATGAAAAATCCAATATCACTGGTTGTTATATTTCTAGGATTTATCTTCAAATAGTTAATAATATACTTTAAACCTTTTATTTTGGTTTTTTTTAAATTATTTAGTCCTTTTTTTATTATAAACCTGTTTTCATCAGTCATTGGTACAACATCTGCAACTGTTCCAATCATTATGATATCCATATAATCGTACAGTATTTTTTTATTTGCATCATATCTTTCATAAATGGCATCCGCAAGTTTAAAGGCAACTCCAGAGCCTGACAAGGATTTATTTGGATAAGTACTGCTGGTCTTTGGATTTATTGTAAGAATGCCCAATTCTTTTTCTTGCTTCCTATTCTCCAGAACCCCAATCTGTCTATGATGGTCTGTTATAATTATGTCGATACCGCTATTTTTTAACATCAATATCTCTTCACAGTTATTTATTGAAATATCAACTGTTATAAACAACTTTGCATCCCATTTTTTCAAAAAATTCAAAAGATTTTTATTTATACCTATTCCCTCGTGAACCCGATTTGGAATATAATAATCAACATTAAGCCCCAATTTTCGTAGCATTATTACGAGATACGCTACTCCAGAGATTCCGTCAACGTCATAATCTCCGTAAATTACAATTTTTTCCTTATTTCTTCCAGCTTTTTTTATTCTTTCTACAACTCTTTCCATATTTTCAAATAAAAATGGATTATGGATGTCCTTCTTATCTGAATTTAAAAATTTAGAAACTTTTTCTTTTGTATTAATTTCCCGATTTAAAAGCAGCCTTGAAATTAACTTGCTTTCACCAAATTCAGAACTTTTTGATGTCAAATAATCTTCGTTATAGCTTTTTAATTCCCATTTCATTACAAGATTAATCGCTTCCTTTTTTGTATAGTTGCAGGACTGCCTCATGCTTTTTTAAAGCAGTCCAGTATTTCTGTTACTCGATATTATCATTTTCCTTTTTTATTTCATTCAATATCGAAGCAATTTTTACTCCGTATTCAACGCTGTCATCCAGATGAATTCTCACTTCTGGAACAAATCTTATCGACAACTGTGAACCAATTTTTTTCCTAAAAAAACCTTTTAATTTATTCAAATCTTCAGCGATTTTTTCTTTATTTATATTGTCTTTCAAATCCAGTATTGAAAAAGTTAAATCAAGATACCGTCCGTCTTTTGTCAGTTCAACCTTATGAATTGATACAAGATTTTTTATTTTGTCATTTTTTATCTCCGTTAAAAGTGTCATTCCAATAATTCTTGATATTTCCTTTTCCAACCCTCGTTTTCTTCTATCATTCATACAATTATCACCTATCTATCTGTTATCTTGGAATTTCTTCCATAATATACGATTCGATAATATCTCCAGCCTTAATATCATTAAAGTCTTGAATACCAATTCCACATTCTTGTCCCATTACAACTTCCTTAACATCGTCTTTAAATCGTTTCAATGAACCTAATTCTCCGTTAAAAATAATGATTCCATCACGAATTACACGGATTTTCGAGTCTTTTGTAACTTTTCCGTCAACAACGATAGCTCCAGCGATATTTCCAACATTTGATACTTTGAATACTTGCTTAACTTCGATTCTTCCGTAGTAAACTTCCTTATATTCTGGATCAAGCATCCCTTTCATTGCTTTTTCAATTTCCTCAGTTGCGTGATAAATTACGTTATAGTTTCTAATTTCTACTCCAATTTTTTCAGCAATAATTCTGGCTGGTGTCGTTGGACGTACGTTAAATGCGATTATAATTGCATTTGAAGCTTCTGCAAGTTTTACGTCCCCTTCTGTTACAGCTCCTGCACTTCCTTGAATTATATTAATTACAACTTTTTCAGTATTAAGTTTTTCAAGTGATTCCCTTAATGCTTCAACAGATCCTTTTGAATCGGCTCTTATAATACATTTCAATTCTTTTAATTCTTGTTCTTCTAATTCTTGAGACAAACTTTCTAGTGAAATATGTTTTTTCTTATTCTGCTCGTTTACTTTTTTCTCTCTAATAAAGTCTTCTACAATTTTTTTAGCCTGCTTATCGCTTTCTACACCGTATAAAACATCACCTGCATTTGGCACAACATTAAATCCTGTAATTTCTACCGGCTGTGAGACAATGGCTTTATTTATTTTTTTACCTCTGTCGTCAAGCATTGAACGGACTCTACCATGAGATTCACCTGCTACGAATACATCTCCAATTTTAAGTGTCCCTTCCTGCACAAGTACATCGGCAACTGCTCCCATTTTTGGATCCAATCTTGATTCCACTACAACGGCTTTAGGTCGTTTATTTGGATTGGCCTTTAATTCTTCAAGTTCCGCTGTAATTAGTATTGTTTCAAGAAGTTCTTCCAAATTAATTTTCTGTTTTGCAGAAATTTCAACAAATTCAGTAGTTCCTCCCCATTCAGGTGACATCAGTCCATATTCAGTCAATTCAGTTCTAACCTTCATAGGATCTGCACCTGGCTTATCAATTTTGTTAATTGCAACGATTATTGGAACTCCCGCTTCCTTAGCATGAGAAATTGCCTCTACAGTCTGAGGTTTTACCCCATCATCAGCTGCTACAATTAGAATTGAAATATCTGTAATATTCGCTCCTCTTGCCCTCATTTCAGTAAACGCCTCATGTCCTGGAGTATCAATAAATGTAATTCTTTGCCCTTTCCAGTTTACTTGATAAGCTCCTATTTTTTGTGTTATTCCTCCAGCTTCATCACTCATTACATTTGTATGTCTAAGTGCATCTAACAGTGATGTTTTACCGTGATCAACGTGTCCCATTATCGTAATAACTGGAGCTCTTGTTACAAGTTCTTCAACTGTATCTTCCTGTTCAAGCTGATATTTCTCACCGTAACTAATTTCCTCTACTACTTCTTTTTCTACAATTACTTCATATTCAAGTGCCACTTCTTCAGCTTCCTCAAATGATAAAATAGCATTCGCAGTAAGAAGTTTTCCTTCCATAAAGAATTTTTTGATTATATCAGAAACATTGATTCCTAGTTTTTCAGCTAAATCTTTAATAACAATTTCTTCTCCAATTGTTATCATTCCTATGCTCTCTCCTTCGATTCTGACAATTTCATCCTTGACAACTTTTTCCTGTTTCTTATTTTTCTTTTTCTTTTTGTCATCTTTTCTAAAGTCTGAACGAAGTTCCTTTTCTTGATTTTCTCTGTCTCTTTTATTTTTTTCATATTTTTTCTTGTCGAATTTTCCTTTTCCTTTTCCACCAGCTTTTCCTTTTTCAGCCACTGTCGCTGCTGGAATTTCAGAGGCTGGCTCCTTTTTAGCGTTAGAAAAATTTCGGTTATCTCTTCTAAAGTCATCTCTATCTTTATTGAATCCACCTCTATCAGAAAATCCTCTATTATCCTGTCTATCTCTAAAGTTTCTTCCTGTGCTTTGATTATCTCTATCTCTATTTTGGAAACCTCTGTTGTCACGATTATCTCTTGTTTGATTATTTCCGTCTTTATTAAAGTTACGATTGTCTCTTCTGAAGTTATCTCTTCCTTCTTTTCTAAATCCGTCTTTATTTCTGTCTTCTCTATTTCGATTATCTCTGTTTTGGAAAGTTCTTCCGTTGTTTTCCCTATTTTCTCTGTTATCTCTATTTTGAAAACCTCTGTTGTCACGGTTATCTCTTGTTTGATTATTTCCGTCTTTATTAAAGTTACGATTGTCTCTTCTGAAGTTATCTCTTCCTTCTTTTCTAAATCCGTCCTTGTTTCTGTCTTCTCTATTTCGATTGTCTCTATTTTGGAAAGTTCTTCCACTATTTTCTCTGTTTTCTCTATTTTGAAAATTTTGCTTTTCTTTATTTAATTCATTCGCTTTATTATTTTGGCTACTCAAATTAACTTTCATCTCCATTTTCTTATTATTTTCTTTTTTATCAAACTTATTTGATTTTTCAAATTTTTGATTTTTATTATTATCTAAATTTTTTGTATTATTCAGATTATTTTTATTATTGCGGTCATCTGATTTTTTTTCTACATTTAGTTTAATATCTTTTTCCAATGGCTGTTTTGATTTTTCGTAATTTTTATTAATGTTTTTAGATTCACTAATCTTATTGTGTTCAGCATTGCTGTTTTTTTGACTCTCTGAATGGTTACTTACTGTTTTTGCAATATTTTCTTTTGTACTCTCTGTTTTATTTTCACTTTTATTCAGATTTTCAGTTTTACTGTTATTTTGATTATTTTGGATACCTTTTTGAAGTTTTTTCCTTATTAGGCTTACTTCTTCATCACTTAGTACATTCATATGATGTTTTTTGTCTACCCCAAATTTTCTAATTTCCTCCATAAATTTAGTTGCCGTAAAACCATTTTCTTTTGCTAATTCATGCACTTTCATCCATTCATCACCTCCACTTTGCTTAATATTCCTTTGATTACTTTTTTGTCAAAAATACCGACAACATTCACATCTCTTGAAAAAAGCTCTATTAATTCGATTTTCTTTTCAACAAATACAATTTTAAAATTAAATTTTTCAGTTAATTTTTTAAACTCCTCAATGTATTTTGTCCTTATATCTTTTGGAATAATAACAAGCTTTACTTTTTCACGCTTTATTCCGTTAATTGCTTCCTCAACTCCAAAGACAAAATATTCAGAATTTTTCATAGGCTTTAAAATATCAATTATATTTTTCTTTTGTTTTTTTACTTCCTCAAGCATTCGTACAAGCTGTTCTATTTCAACATTATATTTCTTGTGTTTTGACAGCCTTTCAATACATTCATTCGTTTTACAGACATAAAATCCTCTTGCCTGCATTTTCATTTCCTTATCATAAACATATTTTCCGTCTTGCTCAGTTATCCTGAAAAAGTCTGTTTTTTTACCTTTTTTCCTGCAGCAAATACACATTCTTTCAGGTTTGTTATTTTCTTTCTTTTCTTTTATTAATGTATCCAAACTCTCTAATCATCTCCTTGTTTGATACTTTTTCAATACTTATCTTTTATAATTTTTTTACAAATTTCAGTCTTCCTCGTGAAGTCCAGCAAATGCACTTTCCTCAACTTCATCTTCAAATGAATCATTAAAAGCCGTATCTTCTTCGTACTCTTCAAATTCATCAATTTCAGTAGGCTCTGTATGAATGTCAATTTTCACTCCGCACAGTCTTGCTGCAAGTCTTGAATTTTGACCTTTTTTACCGATTGCAAGCGATAACTGATTTTCTGCTACAAGCACTCTTGCAACTTTCATATTTTCTTCGCCTTCCTCAATAATTTCCACTGACAGTACTTCAGCAGGATTCAAGGCATTTTTTACAAATTCCGTTATATCCTCATTCCAAAGAACAATGTCGATTTTTTCTCCGCAAAGTTCATCAATGATATTTTGAATTCTCATTCCATTACGTCCAATACATGCACCTTTAACGTCCAGATTTTCATCATTTGAGTAAACAGCGACTTTAGAACGGCTTCCTGCTTCCCTTGCAATGTTTCTGATTTCAATAATTTCCTCATAAATTTCAGGAACTTCCAATTCAAGCAGTCCTCGAAGTAATTCTTCAGATTTTCTTGAAACAAAAGTTTTTGTAAATTTCGTAGACTCTTCCACAGCACCAATATAAATTTTAATTCTATCTCCTTGTCTGAATATGTCTACAGGTGATAATTCCTTTGCTGGCACAATTGCTTCAAGTCCATTTATATCCACATACAGATTCCCTTTTTCATCAGTTTTTCTAACATTTGCAGAAACAATTGAATTTTCAATTTCCTTAAATTTATTAAAGATATTTCTTTTTTCACACTCTCTGACTTTTTGTACAACAATCTGTTTTGCATTCTGAATAGCATTTCTCTTAAAACTTTCTGCATTAATTTCCAAATCCAGAATATCTCCCAACTTAGCACGCTTTTTAACAGAAATTGCATCTTGCAGACTAATTTCCTCTTCTGGATTTTCTACATTTTCTACAATCAGCCTTTGTGAATAAACCTTCACATCTCCGCTGTTTCTATTAATCGTTACTTTTACATTGTCCTTTTCACCATAATTTTTTTTATACGCCGCAAGCAATGCAGTTTCTATTGTTTCCAGTAATTCTTCCTTTAAAATTCCCTTTTCTTTTTCAAGTTCATCAAGTGCTTCCAAAAATATTTTTTGATCTCGCCCTTTCATCATTCCTCCTCACTATTTAATATGCCATTCGGTAATTCATATATTAAATTTGCTTTCTTTAATTTAGAAAGTGGTATTTCCACTATTTTTTCCAATTTATCATCCAAAAGAAAAACCGTATCATTCTCAAATTTTTCCAATTTTCCTATAAATTTCTTCGCCCCTTCAATATTGCTCTTAGCCTGGACGTTAATTCTCTCTCCCGAAAATCTCACAAAATCCTTAGGCTTTCTCAATCTACGCTCAACCCCAGGTGTCGAAACCTCCAGAAAAAACTTCTCCTCAATCAAGTCATCCGCAATCCCGTCAATCTCACGGCTAAAATCAATACAATGATCAAGTGTAGTAGTTCCATCCAGTTTCTCCACATATACTCTCAAATAATTATATCCCCCATCCCTCACATATTCCAAATCTGCCAATTCCAGATTCATTCCCTTTAAATGCGGTTCGATTTTCTTCTCAAACTCATCTAAAATCTGTTCCATAAAATTACACCTCATATCTAAAACTAAAGAGTGGGCTAACCCACTCTCTACCTAAAATTATTTTCTACAACTATAATAACATATTTTCGCTTTTTTTTCAACCCCCTATTTTATTTCCAAACAAAAAAACAACCTTATAAAAAAGTTGTTATTTTTTAAACCTTGTTTTAATGGATAACTTACTTTAACCCGTACTTTTGAGAAAACCCTTTATTAATAAGTATTACAGAAGTTTTTTCAGACATTAAAATCACATTTTTTGACTTGATTTTTATCATTTTTTGCTGTTTTTTGGGCATTTTCCGTAACTCCTAATATGCATTTTTATTGGCTTTGAATAGGTTTTTCTCTGCTTTTTTAATTTTTAGTAGTGGTAGGAATTTTTACTATAAACTTATTGTACCACATTTTTTTGAATTTTCAAAATTTTTTAAAAAAATTATTATCAAAATTTATTTCTCTAAATAAAAAAACCTCTCCCCTTTTTTGACTAACTAACTTAAATTAACTTCCCTTTTTAAATTAATAAACCTCCGCACCTTTCAAATTAATCTTCTTTTTCTCAATAGTCCAGTTATCCAACAATTCTGCAAGTTCTTTTTTCATATTTTCCAAAAATTCATCATTGTCGTAATTCAAGGAAATCAATGTAGGACCTGCACCGCTTATATATTCTCCCAATGCACCGTGTTTTTTAGATGCTTCAAAGATTTTTTCTGAATCGTTTATTAATGCGAATCTGTAAGGCTGGTGAATTTTATCGCCTAAAAGAAAACGCAAATTGTCGTATTTTCCTTTGTTAAAGGCATCTACAAGCAATCCTAACTTTGAAATATTGTTTATTGCGTCAGAAACTAAGTAGGTTTTGGGCAACACACTTCTTGCTTTTTCTGTAGATAATTTAAAATCTGGGATCATTACGTAGAAACATAAATCATCAGAATTTAGTAACGAACTGTAGACAAGGTTTTCCTTATCATGTGCAGTAAGCACCATTCCTCCGAAAATTGCAGGCACTACATTATCAGGATGTCCTTCCATTTCCACAGCCAATTTTGCCACCTCATTAATATCCAGCACATCACCAGCAAATTTATTTGCAATCATAATCCCAGCAACAATAGCAGATGAACTGCTTCCAAGCCCACGTGAAATTGGAATATCATTTTTCACAATATTCACTTTATAACTAGGAATATTTTTTACCAAATGTTTTTCCGTATATTTTATCGCTTCAAAAATCAAATTCTCTTCAATCGGAATCGAAAATGGCTCTCCATTTTCCAAAAATTCTATTTTATCGCTTTCCTCCACTTCCAGTTCCAGAAAGTAATCCAACGCAACTCCCAGACAATCATATCCTACACCAATATTAGCCGATGTTCCCGGCACTTTTATTCTAAATTTTAAACCCATATCTATTCCTTTCATTTTATCATAATAATTTCTACAAGAAGAACCATGTCGCAAGACTTAATCAAAAATTCAGCAAAATACCAACAAAAAATATACCAATTTATAATCTTTATTTTCTTTCACAAAATGCTATATTGTCAAATCCAAATAATAAGCCCATTTTATCTGACTCAGTGCTCTAAGTTCCTTCAATGATCTTCTTCCAACTTCACTGTCAACTGTAAGCAGCATAATTGCACTGTTTTCACGTCTACCTACGTTCATTGTGGCAATATTTATATTTTCTTTTCCAAGTGTTGCCCCCACAGCTCCGATAACTCCTGGCACATCTTCATTTCCTAAATAAATCATATTGTCAGAAATTGCCATATCTACATCGTGATTCTTTATGCTGATAATTCTTTCCTCATTATTCATTCCGATTGTTCCGACAACATATATTTTCTTGCCTTCTTCATTTGTTATTACAAATTCTATTGCTGAAGAATAATTTTTATATTTATGTTCCTTTTTATTTATTGAAATATTAATCCCTCTTTTTTCAGCAAGAGGCTTTGAGTTAATATAATTAACTTCTTCTTTTAAAACTGGCTCCAGAATACCTTTTATTGCTGTCGAATCTACAAGTGCAGTTTCCTGTTCGGCAATTTCTCCGTAATAATTAAGCACAACATTTGTAATTGGAGTTTTCTCAATTTGGAAATAAATTTTTCCTAATTTTTCAGCCAGATTTATAAATGGTTTTACAATTAAAAATTCTTCTCTTCCAATTGCAGGCAGATTTACAGCCGTTTCAACTATTTCCCCACGAAGTCCATTTAGTACCTGTTTTACAACCTGAGTTCCTACATTTCGCTGTGCTTCATAAGTAGTCGCCCCAATATGTGGCGTTGTAATTGCATTTTCAAATTCATAGAGAATACATTCAGAACGTGGCTCAACCGTGTGAACATCATATCCAAAACTCGCAATTTTCCCACTTCTTAATCCTTCAGCCACAGCCTCTTCGTTAAATAATCCTCCACGTGCCGCATTTACAAGCCTTACACCGTCTTTTAACTTGTGAATATTTTCAGCGTTTATCATATCCACAGTTTCTTTAGTCTTAGGTGTATGAATAGTTATCACATCTGCTTTTTCCAGCAGCTCATCCAATGTTTTAGCCTTTTCACAGCCATATCTCTTAAAACGCTCATCTGAAATATACGGATCATAAGCAACAAGCTTCATTCCAAACGCTTTCATTCTCGTAGCAACCAGTCCACCAATTCTTCCAAGTCCGATAATCCCTAATGTTTTTTCAAATATCTCGCTTCCCACAAATATTTCTCTTTCCCATTTTCCACTTTTTATAAAATTATTTGCCGCAACAATATTTCTCGCAGAGGCAAGCATTAGCCCAATCGCAATTTCACAAGCCGAAACCGTATTGCTGTCAGGAGTATTCGCTACAATTACACCATGTGCAGTCGCCTCAGGAATATTAATATTATCTGTACCGTTTCCCGCACGTCCGACTATTTTCAGATTTTTTGCCTTATCCAGCAGTTCCTTATCTACTTTTATAACACTTCTCACAATAAGAGCGTCATATTCGCCAATTATATCCAAAATTTCCTCACGTGAAATCCCAACTTTCACATCAACTTTCACATCTCTAGCTTCCTGCAGTCCCGCAATTGCCTCATCATCAATATATTCTCCAACTAATACTTTATACATCTATTTTTCCTCCTCAAATCTAAACAACACATTTATTTAATTAATATATTACCATAATTTCCAGTACAATTCAACAACATCACTGCTTTACGTCAAAATAAATTAATTTTAAAACATTTTGATTCTATTTCAATAAAAAAATATTGTTATAAATTTATTTGACAAAATATATTTTTTTATATATAATAAATTATATTTTGCGAATGATTTGCAAATTTGTGAAATAAAAAACGTTTTTTATTATTAGGAGATGTTATTATGAAATTAACTAAGAAAAGGCAACAAATACTTAATCTTATACAGTCTTCAGACACTCCAATAAATGCCAAGTTTTTAAAATCAAAAGTGGATTTTGACTTATCGACAGTTTATAGGGCTTTGGAATTTTTAGAGAAAAATAATTATATTTTTTCGTTTGACTTTGAAAATGAAAAATATTACTTTAAGGAAGAAAATGCCAATTTTTTTATTTGTGATTCTTGTAAGCATATTGAAACTGTGACAGAATTTTCAAATGAAGAAACAGAAAAGGAAAAAAGCGAATTAAAAAAACGAGGCTTTTCACTATTGTCGCATCTTTCGATTTTTAAAGGAAAATGCAACGATTGTGATTAAATCTATTATTTATACTAGACTCTGTTTAGGAAATGAAATTATATTTCAATTATTTAAAAATATTAAGCTTTTATCTTTTTCTAGAAAAGTTTTTAATAAATTCATTATTTTATTACAAAAAATACATATAGGAGGAATTAAAATGAAAAAATTATTATCATTATTTTTATTATCAGCTCTGTTTATTTTTTCTTGTGGAAATAAATCAGAAACTAAAAAAGAGCAAGGAACTACTGCAGGAGCAAAGGAAAAAATTGTAACAAGCGTACCGCCTTTAAGATGGCTTACTCAAAAAATTGCAGGAGATGATTTTGAAGTTATTTCAATTGTGCAGCCAAATATGAATCACGAACTATTTGAGCCAAAACCTTCAGATTTGAAAACTCTAGAAAATTCAAAAGTATTTTTCACTTACAATATGTTGGGATTTGAAGAAACAATTTCTGACAGCCTAAGCGATAAAAATAAAATTGTTAATGTCTTGGATGGTGTTGATAAAAATTTATTTATCAAAGGGGATCATGATCATGATCACGACCACGAACATGAGCATGAGCATGGACATGAACATGATAAAAAGGAAGAACACGAACATCATCACGAACATGAAGGACACGGTGGAATTGATCCGCATGTATGGTTCTCGCTTGATATGATGCCAAAAATTGCTGAAAATATAAAAAATGAATTGTCAAAACTTTATCCAGAAAAAAAAGAAACTTTTGAAAAAAATTACAATGCTTTCATCACAGAACTTAATCAAGTAAAAGCAGAACTTTCACAAAAAATGGCTTCAAAAACTAAAAAATCATTTATGATTTATCACCCTGCATTAAACTATTTCCTAAAAAATTATGCCATTGAAGAAATTTCAATTGAGCAGGAAGGAAAAGAGCCATCAGCACAGCAAATAAAAGAGATCATCGATGAAGCAAAAGAACATAATATAACTACAATCCTAGTTCAGCCTCAATTTCCAAAACAAAGTGCTGAAGCCATTTCGAAAGAAATTCCTAACTCAAAAGTTGCTGAATTTAATGTTGACAAAGAAAATGTCTTTGAAAATCTAAAACAGTTTGTAGATTATTTAAATTAAAAATTTTTATTCAAAAAAAGAATGAGAAAAAACGAAAGGATAAAAATTTGATGACTAACGGACAGAATAAAAAACTTGTGAGTGTACGAAATCTTAACTTTAAATACAACAATGATTATATTTTGAATGATATAAACTTAGATATTTTTAAAGGAAAAAATGTTGCAATTCTGGGAAGAAATGGTGGCGGAAAATCCACTTTGGTAAAAATTATGCTTGGATTTTTGAGAAAAAATTCTGGCAGTATTGAATTTTTTACAAGTGAAAACAAAATTGGGTATTTACCACAAATAAGGGAGTTTGACACTTCCTTTCCCATTAACATTTTTGACTTGGTAATATCGGGATTGACTAATAAAAATAACCTTTTCAGAAGATTTAACAATGAAGAAAAAAGACGTGCTGAAATACTCTTGAAGGAATTTGATATTTTTCATTTAAAAAATAAATTAATAAACGAAGTATCTGGTGGACAGCTTCAAAGGGCATTAATTGCACGTGCCTTAATTTCTTCGCCAGAACTTATTTTTCTTGATGAGCCGGAATCATTTCTGGATAAGGAATTTGAATTTAAACTTTTTGAAAAAATAAAGGAATTGTCAAATTCAACAATCGTTGTAATTTCTCACGAGCTTGAAAAAATCTACGATTACATTGATTCTATTTTTGTCGTGGAAGGCAGTATTCAAGTTTATGAGAAAAAGGAAGATTACGTGTGCAGCAATCCTTACTTACATTCACACAAATAAAATTTACAAAATTAAAGATAAACTATTAAAGATTGGGGAATTATGGAATTTATAAAAATTTTTGAATATGCCTTTATGAGAAACGCCCTTGTTGTAGGGCTTCTTTCTAGTATATGCTGTGGAATAATAGGAACTTACATTGTAAATAAAAAAATGGTCTTTATTTCATCAAGTATCAGCCATGCCTCTTACGGCGGTATCGGAATAGGAATCTACCTAATTTATTTCTTTAACTTGCCAATAAAAGATCCATTATTTTTTGGACTGATTTTCTCAATACTGTCAGGTGTACTAATTTTGGTTTTAAAAGACACTCTGCACGTTGACGGTGATTTGGGAATAGGTATCGTTATGTCAATGGGAATGGCTATCGGAATTATTTTTGCCTTCCTGACACCAGGCTATCAGTCTGATATGTCAACTTACCTGTTTGGAAATATCCTTTTATCCAACACCCTAAACATAATTTTACTGTTAATACTGGACATAATCACAATCACATTTTTCATCATCTTCTACAAAAGCATCGTCTACACCAGCTTTGATGAAAACTTCTACAAAATCCACAGTGTCCCAGTAACCTTCATAAACTACTTTATGATAATCCTAATATCCTCCGTCATAATAATAAACATAAAGACAATAGGAATCATCCTAATAATCTCAATCCTGACAATCCCACAGGCAATCGCAGCCTCACTCGCAAGAAAATACTCAGCAATCATAATTCTATCCATAATTTTCTCATTTATCGGAATACTGTTAGGACTATATTTTTCCTACACGCTAAATATTCCGTCAGGCCCTTCAATTATTGTATTGCTTACGATTTTGTTGGCGTTAGTTAAGGTGGGAGGATTTGTGAAAGGGAAAATTTTTAATTAATTTTTTGTTATAAACGTAGATAAACAAAAATAGAGAGCATATATATAAAACTCTCTATTTTTTAAATTATTTAATTATCAAAAATGCAAATATAACCATAATCTACTAGATTTTCAGTTTCTGTCTTATATGGTGTTTGTTCTGAAAGTTTTAATAAAAATTTTCTTTTTTCCTCAGATATTTTTTTATCTCTTATCACAGTTTTATCTTTTGAAAATCCTAAAACTCCCAATAATAAAAAAATAAAGATTAATTTATTCATATATCTTCCCTTCATAACTTTATAAAACAATACTTTCTCTTTTACAATCATCTATTGTTACTTTTTCACATAGACAAATTTTCTCTCATCCGACATATCCTCATCAAAAACATACCCATTTAAAGTAATATTCCTTAATTTTTTTACATCACTAATCTTATTTTTTACAATATAATTCAACGTAAAGCCTCTCATTTTCTTCGAGTTTGTACTTACTTGCTTCAATTTCCCATTTGAGTCTTCCCAAAACTCAAAATCAATCAATTTATCAGGGTTTATAAGTTTAGAATATTCCTTTGAGGCAAGATTTAAAATAATGTCTTCGTGTTCAAAATATTCATTCATGCTAGTTTTCCAAACCTCATAAAGCGACTTATTCTCAAAAATCGAGTTTGTCATATCAAGACGATACTCCTTCACATTTGTATAAGGGGTCAAAATCCCATACAAAGCAGACAAGATAACCAAATGTGATTCCAAATATTCAAAATCACTTTTATCAAACGTTTCAATCTTTATAGCCTTATACGCAACACCAGTATAGCTTGCCAAGGCATTTCCGCTTTTCTCTTTTTCATAATTTTTATAAAATTCCAATAACTTTTGTGCCTTTTCATTTTTTAATTTAAACTTTTTCTCAATTTCCTCAACAGAAAAGGTTTTTATTTTTTCAATAATTTCATTCGTTATTTCTAGATAAAAAGGCTCTTTTACAGTCAAAGAGTCACTATCTTTTATTGGCAAACTGTTAATTTTTTTAGTTTTGCTTGGCGATATTATAATTTTCATAAACTAAATCTCCAAATCTAATTCATCATTATTAAACTTAAAATCATCATCATGCAAATGCACCACTTCCAACGCTTTCTCATAATTTGTAGATTTTTTCGAGAAGAAATCGTGCTGTGTTGTTTCCACATTTAATCCATTTAGCACAATCGGATTTACATTTTTCACTTCAAATTCTTCTTCAAATCCTAGATTCATCAAGGCTTTGTTCGCATTGTAACGGATGTACTCCTTCACATCGCCTGTAAGTCCAATGTCTCCATAAATTTCATCAGTATATCTTGTTTCATTTTCATATAAATCGTACATCAATTTTTTCAGTTCAGCTCTCATATCAGCTTTTTCCTCTTCGCTGAAAGAATTGTATAATTCCTGGAACAATAGTCCGACAAAAACTCCGTGAATCGATTCATCAGCTATGATTTTCTTGATTATGTCACAACTTGCAACCATTTCTCCCTGCCCTGCAAGCCAAAGCGGTAAAAAGAATCCGCTGTAAAATAAATATGTTTCCAAATAAACCGAAGCTGCGAGAGCCATCGCAATATCTCTTTTTGAAGCCTCAGGATTATTCATCTTCTGATAATATGTATCAATTTTATTGGCTTTATACTGCAAGTGCGGATTTTCCTGAACCCATCTGAACGTTTCGTTAATCTCCCTTGTAGATGCAACCGTTGTAAATATTGTCGAATAAGACTTTGCGTGAATCGTTTCCATCATACACATATATGAAAGCACCGAACGGTTTTGTAGCGACTCAATATGATCAATAATCTTCGGCATCCCTGTATGACTCTGCAACGTATCTAACAGTGTCAATCCTCCCAGCACATGCAAATACGCCAATTTCATCGCAGGCTCAAGCGAATTCCAGCTATCAATATCCTTCGACGGAATATACTCCGTATCAATCCAAAACTGCTTCAAATTCTGCTCCCAAAACATCTCTACATAATCATTTTCCGGTGTGTTCCAGTTTACTGCTTCGTAAATTTTTTTCTCCATTTTTTTGTTTTCCTTTCTAAAAAACTCATAATTTACTGCCCATTTAACTCCCCGTTTTCTTTGAAATCTAAAATAATTTTTCATAATTTTATTTCTATTTATCCCAATCTCTTGGAAAATCCCTCTCTGTTTCTGGATAATCCTCAAATCTCTTTTGATATACTTCTTTCGGATTAATTCCATTCTTTTTTAAATATTCTTCAAACTTCATTTTTGTATCTTCATCAAAATATTTGTAATACATCCAAAAAGTATTTTCAACACTCTTTTCTATAAAATCAGCAAGCAACTCGTAATTTGATTCAACTTGTGCCGTTTCCAAAGCAGTATAATATTCATCTCTATCTTCATTTCGTATAACTGTAATTGGATAACCATTTTTCATAAGCTCCAAATTCAGAAGTAATCTCCCAGTCCGTCCTTACCATCAATAAATGGATGAATCTTTTCAAAATCAGCATGAAAACAAGCAACCCTAATTATCAAATCATTATTTTCACCACTATTGAATTTTTCAATAAACTCCGTCAGCTTCTCTTCAACAAGATAGTAAGGCGTCGTTTCAAATCCAGCACCCAAAATTTCATTGTTACTTTTCTTAAACTTCCCTCTATTTTCAATATCATCATTCAACACAAGAGCATGAAACTTTCTTATCAATCTCAGCGATAAAGATTCATTTGTTTTTATAACTTCCTTTAGAAAATTAAGAGTATATTCCTGCCCCTTCACTTCCTCATGCTCCTTCAAACTTTTCCCTTTCACAGTAACCCTATATTGAAGAATAATATCCGTTTCCTTCAAAGTAAGAGTGCTACCTTCAATCGCATTTGAATTATAAATAAAATTCGTTTTAAGATTATTTTCCAATTTTGTCAAAATCCCTTTATTTAAGGGTATTTCTTTTTCTAAAAAGTTTTTAAAAATTTTAATTTTAGATATTTTAAACATTTTTTTATTTCTTCTTTCTTTTCAACTATCTAACCATTTGTTTTAATTTTCTTTCATTACTCAATAATTTACTTAAATATTTATTTTCACTTTCAGTTTTATTTAATTTTCCTTCAAGCCTTTCTATTTCTACCTCGTATTCATCTAATAATTTTTCATAATTAGATACTTCATTTACCAATAATTCTTTTTGGTTTATAAAATGTTCTGCCTGTGATAATAATTTTTCTTCATATTCTTTTGAAGCATCTACATAACCCTGTTTTTTACCTTCGTATTTACCCATATTATAAATGTTTGATACAATTGGCGTATCTTCAATGTCTTCTCTTACAGTTCTTCTCAATCCATCTTTTATACTTCCTTCTTCAATTATATTTTTTGTAGTATCAATTATCCTATTAATCGAATTAGTTCTTCGTAAAAATCTAACTATTCCCATTATTCTACTTCCTCCAGCTTTAATTTATCTCCTTTTATCATATCTTTAAATCCATTTAAAACAAATTCTTCTTTTATTTTTTGAATATATCTTGTATCATAAATCAAATGATATAATGTTACTAATAATCCTCCTATATCTAAATCTTTTATAGCTTTTTCATTTCCAGAATACATATTAGCTCCTACCCATATTACATTACTTGAAGAAGCAATTAAATTAGAATATAAAATTATTTTCTTTGTTTTGACGTTATACACTTCTCTTGATGAATATTTCTGTTCATCATATAATAAATTATGAAAAATTGTTATAATATTATTTATTAATTCTGATATTTTCGCTGAAAATCCTATTTTAATTAAATCACCTGTGCTAATATATTTAGTAAGTTTTTCAGTTTCTTTATTAGATAAAACTAAATTTGCTCCTGGAATTTGAATACCACAAGGAGTATATAAATCTGTACCTATATGAATAATTTGTTTTATTAATGAAACAACAAAAACTTTGGGATCGTCAATCGTTCTTTGAATAGACTGATTAAACATCTCTAAAGTAGAAGCATTTTTACCTATACTTGGATTTTTATATAAACTAGTATATACCACATGATTTGTTTTTATAACTGGCAATATTCCTTCTTTTTTCACACTTGTTATTGTATTTGTCATTATATTAGCTGTACCAAAAATTAATCCCAATATAGGATCATGCCCTAATGTTGCAAATCTATGATTAGCACCTTTAAAAATTTTTAAATTTTCTGTTTTTAAATCATTTGGATCAAAATTCCATGTATACCCTTTATTAAGATGTAATTCTATTGTTTTATCATTTAAATATCTTGTTGCATCATATGGAACTCCCAATGTTGTGATTATATGTTCTAAGGAAGAATAATATGGCTTTTCTATACTAATATTTTGAAGCAAATTATTATTAAGTACATTATTTTGAAGTTTATGAAATTTATGCTCTTTTACATTTCCAACTCCAGCTTTTTCTATTTTTGTCAACATATTTATTATTATTATTCTAGAAAGTTGCAAAGCAGTTGCAAGAAAAAGAAATGAAGCATCTATACCATCTAATCCTGTTTGTCTATTAAATTCATTTTCCAAATCATTTATTAAATGTTTTGAATTATACGCCACTTCTGCAACTCTATAGTTTTCTTCTATAACTATATTCATATTTCTACTTAACTTTTCTGTATTTTCTTTTAACCTTTCTCTTTTCTCTCTTAAATCTTCAATTGACACTTTTTAACTCCTTTATATAATATTATTATAGAAAAATGCAGTAATTGTTACTTTTATTTCTATCAAGACTTGTCTTTAAAACTATAATTTTTGAATAATTTATTATTTATGTTTTTTTTTATGAGTATTTTTATTTAATGCCATATAATTTTTATCGTTTGTACTCAAGTCTGCATATGTCGTCGCTTTTTCTTTAATATGATGTATATCAAATATTTCTTCTAAATTACTTCCATCCTCTTCATCTATTTTTGAGTTTGATTTTTTATTTCTTTTGTTTCTTTTATCTATTTTTTCATATGCATCAGATCCCAATTTTTTTCTTTCCATAACTTCAGAAGAAGTATTTATATTTTGAATACTATTACTACTATATTTATACTGTTCTTTTTTTTCTGGAGTATTTATTGCATCTAAATTTTCATTTAATTGTTTTTGCAAATAATTTATTCGTATAGCCTCTTTTTCTTGACCATTTAAATCATAAATTGTTCTTTTATCTTTATCAGAAATTTTTCTTAATATTACATTTTTTGCTTCCTTAGGTGTTGTACACATAATTCCAGAAATTATTTTAGTATTTGATTCTGCAACTATTTGTCCATCATTTAACATAAAAACACCCTCTTCAATTGATTTATTAATTTTCTGTAAATTTTCCTTATCAAGAATATTTTGGGAATCAGGTTTTTCATACTCTATATTTTTGGCTGGTTTAAAAATAGTTGCTAAATCTTTTCTTAGGTCAATGCTATTCTTCTTCATATTTTAAAACCTCTTTATATATTTCTGTTAATTTTTGAGTTGCTTTATTGCTTTCTTCAGAATTGTTATTTCTATCAGGAGAAATATATTTTAAAATTTCATTTCTCCATTTTTTTAATTTTTTTTTATTATTTATTATTTCTTCACTTAATCCTAAATTCTCAGAACGTGAAGGATTATCTACATTTAACAAAATAAATAGATATCTTTCTTTTATTAAAAAAAAATTTACATCTTTTATAAATAACCATATATTTTCCCATGAATTCATTTTTATTTTTATATTGGGAAATTCTTTTTTCAATTCTCCTCTTATTTTTTTTATATTATACAATTCTTTCAATTCTTCCATTGTAGAACACTTTTTCCACATATTTCCTCCATTTATCGATTTTGAATTTTTATAACTATTTAACTCTCGGATTTTTCTTCTAAACCGAACAACTTATACACTCCTCAATAGTCGCCTTCCTAGTTCGAGTATAATAAAGCGACTTAAGCCCCAGCCTATGTGCATAAATATAGAGTCTAGCCAAATCTCTAGTGCTGTCCGTACTCTTCGTATACAAGATAGTCGAAATACCTTGATCTACATGTCTTTGGATTACAGAAATTAGTTTCAAGATATTTTTTTGATCCATATCGTAAGCTGACTTATAAAAGAAATAGTTGTCATTTGTTAGGTACGGCATTGGATAAAAAGTTGTGCTGTCTCCGTATTCTCTTACTTCAATTGTGTCAACTACTGGCATTACCGAAGCCGTAGAATTCATAATATACGATGTTGACTGATTTGGAGCAATCGCCATTCTATAAGCATTATAAATTCCGTGTTTCATTACTTGCTCTTTTAGGTTTGCCCAGTCTTCTTTTGTTGGGATGTAAATTCCTTCAAATAGCTGTTTTATTTTTTCTGTTTGTGGCATGTATTCTTTTGTAATATATTTGTCAAAGTAGTTTCCGTTGGCGTATTCAGATTTTTCAAAGTCCTTGAAAGTTTCCCCTTTTTCTTTTGCAATTTCCATCGAACGTTCCAATGAATAGAAGTTTACCATCATGAAGAATACGTTACAAAAGTCAAGTGCTTCCTTGCTTTCGTACATAATAAAGTTTTTAGCCAAGTATCCGTGCAGGTTCATTGCTCCCAGTCCTACTGAGTGCAGCTCATCGTTTGCTTTTTTTATTGATGGAACAATATCAATGTTTGTCAAGTCTGATACCATTGTAAGTGAATCAATCGCCGCTTTTGTGGCTTCTTTTATTCTTTTGTTTTCCATTACTGTAGCAATATTTAATGAACCTAAATTACATGAAATTCCACGTCTTATCGTGTCTTCTTCGTAGTAAGCATTAATGTCTGAAACTTCTGATAATTGCATAATTTCAGTACATAGATTTGAGAACTTAACTGTTCCGATTTCTTTTAATGCGTGTTCTTTATTTGCATTATCTTTAAAGAATAAATAAGGGTATCCACTTTCTTTTTGAGTTTGAGAAATTTTTACAAGAAGTTCCCTTGCGTTAATTTTTTTCTTTTTAACATTAGGATTATCAACCAGTTTTTCATACATTTCATTCATATCCATTTCATCCAGATATTGTCCATATTCTAGGAATACTGTGTGTGGATTAAATGTGTAACAAACTTCATCTTCCATTGCCAACTGCATAAATTTATCTGGAACAATAACTCCGATTGACAATGATTTTATCCTGATTTTTTCATCTACATTTATTTTTTTACTATCCAAAAATTCATTAATATCAGAATGGAAAACATTCAAATAAACCGCTCCAGCCCCAGCTCTTTGTCCTAACTGATTTGCATACGAAAAAATATCCTCCAAAATTTTCATAATCGGCAAAACTCCAGAAGCTCTGCCTTCCACTCCCTTTATTGACTCTCCTCTTGCTCTTACTTTAGAAAGGTTAATCGAA
Organism: Leptotrichia massiliensis; assembly: GCF_900104625.1. Lineage (NCBI taxonomy): Bacteria > Fusobacteriati > Fusobacteriota > Fusobacteriia > Fusobacteriales > Leptotrichiaceae > Leptotrichia > Leptotrichia massiliensis. The sequence goes on from NZ_FNVZ01000005.1 coordinate 1,027,287, forward strand.
ACTCCTCCACCAATCGAAGAAAGTTTCATTGAAGAATCAAAAACATATCCAATTCCGCTCAAATTATCTCCCATTTCATCAAGAAAACAAGAAACAAGCTCCCCAGAACGTTTTTTTCCAGAATTTAAGAATGTAGGCGTAGCAGGCTGATATTCTTGATTTATCAACATCAAAGCATACTCTTTTGCCTTTTCAACATTTCCCTGTGCTAAATAAAGCGAAACTGTTGCAATCCTATCTTCATATCTTTCCAAAAATTTCTCTCCAGTATCATCCATCAAAGCATAACTTTGATAAAATTTCGATGCACTCATAAACGAAGCAAATCTAAACTTCTTATCATAAACCAGCTTAAACACTTCCTTTATCTCATCATGGCTATACATTTCATAAAAATCAATATAATAATCATTTTTTATCAAATATCCCATTTTTTCCTCAAGATTGTGAAAAAATACAGTATTTTTATTCACATAATCTACAAAATACGAATAAACAGCCTCTTTATCTTTCTCAAGCTGAAAATCTTCCCCTTGTTTTACCATTATCTCGTTATTTAAATATATCCATTTTTTTGCTCTTTTATCTACCATAATCTTCTCTCCTATTTATTTTTTTATATAATTTGATTATATCCTGTCTCTCAAAAATTCAAATAATTGATTATTTTGATTAATAAATATTTTTCTTATTTTTTCTAAATTCATTTTTTTATGCAGAGGTATCAAACGCCATACCTCTGCACTCCCGCTTAACGTAAAACTTTCTTATAAAAGAAAAATAGAACTCGCTTTTTAAGATAAATTATTAACACACAAATAACTATATTCAATTTAAAGTTTATTTCAAAAGCTCAAACAGCTATTTTTCTTTCAACGAAATTTTACTTAAAAACCTTTTAATTGTTATAATTAGACTTAAACTTAAAGTATCGTTATTTTTTTAAAATAAAAATGATCATTTAGTTTCGTATTCGTAGCAGTTTAAGTTTCCCAAAATATAAATATTTAAACTACTTTTTCAAAATAAAATTTGGAAATATTTCAAAAAAATGCTTATACAAAACAGGTTTCAAAAGGGGATGGCGAATGTTCCTGCTACTTTATAAAAAAGGAAAATATATAAATTATAAAAAATATCTATTAATAACAATAAATTTTATAAAATTAAAAATTAATTATTTTCCAAATAATCTATATAATTTTCCACTTCCGTACTTGTTCCTGACAACTCAAATTTCATCAATATTGGAATTCCGTATTTTTCCTGAATTTTATCAGCTGCTAGTGCGAAAAATTGTCCCCAGTTTCTGTTTCCGCTGGAACTTACTGATTTTAATAGTTTACTGTTGTTTTCATTTTTTAAAAATTCGTCTGTTGTTGTTGGAATTTCTCCAATTTTTGTTGTAAATGTTAGAAAATGTCCTTCATTTTTGATTACCGTAGTTGGATTTATCTTTATAAAATGCCAATCTGGACGTTGTGCTTGCATTTTTTTTATGAATCGTTCAACATTTCCTGTTTTTGAATCGTAATATATATACATCGATTTCACCTTGCTTTTTAATATTTATTCTGCCTTTTTATTGAATAAGCTGCTAAATTTTGTTTTACAAATACTTTTTAAAATCAAAAATCCTTAATTATGCTAATTTTCTTAACTTTTATAACTTTAAATTTCAAGTAATTTTAAATATATAGTAAAACTTCTTTAAAACTGAATTCAAAAGCAATATCTATTTTACTCAAATACTTGATTTATATAATTTTTAGTAGTTTAATTTTTAAGTATATTTCCAAATTTTAGGCATAAAATATACTCAAAACTAGATATTTTAACAAAAATCGTTTTGAGTAGTATTAATTTATTATTTTAAATTGTATTTTAAATTGTTCATTACATCATTGAGATGATTTCATTGATTTCTTCTGGCTTAAATCCAATTGTTCTTTTTATTTCTTCGTTTTCTTCAAACAAAATTACTGTTGGAACACTTCTTATTTTATATTTTACAGCAATTTCTGGATTATCAAATGGATTTATTCTTTCATATTCTATACCTTTTTTATCTAATAAATCCGACACCATTGCACACGGATTGCAATCATTTTTCTCAAATTTCACTATTTTTTTCATTTTTTCTATCTCCTTCTATATTATATAAAAAACACAATATATTGTGTTTTGCTTGAATTTTTTAACATATATGTAGTGTATCTTATTTTTAAAATTTTTTCAATAAGATTATATTTAATTTTTGATTAAAGAGTTTCTAAGTTGCTAGATAAAGGGATTTATTAATTATATATTTTATATATTAAAATCTATTTATTTATTATATTTTAAAAGGATTCCGAAAAAATAATAGTTTGTAAAACAATTTTATTTTTTTTATTTTAAGGATAATACAAAATTTTTAAAAATTTATATTTGAATATTTAAATTTTATTAAAAAAATCCGAAAACATCAGTACTAATTTATAGCTTTTTTATTCTTTTATATTTAAAAATTGCAACAAATATACAACTTACTCTACAAGAAAAGTAAATGAAGAAATGAGATTTGAAATATAAATACAATTACTAAAATAAAAAAGACAGGAAGGCATTATTCTGAACAAGAAAATTCCTGTCCTTCATTACATTTCTCAATAACTGTATATATTCACAATATTATCGACGTTAAATTTAACTTGATAATATGTACTTTTAAACATATTTTTGAATTAATTTCATATTTTTATATACACATAAAGGTTTTTATGATAAAATAATAGGATAAATTTACTAAAATAGGAGTTGAATAAATGACAAAAAATAAATATAAAAATTCTTACAATTTATTACAAAATGATTTGAAAAATAAAATATTACTGCTGGATGGAGCGATGGGGACTATGATTCAGCAGGAAAAACTGACTGCAAGTGATTTTGGCGGAGAAAAATATGAAGGGTGCAATGATTATCTTGTATTGCAAAGACCTGACGTTATTAAAAATATTCATAAAAGATATTTAGAAGCTGGGAGTGATATTATTGAAACTAACAGTTTTGGAGCTTTGGATATTGTATTAAATGATTACGATTTGGAAGATAAAGTTTTTGAGATGAATAAAGCCGCGGCAGAGCTTGTAAATGAAGCTATTGCTGAATATAGAAGCGAGCATCCTGAAGTTACGAGAAATCTTTATGTTGCAGGGGCATTAGGACCTTCCAACAAATCTATCAGCGTTACTGGGGGAGTAACTTTTGAAGAGCTTATCCATAGCTATTATACAGCTGTTTCTGGGCTTATGGCTGGTGGAGTTGACTTAATTCTGTTTGAAACTATTCAAGATACAAGAAATTTGAAAGCGGCTTATTTGGGGCTTAAAAAGGCTATGGAAGAAAATTATACTATTCCATTAATGCTGTCGTTTACAATTGAAAGTACAGGAACTACACTTGCAGGACAAACTGCAGATGCTTTTTATTACGCTGTAAACCACATGAATCCATTTTCTGTGGGACTGAATTGTGCAACAGGACCTGAATTTATGACACAATTTTTAAAGACATTAAATAATATTTCAAATACATATATTTCAGTTTATCCAAATGCTGGACTTCCTAACGAAGATGGCGAATACGAAGAAACTCCAGACACATTGTCGGCAAAAATTGAGCCGTTTTTCCAAAATAATTATTTAAATATTGTTGGAGGGTGCTGTGGAACTACGCCTGAGCATATTCAGAAAATTAAGGAAAAAAGTGTAAACTATTCTCCAAGAGTTATTGACGAAAACAAAGATTTTAACGATGTATCAGGACTAATTGCTTTAGAAACTCCAAAAAATCGTCCAATTTACGTGGGGGAACGTACAAACGTAATCGGTTCACGTATTTTTAAAAACTTAATTGCCAGCGAAAAATTTGACGAGGCAACAGAGGTTGCCAGACTTCAGATTAAGGGGCGTGCGGATGTAATTGATATTTGTCTTGCAAATCCAGACAGGGATGAAGTGGCAGACATGAAAGCTTTCTTAGATAAAGTGGCAAAATTTGCAAAAGTTCCTCTTATGATTGACTCAACTGATATAAATGTTATTAAGGAAGGTCTTACTTACTTGCAGGGGAAAGGAATTATAAATTCGATTAACCTTGAAGATGGAGAAAAGAAATTTGCTGATATGGCAAAAGTTATTAAGGATTTTGGGGCTTCTGTCGTTGTAGGACTGATTGATGAGGAAGGAATGGCTGTTTCAGTTGAGAAAAAATTGAAAGTTGCTAGAAGAAGTTACGAACTTCTTACGAAAAAATACGGAATTGATGAAAGAGACATAATCTTTGACACATTAGTTTTCCCAGTTGCTACAGGAGATCAGAAGTATATTGGCTCTGCCACAGCAACAATTGAGGCAATTAGGCAAATTAAAGCTGAAATGCCAAATGTAAAGACAATTTTAGGAGTAAGTAATGTTTCGTTTGGACTGCCTGTCGCAGGAAGAGAAGTTTTGAATACTTATTATATGCAAAAAGCCTATGAAGCTGGACTTGATTATGCAATAGTGAATACTGAAAAAGTTATGCCAATGGACGAAATTTCAGATGAAGAAAAGGAATTGGCAGAAAATCTATTATTCCATACAAACGATGAAAATGTATCAAAATTTGCAAACTTCTACCGTGAGAAAAAAGCCATCCAAAAAGTGGTTGATACAAGCAACTTAACTACCGAAGAAAAAGTCTCAAATTTAGTTGTTGAAGGAAGTAAGAAAGATTTGATTGTCTATCTTGATGAGTTACTTCAGAAATATTCTCCAATTGACATAATAAACGGTCCTCTGATGACTGGAATGGATGAAGTTGGAAGACTGTTTAACAACAATGACTTAATTGTTGCCGAAGTGTTGCAAAGTGCAGAAGTTATGAAAGCCTCAGTTTCACATCTGGAACAGTTTATGGAAAAAGATGAATCATCTGTAAAAGGGAAAGTAATTATGGCAACAGTAAAAGGGGATGTTCACGACATCGGAAAAAATCTGGTTGGGATAATCATTGGAAATAACGGTTACGAAGTAATTGACTTGGGAATAAATACGCCTGCTGAAAAAATCCGTGAAGCAATTATTGAACATAAGGCAGACTTCTTGGGCCTTTCTGGACTTCTTGTAAAATCTGCCACAGAAATGGTGAATACTATGGGCGTTCTGCATGAAGCTGGTATTGATATTCCAATATTTGTAGGAGGTGCGGCACTTACGGAAAAATTTACTGTAAATAAAATTGAGCCTGCCTACAAAAATAATATCGTAATTTACTCAAGAGATGCAATGACGGCTCTTGCTGACTTAAACAAAATGATTGATGAGAAAAAATTTGAAGAATTTAAGGAATATTTGCAAAAACGTAGAGAACTCGTAACAATTAAAGATGCCAAAAAACTTGAGCAGCTGAAAGTTAAGCCAACGGTAAGTGATATTAAGGATGCCGACGGAACATTCGATTTTTCAAAGGTTGAGCTTCCAAAATATAATTTTGAAAAAATTTATAAGCCACAAACATTAAATAAACAAATTATAACAAATATAAAAGCAAAAGATGTATTCCCATTCATAAATTTACAAATGCTAATTGGAAAACATCTGGGAATGAAGTGGATTGTAAATAATCTAATTGAAAAACAGGACCCTAGAACAATAAAATTATACAATGAGATTTTGGATATCATCGAAAATGGTGATGAATACTTTGATATAAAAGCTATCTACAAGTTTTTCCCTGTACGTCGAAAAGCTGGAGAAAGAAAAGAAGATTTCAAAATCGAAGTTTTATCAGATGACTTGTCAACTGTTTTAGAAACATTTGATTTCCCAAGACAAAAATATGGACAGTATTTATCATTAAATGATTATATAAGCCCAGATGGAATCGACTACATCGGATTCTTTGTCGCAACTGCAGGAGAAAAGTCAAGACTGGTTTCAAATGAACTTAAAGAAAAAGGTGAATTTTACAGAGGACATATTGTAAACTCTGTAGGACTTGAACTTGCTGAAGCAACATCAGAATACATTCACAAAATGATGCGTCAGGATGTAGGAATTATCGACAAGGACATCTCCTTAAACGAAATTTTAAATGCTCAGTATCAAGGAAACCGTTACTCTTTCGGCTACCCAGCCTGCCCAGACCTGAGCGACCAAAGAAAATTATTCAATTTATTGAAACCAGAAAGATATGGAATCTCTCTAACAGAAGAATTTATGATGTACCCAGAAGCTACAGTAAGTGCGATTGTATTCTCGCAGCCGTTCTGTAAATATTTTAATATGTAGTTTTTTGAATTTTTTGTAAGTGAAGTGTGTTATTTTAACTTATATAATGCACTTTTCTTACGAAAGGAGAAACAAAATGTATCAAATAATAAAAATGATTCTATTAAGTTCAATTTTTATGGATTATATTGATATTCAAAAGTTGGATAAAAACGTATTTACAATACATATTATTGAAATAATGCTTGTTTTGTCACTAATTAATGGAATTATAAATTTATATGACGAGAAAAAATTTTTTATAATTGAATTTCTTATGATTATTTTATTTCATCTGGCTGGAAACAAGATTATTCTAGAAAATTTTTCATTTTTTTGGCAATTAATAAAACTAATCGGCGTTTATATCCTTCATCTTCTTATTACAACTGATGTTGGAATGGATGACAATAATATCAATCCTTTTTCTAAAATTGAATGGACAATAGTTTCAATTACTGTTTTAATATTTTTACTGCTAATGTTAATTTTTAATATTGAAATTAACAGTTTAAGCATTCTATCACTTTATTGCATTACATTATTTGAATTAAAAGGAATTTTTATAAACATTACAGAATATATAGAGAATCAGAAGAAAATTGAAAAGGAAAATAGAGATAAATGGCAAAAATAATAATTCGTGATAAATTAAAATTTAGGATATTCCCAAAAATACTTTGGATTGATAATGAAAAGATAAAATTAAAAGCAAATTCTGAAACTATTTTTGAAACTGATGAAAAGTATGTAATCCTTTCAGAAAACAGGGCTAAAAATAGAAGATTAGGAATAGATCTTGAAGATAAAAAGGAAATTTTAATAGAAATAAAATACGACTTTTTTAGGTTAATAACTATATTTTTAATAATTCCAATATTTGCAGTTATTGTAAAATTATTTTTACTTTCAGATGTCGAAGCCAGTCACTTAGGTACTTTTGCCGGGGTTCTTATTGTTGTTCTGTGGAAAAGAGAAAAATTGGAAGTGGTTGAAAATTAAAATCATTGACTTTTAAAATTTTATATTGTATAATTATTATGCAAAAAACAGAAAATAAGTTACCTTTAATTTAAACAAAATATAAGAGGAGGATTGAAATGAAAAATTCAAAAAAACTAGCTATACTTTTATTTATAACGGCATTATTATTTTCTTGCGGAAGTGACAACAGCGACAATGAAAACACTACAACAACGGCTGCTAATACTACAACTACAAAACAAGAAAATAACTCTAAAAATACCGAAACTAAAAGTCAAACTGAAAATACTATACAAGGTATCAGATACGGAAATGATACTGTTGGTTATGTAACAAAACCTGAGAATTGGCTTGAATTTACAGATCCAAACTCATCTCCAACTGCGGTTCAATTAAGTATTGATTCTGCAAATATTGTAACTTTAGACATACTTTCTAAAGATGCGAAAGCAAATTCAGAAAAAGCTGCCTATGTACTTATGCAAAAATATCTTAATGAAGGAATTCCTAAAGAAAATATTACTTTAGATCCTGTTGATATAAATGGATATCAAGGGACAAGTTTAACAATAAAGTATAATGATGGTACCATAATGATTATAAATTGTATTGATCACGAAGGTAAAGTCTATTTTATCTCTATGGAAGGACTTCAAAATAGACAAACATTAATGGAAATGGCAAAAGTTGTTGAAACTTGGAAACCAACTAAATAAAACATAACTTTACAAAAAAATTGGAAGAAAATCTAAAATGCAGACAGCTTCCAATTTTTTTATTATTTCACATTATTTGGCTTTTAATGTAAACTTTTATTTTTTATTTTCTAAATTTTAAAATTCTTATTTTTTCTGAATTTCATCCACTTTTTTCATAAGGCTATCCCACAATTTACCGCCTTCTTCCATAGCCTGCTGTCCTATTTCGCTATTTTTAACATTATTTATACCTTTTTCAATTTCTTTTAATACACCTAGCATTTTTTCAACATCAATCTGTTTTGCAGAATACAGCTCTTTTCCTTTTTCAAGAAGTTTCGGACATTCCTTATCAAAAGTTGCATCTCCAGTTGGATTACATTTGGCCTTTTTAAATAGATCGTTAGATTTTTTTACTTTTTCCAATGCTTTTTCACCATTTTTAATTCCAGAATCAGTATCTTGTTTTTCAAAGCTTTTTTTCAATGATTCAAATAAACTTTCTGTATTTTTTTGGCTATCAGCAAACATTTTATCAATCCTTGCCTGCTCTTTTCTTACGTTTTCCTGTACTTGTGTATCACCAGAATCCGTAACTATATTATTTTGAATAATTGGTGTTCCTTGATTTTGCTGATTTTGAGGATTTTGATTCTGATCTGTTGTAATTTTTGCCATTGTTCTTTCTGACTGTTGTTGAGCCGTCATATTGTCAGAATTTTCATTTTCGTACAAATAAAAGTTGTAAAATCCACCACCAAGCAAAGCTACAAAAGATAAGTAAAACAGTCCTTCAACTACTTTATCATTTGTCGTTTTAGTATCTTTTATTTTCCCAATCGCCTCATGTTTTCCAAGGCCCTGTTCAATATATTCCTTCATCAAATTTCTATTTTCAATTCCTTTTTTTACAAATGGTATCCCTGTCGCAATAACGACAACCAATGCAAATATTACAAATAACAACATTACATTCACCTTCTTTTTTATTTTCAGTTTTTAATTAAAAAAGATACAAATCCATATACAGCAAGGATTTTTACTTGTATAGCTTACTCTATGTTTCTCACCTCTATTGATTAATATTGTATCCCCTTTTGCCAATTGTAGTTTCTTATTATTAGTATTCCTTTGGTTTTTTATTATATTTCCATTTTTTTCAAAATTTTTATCTTCAAAATATTCAATTTCAGCCTCACCTTGAACTAAAATCACAAATTCATTTTGTTCAGATTCCTGCCAATCTGTTGTCTGCCCAGTCGAAATAATTTTTTCAATTTTTACATTTTTACCCTCAGCTAAAATCCTAACGACTTCCTCTTTTTCTGACAAATCTTTTAAATCAAAAATATTCATTTTTACCTTTTCTTTCCATATTTAGTCTTCCTTATTTTCTTTTAGCATCGTGTTCTGAAATATCAATAAACTTATATTCTCTCTTTTCCTTTGCTACTGGTACTTTCTTCTTAGTTTCAAGCTCTGAAACTCGTTTTGCAATTTCATTTTGCTTTTCAATCAAATCATCTAGCTTATAATGCAAATCTTCTATTATAATTTCATTTTTCAAATTTACTTTATAATCATTTTCAGACTTTTTTTCATCAATTTTTTTCTTTTTATTTTGATTAAAAACTATAAGTGAACAGAAAATAAGCATAAAACAAGACAATACAACATTCAATATTACATATGAATATGGATTAAATTGCTTAATAACAAGAAATACAATATTTATCCCAACCCATATTGCTACAAACATTATCATAAAAACAATAAATCCCCTACTTCCAACAAAATTTGAAAATTTATACGATAACTTTTTTTTATCAATTTCTTCTTCTTTTATAACTTTTGAAACCTTTTGTTCTAAAAGCATATGAATAATTTCTTCTCTTTTTACTTCATCATCCATATCTTTTAACATTTTCTTCAATATTTCCTCTTTTTGTTTATTCGAGTTTTCTGTTTTTACATCTTTTTTATTTAATTCATTATTTTCACTTTTTAAATTTTCTGAATTTATATTTTCCATCCTTAATCTACCATTTTTTTCTTCAACCCTGCTTTTCAATTTAAAATTTCCCTCCTTACATATTTTCATCAGTATGATACCATTTTCAGAAAAAAAATACAAGTAATTAAATTCTTTTTATTATTCTGATACTGCTTTAAACTACATTTTTTTATTATGTTTATTTAATTTTAAATCAAGGTTTATTTAATTTCCTAAATTTTAAAATCATTTTAATCAAAACAATGCAAAATAATAAAAACAGCCATTCCCAAATGGAAATAGCCAATTTTATATATTTCTTCTTTCAAAACTCCCTTTACTTTGTAATTATTTTTTATCCTCTCAAATTACTTTCTGCGTCATTTAAAAGTGTATTTGCATCTTTTACTATCTGGTTTTCATTAAGATTAGCATCTGTAAGATAAGCAATAGAAATATAGCAGTTTCTTGTTTTAGATTTTTTCCCCACTATATGATAAATATATTTTCTTTCATTCGAATCATAGTATTTGCTAACATAATATCTATTGTTTTCAAAATTACCTTGTAATTTTACTCCTAATTTATCTATAATTTCTCTCTCAAGAAGTTTAGAAACAGTTTTTCCGCTAATACCGTCATAAAAATATGTTACTATTACATCTTTATTTTTTCCAAGTTTTCCATAATAAACAAGTGCTGCATCTTCATCAAGAACGATATTATAATTTTTTCTTTCTATTTCCCTCGTATTCACAAAGCTAGGTGCTGAAAACGCTGCCATCCCAAATACCAAACATAGTCCTAATATTAATTTTTTCATAATAATTCCTCCTATTTTTTATTATTTTATTTTTTATCTTAAATTACTTTCTGCTTCACTTAAAAGCTCATTTGCTTTACTCCCTAAATTATCAGTATAATTTTCATTTGTAGAATACACTATTACAACATAACAATTTTTTACTTTAGAATTTTTTCCTACTACAAGACTGTCGATGCTAAAAATAATCCTAATAATATTTTTCTCATAAAATCTTTCCTTAGCCTTTATTATTTTCTTAAATACTGTTCAACATTTGTTATTACTATATCAGTTATTCTAGATAATTTTTTTTCTGAGACTTCTCCATTTACTGTCAGTAGTGCTGTAACATAGCATCCTTTAACTTTTTCTCTTTTGGCTACAATATTATACATATATTTTCCTGTTGAACTTTCATAAAATTTTTGAATATAGGCTCTACTATTTTCCATTTCACCTAATAATCTCAAATTACTTGGTGCAACTTTTTTAAATATATCCTTTACAGCCTTTGGACTTCCTTCATTGGAAAAGTAAAGTGTTACTGCTACTTTCATTTCGTTTGTTTCCTGCGTAAATGCAAATGTACTGTCTATATCTTGATATATCGTGTAACCGTCCTTACGTATCCTGTTCACATCTACAAAATTTGGTGCTGAAAATGCCGCCATTGACATCATCAGAAATAATCCCAATCCTATTTTTTTCATAACTATTCCTCCTAAAATTATTTTATATTTTAATTAACCAAACATTTTTACAGTAAATATTATACCATATATTTTAAAAAAGTCAATAGAGGAAAAGTAAATTTTTGAATTAAATTATTTACCGTTAGTTTTATCTTTAAAAAATTAATTCAATAAAAAAACAAGGAGGTCAAATAAGCTCCTTGCCTATCTTTAATTTTATTTATAAACTCTTTATAACTCTTATTAAATTTTCCAACTCTGTGTGAACTTTTCCTTCCATTGATTGAAATGCTTTATTTTTCATACCTTCTTTTCCAAGCGAATATTCTTTTAAATTTTTCAGGAATATTTCTTCTATTTATTATTTGTAATAAAGTTCTTATGTCTCACTTATATTATACAAAATAGCCATTAAAGAAAAATGAGAAAAATACTTTATTACAATTGATTGGGGTATTTTTTTATGTTATAATGTTTTATAAATAAATTAATCAAAGAAGAGGTGTAATTATGAATTATAAAAGTACAAGAGGCGGAGAAGCACAAAACTCAACTTTTGCCACATTACATGGACTTGCAAATGGTGGCGGGCTTTATATCCCTGAAAAATTGCCAGAAATTAAATTGACTTATGATGAACTAAAGAACTTGTCTTATCAGGAACTTTCCGAAAAAATTATAAAACTATTTTTTACAGAATTTTCAGACGAAGAAATTAAAAATGCTGTGAATAATGCTTATAACAATACTACTTTTACTGATAAAAACATTGTCCCTGTACATAAATTAAATGAAAAAGTAAGTTTTGGAGAACTGTTTCATGGAAGAACATTGGCATTTAAAGATTTGGCTCTTTCATTATTCCCGTATTTGCTGCTTTTAAGTAAAGAAAAACAAAAAGAGAATAAAAGAATATTGATTCTCGCTGCAACTTCTGGAGATACTGGAAAGGCCGCACTTGAAGGATTTAAAGATGTTGACGGAATTAACATTGTCGTATTTTATCCTAAAAATGGAGTTAGCCCGATGCAGGAAGAACAAATGCGAAAACAGCTTGGAAACAATGTAGAAATAGTTGCGATTAACGGAAACTTTGACGATGCCCAAAGTGCCATAAAAGTCATTTTTTCCAGCGAAGAATTTAAAAAATATGCAAATGACCATAATGTAATGTTTTCTAGTGCAAATTCAATTAACATCGGAAGATTATTCCCGCAAATCATATATTACGTATCAACTTACGTAAATTTGGTAAAGGCTGGAACAATTAAGGCTGATGAGGAATTTAATGTGGTAGTTCCAACTGGGAACTTTGGAAATATTTTGGCTGGATTTATTGCCAAAAAACTTGGTATACCAATCAAAAAATTTATTTCAGCTTCAAACAAGAACAAAGTTCTAGCTGACTTCTTCCAAACTGGAATATACAACAAAAATAGAGATTTTTACGCAACAAACTCACCATCAATGGATATTCTTCTTTCATCAAACTTTGAAAGATACCTGTATTACGCATTAAATGAAAACTCTGAAAGAGTAAACGAATTGATTACAAACTTACTTTCAGGAGGAGAGTTGTCTGTAAATGAAGAAGAATTGAAAAATATTCAAAATGAATTTTATGGAGAATTTGCAAACGATGATGAAACTGTAAATGCAATTAAGAGTGTGTATGAAAATTATCATTATTTAATGGATCCGCACACAGCAGTAGCTTATTCTGTTTATGAAAAATTAGATAACAACAACTTAGATAAAAACATTCACACAGTAATAATGTCAACAGCACATCCATTTAAATTCCCAACTCCAATTGCAAAAGCATTGGGACTTGATGAAACAAAAGAGCCTTACGCAATTTTAGATGAAGTATCCGAAATTACTGGTGTAAAATTCCCAGAAAAATTAACAGAAGTGAGAAATTCAGAAATAAGATTTTCAAATGTAATTGATAAGGCTGATATTCAGGACTTTGTAAAAAAATATATAAATGATTTAAAATAGAAATATTTTAGAATTTACTCAAAACATAGCACCTTTCTTTTATTAATGTTAATTTAACAATCCTATTAAAACGAAAGGTGTTTTTTGTTATACGATTGTATTTTATAGTAAAACTGCCTTAATACTAAACTCAAAAGCTATAACTATTTTACTCAACCCTAGATTTTTAAATTTTTAGGAGTTCTATTTTAAACGAGTTCGAGTATGTATGTATCTATAAGTTAATTTTATATTTTCTACACTTTCATAACTCAGTCAATAAAAATAGTTATGAAACTAATTTATTTCATAACTATAATAATTTTTACTTATTTAATTTATCATATTTTTTAGCCAGTTCCAAAACTCTTGCCTTTGTCATCTCATATTCAGTTCCAGCCGCTCCAAATACAGCCATTTTAGGTCCATCCTCTTCATCAGCTAATGCCTTTTTTATAGCTGCTTTCCTGTCATTTAGCCATTTTGTCTGTTCGGTCTTAAATTTCGATTGTTCTTTTGCTGATAATTTTTTCAAAATTAAATCATACACTTTGTTCATTTCTTTTTCCCATTCATCTGTTAATTCAGAACTGGCATTCAACATATCTGCTGTCGTTCCTTCAAACTTTGATTCAAGTCTTTCTTCCGCAACTTTCATACGTTCCTTTAACCCATCTTCATATTTTCCTGCAAATGCAACCGCTTCTACAAGCAACATTCCTATTATTAATAATATTTTTTTCATAAATTTCTCCTCCTAAAAATATAAATGTTGTATTTTATTTATTTTTATTTAATCCATCGTATTTTTTAGCCAGTTCCAAAGTTCTATTCTTTGTTATATCTAATCTCTCATTAGCAGCTAATTCTCCTGCCATTCTTGGTCCTTCTTCTTTTGTGTATTTTTCGTATGCTTTCTGAACTTTAGCTTCCCTGTCTTTTAACCATTTTTGCTGGTCAGCTTTAAATTTTGTTTTTTCTTTTGCTGGCAATTTTTTCAAAATCAAATTATACACATCGTTTAATTCTTTTTCCCATTCAGTATCCAAATCCAGTGAAGCATTAACCATATTGGTTCTTACTCCGCTATCCCATCCAGCTTGTGCTTTTTCTTCTGAAACTTTCATTCTTTCTGTCAATTCATTTTCATAATTTCCTGCAAATGTAACAACTCCTATAACTAATAATCCTGCTATTAATAATAATTTTTTCATTTTTTATCAACTCCTATTTTTGTTTTTTATATTAAATCACAAACTCCTTTTTAGTAAACTTAATTTTAAATAAGATTCAGATATTAATTATATCCTGTTGGACAATAATCCTTTAATATAAATGGAAGAATTATATTTCCATCCTTGTCAATTTCAACCATTGTTTGAAGTTTTGTATCAAAAGTAAATCTTCTGTCATCTCCAGTATCTTTAGTTCCATATTCAACGGTAAATCCATTTTTTGCTACAGTTATAAGTTCTTCCCATCCGCCGTCATCTTCACCATGTAAATACCATTTTCCATTTTTCTGAACAATTTCAAACAGTTGATCACACCAATAACCCTTTACTTTATTCATATTAAAGTTTGTATCCACTGTTGCTTTTGTTTTTTCAGGCAGTTCAATAAAAAGTATCTGATCTGTATCATTTTTAGCAAGCGTTACTAAAGTTTTCATTTTCGTATCATAAGCATAAGTTTCTTTTTCATGTTTTTTATAATTTGCTGAAAATTTTCCATTTTTTTCCATTACTATAGGAACTGTTTCGGTTTCATCGAATCCGTCATGTATTTTTGTTATGTACCATTTTTCATTTTTTTTAAATATTTCAATACCTTGATATTTTCCTGCCGCCTTCTCCAAATTATGTTTTCCATCTGTCGTAACCTTTACTGCAAATGCTGGTATTGCAGCTAATGCCATAATTAAAAATAATATTTTTTTCATAATTTTTACCTGCTCTTTCTATTTAAATTTAATATTTATATTTTTTCATTTTTTAATCACAATTTATTTGTACAATTTATAATAATCACGGTATAATTTATACATTTCAGGATTATCCTCAGGGAATCTTCTCAAAGTTTCAGGATCATCCATTTGATTATCACCTTCTTTACGTACGATACTAATTATTCTTTTTGTTTTTCTATTTAAAATTACTGGATCTTTTAATTTTGTATCATATCCCACACAGATATATTCATCACAAAGTACATTTTTTTCCACAACAGCATCACTTATTCTTGGAACTTCAGTATCATCTGCATCATACATAGCATAATCCCAGAACTGATACTTTCCATTCTTCAATTTTTTTATTTCTATTGAAGTATCATCTGCTGTTATTGTTCTTTTTAACAATATTTCCTCATGCAGTTTTCCATCGCTTGTAAAAGGTAAATCATAGCCTTTATAGCCAACTTCTTCATCTGAAAATCCAACAACTCCTATTAACAGCAATAATGCCATAATAACTTTTTTCACTTCCGTTTCCTCCTATTCCTATTTTCTATTCTTTTTTATCTCAATATTAATATACCATAATTCTATTAAAGAAAAATGAGAATTTTTAACTTTATTACTTTTTATTTAATAGGTCATATCTTTTTGCAAGTTCCAAAACTCTTTTCTCCATTTCACTTACCCAAGCGTTTCCTCCCATAACTCCTGATATTGTTCCACCTTCTGCTTCTTTGGCAGCTTCATCAGCATTCTTTTCTACTTCTTTCTTCCAATCTTCCTGCTCTTTTTTTAATTTTTCCTTTTCACTATCAGATAATTTTTCTTCAACCAAACTGTAAATTTTTTTCATTTCCGCTTCCAAAAGTTCTTCCTGTTTTGAAACCGCATTATTCATATCTGCTGTTACACCGCTATCCAGTCCTGGCTGAACCTCTTTTTGGATATCCTCTATTCTTTTTTTTAGGCTTGTTTCGTAATTTTCATTGCTATTATGATTTTGCATATTATTTTCAGAAATATTAGAGACTTCCTGTTTATTATCAACCTTTGATTCAGACACATCATCTTGTCCAGATTTTGAACATCCTATAATTCCAGCAATCAATACTGCTACTATTAGCATTGTTTTTTTCATATAAATCTTCTCCTTAATATCCTAATGTCCTAAACTTTTTCAAATTTTCCTCATAAAATTTTCTATCTTTATTTTTATGCTTACTGTTTAATTTTTTCAACGATATCACATATTCGTCTATCCATCCTTTGTACTCATAAGCCATATCTCCCATATATTTAATATTATCTTTAAATTTTTGATAATTATTGAAAAAGTAATCAAAAGTTTCTTCGTCATTACCTTGTTCAATATAAGCATCAAGAATATATAATTGAAAATTTCGTCCTTCATAGTCATTTGTCAGTTCAGTTTCTTCAGGTTTTTGTCCCAAATCTTTTGCTATCCTATGAATCAAATCTGTAGTTGTAAATTCATAATTATAGTATTTCGGTTCCCCTTTCAAATACAACTCTATTGCCTTTTTCCCAGCTTCGATTGCTTTCTTGTAATTTTTTTTGTATTTGAAGTAATGATAAAGTCCATCATAGCTTACAGGATTTTCAGGATAAAGTTTTATCAACTGCTCTGCTGTTATTTTCAAATTTTCATAATCTTCATAATCTCTGTATCTTCTTATGAGATTTTCATATCCTTTTTGGAATTTTGGATTTATTTCTATTGATTTTTTATAATAACTTATCGCTGTAGAACGGTCATCCTGTGCATAAGCAATTTTTCCCAAAGCTGCTATTGTCAAATAATTGTTACCATCTTCTTCAAGAGCTTTCATGAAGATCTCTTTTTTCTGTTTCAACGGTATATCTGCATTTAAGGCCATTTTATTAGCTGATAAAAATGCTTCTATTGATTTTTTGTTCACCCCCGCCTTTTGCAATTCATTTCTTATTTCATTTTCAGAATAATAATCAAATTTCCCATTATCTTTAACAGACGATGTAAGATTAACTTCAACTGCTCTTTGATTTTTTTCATTAACTTTGCTTTTTCCAGTTTGATAAGCTGCATACGATAATGCCCCAATTATTACTGTTAATACTGCTACTTTCTTCTTGTTCATTTTCCCACTCCTTCTTAAATACACCTCTATTTTACCATTCAGGATAAATAACTCTCATGTCTTCAGGATCTAGAAATACTGCTTTTTTTAATTTTACATCATATCCAATACAAGTATTTTCTCCACATATAGTATTTTTTTTCAAAGTTGCCTTGCTTACATATTCTTTAGCCCCAGGCTCTTCAGGAGAATAGACAATTTCATATCTCCCCTTTCCTATTTTTCTTATTTCTAATTCTGTATCTTCAGAAACTATACTTCTGTTCAACAATTTTTCTTCATGCAATTTTCCATCTGTATTGAATTTTAAATTAAGTCCTCCTGCTCCATAACTTATTGCTCCTACTAGTAATAATGCAATTAATAACATTTTTTTCATAAATCTTCCTCCTTGTTTACTTTTCAATATTGTATCATACAATTTCTTAAAAAATAATATTAATTATATTTTTTTATTTTAAGTTGATATATTTCAAAAATTTTATCACACCAATATTTTTTACGGTAAATTCTTTTCTTTTCTTTTTACATGATAAGTATACAATATATTTTTTCATTTGTCAATAGCTTTTTTTATAATTTTTTGTATTTTTTACAGTAAATTAAAAACCGTTTTAAATAAAAATAGAGAAATAATAAAAATTATATATTATCTCTCTATTTTATTAATATTAAATTTAGATGTATCTTTTACCTGATTCATTTTAAGTAACATAATTTGATTTTAAATATCTTTAGAATATAATTAAACTTTATTCCATAAAGCTAGGTAATTTAAAATTACTTTTTCTTTTTTTACCTTTTTCAGATTCATCTTTCGAATCCTTATCATGTTCATCTGAATTATCATTATTTTCAGAAGAGTCATCGGAATTATTATCATTCTCATCCTGATTATCATTTTCAGATTCATCTTTTGTTTCTTCTATTTCCGTAGATTTTTCTAATATTCCACCTGTTTCTCCAGTGATTTCCCTTACAGCTTCAGCTAACTTTTCAGTTTTACTTTTTTCTTCTAGTTGTTTACCTTCTTCTGCAATTTGCTCTTCTATTTTTTCTTCTAACATTATTTCTTTTTTTACTTCTTCTACTGATTCCGTTCTTTCAACTTGCTCTGTTTCAAAAGTTTTCTCAGTTTGATTTTCTGATTCTGAATTATCATTTTCTTTTAAAATATGTTCAGCTGTTTCACCTTTAATTATTCTTCTAACTTCGTCTCCAGTAATAGTTTCCTTTTTCAGTAACAAGGCTACAACTTCTTCTAATTTACTCCAGTTATCTTGTAATGTATTTAAAGTGTTAAAATACTCTTCTGTTAAGATTTTTCTTATTTCCAAATCAATTTCCCTAACAGTTTCATCACTTTTATTTGGTGCAAATGAATATTCATCATCTGAATTTTCAAAGTTAATTGGTCCTAGTTTTTTACTCATTCCAACACTTTCCACATAGACTCTTGCTACTTTTGTAGCACGTTTTATATCAGAATACGCTCCTGTACTTACATCATCCAAACCAATTTCTTCAGCTGCACGTCCACCAAATAACACTTTTATTTCAGCCAACATTTGTTTACTTGTCGTTACCAATTTTTCTTCGGGAAGTGGCATCATAAATCCACCTGCATCGCCTCTAGGAATTATTGTAACTTTATGAACAGGATCAGCTCCTGGTGTCAATTCAGTCATAATTGCATGTCCAGCTTCGTGATATGCCAACAATTTTTTCTCTTCTGGTTTGATAATTTTACCTTTTTGTCCGAGTCCCATTCCAATTTTATCTACAGCCTCATCCAAATCAGACATTTTTATTGTATCACTTGCTCTTCTTGCTGCTAAAATTGCAGCTTCATTTAATAAGTTTGCCAAATCAGCTCCAACAAATCCTGGTGTTATCTTAGCAATATCTTCCAATCTTACATCATTTGCAAGTTTTTTATTTCTTGAATGCACTTTTAATATAGCAATACGTCCTTGCAAATCAGGGGCATCAACCGTTACACGTCTGTCAAAACGTCCCGCACGTAACAATGCTGGATCAAGTACATCTTCTCTATTTGTTGCTGCAAGTACAATAACTTTTGTATCAGTTTCAAATCCATCCATTTCAACAAGCAATTGGTTTAAAGTTTGTTCTCTTTCATCGTTACTTCCACTATTTTTCCCAACACTTCTTCGTCTACCAATAGCATCAATTTCATCTATAAAGATTATTGATGGACTAGATTCTTTTGCTTTTTCAAATAAATCTCTTACACGTGATGCTCCAACTCCAACAAACATTTCTACAAATTCTGAACCTGAAATACTAAAAAAGGATGCTCCAGATTCTCCAGCTACAGCTTTTGCAAGTAAAGTTTTTCCAGTCCCTGGTCTTCCTAATAAAAGCACTCCTTTTGGCACTCTTGCCCCAGCCTTTGTATATTTTTCAGGATTTTTCAAGAAATCTACAACTTCTCGCAGTTCTTCCTTCGCTCCATCAACACCTGCTACATCATCAAATTTTACATCTGGCTTTTTATCAATTTTATTAACTCGCGATTTTCCAAAACCAAAAATATTTCCAGGTCCTCCACCTTGCGAACCACCAACCATTTTTCTAGCCAAGTAAATCATAAGTGCAATCATTATAACCATTGGTAAAAATTGAATTAGTAGTGTCAAAAATAATCCTCCACCTGATGGTTGCAATGCATTTAATTTTACTTTTTTTTGTTCAACTGCATTGATTATCTTAGGTTCGTTTCCAACACGTTCTGTTATTTTTTTAGTATAATAAAGAACATCTTTACCATTTTCTTTTACTTGTGCAATTAATTTGTCATCCTTCTCGCTAATTTCAGGGAAATCTCCCTTTTGTGTTCTACTTACAAATTCCGTATACGGAATATCTCTTTTTTCCAAAAAATATGTTTGTATATCACGCTGAAATATTAATGTAAACACAAATAATAAAAAAACAAAAACGAAAAATAAAAAACCCGAAAAAGGAGACTTATTATTATTTTGTCTATTATTTTGTCTGTTGTTATCTTTTCGTAATTCTTCTAGTCGCTTTCTTATGTCATTTTTATCTCTATCTGCCATTTTTCCTCCCAATTATTAATAATTTACTGGTGTTTTCCAGTTTTTCAATTTCATTATTATAAATTTTTTCCAAAAATTTTGAAAATTTAATATCTGAAACAGTCAAAATTTCTTTTATTTTAATATCTTTTGCCCCAATTGGAAAATCAAAAATTGACTTTTCAATTTCTATCTTTTTATTTTCAAAATTTCCTAAATAAACTTGATTTTCAGAAGTTTCTATTTCAATAATTGGTATCAAATCTCTTTCCCATTTTGAAATTTTTTCATCAATCAATATTTTTTTAACTTTTTTATGCCCCAAATTTTTTACAAATATCTTATCCCCATCCCTTCGGTTTCTAACAATAATCCTGTCGTATTTTTCTATATTATCAGCAAATTTAAAAAATGTATAATTCACATCTCTTTCATTTACAAAATGAGCTTTATAATCCCTAATGTTTTCATACAACACTATCTTATAATTATACCACTCAATCCTTTGATTTTTCTTTAAAATTTCCAGTTTCTCAAATGAATTATTTATATTTTGTATTTTGGACTTTTCATTTCTGTTTTCAATTATCTTCAATTTCCCATATTGATTTTGTAAAAATTTATCTTTTCCCAAATAAATTTCTTTTGACCCTTCATTTTTCAAAATTCCATTTTTATAAAAAAAACTATCAAAAATTTGATTAATTTTATCTCTTGAAATTTCCACATTATTTTGTTTCAAAAACTGAGCTAATCTTTCTTTTTCTTTTAAGTTGCTCTTAAATTTTTTGTTAGTTTTAAGTACTTCAGAAATTTCAAGTTTTTCATTTTTACTTTCATTAATTTCTTCTATTAATGTATAAACTTTTTGTTTAAAATTTGGATTTACCTTTTCAAAATTAGGAAAAATTTTATTTCGGATAAAGTTTCTTGTAAAATCATTTTCATTATTTGTATAATCAATTATATATCTTTGATTGTTTTGTTTCAAAAAGTTTAAAATTTCACTTTTCTCAAACTCTAATATCGGTCTTATTATATTTTCTCGAATTTTAGGAATTCCCTTGAGCCCATTTAAAGAAGTTCCTCGTAAAAGCCTAAAAATAAATGTTTCTACATTGTCATCCAAATTATGTCCAGTTGCAATCTTATTATAATTTATTTTTTGTCTCACATTTTCAATTGCCTCATATCTCAGTTCTCGTGCTGCAAGTTCTAACGACTTCCTATTTTCTTTTGCATACTTTTTTACATCTACACTTTCAATATAATAATCAACATCATTTTCAATTGCAAATTCCTTTACAAATTTTAAGTCATTTTCAACATCATAACGTAAATTGTGATTAATATAAACTATAGAAATTTCAAGTGAAAATTTCTTTTTTAGAATGTTCAAGAAATGATAGAGAAAAACTGAATCTGGTCCTCCCGAAAATGCAATAAGAATTCTTTCTTTTTCCAAAATCAGCTTATTCTCAAGTATTTCTTTCATTTTTTTTAATATTTTTTTTTCAATTTTTTTTGCTTTTTCCATTAAATTTATTCCCAAATTTTTATTTTTAAATATCCAAATTTATTTTAATTGACCGCTTTCACGACGTTTTTGTAAATGTTCTTCATGTGTTTTTGAATAATAAGTTTTTCCTTTATGTGTAAAGAAAAACAAATTATCTGTTTTTTCGGCATTCAATACTGCTTTAAAAGTTTCTATTGGTGGATTCCCAATCGGTGTTGGTGGAAGCCCTTTTACCTTGTATGAATTATATGGCGTATTTTGCTGCTTCAATTCATTTCTTGTAGCTTGTCTACCTAACTCATATTTTAAAGTAGCATCTGACTCTAATCTCATTCCAATTTCTAGCCTTTTTAAAAATATTCCTGCAACTTTTGGTTTATCTACTGCATCTGGAACTTCCGCCTCGACAATTGAAGCCATTTTTAAAGTATCATAAAACTTTTGTTTGTCAGGATATTTTTCAGGTGGAAATTTCTTTAAAAATTCAGCAAGAATTGTTTGAATAACTTGTTTTGTCGTTACATTTTCAGAAAAGATATAAGTTTCAGGATAAAAATATCCTTCAAAATTATTATTTTCATGTGGATACGGAAAATCAACTTCACTCAATACTTTATTAATTTCTTCAGTTGTTCCCAACTCCAATGCTTCCATTCTTGCAAATAATTGTTTTGAAGTAAATCCTTCTGGTATTGTCAATTTTACTCCATTAGTTTCACTATTTTTAATTTTTTTTATAATTTCATATTTGGAAAATTTTCCATTAAATTTGTAAGTTCCTACTTTTAGTTTTATATTTCCACCATTTAATTTTAGATAAATTCTATCTATTATTCCATAATTTAGTTTTAAGTCCTCATAAATTTGTGTAAATGTGGTTCCTTTTTTTACATTGATATTAACATTTTTGTACTCTTTTTTTGCAGCAAAAAAATTATAAAAAAGTGCTAGACACATAAATAATATCAAAAATATTACAACATAAAAAATTCTTAGTGTATTCTTCATTTTATTCTCCTAAATATTCAGTATTTTATATTTTGTAGTTATTTTAAATTATTCAAAAAAGTTATTTGCTTTTTTATTTTGAACACTATTATAAAATAACTTTACAAATTTTATTATATAAAAATTTGATAATTAATTATTATACTTAATATTCCTTATTTGTTTCTGTGTCATTACCATTACTTTTAGTTTCATTTTCATTTTTTAAGTCTTTATCCTGAATTTCAATAACTTCTACGTTTTTAGTACCTTCTTTTGTTTCAAACTTTAACATTTGTTCTTTTTTTCTTCTTCGTTCTAGCTCTTTTCTTGCACCAACTGTATCAATCTGAAATACACTCGCAGGATTTTCACTTAATTGTTTTTCCAATTCGTCTGTTTTAGCTTTCAATTCAGCTTTTTTCTTTTCATTTTCTATTTCACGAATATTTTTTATTTTCACATCATAAACAACATTTTTTAAGTTTCTTTTACTTTCTATAATTTTCTCAAATTCTTCCAATTCTTCATTTTCAAGAGAAATTTTTTCATTATTTGGATAACGTGAAAATACTTTTGTAACTCCATTACTATATCTTATAATCATATAACGATAATTTTTATCAAAAAAAACAATTTCATTTTTGTTATTCTTAAAATATTTTTTTTCAACATCCAAATATACGAGTCCTTTTTTTTCTTCTATCCAGGCTCTATGTCTTTCTTCATTCCAATTATTCGTTTTAGGATCAAAATAACTTTTAACAACTAAGTAACCGTTTTCCTGCTGCAAAAAATCATAACGTACATTTCGTAAATCCTTTTCTAAACTATCTTCTGTTTTTAATAGGTACCACGTTCCATAGCTTTTTGAAATTTGGAATTTTATTATTGGATTAACTTTTTCATCTATTTTTTGAATAAAACGTTCAAGCTTATTAGTTTTTTCCAACTTTTTCTGTTTTATTTCTTCTTCGTCATCCTTAATCTGATCCAAAAAAATCAAATCTTTATCTTCATCAGTATCATTTGTATCATTGCTACCTTTTTCAAATTCATTAATATCATCTTTATTAATAATAATATCAATTTTTACAGCTTCGTCCTCAACTTTATTCTTATTAATTGAATTTTTACTTCCATTAGCAAGAATTGTCAACGAAAACAGCCAAAAACAAGTTGCAATATACAGTTTTATCTTTTCATATTGATTAAATTTTTGTTTACTCAAAGCATTCACCTTTTTATCTTCAATTTTTTCAAATTTTATAATTCATTTTATTCTAAAAATAATGCCTGTAATTCTATATTTTTTACAATTAAATTTTCAAGTTTACTTTAAGAATAAGCCAATTTTTATTAATTATATCACACATTTTTTAAATTGCAAATTAAATATTTTTTATATCGTTACTTTTTTATCTTTTAAAACATAGATTAAACAGTTTTCTATTTACTTTTATTTTTTTACATTTTATAATATAAAGATATTGACTTTTTGAATTTCTTGTTGTATAATTATTTTGAAAACAAAAGAAAATAATTTACCGTTTTTAAAATTAGAAAGGAATGATTATTTATGAAAAATTTTTTAAAACTTTTAACAGTTATTTTAGTAATGTCAGCATTTAACAGCTGCACAAGTTTAATGGCACTTGCAGGAAGTGAAAAAGCAGATGCCGAACTACGTAACCGTACTTACAATGAATTAAAAACTTATTGTGCTGTTCAAAACACTTATACTGGGCAATGTTTAAAATGGGAACGAATTGATTAACAAATATTAATTTAATTAAAAAGAAGGTAAGGTAAAGAAAATGAAAAATTTAAAAAAAATTTTATTAGTGTTATTTTTGGCAATTTCACTATTCTCTTTTGCAAGAGGAAACTCACAAGAAACTATCAGATTTGGAAGCAAAATGGTTGGATTTATTACAGTACCAACAAATTGGCATGAATTTGTCGATTCTAATCCAGCTACTCCCTCCACCGCAAAACAAGTATCCATAGATAATACAAACATTATTACTCTGGGTATAGTTAATAATCAAAGTGTCACTCCTGAAGAAATGGCAATATCAAAAGTAGCAAAGTATCTTAATTCAGGAATTCCTGAAGAAAATATTGAAATGAATGATGTTACTTTAAATGGTTATAATGGACAGAGAGTAATTGTTGCTTTTGATGATGGAACAGTATTAGCAATGTACTTTATTAAAGCCAATGGAAAACTTTATTCTTTAACTCAAGAAGGTTATCCGAAATATCAAGCAGAGCTAGCAGAGGTTCTTTCGACTTGGCATCCTAATAGATAAAATATTTTCAATACAGGAACGTTTACTGTTTCTGTATTTTTTTGTTATATTTAGCCTTTATGGTATATTTTTACAAAAAAATATTTTTTTAGATAAATTTAAGTACAAAAATAACAAAAGTGTGGTATAATGATATATACAAAAATTTTTTTAAATAAATAAGTATAAATTAAATTATAAAACGAAAGAAGGTAAATAAAAAAGTAATGCAAAGATTTGAAGATTTTGGATTAAGTACAGAGATGCTTAACGCTTTAAGCAAAAAAGGATTCGAGGAGCCAAGTGAAATACAAAAATTGGTAGTCCCTGAATTATTAAAAGAAAGAACTCACTTGATAGGACAAGCACAGACAGGAACAGGTAAAACTGCAGCATTTGGTATCCCAATTTTGGAAACAATTGAAGCTGACAAAACAGTTAGAGCCTTAATATTAACACCAACAAGAGAACTTGCCAATCAAGTTGCTGATGAAATTTATTCATTGAAAGGAACAAGAGATTTAAAAGTGCTTGCTGTCTATGGTGGTGCATCTATCGAAAATCAGATAAAAAAATTAAAATCTGGAGTAGATATTGTCGTTGGAACACCTGGACGTGTTATGGACTTAATGAGAAAAAAAGTACTAAAAGTTGATAATTTAGATTATTTTGTACTGGATGAAGCCGATGAAATGCTAAATATGGGATTTTTGGAAGATATTGAAGCTATTCTGGAAAAAACTAACGATGAGAAAAAAATGTTATTCTTTTCAGCAACAATTCCTAAAGCAATTATGGCGATTGCCAAAAGATTTATGCCAGAACACAAATTATTAAAAGTTGAGAAAAAAGAACTTACTACTAATTTGACTGAACAAATTTACTATGAGGTAAAACAGGAAGATAAATTTGAAGCTTTATGCAGAGTTCTTGATTATGAACAAGATTTTTATGGAATTGTATTTTGCCGTACAAAATCTGAAGTAGATGATGTTACAAACAAATTAAAGGCTAGGAACTACGATGCAGAGTGTATTCATGGAGATATTACTCAGGCTCTCAGACAAAAGGCACTTGACTTATTCAAAAAGAAAATATTAACTATATTAGTCGCAACAGACGTTGCCGCACGTGGAATTGACGTAAGTAATCTAACACATGTTATCAACTACTCTATCCCTCAAGAAGCTGAATCTTATGTTCACAGAATAGGAAGAACAGGACGTGCTGGACAAAAAGGTGTTGCAATAACATTTGTAACTCCAAGAGAAGCTAGCAAACTTGCTCAAATTAAACGTATCACAAAAACTGACATAAAACGGGAAGACATTCCAAATGTAGAAGAAATTCTTGAGGCAAAAAGAGAAGCATTGGTGGCTTATGTTGATGAAATCATTAAGGAAAATGATTTTGATGCGTATAAAGAACTGGCTGAAAAACTAATGGATGGAAGAGATGCAAAACAAGTCCTTGCTTCTGTATTAAGACATGTTTATGAAGATGAATTCTTACCTGACAATTATAATGAAATTCAAGATGTAAAAGTTAAAATTGATGACAAAACAAGATTATTTATTGCTCTTGGAAGTAAAGATGGTTATAATGTGGGAAGATTGCTTGATTTATTAAATAAAAAAGCAAAAACACCAGGAAGAAAAGTAAAAGATGTTAAAATTATGGACAAATACTCTTTCATAACTGTACCATTACAAGAAGCTCAATTCATAATGAGAGCCTTAAATTCTAAAAAAGATTCAAAACCGCTTGTTGAAGAAGCTACTGGAAATAGAAACGGTGGGGAAAAGTCTGGTAAAAAATCAGACAAAAGAAAAGATAGAAAAGGAAGAAAAAAATCTTCTGATAAAAAATTATCAAAAGGGTCAAAAGCAAAAAAAGACAAAAAAACAAGAAAAGTAAAAAAATAATCTAAATTATTTAATTTCTTAAACAAAAAAACTCGGAAAATAATATTTATCTTCTGAGTTTTTTATTTTATATATTCAAACTATTCTATCAATTTTATTCAAATTAATCTTAATTTTAAAAGTATACTCATAGCCTTTAAGTTCCATTTTAAAGTAGTTTTACTATGCATTTTATAATAACTAAAATTTCCTTAATTTTTCTATCGGAAATTTCCATTCAGGCGTTACAAGTACATCTTTCCCTTTCAATGAATACCATACTCCATCATTATCAGGATTTATCAAAATTTGAGTCTGCTGTGCAGGCATGTACGATTGGGCAAGCATAAATATTTTTTCCCCTTTCTCGTTTTCTGCCATATCCACTACAATAACAGCGTGTCCTGGACTGCCACCCATAATAAACACATCTCCAATTTTCATATTTTCGATTTTTTGCGGTGTCATTTCCTTTTCAAGGGATAATGTTCCTGCATATCCAAAAACAATATTCATAAAGTTTCTAAAGTCCTTGTATGTGTTAGATGGAGCAGATTTTTTATAGTAACTTCCTTTCCCACTAGGATTTATCCGATAACCTTGTATCCATTTAGAATACTGTGCATTAAATCCTGTTACAAAGTTAAAATTAATTTTATCATATTCTTTTTTACCATAAAAATATTCCGCACGTAAAAGCATTATTGCATCAGCACATTGATGTAAATCCCTGTCACCTATTTCCACATCAAATACACTATCATAAATCCCTTCACTCTGTTTATAATTTCCATTAAAATACTGCACTTTTTCTCCATAAGGCTTTAATTTCTGATTTCTTAAAAATTCAGCAAAACTGCCTTTTTCTACCACTACTCTTTTATATCCTTGCGGAACACCATATCTTGCTTGCAGTGTCATTTTCTCTGGATTTATTAATTTTTCAGATTTCATATTATTTTCTGAATTTATTTCTTTAGAATTATTTTTCACTTCATTACTACAAGCAAATTGAAAAACTACAAATAAACTTATTCCAGCAAATAATTTCCATGATTTTTTTCTTGTAAAAAAAAGCATTGTTAGATACTCCTCTTAAAATATTTTAAATAATTATTTATTATTATTTGGATTCCCCCTGTAGCCCTTTAGCAATTCATCGTTTTCCATAATAAATGGCTTCGCAGTCTGTTGTCCCCATGCAGTATCGTATTTGTTCATAAGATAATCATTCAGTTCTGTTCGATTATTAAATTTTAATACTTGATAAGGCTGTTGAAAAGCTAGTTTTTCAATAAATATAAGTTTCCCATTGTTTTCTGGAACAAGAACTCCAACATGTCCAATAAATAAAATATTTTCTTCAGGTTCATCATTAAAATGAAAAAACACAGAAATCATTGATATTTTACTATTTTTATCAAATGTAACTCCTCGCTCTTTCCACACATTTTTAACATTTTCAACGTGAATATTTACATCTTTAGTAGCCTTTGTCGGAATTTCTGAAAATAAATTTACAAATCTATCCTTTTCATTTTGTGAAAATAATTCAAATGGTACATTTTTTAGTGACTCCATATCCATAAAAAGCATTTCTCCTGTTTTTACAACTGGTTTTTCTACTTTTACGTAATCTTTCATAAATGTAAATGCTGTTATCCGGCAATTAAAGCCTGGAAAATTCTTATTTTTTTTATCCCAAATTTGCTGGATAGCCACTTCATCATAAGTTGGATTTATATTTTCAGAATTAACAAAGCCTTCTTTTATAAGCCCTTTATTTTGAGTTGCTTCATTATAATAATTTACACTTTTGAAAAAAAGATTTATATTGCTAGGATTAACTCCAGAATTTTTTAATATTTCCTGTACTTCGTTTTGTACTTTTTCATCTGCTAAATTTGAATAAGTTATGTTTTTTAAATAACCAGTATCTTTTGATACGTTATTTTTATCTTTATTTTCTGTTAAATTAGATTTATTTATCTGTGTATCATTTTTATTTGAACAACTGATTATTACCATCAGTAAACTTATTAGTACTACTAATTTTCTCATTTTTATCATTCTTACAAAAAACTCCCATCTTAATTTTATTTACCATTCACATTAAAGCTTTTACTACCTATAAAATAATTATTATTATCTTGCGAAACAGATATTTTAACACTATCCAAGTCTGTTTGTGCAACAATATTATTATTTTCGCCATCTTCAGCCAATTCTACGTAAAGATATTTCCCATTTCCTTCTTTTCCATTTTCATCAATTTTATCACTCGCATATATCTTGGAAACTTCTCTATTTACTTTTGTTTCAGTTGTATTTGCTAAAGGTTCGTCTTCTAGATCGCCTATATTTTTTTTGGCAATACTCTTTTGAGTAACAGTAACTGCATTTTTTGATAATTTCTCATTTTTTATTGTTTTATCAAACTCAATAATTACAGCCTTTACTTTTTTTCCTGAACCTTTTTTTTCAGTTACTGCTGTTACATTTTTTATGTTATCTACACTCAAATTTTCGTTATCTGAAATTTTTATATCAATATGATTATCATTACTTTCTGTCAAAATTACAAGTCCAACTAACATAATTAGAGCTCCAAGTATTATATTTCCAATCTTTCTCATAGTTAATCATCCTCCTTTTTCATAACTATTTTAATTAAATTTATAATTTTTGAATACTTCCACAATTATATTATACACCTTATTCTTGTAAAATTTTAGTCTTTTTCCTTAAAAAATCCTGTAATTTTTCCCCAAAATTTAACCTTTTAAAAAAATAGGCTATCGCTAGCCTATTCTCATATACTTTAATTTGCCTTATTTTCAATCATTTTTTCAACTAAGTTTCTGGCATGGTCTCCAATTCTTGTGAAATGTGATACAACATCTATGTAGTAAAGTCCTGCTTTTACATCGCATTCCTGTTTACTTACACGGCTTATATGCGCTTTTCTCACTTCTTTTTCCTTTGTGTAAAGTTTGTTGTGCAAATCTACTACTATAAAGGCTTTTTCTGTGTCATTATTTCTTAGTGCCTCTTCAGCCGTTTCAATAATTTGTTTTGAAATTAGGAACAATTTTTGTATTTCTTCATGAGCTATTTCTGTAAATACCAATTTTTTCTTAATTTCATATCTGGTGTCTCTTACAATTCCAACTGCATGATCCCCTATACGTTCTACATCACGGCACATATCAAGATACATGCTGATTTCTTCTCCATCTTTTTCAGTTATATGTTCCTGTGATAATGAAGTTAAGTATTTTGTAATTTCCTGATCAATATTATTTATTGCTTCCTCTGTTTTGTCAACTCTTTCTGCAGTTTTCTCGTTATGATCATGGAAAAATTCAACTGATCTTTCCAAGTTTTTTAATGCAATTGAAATCATCGAAAGCATTTCCTGTTTTACTTGTCCCAATGCAATTGAAGGAGTGTATATCAATGCAGCGTCCAAATATCTTGGTTTGTGTTCAACTTTATCCTCTTCTTTTTCTTTAATTATTTTGACAACAATATATTCGAGTACTCCAATAAATGGAAATAGCAAAATTGTTGTCATAGCGTTAAAAGAACCATGTGCAAATGCTATTGTTACTTTTGGATTCAAATGAAAAAACTGAGCCATTTTTTCCACAAACATCGAAAATGGCGATAAGAAAATCATAAAAATAATTGTTCCTATAACATTGAACATTGTATGTGATAAAGCAAGTCTTTTTGCTGAAGTATTTGCTCCAATTACTGCAATTATTGCTGTTATAGTTGTTCCGATGTTATCCCCAAAAAGTACAGGCAATGCCGCTTTTAACGTTATAAGATTTTCTTGATACACATTTTGTAAAATACTAATTGTGGCACTTGAAGCCTGAACTAGCATTGTAATTATTGTACCGATGAATACTCCTAAAACTGGACTGTTACTTAATTTTATTGTTAATTCTGTAAATGCTGGTAAATGTTTAAGTGGCTCCATTGCACTTGACATCAATGTCAATGCAAAAAATATTCCCCCAAAACCAAATAAAATTCTACCTAAATTATTTATGAAATTATGTTTTACGAAAAATAGGCACGCTGCTCCTAAAAACAATATCGGTAATGCATAATGCGTAATATTAAATCCAATTATGAAAGTTGTAATCGTTGTACCAATATTTGCTCCCATAATAATTCCGATTGCCTGTCTTAAAGTTAGAAGTCCTGCTCCAACTAAACCTATAGTAATAACTGATGTTCCTGAACTTGACTGTATCAAAGCCGTTACAAAAATTCCAACTAGAACTCCCAAAAACGGAGAAGTTGTATATTTATCCAAAATATATCTAAGTCTATCTCCAGCAGCCATTTGCAGTCCGTCCCCCATGTACTTTATACAAAATAGGAACAATCCTAATCCACCTAAGAATCCAAAAGCCATCTGCTGATAGTTAATTGTACTGACTGTTACTGCGTTCATCAAATCAATCCTCTCTTAAATCTTAAATTTTTAATTTACTTAATTTCTTCTTCAATTATACTTATATCATATTTTTCTCAAATTTGCTATATTTTTTTACTAGGAAAATAGAAATAAAATTATTAATTAAAATTTAAACGCTATTCCAATAATAGCTGCAATTAAAATTAACACAATCGGATGTAAATCAAATTTTTTCATTATTCCAAAAATAATCAGTGCTAGAATTATTGACTTATAATTTAATACATCAATTAAATTCTGAGTAATTTTATATTTTGGTAAATTTAAAAGTGTTATTTTAGCTACTCCTAAACCTGCGGCTACAATAAGACCTGTTGATGCGGGACGTAATCCATAAAAGATTTTTTGCACTAATGCAGCTTCTTTAAATTTTGTCAATGCTTTTGAAATTGCAATTATTATAATCACTGATGGAAGTACTATTGCTGTTGGAGCTAATATCGCACCAATTAATCCTGATACTGAAAAACCAACATAAGTTACCATATTTATTCCCATTGGACCAGGAGTAGATTGGGAAATTGCAATCATATTTGATACATCTCCTGCTGTGTACCAGCCAGTTCTTTTTCCAATATCATACAAAAACGGAAGTGTAGCAAGCCCTCCACCTACTGCAAATAAACCAGTTTTAAAAAATTCATACGATAACTCAAATAATTTAATTAGTTCTATTTTCATTATTTAATCCCCTTTTTTACAAAATTTTTTATAAGAATACCAGAAATTCCCGCAAGAACTACAATTAAAGCTGGAGATACCCAATTTGTAACTGATAAAACAATTACCATAATAAAAATTACAAGGCAAAACTTATCAACTACTGAATTTTTTGCGATTTTTCTCACTGCTTCAAAAATTAATACACAAACACAGGCTCTAACTCCATTAAAAGCATACTGAACTGGCTTATAATTCGCAAAGTTTTTCAAAAATGCAGCAATTACTATAATAATAATTATTGACGGAAACACCATACCTGCTGTAGCAACAATTCCTCCTATAATTCCCTTTGTCTTATGTCCGACAAACGTAGCTGTGTTTACAGCTATTATGCCAGGTGTAACTTGTCCAATTGCCAAATAATCCATAATTTCATCTTCTTTAGCCCATTTATGTTTTTCTGCTATTTCTTTTTGTAGCATAGGCAACATTGCATATCCACCACCAAAGGTAAATAATCCTATTTTTGCAAATACAAAAAATAATTCAATTAAATCTTTCATGATTTTTTTTATCTTTTTTCAATTTTTTATCATATAAAGATAACCTCTCCTTTCATTTTTACTCTCTCATAAAAAGTTTTAACATATTTTATTTATTTTTTTTACTTCTTTACTTTTTTAGAATCACTTTATAGAAAACTTTTTAAAAATAATAAAAATCTTGTAAAATCATTTGACTTAGCCTAATTTTTTTTGCTATAATGAATATAATATGATAATAAATTTTAGGAGGAATGTAAAATGAAAATTGTAGTTTTCGATGCAAAACCTTATGATATTGAATTTTTTGATAAATGGAATGAAACATTTGGGGCAAACATTACATATTTTGAAGAAAAATTAAGTCTAAAAAATGTAATGCTTACAAAATATCAGGATGTAGTCTGTACATTTGTAAATGATGATTTAAATGCAAAGGTACTAAATATACTTGCAAAAAATGGAGTTAGGGTTGTTGCCGCAAGATGTGCTGGCTATAACAACATTGACTTAAAGGCTGCACGTGAAAACAGAATCACTGTTTTAAGAGTACCTGCCTATTCGCCATTTGCCGTTGCTGAACATTCACTAGCTCTTCTTATGTCAGTAAACAGAAAAACTCACAAAGCCTATAACAGAACAAGGGAAGGTAACTTTAGTTTAGCAGGATTAACTGGAATGGATTTAAACGGAAAAACTGCTGGAATTATAGGAACTGGTAGAATCGCAAGAATTTTTATAAAAATTTTAAATGGACTAGGAATGAAAGTTATTGGTTATGATAAATTTCCTAATGAACAAGCCGCAAAAGAAGAAAACTTCACTTATGTAACATTAGATGAAATATTTGCAAATTCTGACGTGATTTCATTACATTGCCCATTATTCCCTGAAACAAGACACACAATTAACAAAGAAACTATTGCTAAAATGAAAGATGGCGTTATTATCATCAATGCCGCCAGAGGTGGATTAATTGATACCGAAGCTCTCGTTGAAGGATTAAAAGACAAAAAAATCGGCGGAGCAGGACTTGATGTTTATGAAAATGAAAGCAGCTATTTCTTTGAAGATGAATCAGCAAGCGTGCTGGAAGATGATTTGCTAGCTAGATTATTATCATTCAACAACGTCGTTTTGACTTCTCACCAGGCATTCTTAACAAAAGAAGCATTAGATAACATTGCTGAAGCTACATTTAACAACATCTTATCATACGTAAAAGAGGAAACTTTACAAAATGAAGTTTGGTATGACGAAGAAAACAATAAAGTTGTTGAAGGTGTCAGAGTTCAAAAATAATTATTATCTAAAATTTTTACTTTTAAAAACTTATAAAGGGGCTGTTTTAAAAGGCAGCTTCTTTTAATATTTTCCAAAAAAATACAAAATCTAAATTTAAAAGATTTTTTGTATTGAAAACTTATTTAATAGTTATTTTCTTTTTTTCTAAAAAAAATTTTACTTTAGAATCAAAAAAGTTAGCAAAATAATATAAAGAAAGGTTTAAAAATATGGATTTATTTGAAATAAAAAAACAAAACGAAATAAATGAAATTAATATTGGAGAAATCAGGAGGCATCTTTGACATTGAAAATTTAAAAAATGAAATTGATAATTTGGAGAAAAAGACGTTTGAGGCAGATTTCTGGAATAGCGAGAACAGTCAGGAAATATTAAAGACTATTAGTGCAAAGAAAAAGCTCCTTGAGGAATACAGCAGTTTAAACGGTCTTTTTGAAGATGTTTCTACCATTATTGAGTTTATTGAGATGGGGGACAATTCGTTTGAAAATGAACTTGAGCAAAAAGCACAGGATTTGAAGAACGAAATTGATAATTTTAAGACAAAATTACTTCTGGATGAGGAATACGACATGAATAATGCAATTCTTACGATAAATTCGGGGGCTGGTGGAACTGAGGCATGTGACTGGGCTGAAATGCTTTACAGAATGTACGACAGATGGGCAAATCGGCATGATTTCAAAGTTGAAATCCTTGACAGCCTCGCTGGAGAAGAAGCTGGAATAAAAAGTGTAACATTAAATATAAAAGGAAATTACGCTTATGGATATTTAAAAGGAGAAAAAGGCGTTCACAGACTTGTCAGAATTTCTCCATTTGACTCTAATGCTAGAAGGCATACTTCATTTGCTGCAGTTAATGTTACTCCAGAAATAGAAGATGATGTTCAAATTGATATTCGTACAGAAGACTTGAAAATTGATACTTACAGGGCAAGCGGTGCAGGAGGGCAGCACGTAAACACAACAGATTCAGCCGTTAGAATTACTCATATTCCAACAAATATCGTAGTTACATGCCAAAATGAACGTTCACAGCTAAAAAACCGTGAAACTGCAATGAAAATATTAAAATCTAAATTATTCGAGCTGGAGCTGGAAAAGCGTGAAAAAGAAATGGCTGAACTAAAAGGAACCGAATCAAAAATCGAATGGGGAAGCCAAATCCGTTCGTATGTCTTCCAGCCTTATAAAATGGTAAAAGATCACAGAACAAAGGCAGAAGAGGGAAACGTTGAAAAGGTTATGGATGGAGATATTGACTTGTTTATAAATGAATATTTAAAATACGCTAAATCCTAATAACATGTTTAAAATTTAAAATAATTTTACTTATAATAACTAAAAAATTGAAAGGATTAGAATATGAAAAAAACTAGATGTCCATGGGCAAAATCTGAAAATGACATTGTCTATCATGATACTGAATGGGGAGTGCCTTCCCACGATGATAATTATCTTTTTGAAATGCTAATATTGGAAGGCTTTCAGGCAGGACTTAGCTGGAATCTTATTTTGAATAAAAGAGAAAATTTTAGAAAGGCTTTTGATAATTTTGATTATAAAAAAATTGCAAAATATGATGAAACTAAGTTGGCTGAACTGGCTCAAAATGATGGAATTGTGAGAAATAAATTAAAAATAGCCGCTTCTATTAAAAACGCCCTTGCATTTATGGAAGTACAAAAGGAATTTGGCTCATTTGACAAGTACATTTGGAATTTTACAGATAACAAGCAAATTATTAATAACTGGAAAGAGATAGCAGAAGCTCCTGCTACTACAGAATTATCTGATAAAATCAGTAAAGATTTGAAAAAACGTGGCTTTAAATTTGTTGGCTCTACAATCGTTTATTCTTTCTTACAGGCAATCGGAATAGTTGATGACCATTTAATTAGTTGTCCTTACAAAAAAGTATCTAAATAATTATTTACAAAATTTTGTAAAATAAATTTTATATTTTATTTGATTTCAGAGATCCTTTTTATTTCGTTATTTACGAGTATATAAGGATCTATATGTCTTTTTTTTACTTTTATTTTTTCTTTCATCAATAAAAATTCATCATATTTTTTCTTATTTATTATATCTTCCAGCTCTTTCTTCTTGGATGAAAAATTTATTTTTCTCAATATATATTCGTCTGTAAAATTAAAATCTTGAAGCTGAATAATTTCTTCATTCAAGGCTGAAATCAGTAAATTGCATAACATCGTATTTATATACATATTTAAAGGATTTTGAAAATATTCTACCACTTCCTGAAAATATAATTTCTGAAACCATTTTCCAATTTTTAAAGAATTAAAACATAACTTATTTTGATATACTGTTAAATGATTAACTATTTCTCTTACTTCTTTAAGTGAAATTTTTTTCTGCCTAAACAAGTCTCTCAAAGTGTAATCTATTCTGTCAAAGGATAATTCAGGCAACTCATTATCTAAAAAACTATAATTTTTTGACATTATTCTTTTTATATTTAAATTATATTTTCCTAAAATACTTGACAACTCTTCATCATTTAAAAAATCTTCCTGAATTTTTTCGTGATAATCTTCATTTTCATTTTTTAAGACATAATCAATTACATGGGAAAAAGCTGTATGTGAAATATCATGTAAAAGGGCTTTTATTTGTTCTTCAATATTTCCATTAAATTTTAAAGATAATATCATTGTTTCTATTGAATGTTCGTATCTGTTTACATTCCATAATTCATTAACCAGATATCCACTACCAGATTGATAGATATTTTTTAATCTTTTAAAAATTCTTGTGTCTATTATTTCATAGATAACATCGTCTACATAACATTCTCCATATAGTTCATCATTAACCTTATACATTTTTTATATCCTTTTTTATTATCTAAACTTATATTTTTTCAATTAACAAATTACAACCTTAAACACAGATTTTTTTAAATTTTTTATTCTACACCAGCCTTATTTATTTCTTCAATAGCTTCCTCAAACTGTTCTTTTGAAATATTAAATGAATTAAGAGCCTTTAAAAGCTGTTTGGCATTATAATAGCCAATTTTTAAAATATCTCCAAGCATTATTCTACGTTCTTTTGCATTACTTCCAGAAATAAGTCCATTATCTATCAAGTCACTAATATCAAACCTATTTTCAATATCTTGATTAGCTGTAACAACATTTTTCAAAGCCTCTAAAATTACTTTGTCATTGGCATTTTCAACTCCTATATTATCATTTTTAGTTGCATCCTTTTGACTTACAAAAGCATGCTTTATATTTGGAATATATCTTTTTAATGTATCACGAATTTTTTTTCCTGCAAAATCAGGATCTGTAAATAAAATTAAATCATTAGTTTTTGACAATTCAATCATTTTATTTATTGTTTTTTTAGATAATGCGGAGAAGCCGTTTAAGGCGATAATATGTGCATCTACAACTCGTTTTATGGCTGTTATGTCATCTCGCCCTTCAACCACTATAATTTCATTTATTTTTAGTTTTTTTTTTTGTTTATTTGGCTCTTTTTTCATTTAATAT
This sequence comes from Leptotrichia massiliensis, assembly GCF_900104625.1. Taxonomy (NCBI): domain Bacteria; kingdom Fusobacteriati; phylum Fusobacteriota; class Fusobacteriia; order Fusobacteriales; family Leptotrichiaceae; genus Leptotrichia; species Leptotrichia massiliensis. Next base: position 1,065,143 of record NZ_FNVZ01000005.1, read on the forward strand.
TCCTTTTGTTTTTATTTTTTATTTAATGTTATAATCTTCCATAACTTTTAGCAATAATTCCCAAGTTTTTCCAACTGAATCTATTTCCATTCTTTCTTCAGGAGTGTGAGCACCGTAAATATTAGGCCCAATTGAAACAATATCAACATTTTTCATATTATTATCAAAAATTCCGCATTCAAGTCCAGCGTGAATTGCCTTAATTTCAGGATCTTTTCCTGTTATTTTTTTAAATGAGTTTACAACTATTTCACGAATCTTTGAATCTTTTCGGTATTCCCAAGATGGATACGGAGAATTTACTTTTATTGCCACTCCGTATTTTTCAGAAAGTTCCTTCACATCATTTAGTAATTTTTCAAGTGATTTATTTACTGAACTTCTTGGCAATGCCTGAATTTTTATAACAATTTTTCCATCTTTATTTTCAGTTTTTATAACTCCCAGATTTATTGAAGTTTCCACAAGTCCCTCGATATCTTTGCTCATTGAGATAACTCCATTTGGAAATTCGTGGAAAAATGAAATAACGGCATTTGTGTTGGAAATTGATAATTTCCCTTGATTTTTTAGTTCCTCTTTCTTAACTTCCTTCACTTCAATAACTGGATTTTTATCAATAATTTTAAAATCCTTTATTATATTTTCAAAAGCAAGGTTTGCTAATTTTTCAAAATCACTGACTTTTTCATCTTCAAGTTTCACAGCTAGCAACGCCACAGCCTCTCTCGGTATTGCATTAGTTTTTTCTCCACCGTCAATGTCCATTATTGCAAGAGTGTATTTTTTATTTAAATGATTCAGAACTTCTGCCAAAATTTTATTTGAATTTCCTAATCCTAAATGAATTTCAGCACCTGAATGCCCACCTAGAAGCCCTTTCACATCAATACTTATAACAGTATCATCCTCTTCTAGTTTTTCAGCATCAAAGTTAAACTCATTAAAAATTCTCGCCCCACCTGCACTACTCACATAAACTTGTCCGTATTCTTCAGTATCCAAATTTATAAGTGTATTTCCAGAAAAAATTCCAAAGTCAAGGTTATTAACTCCGCTCATTCCGTCTTCTTCGTCAGTTGTGATAATAATTTCAAGTGCCGGATGTTTCAAGTCATTGCTGTCAAGTATCGCAAGTGCATAAGCCACAGCAATTCCATTATCTGCGCCAAGTGTTGTTCCATTTGCCTTTAAGTATCCATCTTCCACAACAAGTTCAATTCCTTGTGTTTCAAAATCAAATTGTGTATTTTTATTTTTTTCCCAAACCATATCCATATGTCCTTGCAGGATAAGTGGTGAATATTGCTCATATCCAGCTGTTGCAGGCTTTCTTATTAATACATTCAATGCCTTGTCCTGAATAACTTCCAGATTTCTTTCATTTGCAAATTCAACAATCCAGTCACTAATCTTTTTTTCTTTTCTTGAACCTCTTGGTATTTTTGAAATTTCACTAAAATAGTGAAAAACTTTTTCAGGATATAGATTTTCTATTTTCATTTTATTTTCCTTTCTTTTAGTTTAAATTAACAACAAGGGGATAATCCCCTTGTCTCAAAGATAAAGATTTATTAAATATCTTTATTTATAAAATATTTTCCAGTAATTCTTCAAGTTCTGACATTTCTCTCTGTGTCAAGTCATACCCGCTTTTTAACTTTTTCAAAATTCTATTTTCAGAACCAACTGAACTACGTTCTAAAACTTTTATAACTAATCTTTTGTAAAATTCCACTAATTTTTTCTCCCTTTAGTTATTTTCTTTAATTATTTTAAAGCTGTAATGCTGTTTCTAAAGCCACTTCTATCATTTCATTGAAAGTTGTTTGTCTTTCCTCAGCACTTGTTACCTCATGAGTAATGAATGAATCACTAATTGTAAGCAATGTCAAGGCATTTACCCCTAATTTTGCTGCAGTTGTATAAAGTTGTGCTGTTTCCATTTCCACACATAATACTCCAAATTCAGCCCATTTTTTCCAAGCATTAGGATCATCTCCATAGAAAGTATCACTTGTAAATACATTTCCAGCCTTTACATTCAATCCTTTTGCCTTAGCAATTTCATAAGCCTTGAAAACTAAATCTGAACTTGCTGTAGGTGCATAATCCGCTCCATTAAATCTTAATTTGTTAATAGCTGAATCAGTTGAAGCTGACATTGCAATAACAACATCCCTAATTTTTACATCTTCCTGATAAGAACCAGCTGTTCCAATTCTAATCAAATTCTTTACTCCAAACTCAGTTATCAGTTCATGTGAATAAATCCCAATTGAAGGCACTCCCATTCCAGTTCCTTGCACAGATACTTTTTTCCCTTTATAAGTTCCAGTAAATCCTAGCATTCCTCTAACATTATTATACTGAACAACGTCTTCCAAAAATGTTTCTGCAATATATTTTGCTCTAAGCGGGTCTCCTGGCAATAGTATAGTTTCTGCAACATCTCCTCTATTTGCTCCAATATGCGGTGTTCCCATTACATTACCTCCTAAATTTTATAATTTATTTTTATATCTTCTAAAAACTTTTTCTTACTATAATTGTACTTCACTTTTTGAAATTATTCAAGGGCTTTATTTTGTTTTTTTTTTGATATTTCTTCTATTTCTAAGTTTCTAATATTAAAACAAAAAAATAAGAGCCTAAAAAACTCTTATCACTAATATTCTATAGAAGATGATGGTGGGACTGGTGGGGATCGAACCCACAACCTACCGATTAAGAGTCGGTTGCTCTGACCAGTTGAGCTACAGTCCCATTATATAACTAATTTAACAATCCTTAAGTATAATAACATAATTTTTTCAATTTGTCAATTTAATATTTAATTTCTTTTATATTTTGTTGTATAGATGTCAAACATTTGTTACAAAAATATATATAAAAATGTTCCTTTCAATTTTTTTCTTTAATAGTTTATCTGTTTCATTCCTATCATCTGCTAATTTCAAAAAAAGAGTTATCCCAATCAAGAAACAACTCTACATTTAATTTATTTACTTTCACAAGCTATACCATCTTTATCCCTGTCTAAATGTTTTGCATATCCTGGCTCGCCTTTTTTTATATTTTTGTAGCCTTTTGAGCGTGCTTCCTTACAATTCTTGAAATACAACGTTTCCGAAAATGTATTTGCACTAACAAATACCAATGTCAATATCACAAAAATTTTTTTCATTTTGGTTTCCTCCATTTTTTATATTTGTAAACCAAAATTAACCCTATAAAATCTGTTTTACTCCCCTTCGATATTGGGGTGGTCTATATCGAAACAGGCACATCTCTCGAAGGCAACCGCTTAGGTTTTAGTCCCCTTCGATATTGGGGTGGTCTATATCCTTTCAACTTCCGATGGATTTCCACCATTTAGTTTTAGTCCCCTTTGATATTGGGGTGGTCTATATCCATAATGCCTTTTCAATAGTACAAACAGAAAAGTTTTAGTCCCCTTCGATATTGGGGTAGTCTATATCAACAAAGTTAAGTGAAGATGAGAATTTAATTGTTTTAGTCCCCTTCGATATTGGGGTGATCTATATCCAGACAGTTAATCTTATAAATTCTATTATTAAAGTTTTAGTCCCCTTCGATATTGGGGTGATCTATATCCCATCATATAATTGGAATAATATAGTTTTTTGAATTTTAATTGTCCCTCTATTCTTAAATTTTGATATAGATTACCCCTTTTCATATATTTTAGTACAGTTTATCTATAAAAACAAATATTTGTTTAATTTTAATGTTTGAAATGTCTGATTCCAGTAAATACCATTGTCATTCCGTGTTCATCGGCGGCTTCGATTGATTCTTTGTCTCTAATTGAGCCGCCTGGCTGTACTAATGCTTTGATACCGTATTTTGCAGCTTCGTCTACACAGTCTCTGAATGGGAAAAATGCGTCTGATGCCAGAACTGCTCCTTCTAGTGAATCCAAGTCCCCTTTGGCGTGTTCAAGTGCGTGCTGAGTTGCCCAGATTCTGTTTGTCTGTCCTGTTCCGACTCCTGTTGCCGCTCCATCTTTTACGACCACAATTGCATTTGATTTTACGTGTTTTACAACTTTCATTCCAAGTTCCATATCTTTTAATTCTTGCTCTGTTGGCTGTTTTTTCGTTACAACTTCCATATTGTCAATCATCTTCTGATTTGTCTGCTGAACTAATATTCCGCCATCAACTTTTACATATTCCACTTTATCCTGCGGTTTTGCAACTTCGCATTTTATTACTCTCAAATTTTTCTTGGATTTTAATATTTCAAGAGCTTCATCAGTAAATGCTGGGGCAATTACGATTTCTAGGAAAATTTTGTTCAGTTCCTGTGCAGTTTTTGCATCGATTTCTCTATTAATTGCAACAATTCCACCAAAAATTGATACTGAATCACAATCATGGGCTTTCCTGTAAGCTGTGAAAACATCATCTGCAACTGCCACACCGCAAGGAGTCGAGTGTTTTACAGCACAGCAGGCAATTTCATCAAATTCATTTGCCACTTTCCAAGCAATATCCATATCTCTGATATTATTAAACGACAATTCTTTTCCATTTAACTGGACAAAATCCTTCATACTTCCATTTTCAGTAGTTAAAACGTAGTATGCAGACGATTGGTGAGGATTTTCGCCATATCTCAAGTCAAATTTCTTTTCATACGAAACATTCAAATATTTTGGATATTCCTCTTCCAGCAAGAAATTAGAGATAGCCGCATCATAAGCTGATGTCAAATTAAACACCTTCCCAGCCAATCTTTTTTTTGTTTCAAATGAAACTTCCCCATTATTTTCAATTTCTTCCATAACTTTCTCATAGTCTTCTGTTTCGCAGATAACTGTAACGTCCTTGAATGATTTTGCAGCCGAACGAAGCATTGTAGGCCCACCTATATCAATAAATTCGATTTTTTCATCAAAAGTCTTATCTGTCTGAACTTCCCTAAAAAATGGATAAAGATTAACAACAACATAATCAATCGTTTCTATTCCTTCTTTCTCAATCGTATCCATATGTTCCTTATTGTCCCTAATCGCCAAAATTCCACCATGAATATTCGGATGTAATGTTTTCACTCTTCCATCCAGCATTTCCTTAAAATTAGTAACTTCCGAAACATCTATCACGGAAAGCCCATTTTCCTTCAAAAACTTGTAAGTCCCTCCAGTCGAAATAATTTCCACACCTTTTTGATTTAAAAACTGTGCAAATTCCAATATCCCAGTCTTATCAAAAACACTAATCAAAGCTCTTTTTTTCATTCGGCATCATTCCTCCAATATATTTTGTTAATTTATTTTATCACAAACCCTTGTATTTATCAAGGCTTGGGATTTTTTTTAATCTTTCTCAACCACTCATCTGCCGCCTTTTCAAATTTATTTTCTCCATGCTCATAAAATTTGATTTTTTCATTCATATAAATTTGGTCTACATAATGATTTTCATAATTGTGTGGATATTTATAGTCTTTTGCTCCAACTTTTGTGAGATGGACTGGCACTTCCTGAATTTTTTCATTTTCAATGTGGCTTAGTGCTGAATTTATAGCATTGTAGGCTGAATTGCTCTTGGGAGAAATTGCAAGATAGATTGCCACTTCAGATAAAATGATTCTAGCTTCGGGCATTCCAATTTCCTTTATCGCATTAAGCCCTGCCACAGCAACTGGTAAAGCCTGCGGATTTGCAAGCCCAATGTCTTCAGAAGCTAAAATCACAAGCCTTCTTGCAATATACAAAATATCTTCTCCGCCAGAAAGCATTTTGGCCATCCAGTAGACAGCTGCATCAGGGTCGCTTCCACGAATACTTTTTATCATTGCTGAAATTGTATTGTACTTGTCTTCTGTCTTGTGATATGATTTTTTTGTATTCAAAATTTCCTTTACTTCTTCCAGCGTAAACTCCACTCCAACATTTGTTATCAGTTCCAAAATGTTTATAGCCTGCCTTGCATCCCCTTCAATTATTTCCGAAATATATCCTAAAATATCATCTGAAATCCCAAAATTCTCTTTTTCATTAATATTTCTCAATATTTTAAGCAGATCATCCTCACTCAGTTTCTTAAATTCAAATGCCATACATCTTGATAACAATGCGTTATTCAAGTTGTAATAAGGATTTTCAGTAGTCGCTCCAATTAAAATAATATTTCCATTTTCCAAATCTTCCAAAAGTGAGTCCTGCTGCAACTTGTTAAATCTATGAATTTCATCTAAAAATAGTAATATCTGCTGTCCATTTGTGTGAAAACTGCTGTGTGCCTTATCAGAAATATTCTTTATATCCGTTACAGAGGCTTTTATAGCATTCAAATATTCGTAATGGTAATTCATTTTATCAGCGATTATCTCTGCAAGCGTAGTTTTTCCTGTTCCCGGTGCTCCCCAGAAAATCGCATTCATAAAGTTTCCACGTTCAATAATCTTCCTCAAAATCCCATTTTCTCCAACCAATCTCTTCTGCCCATAAAAATCATCAAGACTTTTTGGACGATACCTAAATGCTAGTGGCTTCTTATCTTCATATACTTCATCAAATAAATTCATTTTTCTATATTTCCTTTTTTTAATTTCTATTTAGTGTTATTTATTTTTAATTCCAATTTTTTATTATCTGAAAAAACGTTTAAAACTAATATAGTTGTAAAAATTACAATAATCAAAACTACCACATAAAAAAAATAATTAAAGATCGCTTTAGATAGATCTGTACTCTTTATTATTTCTATTATAAATTTCCAAATATAATCACTCTTTGTACCTGCTATAGTTTGATACATATATATATCCATAAAAATAGAGATAAAATAATACATTATAATTAAGATTATTGAACTTATAGCTGTATAAATAATTGAAAATATACTTTTTCCATTATTTTTCTCATATACTTTGATAGAAAATAAGGATATTGTCAGCAAGATTCCAACTAATTCTGTTCCCATTATTCCATTTAAAATTCCTTTTTTAAAAAATATTAAAATCATATAATTCAAATCTATTATTTCAGAATTCTTTGACACAGAAAAAGCAAATCCTCCTCCAAGCAAGAAAATTATTATAACCATCATAGCAAAAGTCCACAGCATTATTTTTATCAAATTATTTGCACCAAATCTTGCTTTCATCATTTTTATAAAAATAACAGTTAGTATAATCAAAACAGTAAAACTAAATACCGCCTCTACTAACGTTGGAATCATCCCAGCATTTTCATTGCCATAATTCAACTTTAATACATTGATATAGTAATAATAATTAAAGATTGCTCTTTGTACTAATAACACAATCCATGTAGAAATAAATATTCCTGTTATTTTTAATATTCCTAAAAAAACATCAAAAAAATCTCTTTCCACTTTCTTTTCAAAATTTTCCATGAAAACCTCCGTTATATTTTAAATTTTTGTAAATCAACGTTTATAATTTTAAGTATATTTTATTTCATTTAGAAACTGTACTCTTTATAATCAAACCAGACATACCACAGTATTTTTTCTTTCTGATTAGGATATTCCCCAATAAGTTCTGTTACTATTGCTAATTCTTTTATTACTTCACTAAGCCACACATCTTCATCAGCTTCATCGTAATAAATTTCATATTTCTCCATTTTCTCTTTCGTTAAGTAATCGCCAATTTTCAAATCTTCTGCTGGAAAATACTTCTCATCTTTTATATCAATCTTTACAATTTTTCCAGTTTTTGGATTTGCAAATAATGAATATTTCTGTTCCTTGTCTTCATACAGCAAATACTGATAATATTTTTTTAGATTTCTTTTCTCTGACGCAGGAATTACTTTTTCAATGTGATCTCCTAATTTTATTCCACTGTATTTACAGTTAATTTTAATATTTTCATCTAGTTTGACTTCAATTTTCCCTGTATCAAAATATCTCTTTAAGATTTTTTCAATTAACATCAATTCATCCCAATAATATTTTTTTAAATTTACAAATTCAGGAATATCAAGATTTACGTTGTATTCCTGCAAATTATTTAAAAACTCCTCAGCATTCCCTATTTCAATTTCATCAAACCATTTATTCTTAACAATATACTTTCCTTCTTTTTTACTTATATAAAAAAACACGCAAAAAGCATAAATATCTCTAAATACTGCAATAATAAATGGCTCTCCATCCTTTGCTTCTTCATTATAAATCAAAAATTTATTTTCAAAATTTCCATTTTTGACTTTTACATATTTTTCTGTATTGTTTAAAATGTCACAAAATAATTCATAATTTAAATTTTCCTTAATTATTATCTCTTCTTCTCCACTATCTGTTTCTTCTTTTTTATACTGATTATACAGCCATAATTTTAATTTTTTACTCATAAATTTTTTTAAAAGAAAGCTATCCCTAAATATTTTCTTTTCCCATAATGACTTATTCAACATAACTGAAAAACCTCATCTAATTTATTTCCCATTATATCATAAAAAGAGAACTCTGAAAATGTTAAAGTTTTCATTTCAAATTTTTACTTTTTCACTCCCTATTTACTTTTTTACCCAACCATATTATAATACATTTACCACAAAATGAATTAAAAAATTCAAATTTTAAATATAAAAAATTGAAAGGCTAATAACAATGAAAAAAAATATCTATTTTTATGAAACCAATACTCCAATTGGAAAAATTGGACTTGCCACAACAGAAAATGATTCTCATATTACTGATGTAATCTGGAATTATGAAATTGAAAAATTTAAAAATGATGATAATTTTCAAATTAAAGAAACCGAGTTAATAAAAAAGGCAAAAAATCAGTTATTTGAATATTTTTCCAAAAAGCGAAAAAATTTTGACTTGCCACTTTTAAAAGAAGGAACTCCTTTTCAAATTTCCGTCTGGAACGCTCTTGAAGCAATCCCTTACGGCGAAACCCGTTCCTACAAGGACATCGCAGTTGCAATTAATAACGAAAAAGCAGTTCGTGCTGTCGGAATGGCAAATAATCGAAATAAAATCTCAATTTTTATTCCCTGCCATCGTGTAATTGGTATGAATGGAAAGTTAGTCGGATATGGTGGAGGACTCCATATAAAAGAGTTTTTATTGGAACTGGAAGGTATTAAAATAAAATAATTTAAGAAAATTATATTGTAATTTAGGTATAATTTTATTTTTCATTAAATTTTCTACAGAAATATAAAAAACAATTTGTATTCCAATTTAAAATATTGTATAATAGAAATATAAAAAAACACAAATAGTCAATACATAAAACGGAATAAATATATTTAATATACATATTTAAAACATAAGGAGATGATATGCAATGTTTAAAAAAATTTTATTAATGGTTATACTTGCTATGTCTGTCGTGGGGTGTGAGCTACTAAGTCCAAGTTACTGGAACGATGTAAATCAATCTAGAAGAGAAGAAGGCAGAAAATGTTATAGAAGGGCTAGTGGAACATTCTACTGCGAAGACAGGTACGGAAACAGGGTTTACTAGCTATATGTAAATATATGCAGAGGGATAATGATGGTCAGGAAAGAAGGAAATATATGTTCAAGGCAGGGGCTTCCCATACAGGGGAATGCTTTCCCGCCTTTTTTTGATAAATATTTTATTTCTATTCTATCCCAGTTCAATTTCTTCATTAATTTTCTGATGAAAATCAATTTTGTTTTCAACATTAATAACATTAACTAATCATCTGTTTGACATATATTTTTTATAAAGCTATCTATTTTGTCTATTATTCACTTCTTTTATCGTTTTCTGTATGAATGATATTTTTTATTCTAATAGGGACAATTTCATACCCATATAGAGCAATTTCCTCTGTGAGAATTTTTTTAATACAAATTGCAGTTAATAAAATATTTTCGTTGATTTTTATTATTTTTTATGTTAAAATTTTATTAACAAAAATAACAAGAAAGGGTGTGAATTTTATGATAACCGTTTCTATAAATGCTCATCCTGACATAGAAGACAAAATAAACAACTATGTTAAGGAAAACAATATCAGTTTAAACCAAGTAATGTTAGATTTAATTCTTGAAAAAATCGAAGATGAAGAGGACTACAAATTGGCTGTTGAAGCTTATGAAGAAGAAAAAGACAACAGAGAAAATTGGATTAGTCACGAAGATTTAATAAAAAAATTAGGGTTGGAAAATGAAATATAAAGTTATCATCAGACAAAAAGCTGAAAAACAATTAAATAAGCAAAATTTCGTTAAAGGAAAAATAACTAAATACGAATGTATTTCTTTCGCCATAATAATTATAAACTAATCCGTCGGAGCATTTTTCTGTGCTGGCAAAACTGTTTGAGCATAGCGAGTTTTTTGTCAGTGCAGAAAAATGTCGTAGACTAGCCATAGGTTGTAGGATTTGCGGCAATGAGCAATCCTACGAAAATAAAAAAGAAAAAACATAGTAATATGAAAAAATATTTATTAATCAAAATATCTAAAAAATAATAAAAAACAATGTAGTTGAATGATTATAAATTAGATATCAAACAACCTTCTTATAAAAATTTATTCTCATTTTTAAACGGGGAATAGTATCAAATAGATAAAAGGGATAAAATTTATATTTAGAATTATTTCTAAATTTATTGGGTTAATTGAGAATTGAAAATGATAAAAACTGTCTGATACTCTATTTTTAAGAATAAAAGACAGTTTTTTACTTTATTATTTTCTATTTTTCAACTTACTTATTTCATATAATGAAAGTGCATAAATCTCTGTTATTTTCTCTAAATCTGATAAATCAAGCCACTCATCAGGTAAATGTGCTATATCCTTCTGACCTGGAAAACTTGGTCCATATGCAATAATATTAGGAATTATCTTTGCATAAGTTCCTCCTGTCGTTGTGACAGGTTCTGCATTAAAGCCTGTAACATAATTATATACCTTCTGTAAAGTCTGCACATATTCAGAACTTTTATCATATAGAACTGGATTCCAGTTGGAAATTTCCTCCAGCTCCGTTCCCTCCGTCAAATTACTTCTGATTAAATCCATAAGCTGCTCTTTTTTGCATATTGCAGGATAACTCATTACAAATTCAAAAAAATGTCTGTTTTCAGCAATTCCAAATCTGTACCCTCTTAATATCATTTCTCCGAAATTATCATCCTTAAAGTTTATTTTTAATTTTATACCATTATTAGGTGCCGATAAAATATATCCATTTACAAATTCATATAATTTCTCTAAATCCTTCATTTCAGAATATATTCTTACCTTAAGTCTTCCTCTTTCTCCATACACAACTGGCCATTTACAGTCAGGAGTCCAGCCAAAAACAGGGGCTTTTTCCTTTGTCAGATAATGTTTTATACACGCAAATCCTGTTTCTTCATTTGTTCCGAAAACTATTCTTACAGGAACATCAAATTTTATTCCTAATTTTTTCAGAATATGGAGTGCAAAAAGATTTGATAGAATTGGACCCTTATTATCAAGAACACCCCTTCCGTATATGCGATTATTTTCTATTTCTCCATCCAATGGAGAGTACTTCCACCCTTCACCAAGAGGAACAACATCTACATGTCCAAAAATACCTATATATTCCTGATACTTCCTTATTTCTTCCGGTACATATTCTGCATAACCTATTTTATTATCTATATTCGCTGTATTAAATCCCAGTTTTTCTGATATTTCCAGAGCTTTATACAGTGCCTCAGCAGGCCCTTTTCCAAATGGAGCATTTTCTTCAGGTTCCGTCTGAATACTGTAAATAGAAACTAATTCCCGTATTGTCTCTATTAATTCTGGCTGTATTTTTTTCACTTCTTCTTTTATTTTCAATATTATTTTCTCATCGGAAATATTACTGTTTTTATCATATTTTTTATTATCATCCGTATTTTTATCCATTTTCTACCTGCCTTACTTTTCTATAAGAGGTTTAGTTCTTTCATTGATATACTCCTGTAGCCACTCTTCAGTCGCTTCTTCATGTATCATTTCATCGCCTTTTCTTTTTGTCCTGTATACTTTTACAGGATTCTTTTCATTTCCTGCAACAAAAGAAAAATTTTCAATATTTGTAGCCACTCCCCATTCCCCTTTGTTATTCATGGCAATTACAGAAATATCTCCCGCTTTTCCTCTTTTTTTTATCAATTTCTTCTCAAAAGTGAAGACAGCTTTTTCACATGCTTTCTGAGGAGAAAGACCACTTTCCATAAGTTTTACTATCTCATATGAAATTATCCCCTTCATTATATCTTCTCCAAGTCCTGTTGCACTTGCTCCTCCAATCTCACTGTCAGCATAGAGTCCTGAACCGATTACAGGCGAATCTCCCACTCTTCCTTTCTTTTTCATGAAAAGTCCGCTTGTAGAAGTTCCTGCAACTATATTTTCTTCTTTATCAAGGCACACCATACCAACCGTATCATGTCCTGAATAGGGCTTTATTTCTATTTCTTTTATATGTTCCATATCCTTCAATCTGTTTCTGTAATGTATTTTTGCCCTTTCTGTAAGCATATTTTTTCTTTCAAAACCTCTTTTATGTGCATATTTTTCTGCACCTTCACTTACTAACATGCTGTTTTCATTTAAATAACTTAAATCCTTAGCGACAGATATAGGATTGGCAAAGTCTTTAATGGCACAGACTGCACCAAAATTAAAGTTGCTTCCATCCATGTACGCCGCATCCAGTTCCACTTCCATTTCTTCATTTGGAAGTCCGCCATAACCTACAGATTTATAAAAAGGAAAATCTTCAACATTTTTTATTGCAGTTTCTATCGCCTCTCCCGCTTTTCCATCATTTTTCAGTATTTCCGAGGCTTCTTTGACACCATCATGTGCCATGCACCATGTTGCAATTATTCCCCACATCTTTTTACCTCCTCAAGTTTTTTCATCTTATTCACTGTAATTATAGTTTTCCTTCAGTATTCTGTCATACTTTTCAGCAGTCAGATCTTCTATTATCAGTTTCAGCAGTTTTAATGTTGAGATAATATCGTCCTTATGTACGACTCCAAGATGAGTATGCATGTATCTCATAGGTATAGATAAAGTTGTTGCAGGTATTCCAGTTCCTGACTTATGAATATTTCCTGCATCAGTCCCACCATCTGTAAAACAGCTCAGCTGATAAGGAATGTCATTCTTTCTGCATAGATTTTCAATATAAATAAGCAGCCCTCTGTTCATTATGGTCATTGAATCAATAACATTAATAGCTACTCCTTTTCCAAGCTTTATATTGTTTTTATTCAAGGGGGTATCCCCTGCCAAAGTAGTATCTACAGCTATTGCCAGGTCAGGAAATACTTTATGTGCTGTTGTTCTTGCACCTCTTAGCCCAACTTCCTCCTGTACTGTTGCCGCGAGAGTAACCTTATTGCCTGTATTTTCTTTTTTCAGCATATTCATAAGCCATATTCCTGTCACTACACTTACACGATTGTCAAAGGATTTCCCTGCAAGGTATCCTTCCTCATTCAGCTCTATCATTTCTCCATACGGACATATCATATCTCCTACTTTTATTCCAAGTTCTTCAATCCGTTTTTTACTGCTGACTCCCATATCAATATACAGTTTATCAATTGGCAATACCTTTTCTCTTTCCTTCTCCTTTATTGAATGGACTGCAGGTCCACCAATAACACCATAATATATATTCTTTTTTTCATTTATAACTGCCACCTTCTGATTAAGCAGAACATGCGACCACATATTTCCTACATTCTGAAAATATAGATATCCCTGCTCATCTATTTCCTTTACGACAAATCCTACTTCATCCATATGAGTGGCTATCATTATGGAAATTCCATCTCCTTCCTTTGTAAAAAGGCAGGATCCAAGACCATCCTGAGAAAATGGAAGGTTGATATGCTTTTTCAATATATCGACAATATCCTCTTCAAATCCTGAAATTGCATAAGTTTCTGTCAGCTCCTTCAAAACTTCCCATTTTATATCAAAATTCATTTTTCTCACCCTTTAAATCCGAATTTTTCTATTTTTTCAGCAGTCAGTTCCTTAATAAACTCTATGATTACATCACTCATATTATTTATATGTTTTACTTTTAACGAATTTAAAAGAGTCTGCTTATGTTTTAAAGGCAGTACAAGTACAACTGTCGGAGTTCCCTCCAATGACTTATGGATAAAAGAACCGTCTGTTGCTTCCAGCTGAACATGCCCTTCAGGAATATATCCTTTTTTCTGTGCAGCTTCATAAAATTCCTGTTTTAACATTTGATTTGGAAGCATTGACTTATCAAAGCTACGAATATATATGGCATTTTCTTTGGACTCTTTTACATATGCTGCATCAATAACTATAGCTATATCAGGTTTTACAGCAGTTGTCGCCGTTATTGCTCCACGCTGACCTGTTACCGAATGGGAGATTCCTCCTATTGCAACATCAAATGGGGGATTTTCCTTGCTTTCTTCCAGTTTATCCAGAATAGTAAGGCCAACCTCAAGTCCTGCCCTGTTAGAAAGATTTTTAGAAAGTATTTCTCCTTCTGGAAGGCATAAAGTTGGGACATCAAGTAAAAAAATATCTCCAATCTGAATTCCTGCCTTTAAAACTTCCTCTTTACTTCCATATCCTGTATCGAGTAAAAGTTCATTTTCATTTTTTACTATAAATCCTGTATATTCTTCGTGTCTTCTATTAAGTACTTTTACTGTTCTCTGCTCAAACAGATTCTTTTCATAAACTCCTATTGTTAAAAATTCCATCAATCCATCTTCCCTGATGTCTGAAATCATTCCTCCACTTTCATCCATGTTGGAACTTATCATTATTTTATATGATGAATCGTTTCCTTTTTTAAGACCAAAAACAGAACCAAGTCTATCTTTTATTATTGAAAGATTTCTTTTTTTATATTCATTGTACAAAAAATCATGTACTTCCTTTTCATCCCCTGAAACTCCCTTTAATTGACATAATTCCTCTAATCTCATACCTACTCCATTTCTTTTATTTATATATGTAATCACTTACTTCAGATAAATCCGCTCCATCATAAACTTTTTTAATCACTTTTGCCATATTCTGAAGTGATTCACGTAATCCTACTCCACCTTTTTTTGGCATTTTTATCATTACCAGATTATTTTTATATTTATCTATTATTTCCTTATTTTCTTCTGAACATACAACTACAGGTTTACAGTCTGTTTCCTTTTTTATGTGCTCTGCTAAAATGGAGGACATTTCTGCATAGTTGTAATAGTTGAAACATGGCCCGCATAAAAGAATATCAGCTTTTACCTTATTCAGAAGACCTTTCATCTTTTCAAGGACAAGTTCCTGATTTTCCTTAAAATAGCTGTCACTGCAGTATGTTGTTGCAAGTACTGTTCCACCTATATTTTTTATATATTCTGAAAACATCATGTATGAACCCATTCCACCCTTTTCAAGTGCAAGTTCCACATTAGCTCCTTCTTTTCCACCTGTTCCAGATTGAATCTGATCAAAAAATAAAACTATTCTCATTGTCTGTCTCCTTTACTGCTAAAAAATTTTACTTAAATGTTCTGCCATTGGCTGTCCTTTTATTCTTATGATTACTTGTATATTTTCTTCTTAAATGAAGTTTTCATATTGAAGCAATCTCCATAACGAACAAAACTGTCCCAAAATTAAAATTTATAAATTAATTTTGAAACAGCCTTATTCTATAAATTATATATTAGAAAGAGATATCATCAAGTGAAATATCTTCCAAATCATCTTTTTCATTTTGTTCTACAGGTTTTGTTTCATCTTTTAGATATTGAGTATCCAATATTTTAAAGAATGGATAGTAAATCATACATCCTATTGCTACCTGTACTATCTGGAAAAGTCCTGCAACTATGCTTCCTGTAGAAAGCCATCCTGAAAAGAATAAAGGCGTTGTCCAAGGTAATAATGTTCCTGTAGTACGAGGAATAATATGTAATACTGTTGCAAGTGTACCTAAAATTGTATTAACAAGCGGTGTTAATAAAAATGGAATCGCAATAATTGGGTTTAACACAACTGGAAGTCCAAAAATAACCATTTCGTTTATTCCAAAAATTCCAGGCACTATAGATAATTTTCCTAATTTTTTCATACGTTCTGACTTACCTTTAAAGATCATCAGTAACACTAGAGATAGTGTACTTCCTCCTCCACCGAAGTTACAGAAGAAATCAGAGAATGAACCTGTAAATATATGAGGTAATGGCATATGAGCCGCAAATGCTTCCTGATTTCCTGTTGTCATAGCGAGGTGTAATGGAGAGAAAACTGTATTTGTAACAGCAGGACCGTTAATACCAAAGAACCAGAATAATGTTGATAAGAACTGATAAATTGGTTCAAAGAAGAAATTCTTTCCTAAACCTTCAAGAGGACCTTGCAGAACTTTATAAATAAAGTCATGTGCATACTGATCTTTTGTAAAGAAATAGAAGAAAAGTCTTAACACAAAGAACAGAAGCATTACAAACATACTTGGTATTAATGCTGCAAATGAATTCATTACTGCAGGCGGCACTCCTTCAGGAAGTTTTATTGTCCACCCTTTATTTTTAACTGCAGCAAATACAGTGACAGCAAGTAGTGCTGTAATCATTGCAAGGAATAAACCTTCTGTTCCTAAATTTTTAAGTGCAAATCCTCTAAAAGCGTTTCCTTCTGCATTTACAAACAAATCATGAGATTGAGGACTTATGATAAGAAAGGCTACTAATGATACAGCTGCTCCTGAAATTCCTTCTACTCCCTTTGCCTTCGCATAATAATATCCAATACCAATAACACCAAGAAGAGCTATTACTCCAAACGTTGAACGGATAACAGCATTAAGATATCCATCCCATCCTTCACCTAAAAACTGTGCAACAAATTTTTCATATCCTTCAATAGGGAAATTACCAATAACTAAAAATATTGAAGCTGCTATAATTAACGGTGTTCCCACTAGAAACCCATCACGGATTGCCGCTAAAACTTTATTACTGCTCAATTTAGAAGCTAAAGGTCCTAAAACCTTCTCTAATTTATCAAACATATTATTTTACCGCCTTTTCTTTTAGTATTTTTATTGCTCTTTTTAATATACGTTCCCCGTCAACTTTTCCATAATCTTCAAGATCAATTACTGCTACTGGGATACCTTTTGGTTCATATTTTGAAGCTGTCTCTTCAAGTTTAAACTTTACTTGTGGTCCCAACAAAATTATATCAGGATGAAATTCCTCAACAATAATATCTATCTTATTGTCAGGAAAAGCTTTCACTTCAACGGGAAGACTATGTTTATCAGCTACTTCCTGCATCCTTCTAGCAACTAGACTTGTAGACATTCCCGCACTACAAAATAAATATATTCTTTTCATAAAATCCTCCTCTGCTATATATAGTCAATCCACTTAAAAATTGGAGTAAAGATATGTAAAAAACAATGGATTGGCTATAGATACAACCTAACCTTCTACTCTTGCTTTAAACTAGAATTGCTATATATTTTTATTTATTATATTTTTATTTTTATTTATCTATCATTTGAAGCAGCAATCATTCTAATTGTGTGTCTTACACCCCTTATGGCGATTGACAGTTCCATTATATTCTCATAATTTGCAACTCCTGAATATCCTGCATCTCCAATATGTTGAATATCTACTCCCGCAATTTTATTCATTATTGCTATTTGTCTTATTGTTTCTCTTGTGGAGCTTTCCTGACT
Source organism: Leptotrichia massiliensis (assembly GCF_900104625.1). Taxonomy (NCBI): domain Bacteria; kingdom Fusobacteriati; phylum Fusobacteriota; class Fusobacteriia; order Fusobacteriales; family Leptotrichiaceae; genus Leptotrichia; species Leptotrichia massiliensis. Next base: position 1,082,873 of record NZ_FNVZ01000005.1, read on the forward strand.
TGTCCCTATCGCAGACATTGAAAGTGCTCCATTTTCTTTGATGTATTTTACAGCTTTTTCCATTTCACTCTGAGTAAATCCAGGTACTGTTCCTACAGCTGGAAGCATTATAACATCTGCACCACTTTCAATAAATTCTTTTACAACATCTAAATTTGCAACAGGTTCGTCAACTCCTGCAGAGTGCATTTTACCTGCTATTACCATTCCTGAAAAATGCTTTTTAGCCAATTTTATTCCTTCAGCAATCTGGCTGTTTGTAACTCCTGTTCCAGGATTACCTGTCAAGCATACAAAGTCAAATCCCATTTTTTCTATCTTTTTCAGTGTAGCTTCTGAACATATTCTTCCTTCAGGGATAATCTCTATTTCTTCCATCATGTCAGCTTTCAGATCTACAGGTTCCAGATTAAGTCCTACAGGTCTTCCTGTAAGTTTTTTTACAAGCTTTATAGGCTCATCTGACTCAGGAAGAGCATCTATAACTGGATTATACACATCAATTCCATTCAGTAGTATAAGGTCTGCTCCAAAAGCTCTTGCCAGTTCACTATTTGTAACATCACTTGTAACACTTCTTCTTCCTGCAACATTTTCTGACAATACTGTTCTGCCTTCACTTGCCTTAATAGCATTCTTCAAGTCTTGGCCTGACATTTTATTAAAATCACTAGTAAAACAGCTTAATAACCTCTTTCCCATTTGTTCTTCCTCCAATTTTAATTTTATCTTTAAATATTTTTATTTTTCACTATCGTTATACCCCACATTTTTCATTTTGTCAAAAAAAATTTTAATTATTAATTTAATATTTTTTATATTATTTATTTTTATCTTAGTTGATTTTTTCCTTTATTTAAAGTATAATTATAAAAAAGCGAAAATTTATTTATGTTTTTCGTTTAAATAAATATAATTTATAAATAATAAAATTAATTATAAAAATTAGACGAAAAATATAATTTTTTTTTCGTCGTTAAGGAGAATAAAATGAATATCTATTTTTCAGAAGAATTTACAAATCTTCAAACAAATATCAAACTTGAATTTTCAAAAAAAATAACAAAAAATGAAAAAATATTTCTTAAATTAGTATTTTTTAGAATTATTTCAGATTCTTTATTTTTAAAAAAAGCTGAAATCAGATTTGAAGAAATTTTTTCTACACTTGAATTTGATTCAATCGACAATCTCACAACATTTTTTAAAACTCTATCAGAAAAATACATACTTTTTTCTACAGATTCTAAATTTTCAGGTTCTTTTGGAATTATTTCATCCTTTATTTTGCATTCTGACTATTGCCAGATATTTTTTACTGAAGAATTTAAAAGTTGTTTTTCTCTCAAAAAAAATTTTTTCTCTCTTCTTGATATTGAAAAATTTATTTTTATGAATGATTCCTTCTCATTCAATTTTTATAATAATATTATCAAAAATTTAAAAAATAAAAACGAAGTTACTTTACCTGTTTCATTAGTAAAAATGTATTTAAACACAGATAACAAATATGAAAGATTTTTTGATTTTGAAAAACACATTTTGAAAAAAGCTATATCAGATATAAATACTTTTACAGATTTTTCAGTTGAATATGAAAAGATAAAAGAAAGTAAAAAAGCAACAAATAAAATTATTTCAATAAATTTTTTTATTAATAAATCAAGACAGTCTTACAAGCCTTATGATAATAAAATTTATAAAATGTTGGAACTTATTAAGGAAAAAATTTCTAATCCTGAAGAAATTTATCATTTATTCGTTCTATACGTAACAAAGAGAGGATATAAATATGTCTATGATAACATAGATTATGTAAAAAATTCTTTTTCTGAAGATTTTGAAAAAAATTTAAAAAAATCTCTTATGCTTAATCTAGCTTCAAACAACCTAAAACTTTTTGTAAATGTATCAAAATCCGTTAAATCTCCGATAGTACTATTTTACACTCTTACAAGAAAACTTAACAAAATTAAAAGACATTATCCAAAAATTGAAGAACTTATGCATAACTTTAAATTAAGAAACATTGATTCCATAAGCTATTTTAACGATAAGGACTCTTTTGAATTTTCAAATAAACATATCAGAATTTTTGTAAAATATTATTCTAGCAAAAAATCCATTATTGAAATATATCTTCCAAGCAATATTATTGAAAAAATGAAACTAGAAAAGGAAATTTAATCTCATAAAAAAAACTGTCCAGTATTACTTTTTTAAGAATAAAAGACAGTTTCCTTTTATTTTTTCAAATTTCTGACTAATTTAAAATAAATGTATATAAAACTAACATTATCTAGTATTTCTATATTTAAAATTCAAAGCCTCTAATACAGTATCAAAAATATCAATATTAAAATTCTTTTTGTCTACATTCATAGATTTTAAAAATTCCTCATTACTTCTAAATGATTTCCATAACAATTTCTTCTCTGCTTCATTAATATTGATTTTATATAAAAAATTAACTAAAGTAACATTTAATTTTTTATACTCTTTAAACATTTTAGCCATTTTTCTTCCAAATGATTCAAAAGAAGATATATTTATATTTTGAGAAGAAATATGCCATTCTCTATATTTTTTTGGAGTATGTTTAATATATTTATCAAAATCTTCTTCTGTATATTTAGGTTGCAATTCTTTTATAGGATCTACTAATAACTGAGTACATAATGCCGTTAAATGAATGTATTTTTTAAGTTCCTGTTGTTGTTCTTCTGTCATTTTATTATAATCTAATCCCAAATTTGGTATAATTCTAATAGCAACTTTTAATTCTACATTTCCATTTTCAATTTGTTTAATACGATGATTTAAATCATCTATTGCTAATTCAAAAGATTTTAAATCACGATTACTAATTCTAGTAAGTAAATCTTCAAGGCATTTTTTATCATTTTTATTTTTCCAAAATAAAAAGCCACCTGCTATAATACCAAATCCTGCAATAGCCAATCCAATAGGTCCCATTAAAGCAAGAAATGCTTCCCCGGCAGCCATTCCGCCTCCACCTGCTGCAAGCGCACCTCCACCTAGCCATGCTAATGCTGCATTCGCAGCTGCAGCACCACTCAAAGCAGATACAGCAGTTCCTGTTGAAGCAACACCAAATACTGTTGCAATACCCATAGCTACACCAGGTCCTAAAGTTGCAACAGCAACACCTGCCCCAACTCCAACTCCAGCAACTCCTCCTGCAACATTTGATCCTTCCTTTTTTATCTCTTCGTATTTTTTTGTTATCTCATCAACTTGCTTTTTCCAATTTAATCTAATCTGCTTCAACTCTTCATACCTTATTTTTTCTTCATTTGGTATATTTTGAATCATATCAAACTTTTCTTGAATATCCATTAATGCAGTATTCAAAGTTTCTAAATGAGTTCCTAATACTCTTATTTTTTCATTTACTACAAAAATAGTTTGTTGCACTTTGTCTTGTACTTTTTCAAATTGAGTTTTTTCTTTTCCCATAAATTATTTCCTCCTATAAAATAAATATATTCATTTTTATTATACCCCCCCCCAAATTTGTTTTGCCTTTACTTATATTAAAATTTTTATTAATTAAATAACCGAACTTTTGTAGAATATCTAAAATTCATATTTTAATCTTAATAAAATTTATAAATATTCTTTAGTTTCTATTTTTAATAACCCATAAAATCAAATAAGCCAAAAAAACTGTCCGATATTCCTTTTTTAAGAATAAAAGACATTTTTTTATTTTATATATTTTTCAAATTACAAATTATCTATTGATATTTCCGTAAAATCTTTATAACATGTGAATTTCCACTAACAAACTTTGGTATCCTTCCAAAACTAACACATTGCCATCATTTTCAACATTCTCATAGTTATTAATCAGAATATCTCCTAGCTTGATTTCTGTTTCATCAATATTTTTAGCAATTTCGCTTAGCTCCACTTTCTGTTTTTTATCAGAAAAATTATTAACGCAAAGAACTTGCTGATTTTCATATTTTCTTACATATGCGATTATTTCATCATTTTCCAATTCTACTGGAACAAATTCTCCAAAAATCAGGCAATCTGAATATTTTCCATTTTGCCGTAAATCAATCATTTTTTTATAATGGGCAAAAATTGAATTTTCATTATTTATTTGAGATTCTGCATTTACTTTATCTTGACTTCCCGTTAATTCTATCCATGCTTTTACATCTTCATTTTTTGAAAATCCTGCATTTTTAGTGCTATTCCACTGGAAAGGTGTTCTTGAATTGTCACGGCTTCTTTTGTTTACAAAATATAGTGCTTCTTCAGGCGAAAACCCTTCTCCCAATGCTCGTTGATACTGATCTTTGCTAGCAATATCATCAAACTGTGCTATGTCAGTTCTCTCAAAATTGTCCATTCCTATTTCCTGTCCCTGATAAATAAACGGTGTCCCACGTAAAAAGAAAAACAATGTCGCAAGTAATTTTGCATTTATTTCATTTGCTTTTTTCCCTAAAAATTTATTCAAACTTCTTGGCAAATCGTGATTTTCTAAAAATGGTGCTCCCCATCCATATTTCTGCTGTGTCAGCTGACTTTCAAAAATTTTTTTTCTCAATTCATTAATTTTCACATCCTGCACTGAATAGTAAAAACCTTCTTTCGCCATATCCAAATCAGAATAGCTGAAATCAAAAATCATTGAAAAAAATCCATCTTCACCAATAAAATCATTGTATCTTTCGTATTCAAGTAAAGGTGTTTCAGCTACAGTCATGCAGTTGTACTTCTTAAATGTTTTTTTTGCCAGTTCTCCTAAAAATTCCTCAATTCCTGGCTGATTTAACGTATATTTTATGCTAAATGCAAAACCATCTGCTCCATCAACAGGCAAGTCTAGATAATCTTTGTCTTTTTTTATTGAATTTATAGCATCTACCCTGAAACCTGCAATTCCTTTTTCCAGCCAGTAATTTACCATTTTATAAAGTTCTTCCCTAACTTCAGGATTTTCCCAATTTAAATCAGGCTGTTTCTTTGAAAATAAATGTAAATAATACATTTCATTCCCATTTTCATCAGTTTCTCCTTCAACCTTTTCCCAAGCAGAGCCTCCAAAATGGCTTCTCCAGTTTGTTGGTGGCAGTCCATTTTTTCCTCTTTTAAAAATATAATAATTTCTATACTTGCTTTCAGGATTTTTCAACGCTTCCAAAAACCACTCATGCTCATCTGAAGTATGATTAATTACTAAATCTAAAATTATCTTTATTTCTCTTTTTTCCGCCTCTGAAATTAATCTTTCCAAATCTTCCTTTGTTCCAAATTCAGGATTTATATCATAATAATCAGAAATATCGTATCCATTGTCATCCATTGGCGACTTATACACAGGACAAATCCAGATAAGTGTTATCCCCAGATTTTTCAGATAGTCAAGTTTTTCAGTAATTCCATTTAAATCTCCGATTCCGTCATTGTTGCTGTCATAAAAACTTCTTGGATATATTTGATATCCAACTTCTTTTTTCCACCATTTTTTATCTAGTTTTTTTGTATTCATATTTTCTCCTTTTTTAGAATTATTTTATATTATCAATAAAAAGATTATCTCACAAGTTAATAATAATTCATAAATAAATTTTTAAACTTTTGAGATAATCCTATAAATTAGTATATTTGTTAATTATTTCAACACTGGCCAGAAGTCTTTATTTGCTTCAATTAAGTCATCCAATATTGCTTTTGCAACTGAAGCACTTGGTACTGTTCTTGACAATGTGATTGCTTGCCATAATTTTTGGTATGAACCTTCAATCCATGCTTCTACTACCAATTTTTCAACTGATACTTGTTGTTCCATTAATCCTTTTTGGAATTGAGGGATTTTACCTTGAACAATTTTTTCTGGTCCATTTGAACCTACTATACAAGGCACTTCAACCATTGCAGTTGGATCAAAGTTTGAGATTGCTCCGTCATTTTCTACTATTAATAACATTCTTTCTTTTGTATCATAAGCGATTGCTCTTGCTAAGTCAACTATATATGAAGCATGATCGTCAACGTGAAGTTTGCTATCTTTTGCTGTTCCTTTTTCAGCGATTGCTCTACATTCTCCAAATACAAATTTTTCTCTCCCCTCCATTACTTCATTTGCTCTTGTGTGATTAGGATCTGAGTGTTCTACTACATAATCAGGAAAGAAGTAATATTTTAAGTAAGTATTTGGCATTGTTGTAGGATCAATTGCAAATACATCCCTTGCTTTTGTGAATGTATCATTCCAGCTTGCTTCTGTATTTTCTCCTTCAATTTCTACATTATATCCAATTTTCGCCACTTTTTCTCTTAATGCAGGCATTAAGTCATTTCCTTCTTTATCTCTAATGTCTGTCCACCATCCAAAGTGATTTAATCCAAAGTATCTAATTACCATATCTTTTCTTGATTTAAGCCCAAGCATTTCAGCCATTCTTATTTCAATTCCAATTGGCATGTCACAGATATTTAATATTTTAGAGTTTGGACGTAATCTTCTAGTTGCTTCTGCTACGATTGCTGCAGGATTTGAATAGTTTAACATCCATGCATTTGGTGAATATTTTTCCATATAATCAACTAACTCAATAACTCCACCAATTGAACGCATTCCATAAGAAATTCCTCCAGGTCCGCAAGTTTCTTGTCCTAATACTCCATGTCTTAAAGGTATTTTTTCATCTTTTTCACGCATTGCATATTTTCCAACTCTTATATGTGCCATAACAAAGTCTACATCAGTAAATGCTGTTTCAGGGTCTGTTGTATAAACAAAGTTAATATCAGGCGCTTTTTCCTTTATAATAATGTCACAAGCTTTTGCTATAACTTCTTGTCTTTCTGCATCGTTATCATAAAATTTTATTTGTCTAATCGGAAATTTATCTAAATTTTCAAGTAACATCAACACAATTCCTGGAGTAAATGTACTCCCTCCACCAGCTACTACAATTGAAAATTTCTTCATAAATAATCATCTCCATTTCTATTTTTATTAATTTTTATTTCCTATTTTCATTATTTATTATATCACAATTTTTTAAAATGTCAACACTTTTATATAAATCTTTTTAATTTTTCAAAAGAATTGTATAAACCTTTTTTTGTTGATATTTATTATTATTTATTGTATAATCATAGTAATAATACTTAAAATCGAACTTAAAATTTATAAGAAAGGTTTATATAAATGAATGAATAAATACGAAAAAGTATATCACGATATAAAAGATAAAATTAAAAATGGTAAACTAAAGCCTGGAGATTTTCTAAAAAAAGAAGACGATTTGGCACTAGATTATAATTTTTCCAAGCTGACTGTAAGAAAAGCTCTCTCCATGCTAGAAGCAGAAGGCTATATTCAAAAAATAAAAGGTAAAAAATCTATTATACTTGAGAAAAAAAATCTAGAAAATATTTCTTTGACTTCCATTCAGACTGTACAAGAAATTAACAAGCTTCAAAATATTCATCTTGAAACTGATTTAATCAGTTTATACATTGTTCAAGGAGTAAAAAAACTAATGGAAGAATTTCAAGTACCTAAAAGTGCTGATTTTTATAAAGTTGTCCGTACCAATTCTTTAAATGGAGAAGTTTTAAATTATTCTACGAGTTTTTTTGATAGAAAAATTGTACCTTTTCTAAATGAAGAAATAGCAAAAAAATCAATATATGAATATCTGGAAAAAGAACTTAACCTAAAAATAGCTTATTCACGTAGAGATATTAGTTTTAGAAAAATTACTTCTGAAGAACAGAAATATTTTAAGTTAGAGGATATAAATATGGTTGTGGTTATTGAAACTCATGCCTATCTTTCAAATGGCACACTATTTCAATACGAAACCATAATTCATCATCCTGAAAAATTTACCTTTAGTGCAATTGCAAAAAGATAGTTTAAATTTCAATAATTTTTAAACAACAAACTCCCAAGAAATAAAATATAATAAAAATTATGGGCTACACTAAGACATTCTCCTAGATCAAGCCCATATTTTATTATTAATTATTTTTTCTTACTCTCATATTCATTCATTAAGTCAATAATATGAGCATTTTCAACTTTATCATTATCAAGTTCAATAAGCCATTCAATAAACTCCTGTTCGTCTTTATATCTTCCAGCAAGTTTTGCACTATTGAAATCTTTTCTATAAAATTCCAGAATTCCACGCCGTTTTTTCCACAGACTGTAATGTCTTGCCTTGTATTTAAACATAAGTCCATTTTCAGCACAAAATACAATACCTTCAGCATTTTCAAAATTATCATAATTTTCCATCAAGTCAATTATTTCGTCAAAGTTATTGCATTTTTTGATTTCCTTTTTTATTTTAACAACATCATCATCAAAATTCAGCTCTTTTAAAAATCTTTCACTAAAATTATTATCCACATGCACACCATTTATAAACAAGCTATTATCAATAACATCTAAAATAAAAAGATGTTCTCTTCCAAAATAATCAACTATGTGCCTATCTTCGTTTGAAACCACTTCAAATACTATGGAAACATCATTTTCACTGCAAATTCTGAAAATCTCATCTTTCATCTTTTTACTTGCTTTTTCAAAAAGAGTTTCAAAATATTTGACGTGTGTTCCATTTGTTACACTTTTGGTTGCAAATACAAATTTTTCATCAATAACTGAAAGTATTCCTAAGAATCCATTGTATTTTTCGTAAGCTGTAACTGGATAAACTATGTTGTTTTCAAGATATTCTCTAGTAGAATATTTATTTTCTCCGTAATTAAAAAATTTATTATAGCTTCTTATTTTCACTTTTCCTGTTTCCGCATCCACAAAAAGTCCACGTGCCTTAATTGTCGAGTCATTCCACAATTTTTTCCGAAACACGTTTCTTCCAAAATTTAATGAATATAAGTTCGGTTTTGTCTTTTTAACGCTGATCAGTTTACTTACAATCAATTTATTCACATCTTCATCCGCTGTCAAATTTATCTGCTTGTTTTCTTTTGCCTTTTCCAGTTCGTGCTGCAAATAATCTCTATCGTAAACAGTGTTTATAACTGATTTTTGCAAAATTTTATCTGGCATTACATCCAAATATTTCAGTTCTCCACCATACTCAATTTCTCCTTCCAGACAAATTGAATGTTCAGTAGAATTTACACCTCTATGCCCATGAACCTGCACAAAATCCTGACATTTACCTTTCAAATAATTTTCCTCATAAAGTTCTCCAATTTCGGTTTCAAAGCTTCCAACACCGTTTATCATTTCGTTAGTCGATACAAGTGCTAAATTAGGTACAAAAGACAGCCCTGCATGTGTACAAAGAATTTTATGATTGTGAAATTTAAAGGCATAACATTGTCTTAATTTTTTATAAAATTTTCTAATTTCCCTTTTAAAACTATCTATATTTTTTTCATTTTCCAAAATTGCTGGCAAAGTTACATTTAAAAATTCCTTTGAGTTAATTTTAAAATCATTGGCAAAATTTTCCAGATGAATTTCATGATTTCCTTCAATCATTATAACATTTTCCTTTTTATATAAATTCAGCATTAACAAAAGTGTCTGTTTATGCTCAATTCCTCTATCCAAAAAATCTCCTAAAAATACATACAAGGTATTTTTATCAAAATCCTTCACAATTTCAGAAATCGCTGTAAAGCACGAATGAATATCCCCAATTATCCGAACTTTATCATATTTTTCCGTTACATCGGCAACATAAAAATTTATAATTTCATTTATGTAAAAAATTCTTTTAAAACTTCCTGAAAGTTTTTCATTTTGAATATTCCTAAACATTCTGCTTATAACATTTTCATCAACCTGCTTATAACTTTCCCTTTTTTTATTATTTTCAATACACTCTTCAAGGGGCGTATCAAGCTGATAGTAATAAATTGTATATTTATACTTGTCTGCAAGAGCCTTGTAGGAATTCATCGCTTTTTTTGTAGTATGTGTCGCATCAACAACTGTAAATTCTCCCTTTTTCATTCTTTCTTCCAAACAGTTAAAAAGCATTTCCCAAGCCAGCCTGTCATTTTTCTGCGAAATCTCAAAATCTCCAAATTTTGTCAATTTAGGATTGGAAATTAAAAGTCTAAATTTATCAGCCTCAAGAGTGTATGGCTCCAAATTATTTTTCTTAATAAAGGTACTCTTCCCACTTCCGACTGTCCCACGTAGCAGTAACAGTGTTCTCATTCTTCCTCCTTATCTTTTTTATCTTACGATCTATTACAATTAAAAAACGCTTTTCTATCAATTAAACTTTTTAAATTCCATTACTCATAAGGTTTTGCATTTCATTTAAATTTCCGACAAAATCTATTCCTTAAAATTTATTAGTTTTTTGAATTCGATTACATTTTTATTACAAGTTTTTTAAAGCATATTTTCTAATTGCCTTTGCGACTCCATCGTTTTTATTAGTATCTGTCGTATAATTCGCAGATTTTAAAGCAAGTTCTGTAGCATTACCCATTGCAACACCATAATTTGCATATTCAAGCATTTCAACATCGTTGTTTCCATCTCCAATTGCCATTACTTCTTCCTGTTTTATCCCCAATTTTTCCACCAAAGCCTTTAAACCAGTTCCTTTATTATTTCCTTTTGGCAATACTTCATAAACATAAGGCTGACTCAAGACCTCACTATAATTTTCTTTTAAAATATTTTCATAATTACTGTGAAACTCTGCCATTTTTTTAGGGTTTCCCAAATACATTGCTTTAACAATATTGTATTTTCCGCTCTTAGCTTCTTCCAAAGTTATATCTGTAATATCAGAAAACACAAAGTTTGCATCCATAATAAGCTCATCAGTTGGCTTTTTCCCGATATTAAAATAATGTTTTTCATCAACTAATGTAAAATTTATACCTTCCTTTTTTTCACTGCATTTATACAAATAATCGATGTCATCAGCAGTCATCTTAGCCGAATCTATCAACTCCCAATCGTGAGTTCTATGAATTGAGCATCCATTATTTAATATAACATACCCTTCCAAATCCAGCTCATGTAACTCAAGTTCCTCATAAAATGGCAAAATTCCATATAAAGGTCTGCCTGTACAAAGAACGATCTTTATCCCAGCCTCTATTGCTTCGTGAATAGCTTCTTTTTGTGCTTTATCAATATGTTTTTTCTCATTTAATAAAGTTCCATCCATATCAATTGCAATTAATTTTATCATTGTTTTCCTTTCCGTTTCAAAATTGTATTACTAATATTTTTTATAAAAAATTTATTTAATTATAATAATTATTTATATAAACTTAAAAGGAATTATCCCAAAACTAGAAATAATTCCCCATAACAAATAAATAATTCGACTTGTTATACTTGACCTTTTTTCACAAATCTAAATTCTACTCTTCGATTTCCTTCTCTTCCTTCTTCTGTATCATTTGTTTTAATTGGATTACTTTCTCCACGTCCTATTATATCCAAAACTCTATCTTTAGAAAGTCCTAATTCTATCAATTTTGAACTTACTTTCTCAGCTCTTCTAAGAGACAATCTTTTATTATATGAAGATGCACCCCTAGTATCTGTATATCCAACTATTGATACAAGAAAATCATTTTTTTCAATATAATCCTTTATGTCACGTAAAACAGGATATGCTTCCTTGTTTATATCGATGCTATTTTTATGAAAGCTCAAATCATTCGTTCTCAATGTTATTATTTCTGATTTTGAAATTTCTACTCTTTCCGGATTATTTATTGGATTTTTCTGAATATCGGAAGATATCTGTTCAGATTGTACTGGTGTTACTGTTGGCTCTTGTTGAGAAACAGTTACTGATTTCTGCTGAGTTTGTTCTGGTGCTGCTATTGGTGTTGGTGTTTTTTTATCAACTATTTGTGTTCCAGTACCATCTTGTGTTAATGTAACTGTTATTAAATCTGGATTTTCTTCTGCTGATACTGTCTTTTGAGGATTTGGCGTATCTAGTGTAGGGACATCATTTTTTACATCCTGTTGTATATCCGCCACATTCGCACGAATTATATCTTTTCTCATATCAGAAGTTGTTATTTTTTCAGATACCGTTGGTACAGCCATTGCTACTATTGAAGAAACTGCAACTAATGTTGGCTTTTTCATGATTTATTCTTCCTCCCTTTTCAGTCAGCTATTTTATTTTTGGCTTTTTTCTAAATCATATTTTTTAATTAATTCATCATATTTTCCATTTTCTCTCATTTTTTTCAATTCAGCATTTATTTGTTTTATTAATTCAGGGTTTTTACCTTTGTTTACAGCCATTGCCATTCCAATTTTAGCTGGTTTTTCATCAAAAATTTCCATTTCAGGATTTTTTTTCATATATTCTTCAGCTACTGCTTTTTCAAGAATAATCACATCTATTTTTCCAGCTTTTAAATCCAAAATTGTATTTACAGTGCTTTCATTTGGCACAACAGTCGCTCCGTTAATCGCTTTTGCTGCTATTTCCTGAATTGTTCCAAGCTGAACTCCTATTTTCTTACCACTTAATGTAGATGGTGTAACCGCTGTATTTCCTTTTTTTCTTATATAAGTTTCTTTTGAAATAAAATAATCATCTGTAAAATCAACTGATTTTTTTCTTTCTTCAGTAGAACTCATACCAGATACAATAATATCAATTTTCCCTGCTTTTAATGCTGGTATCAGACCATCAAAGGACTGGTCTATAATTTCAACTTCATATCCAAGATTTTTCCCAATTTCATTTATCATATCTACATCAAATCCAGCAACTTGACCATTTTCAATATATTCAAACGGAGCAAAAACTGCATTTAATCCCACTCTTAATTTTTTCTGCCCACTATCTTTTTTTCCACACGACACAAGTCCAAAAATTACCAATGTCAATACTAAAAATACTTTTTTCATAACCTTCCTCGCTTTCCATTTTTATATTTCATTTTTATTTATGTTTATCTAAAATTACTAATTTATCCTAAATACTTATCATTTTTCCACTATCTAGTTAAAATCATTTTTTTAATGATTTAGCACTTTGTCTAAAAATTCCCTTGCTCTTTCTGTTTTTGGATTATCAAATAAATCCTGTGGTTTTGCATCTTCCAGAATATATCCCTCATCCATAAAAAATACTCTATTTGCAACATTTCTAGCAAATCCCATTTCATGTGTTACCACAATCATCGTCATTCCAGCATTTGCAAGTTCTCTCATTACCTCCAGAACTTCCCCTATCATTTCAGGATCAAGTGCAGATGTTGGTTCATCAAATAAAATTACTTTTGGATTCATTGCTAATGCCCTTGCAATCGCAACCCTTTGTTTCTGACCACCAGACAACTTGTTTGGATAAACATCTTTTTTATCAGCAAGTCCTACTTTTTCCAATAATTCTACAGCCAATTTTTCTGCCTCAGATTTTGACATTTTTTTCAGTCTAATTGGTCCTAAAGTAATATTTTCCAATACTGTTTTGTGAGGGTATAAATTAAAGTGCTGAAACACCATTCCAACTTCTTCACGAATTTTGTTTATATCCACTCCATGTTCCAAAATATTTGTGTTATTTATTTTAATTTCTCCAGATGTAGGTTCTTCAAGTCTATTTATACAACGTAAAAATGTTGATTTTCCACTTCCAGAAGGCCCTATAATTGAAATTACTTCCCCCTCTTTGATTTCAGTGCTAATTCCTTTTAGCACTTCCAGTTCTCCATATTTCTTCTTCAAATTTTTTATCTTAATCATTTTCCTTTAATCTCATCTCCAATCGTTTCCCAATAAATGAGAATAATTTTACGCTGATATAATAAACCAAACCAGTAAATAAGATTGGTTTTACACTATAATATACAGCTTGTAAACTTTTACTGTTCATTGTAATGTCTACAACACTAATATATCCTACAACAGCTGTTTCCTTAAACAAGTTTATAAATTCATTTAAGAGTGCTGGTAAAATATTTTTTATAGCTTGCGGCATTATAATTTCATTCATTGCCATTCTATAAGGCATACCAGTCGCTCTTGCAGCTTCCATTTGTCCCTTATCTATACTTTCAATTCCAGAACGAATTGTCTCCTCCACATAAGCCGCACTATTAAGTCCTAAAGCAATTAATGCAATCCAGTAATTATTAAATATCACAACTACAAAAGATAGTGTCAAAAGCTGTAGAACCATTGGTGTACCACGCATTATATCAACATATTCATCAATAACAACATCTTTTATCATATTAACAGTTTCACTTTTTGTCTTTTGAAATTTAAAAAATGCTAACAACATTCCCAAAAGAATACCAATAGCAGCCCCTCCGACTGTCAGTCCTAACGTAGTTACAAAGTAGCTACTTGCATAAATTTCCCATTCTTTTGGTTTCATATCATACGGAAACACAAGAAGCACAGCAACAGTTACAACTGCTATAAAAAATGAGGTTTTTACTATTTTTCGTGTTTTTTCCAATTCTTCCATTATATTTAATGAACTTTAATTTTGTTCATATCCTCCTTATATTTTAGTTATTATAATATTATTATACCTAATATTTATAGGTTTTTCAATAAAAAAATTTTATTTTATTATCTAACTCATTCATTTTCTTCTATTTAGCCCTCTTCAAAGACTATTAAATATTTTTTCAAAATATTTTTAAATAATTAAGTGATATAGTTACTTGATTTTGGAAATAATGTTTATAAACACAACAAAAATTCCAAAACAGAATATAATTTAAAAAGGAGTTATAACTATGAAATTATTTAAATTTTTATTTTTTTCAGTTATTGTATTAATTGCAGGCTTAGGTTACTACATTTACACTCAAAATCAGTTAAAAATTCCAGATTCTATGGTAAAAAGTGCTGTTGCTTCGAAATTTCCAATAGAAAAATCTTACCCTCTTGGAAAAATTAAACTATTTAATCCAAAAGTACATTTTGAGAATGATAAGTTAATTATTGAAGCAGAATACCTAAATGATGCATTAAATGATCAGATTAGCGGAACAATGACCTTTGCAACTGACATTCGTTATGATCCAATGAAATCAAATCTTTATCTCGAGGACTTCCAAATTGTAAGACTTACAAAAGAAAATAAAGAAATTGATCTTGATAAAAAACCTATTATCAGAACAGGCTTAAATTATGCTTTTAGTCAGCTTGAAAAAAAAGAAATTCTGAATTTATCAGGAGTTGAAAAATTTCAAATGATAAAAGATATAAAAATTGAAAATAATAAATTGACTGTTGTTAAATAAAATTTTTTCTTTTTATTTGATTTATAAATAAATTTTGTAAAATCTCAATGAACATTTGTTTTTTCTATTATTTTTTATTTACTTCAGTTTATCTAAGCAGAGGTATCAAACGCCATACCTCTGCACTCCCGCTTTACGCAAAACTTTCTTTTAGAACAAAAATAGAACTCGCTTTTGAATATAGATTATTTTAATTATGAATAAACATTCGTAATTTCAAATAAATTCCAAAAGCTCAGACAGCTATTTTTCTTCTAACGAAATTTTGCTTATTGAAAATACATAATTTAATTCTCATCATTTCAAATAAATTTTCAAAGTCCCTAAAAAATATATCACTGCAATAGAAACAATTATTATTATTCCAAGATTTGTCTTCCTAAAAGTTAAATATGCCACGATTACCATTCCAATCAGAACTCTTATTATGTCAAAATTTGTACTTCCAGTAGAAGTAAAAATATCTGGAAATACTAATACTGTCAGTACTGTATAAGGAAGTGCTTCAAAGAATTTATTAACTTTTAGGTTGTTTTCTGGAATTTTTACAAATATTGGTAATGTCCTCAGTATTACCGTCATGATTATGAGTGTCATCAAAATCATTGTTAAAATCCCTAAATTTTCGTTATAATTCAATCTTATCACTTCCTTTCCCTTTATTAATTTAATCGTTTTCCTGCTTTTCAGGATTTTCATTATAATAAAGCTGTGCATATATAAAACTTGCCAAAAACATCGTTAAAATCATAACCCATCCTGAACTTACCTTATTTAAAATAGGCAAAAATGAAAATGCCATTTTTATAATAAGTGCCAGCAAAACAATTCTTATATATTTAAAATTTTGGCTTAAAGCCATTATTAACATACTGAAAAATATTGAATAAAGCACAAAATTCATACTAGTCATAAGTGATTCTGGCAATTTTTCACCAAATATTGCTCCAAAAATTGTACCAAAACAGTAGCAAAAATATGGAATTGTATTTACTCCCATCATATACCATGCATTTGTTACCTTTTTCAATGTCAGATATGTTACAGTTTCATCAGTAAGCCCCACACCTACCAGAAATTTCTGAAAAACAGGAGTTTTTTCACCAAGCTGTCTAAAAATAACAATATTTAACAATAAATATCTTAAATTTATAAGACCAATAGATAAAATTACTTCAACTGGAGGCGATTTCATCACATAAAGCACCTTTAACAGTAATGAATGAGCCCCTCCTGCATACATTCCAAATGATGTAAGCCCTATCATTGGCAAAATTTGGGAAAAACTTTTGGCTGAAATCAGTCCAATTGCAACTCCAAAGGGTATATAGGCAATTCCGATTCCAGTACCGTCTTTTAATCCCTTTAAATAGTTTTCCAGTTTTCTTATTTGTGCCATTTTTTGTTCTGATTCCTTCCTTATATAGTATTATTCTAACAATTTCAAAACAATTAGTCAAATATATAATATATATTTCTATCATATATAAAATATATTATTACTTTAATAATCCCCAATTTTTAGCCACACTTCCATTAGCTTTTAACGGAACTTTCTTAAATTTAACAGTATTTTCCATAATTTTTTCAATTTTTTTCATATATTCCTTAGCAAATTCATCACGAACTTCAAAAATTAGTTCATCGTGAACTTGAAGAAGCATTTTGATATTTTCATCATTTTTAAACTCCTCATGAAGTTCAATCATAACTTTTTTTATAATATTTGCCGCTGTTCCCTGAACGACAGTATTTACCGCCATTCTCACAGCCTGTGCCTGTACATTTTTATTTGTTGAATTAATTCCGTTAATGTATCTTCTCGTACCGTAAAAAGTTTCTACAAAACCGTGAAGTTTAGCCGTTTCTGTAACAATATCCAAAAATTTTCTAACTCTAGGATATTCCTCAAAATATGTCGTAATATATTGAGAAGCCTCCTGAACTGTAATTCCCAATTCCTTTGACAATCCAAATGGCGTTTTTCCATACAAAATACTAAAATTAATTACTTTTGCAATACTTCTCTCATGCCGTGAAATCTCATCTTCTTCGGTTTTGAAAAATATCTTTCTTGCCGTTAAGTCATGCAAATCCTGATTATCCTGATACGCCTGTACTAAATGCCTGTCTTTTGACAATTCAGCCAGAACTCTCAATTCAATTTGTGAATAATCAAACGAAATCAAGCTATGTCCTTCTTTTGCTACAAAACCAGTACGAATCCTTATTCCATCATCTGTTCTCACAGGAATATTCTGTAAATTTGGATTTGCTGACGAAAGCCGTCCAGTAGATGTCCCATTTTGGTTAAAAGTAGTATGAATCCTTTCCTTTTTATCCGCCAGTTTCGGAATTGGCTCAATGTATGTTGATAATAATTTCTTATAAGCCCTGTATTCTAGCAACTTTTTCCCAATCATCCGTTTGTCTTCTGTCAATTCTCCATTGTTTGCAATCATTTCCAGAACTTCCACATTTGTTGAATATCCAGTCTTTGTCTTTTTCCCGGATGGAATATGTAATTTTTCAAACAAAACTTCTCCTAGCTGCTGCGGCGAATCAATATTAAATTTTTCATTGGCAAGTTCGTGAATCTCATTTTCAAGCATACTTAACTTTTGCTCAAGTTCATTTTGAAATTCACTGAAATATTTTTTATCAATTTGTATTCCAGTTTCTTCCATTTGTGCCAATACTGGTATTAATCGACTTTCCAGCTTGTCAAATATATTTAAGAACTGCTCATTTTGCAATCTGTTTCTAAAAATTGTTTCCAATTTATAAATAAAAAATGTTCTCTTCGATAAAAACTCACAAATCACATCATCGGAAACATCACTAAAATCCTTCTTTCTTCGTTCCTTTTTAAATTGCTCCTCAAAAGTTGCAATCTCAACACCAAACTCATCCAGAATTATTTCCTCAATTTCCTGTAAACTTTCCGTCCCAAGTACATATCGTGCAAGCAGAATATCAAAATATTCAGTACATTTTATTCCAAACCTGTCATTATTTATCCCATAAGTTTTTCCGCCAACAGAATATCCAAAATACTCACTTTCCCCACTTTTCATATACTCTTTCACATTATAGGCGATAATTTCTTTCTCGCTCAATAATTTATAAATATTCTCAATATTTTTTTTATTATCTTTTTGCTCATCAGAGTTATTACTTGAACTAAACAAATTAATCTGTACTCCAGACTCTGCATTTTTTTGATTTCCATTTTTCAAAATATCCTTAAGTTCACTATCCAAAAGCACAATATTCGTTTTTTCATCACAAATAGAAAGTCCAAGCATATTCTCAAAAATTGCTACTTTTTTATCCATTTTCTCAATCACAGAATAAGCATCATTCCAGCTCATAACTTTTCCATAATTTTTCTCAAAATACACTTTTTCATCTTTAATTTTCTTGGTTTTTTCAGTTTTCTGATTTTCTAGTGCGGTCTCTTCCTGCTTTTTCTTCTGAGCCTCATATTCTATTGCCAATTTTTCTTTTAAAACTTGAATTTCATCAATTTTTTTATCTATTTCTGAATTATGTTCGTACTCCACATGCTCATAAAAATGTGAAATTCCATCAAAAATCGGATTTTCATTATCATACTCCAATTCCTGCTTTTCAATTTTTTCTCTTTCAAATCTCTCTTTTTCCAATTTTTCTTCAGTAATTTTTTTATTTTTTTCTAAAACTAACTTCTCTTCTTCAGTAAGTTCCTTCTGATTACCATTTTGCAAGAATCTTTCCTTTTCTTCTTCCACAGCTTTAGAAAATCTTTTAAAATCAAGTTCTTCATAAAGTTCCAAAAGGCTGTCAAAATCCTTTTCCTCAAATTTCAATTTCTTTTTATCATATTCAATATCAAGTTCTCGCTTCACAGTTGCAAGTTCCCGACTTATAAAGGCATTTTCCTTATCACTCAGTAATTTTTCCTTCTGTTTTCCCTTTATTTCGTCAATATTTTCGTAAATTCCTTCCAAATTTCCATAAGTCGTAATAAGTTTTACCCCATTTTTAGGCCCAATCCCAGCAACTCCTGGAATCCCATCCGACTTATCCCCCATAAGCCCAAACAAATCAGGAATCTTATCAGGTGTAACTCCCAAATATTCGACTACATCTTCGTCAGTCTTTATATGTTTAAATGAAGAATTTTTATCCCCTTTTCCAAGTAAGGCAATGTTAATTTTCCCATCTACAAGTTGTGCCAAATCCTTATCCCCAGTTATTACAAAAACCTCAATCTGCTCATCTTCATCATTAGAAAATTTAGTGGCAAAAGTGGCAATAACATCATCCGCTTCCTGCCCAGCCTTCTTATATTTCGGAATTCTATACCCATCCAATACCTTCATAATAGTATCAATCTGCATAACCAGTTCTTCAGGCATACTTTCCCTATGTGCCTTATACGTTTCCAGCTCCCCAGTTCTATCCAGCTCACTTCTTTTCACATCTAGACAAGCCACTAAATAATCAGGCCTAAACTCCCTAATCACACTTTCCAGCGTATTAATAAACCCAAATGTTGCTCCAGTAGACATTCCGTTACTATTTCTCATTCCCATTAGTGCAAAATGACTTCTATACATAATCGCACTCGTATCCAATATAACCGCTCTTTTCAACTTAATTATTCCTCATTTCTTTTTTTAATTTTAACAATATTTATATTTATATATTTTACCATTTTTTACATTTTTTCTCAAATTTAATATGCATTCAATCTCTCTTATATTTATCCCTATTTAAATGGAAAATAATCTAATATTAAATCTCATTATAAAATAGAAACTATCATTAAGGACAAAACATTTTAATTCTTTACTAATATAGTATGTAATTCAAAATTTATTAAACATCAGCTATTTAAAAAGGGAATAGCATTAATAAAAAAATAACCTCTAATCCTAGATAAAATTTAGGAAAAAAGAGATTATTTTTACTTTTATATAATTTTACTTATAAAAATTTTCCAAAGTTCAAAAATGCTTTTATATTTTTGATATATTTTAGAATTTTCAAAATTCTAATTCACTAAACTAGGCTTCCTGTGTTGCATATCCGCCTTCGATTGCCACTTCCTTCACCTTTTCCTTCTTCTGTTTTATTTTTAGTGAAAAAGTTCCAGTTCCAGCTTGATTTCCATATTCCTCAATATAATCAACTACAAATACGTTTGTCATATCAATTTTTCTTACCATCTGTCCTGCTGAAATTATTTCAAGACTGGCTTGTCTGTAGGCATCGCTTGCTTCTGATGGTACTAACGACCATTGTGCTACTTTTCTTGTGTCGTCTTCTGTATCGCCATTTGCTGCTGCCAGTATTTTCCCACGAATTTCCAAGATTACCCCCAAGTCCGTTGCTCTCGCATTAGAATCATCGGGCGTTTCAGAAATGTATTTTACATCCAAAATGCTTTCCTTATCAAGTAAAATTTCATTTTCCTGCCCTTTTACACTCAATCTGAATCCCATAATTATTCCCCCTCTTTTATTTTTGACAATTAAATAATAGTACTATTTTTTAAATTAATTTAATTTTAATTATCTAGTATTATTTTACATCAAAAACATTTATTTGTCAATATTATTTTTTAATTTTTTATTAATTAATCTACAAGATAAATTTTAAGAGCTATCTCCTCATCATAAGGAATCGGTACTGCGATAAACTTTTTCCCAGCATCAATCATTCTTGCAATAATTTCACTTTGGTTTTTCGGCAAATATCCAACTTTTTCCTTTTTGGAATTATACATGGCGACTGCATTTAGCGAAATGCCGTTAAATTCACGGAATAAATCCAATTGAACTTCATCTTTAATTTTAATTGCAAAATTTCTGATATATTTAGCTCCTTCCAAATAAGTATCGAGTAAAAAGAGCCTTTTTGATTTTTTTGTATATTTATCAATTAATGTTTTGGCATATTCAAACATCATTTCCTTGCCAAGCCTAATTTTTTCCTCACGTCCATTATTTTTCTGAATAACAAGCACTCCATTCCCAAAATTAAATTCATTTATCATATAATTTCGCTGATTTTTCAAAAGTTCAAAATAGTCCATCATTTCTTCAAAAATCATAATTTCCTTTTGATTAATCTGAAAAGAGCCTTTTCTTAGCTCAACTGATGTATTTTCAATGTATGAATAATAAAATCTTCCATCTGGAAAAATTTCAATTTCATAATTTCCACCATAATAAAGTCCATCAAACTCAAGTTTTATCCAGCTAAAATTATTTATTAACATTTATCTTTCACCTCTTTCACCTTTCTAGTAAAATTTTTTTGTAATATTTTTGAAAAATTTTCCCTATTTTAAGCCTTCCAGCTTTCCTTCAAGAAACAATTTTAAATTTTTCTCAACATCGTCCATCAGCTTTATCATGCTTTTTTCAGATTTCCAAGCAATATGAGGTGTAATTAAAATATTATCCAGCTCAAATAATTTAGAATTTTTTTCAATTGGTTCAACACTTGTAACATCAACAGCTGCTGATTTTATTATTTTATTTTTTAGTGCAAAATACAAATCTTCCTGATTTATTACAGGTCCTCTTGCAAGATTCAAAATTACCGCACTTTTCTTCATCTTTTTCATTTTTTCAAGATTTATAAGATTCCGTGTCGAATCAGTCAGCGGGACATGAAGCGTTAAAACATCACATTTTTCCAGCACTTCGTCCAATTCATACCGTAAAATTCCATCTTCTCCAATCGCAGTATCACTTTTGCCATATTCTTTCCCAGTATTTTTAGCAACCATAACTTTTATTCCAAGCATTTCAGCAATTTTTCCAACTCTTTTCCCAATATTTCCAAATCCCACAATTCCTAAAATCTTCCCAGCCGCATCATCTATCGGATATTTCTGATATTCAGGAACAGCAATATTTATCCATTTTCCTTCCTTAACTTCCTCATAATATCTATTAACAGGCGTCAATTCATTCAATAAAAAAGTAATCGCAAGTTGTGCAACGGAATTAGTCGAATATCCAGAAACATTTGCCACTTTTATCCCAAACTCATTTGCGCTTTTCACATCAATATGGTTAAATCCTGTCGCTGTAACAAGTATCAATTTAAGTTTTTCAGCCTTCTCAAATTGCTTTTTCCCTAATTTTATCCGCGTCGTTATTACAACATCCACATCCTTTATTCTTTCATCAATTTCGCTAGAATCAGTATCTTCATACTCAATGTATTTACCGTATTTAGAAAATCTTTCTTTCAAATCAATAGGCCCTGCCGTAATTCTGTCTAAATAAACTATCTTTAAATTTTTATCCATAATTATCATCTCTCTTTAGTTAATTTAATTTTTGCATATTTATAAAAAGTTATTTTATCAAATTATATTTTTGGTGGAAAAATGTATTCGTTTAATGTCAATTTATATAATATCCACATCCGCTTTTAATTTATAGATAACATCTTTTCTTTCTACAACAATCATAACTTTTTCTTTCAATTCCTTATCTCGTTTTATTTTCTGCAATAATTTTTTAGCAGGATTTATGGCAATGGCGTTCCCTACGTTTTTAAACATTGTCAGATCGCCTGTTGTATCTCCGTAAGCATACGATTTTGTCAAATCTATTTCGTACATTTTACAAAAATCTGCTATTGCCTTCTGTTTACTCTTGGCATCCCACATTGGAGTTACTTTCCCTGTGAAAATGCCATCTTCATTAACTTCATAAATAGAAGCCCTGTAATCTTTGACTCCATATCTTTCAGCCATTTTGCTTACAAGAAAGTCTGGACTTCCAGAAATAATTATAACTTTATGATCTCTTTCCTTATGATATTTAAGTCTCTCACGTGTATATCTGTAAACTTTATCCCCTTTTAGTTTCATTACCCTTTTAGCAATAAAATCCATATCTTCCTTGCTAAAATTCTTTAATGCATCCATATAAGTCTGAACAAGCTCATCTAGATAATCATCGTAATCCCCAGTTCTGTTTTCCCACTTGGAAAATTTTTCCTTAACTTTCCCTTCCCAAGTCATCATGTCAATATATTCATACTGTACAAGCATCTTAAAATGCTCAATCAGTAAAGAATCCCTGTAAATTGTTCCATCTATATCAAAAAATGCCGCTACATTTTTTTTCATCTGCGTTCCCCCTTACTTTGATTTTAATATTTTTTTATTGTTATATTTTACCCTATTTTTCTCACAAATTCAAATAAAATAGGAAAGAAAAAACTGTATAACCGAAAAATAATCAAACTTTGATAAAAATTATATAAAAACATTTCTTAAATTTTTGTTTCAGAACATTTACGTATATGTTGACAATTCAAATAAAATATAGTATATTTAGTATGAGAAATGAAATTAATTTTATTAATAAATTTTAAGGAGGATATAGAAATGTTTGAGAGAAGTTCTGGAATTTTGTTACATCCTACTTCACTTCCTGGAAAATATGGAATTGGAAGTTTAGGAAAAGAAGCATACAAATTTGTAGATTTCCTGAAAAAAGCAAATCAAAAATTATGGCAAATTTTCCCACTTGGGCCAACAGGATATGGGGATTCGCCTTATCAATGTTTTTCAACATTCGCTGGAAACCCATATTTAATTGATTTTGACTTGTTAATCGAGCAAAATTTATTGAATGAGGAAGATTTGAGAGATGTTGATTTTGGAGGAAATGAAGAATATATTGATTATGGTGCTATTTATAATCAAAAATATCCTTTGTTAAGAAAAGCTTATGACAACTTTAAGGCTAATGGAAATGATTATTTAAGAGGAAAATTAGATGCTTTTAAAGCTGAAAACAATGATTGGCTAAATGATTACAGCCTGTTTATCTCTTTAAAAAATCACTTCAATGGACTTCCTTGGACTGAATGGCCGCATGACATTAAAGTTAGAGAAGAAGCTGCAGTTAGTAAATACAGAGAAGAATTAGCTGATGATATTGAATACAACAACTTTATTCAATGCCTGTTCTTTAATCAATGGGACAACTTGAAAAAATACGCTAACGACAATGGAATCAAAATAATCGGAGATATTCCAATTTTCGTTGCAGTAGACAGCTCAGACGCATGGGCAAATCCAGAAATTTTCCTATTCGACCCTGAACTAAAACCTGTTAAAGTAGCTGGTGTTCCGCCTGATTATTTCAGTGCCACAGGACAGCTTTGGGGAAATCCTCTATACGACTGGGACAAATTAAAAGAGTTAAACTACAAATGGTGGGTAGACAGAGTTAGAGCCAACCTTTCTACATGCGACATCATAAGAATTGATCACTTCAGAGGGTTTGAAGCATACTGGGCAGTTCCTTATGGAGACGATACTGCAATAAACGGTCAATGGGTAAAAGGACCTGGAATTGATTTATTTAACAAAATAAAAGAAGAACTAGGAGATTTACCAATTATTGCAGAAGATTTAGGATTAATGACACAAGGAGTTATTGATTTAAGAGATGCAACTGGATTCCCAGGAATGAAAATTTTAGGTTTCGCATTTGATTCTAACGAAGAAAATGAATATTTGCCACATACTTATACAAAAAACTGCGTAGTTTATACAGGAACTCACGATAACGATACGCTAATCGGATGGTTCACAAAAGCAAAAGAAGAAGATAAACAAGTTGCAAGAAATTATCTAAATTCACACTCTGACGACGAAATCCACTGGGATGCCCTAAGAGGTGCGTGGAGTTCAGTTGCAAACATGGCAATCGCTCCAATTCAAGATTTCTTAGGATTAGGAAGCGAAGCTAGAATCAATACCCCTGGAGTTGCTAGCGGAAACTGGCAATGGAGATTAAAAGACGGCGTATTGACAGACGAATTGGCAGAAAGAATTGCTAAATTAACAAAAATTTACTCAAGATAATTTATAAGATTTTTTAATTTGAAAAATTAAAGTGAATAAAAATAGAGAGAAATTTGAAAATATTATTCAAAAAACTCTCTATTTTTTTAATCTCCTATCCTATTTAACATCTGTATCTCATGCAAATATTTTGCAATATTTAACGCACTCGTTTCTTGAATGGTGATTACTGTTTTTCCAGTATTACTGCTATAATTATCATTATCTGGAACAAATTTTATATACATCAAAGTTTCAGAAGTGTACAAAAATGTTGCTGAAGCGTATGCATTTTGAAGTTTCGTGTAACCTTTTCTTTTAGAATAAAGTTTTCTAATTTCGGCATCCATTTTTTTATGTTCTTTTACAGTTGTATCATATTCAAAAATTGAAGACATAAGCATATTTTTCCCAAAATAAAAACTAGCTCTTGCATAATTTCCAAATGGATCTTTTACTTCTTCATAGTAAAATACCGTATCACCTACTCCATCATTATCACGATAATATTCTTTTTGTGGAACTACTTTTTTAAATTCTTCGTAACTCATCAAAAGACTAATATTATCTGTAACTTTATGCATTGTCTTAAAATCGCTCTATTTATCTGGACTTGTGAACTTTGGTTCAGTGATGTAGCCAAATCCTGTGTATGCTGAATATAATAACGAAGTAATGATTAATGATAATATAATTATTATTTGTTTCATTTTTTGCCTTTCATATTTTTTAAAATTGATCTCTTGTTATAACAATCTTCGATTGTTCTTCAAGGAATTTTGCAATTCTTTTTTGATACTCTAAAGACATTTTCTGTGCTTCATTATTTTTTCCTTGTAATTTATAAATTTCTTCCATACACATGAAAGAAAACGGATCCTCTTTTTGAATACCTGTTTTACACATTTTTTCGGCACCTTTTCCATTATTTTCTAATATAAAAAGTCCATAAAGTCCATAAGCATATTTATTTTGTTTATTATACTGATTTCTTAGTACTTCTTCAATTTTATCATCTTCATCTAATTCACCATATAACTTAACCACATTTGATAACATTTCTTCATCTCCGTTATCCAAAGCTTTTTTGAAATATTCTACTGCTTTTCTTTTATTATTTTGTTTCCAATATAAAATTCCAAATGCTCTTATAGAATTTTTTGAATTTTTATCGTTCATACTTAATAATGTATTTTCAGCTTCTTTATATTTCTTCTGTTCTCGATATACTGCTGCTAAATTTAGCTTAACATTATCACTTAACTCTTTTTTATCTTTTATCTTATTTAAAGCACTTACATATGCTTTTTCTGCCAAATCATATTTTTTTTGATAAAAATATGTCGTTCCAAGTTCTATTTCAGCACTTACATCATTTGTACTTTTTGAAGACATTTTCAAATATTTCTCTGCTTTATCATTCTGATTTGTTATCTGATACAACCTAGATAAATTAAATAATGTAGATTTTTCTAACTCTGGATCCCCGTTATTTTTCTTTAAGGCGTCTAAAAAATATTTTTCCGCCTTACTATATTCTTTTTTATTTAGATATATCGTCGCCAAATTATAATTCGCTCTAACATTCCCCTTTTTTATCGACTCCAAAAACATTTTTTCCGCATTAACAACATCATTTTTTTCATAATATTCGTTCGCTTTTAAAAATTCCTCATTGCCATTCGCTGCATATCCCATCGAAAAAGCAAACAAAAACATCGCCAATATCAAAAAATTTTTTTTCATAAAACTCTCCTTTATTTTTAATTTTCAAGCAATTTCTTAATCCCTTCAATCATTAAAACATGTTCCTTCTCAAGCACCCTTTTTTGTAAAATTTCAGGTGTATCATTTTCATAAACAGGAACTTTCACATTTGTTATAATTTCTCCCGTGTCGATTCCGTTGTCTACAAAATGGATTGTGCAGCCGCTTTCTTTTTCCTTGTTTGCGATTACAGCTTCGTGTACTTTTATTCCGTACATTCCTTTTCCACCATATCTTGGGAGAAGTGAAGGATGAATATTTATAATTTTACGATTCCATTTGTTTATGAAATTTTCTGATAAAATTGACAGATAACCTGCAAGTACGATGTAATCTGTTTTTTCAATATCATTTTCTAAAATGGCACTTATTTCGTCCGATAATTTATTTCCGAATAGTTTTTTATCCAGCATTATGCTTTTTATTCCATGTTTTTCAGCTCTTTCCAGTCCAAAGCATTCCCTGTCGGCTACTACATAGGAAATTTCACAGTTTAAATTACCATTTTCAATGTTGTCGATGATTGACTGCAAATTTGAGCCTGAGCCTGATATAAACACTGCTATTCGTGTTTTTTTATTCTCTGACTTATCTTTTAGATTTTCAATTATTTTAGACATATTTTTTCATCACCTTTTCCAATATGTCCAATTTCATAAGCATTTTCATCATTTTGTCCTAAAATTTCAATTACTTTTTCCTTATCTTTTGCGTCTACAATCAATACAAATCCTATACCCATATTAAATGTTCCCCACATTTCCTCTTCGCTTACTCTTGAAAATGCATCGTGCTTGAATAACTCGTGAATTTGAATTTTTGATTTTTGTATATTTGCACAAAGTCCGTCAGGTATTGTTCTTGGTACGTTTTCGATAAGCCCTCCACCAGTAATGTGAGCCATCCCGTTAATTTTTACTTCCTTCATTACAGCCTGAACTGGTTTTACATAAATTTTTGTTGGAGTCAATAAATGCTCTCCAATTGTTTTTCCATTGTAAACTTCAGTAAAGTCAGTAAATAATTTTCTGATTAATGAAAAACCGTTACTGTGTGCTCCACTTGATGGAATTGCAATTAAAACATCATTTTCCTTAACATCTGAGCCATTTACAATTTGATCCTCTTCTACCGCCCCTACTGCAAATCCTGCAATATCGTATTCACCTGGAGTATAAAATCCTGGCATTTCAGCTGTTTCTCCACCAATTAAGGCAGCTTCTGACTGTAAGCATCCTTCCACAACTCCGCTTACAATTTCAGCCGATACATTTGAGTCTAATTTCCCGCAAGCCAAGTAATCTAGGAAAAATAACGGTTTTGCTCCGTGACACAAAATATCGTTTATACACATTGCCACGCAGTCTATTCCAACTGTGTTGTAAATTCCTGTTTCAAATGCAACTTTTAATTTTGTCCCAACTCCGTCAGTTCCAGAAACCAGCACAGGCTTTTTATAATCTCCAAGTTTGTACAACGCCCCGAAACTTCCCAAATCATTCATAACATTGACATTATAAGTACTTTTAGCACCATTTTTTATTTTTTCTACACTTTTATATCCTTCTTCTTTATCTACTCCCGAATCTTTATAAGAAATTGACATTTTTTCCTCCTATTTTTATACAAAGTCTTTAATTTTTTATTTTTCTAATTTTTTCAAAGCCTCTTTTTGAATTGGTGTCAACGAAGTATAAAATTCTTCTTCATAATCGCCCAATCCAGCTGGATAATCTCCATTAAAACATTCCATGCAAAGCCCCGTGTAAGGTGCATCAAAATCAAGCCCTATTGAGTCAATCATCCCATTTATGCTAAGAAATGCAAGAGAATCTGCTCCTATGTACTCTCTTACTTCCTCAACCGTTTTATTTGCCGAAATTAATTCTGATGAATTTGAAACATCTATTCCATAAAAAATAGGAAATTTAAATTCTGGAGAGGCGATACGGACATGCACTTCCTTTGCTCCCGCCTCTTTTAAGAGCTGAACTATACGGCTCGAAGTTGTACCACGAACTATTGAATCGTCTATCATAACTACAACTTTGTCTTTTACAATGCTTTTTACAGCTGATAATTTCATTCTGACACCCTGTTCACGCAATTGCTGAGTTGGCTGAATAAAAGTACGTGCCACATATTGATTTTTAATTAATCCCATTTCATAAGGCTTTCCAATTTCTTCTGCATATCCGCTTGCCGCTGATAATGATGAGTTCGGAACTCCGATTATAATATCTGCATGTTCAACTGGAGCTTCCTGTGCCAATCTTCTTCCACATCTTTTACGTGACTTATGAACATTTACTCCAGAAATATCCGAATCAGGACGCGCAAAATACACATATTCCATTGCCGCAATGGCAGTTGAAGTATTTTCAGTATATTTTTCTATTCTGTATCCGTTTTCATTAATAATAACTACTTCTCCAGATCTTATATTTCTAATAAATTCTGCTCCAACAATTTCCAATGCACATGTTTCACTTGCCAAAATGTACGCCCCATTTTTTGCTTTTCCTAAAATTAAAGGACGAAATTCAAATGGATCTACTGCCCCATACAATTCTGTCTGAGTTTGAATTACGAAAGAAAATCCACCTTTTACTTGACGCAATGCATCTTTTAACTGACTCAGAAAATCCTTTTCCTTGCTTCTTCTTATCAAGTGAACCAATACTTCCGTATCAGATGAAGAATGAAAAATCGCACCGTGTTCTTCTAATTCCCTTTTTAATGTTTTGGCATTGATTAAATTTCCATTGTGTGCCAATGCAATACTTCCATCAAAAAACTGAAATAGAAATGGCTGAATATTACGTCCGCTGCTGCTTCCAGAAGTTGCATACCGCACATGCCCTATGGCACTATTCCCTTCCAGACGGTTAAATATCCTGTCATCATTAAATACTTCTGACACTAATCCAGGACCACGATGTCCGTTTACACGTTTTCCATCACTTACCACAATTCCTGCCGCTTCCTGCCCTCTATGCTGAAGACTGTGAAGCCCGTAATAAGTTAGTCTTGCTGCATCAGGATGTCCATAAACTCCAAAAACTCCACACTCTTCATTCAAACTTTTAAACACGATTTTTCCCTCCATTCAAATTTATTCTGCCAATGCTTTTTCTAAACGACGTAAAACTTCACGATATGCCCCCATTACATCTCCTAAATCCTGTCTAAATCTATCCTTATCCAATTTTTTAAGCGTGTCCTTATCCCATAATCTCATCGAATCTGGACTTATTTCATCAGCTAGCAAAATATTCCCATCCTTATCTCTTCCAAACTCAATTTTATAATCCACCAAAATCAAGTTCATTTTATCAAACAATTTTGAAAGCAAGTCATTTATTAAAAAAGTTTGCTCCTTAATCCCAGCCAATTCCTCTTCAGTTACCAATTCCAGTGCCAAAGCGTGATCATCATTCAATAGCGGATCTCCTAAATCATCATTTTTATACGACAGCTCAAATGTAGGTCTTTTAAAAATTTTTCCTTCTTCCGCTCCATATCTTTTCACAAAACTTCCAGTCGCCCTATTTCTAATAATTACTTCCAAAGGAACAATTTCCACTTTTTTACATAATTGTTCCCTTTCATTCAAAGTTTCAATCCAATGAGTTTTCACACCATTTTTTATCAAATACTCATAAATCAACGTAGAAATTTTATTATTTAAAATCCCTTTATCTTCCAATTGATCCTTTTTAACTCCATTAAAAGCTGTTGCATCATCTTTAAAATACATAATTATTTCATCCGCTTTATCTGTTGAAAAAATTGATTTTGCTTTTCCTTCGTAAATTTGTTCTCTTTTTTCCATCTTTTATTTCCTCCATTATACTTTTTATTTTATTAAAAAACCTTGAACTATTTCAATAATTGCTAAAGCTGTACCTATAGCTGCAAAAATTTTATTCCAATTCTCACTTCTTTTATCTTCTTTCTCTTTTTCTTTTTCCCGTTTTCTCTCTAATTGATAATTGATTATATCCCTAATGAGCGAAACTGTTTTTTCCAATTCATTAAATTGTTCATCAATATTATATTCCTCCATAACTTCATGAAGTTTTGTTGAGGAACTCCTTACTTCACGGATAGGATACCTGTAATACATTTTTGCATAAAATAATGTTATTTCCTGTATTATCTTTTCAATTTTTTTTAATCCTTCTTCAGAATAGTCTTCGTATAATCTTTCAAAATCTAATGTTGCTATTTTTATTTGAAAATATTTTACAATTTCACTATAATAATATATTATAGCTTCTCCAACTGTTTCCAGATTTTCTTTACGAATTTTGATTATTTTTGAATCATCATCCTTACTATTTGTTTCAAGTTCTACAGGAAATTTTTTATTGACTTTGATAACAGTAAACTTTTCATTACTCATTTTAAAATAATAGTAGTAATGATTTTTATCATTACCCGGATTATTGTAGCTTATATTATCCCTTAAATTACCTTTTAACGCATCTTTTCCACAAACTTTATTTTCTTCATTTATATATTTTTTTAATTTATTTAATTCTTCTGGATTCAAAAATATTTCTTTTTTATAAAGTTCGTAAATTTTGCTGTTCATAAATAATTATCTCCCCCTAAAACTCTATTTTTTTCTCATTATCTGCAATAAACTTAGCTTTCATTTCTTTTCTGAAATTAATCAGTTTTCCCTTAATTTCAGGATATTTTACCGCCAAAATCTGTACAGCTAGCATCCCTGCATTATACGAATTATCAATTCCAACCGTCGCCACAGGAATAGACTTTGGCATCTGAACAATTGAATAAAGAGCATCAAGCCCTCCAATCGCTCCATTTAAAGGTACGCCTACAACTGGAAGAATTGTCTTTGAAGCAATAACTCCTGGTAAATGTGCCGCAAGCCCTGCTCCAGCGATAATCACTTCAGCCCCTCTCTTTTCCACATCTGCAAGAACTTCCTCTAATTTTTCAGGAACTCTGTGAGCCGACAGGACATAAGCCTCGTACCCAATCCCAAATTCCTTTAGGCAATTCGCAGCACCTCTCATTTTCTCAGTATCTGACTGACTTCCAAAAAATATTGCTACTTTCATTTTTTAATTCTCCCTTCATTTCTTCTTTATTTATTTTTACTTATCTATATAAAAATCAGCTTTCTTTTTATTTGAATCACTATCTGCTTCTTGCAAGTTGTTTTCTTATAACCTGTTCTATTTCCTGATTTCTTTTCATAAGAAGTATTCCAATTGGATTTATATCTGTATATTTCTTATTTTCCATATCAGACATTATTTCATTAATTAATTCTAAATTTGCTTCATTTTCTTTTTTAGCCAAAAGATATATTTCTTTGTTTATTATTGTTTTGGAGTTTATAAATTCATACTCCTTATTTTCCATCGTATCTGATAATTTTTTTATTTCTGATTGAATTTTTTTCAAATCTTGTAAATATTTTTCGCTGTCTTTTTCTTCAACTGGAACTTCAAATGCTTCTTCTGCATTATAAATTTCATTCCAATCGTACAATTTATAGTAAAATATATCAATCAATAAACTTTCTTTAAACAAATCACCTATTGGTGTATTATTTCCATATTGCTGATCTGTATAAAAAACAGCCGTTTTTTTTAGTAAATATTTTAATTTAAAAATAAATATTTTGTTTAATTCCTTATATTTTTCCTTACGTTGTTTAATACTTTCTAAATATTCAGAATTTAAAGTTTTTCCCTTTGCAAAATTGTCCTTTTTATAATCTCCTGATCGATAATAATTTTCCAAGTTATCTGCTTTCGACTTCCAAATTTTTAATGATTCAATCCAATTTCCTGTTAATTTACCAAACAATTTATCATTTTTATTTTCCTTTTCCAGCATTTGAATTACACTTTCAAAATCTGAAAATTTTTTTTCTGATGCCATTTTCA
The DNA here is from genome assembly GCF_900104625.1 of Leptotrichia massiliensis. NCBI lineage: Bacteria > Fusobacteriati > Fusobacteriota > Fusobacteriia > Fusobacteriales > Leptotrichiaceae > Leptotrichia > Leptotrichia massiliensis. The sequence continues at coordinate 1,115,708 of NZ_FNVZ01000005.1, forward strand.
AAAAGTCATTTATTTGCTTTTCATCAGGTTTTACAAAATTATTATTATCATCTAAAAATATCTTTTTGTAATCATAAAAAAAATCTTTTTCATAAAAATACAAAATTATTTTAGTAACATTGTTATCATAATTAGGCATGTTTTCAGCAATTTCTCTGAATTCTTCCTTCCAATTCTTAGGTATATGTTCAAAATCCAGCATTTCATCAAGTGAGATTTCACGTAGAACATCCTGATTACTCACATTTTCAATCTTTTTATTTTGAGCATTCTCCGACTTTTCTTCTTTCTTTTGGCAATTTGATAAAACTAACGACAGCAAAATGGCTAAAAACAGAAATTTATTTATTTTTTTCACACCAAACTTCCTTTACAAAAAATTAAAATTATTTAAGTTATACTCGAACCCATTTAAAATTAAACTATTAAAAATTAAACAAACTTAGGGTTTGAGTAAATAGTCATAGCCTTTGAGTTCTGTTTTAAAACAGTTTTACTATGCAAAGATAGAATCAATATTAATTAAAGATCCTATCTCCATAACATAATTTTTTCTATTTAAAAAATCTTATTCCATTTCTAAAGATATTCTGCTCTTTATTCCCATAAATATTTTTGTAAACATTCTTGCCTTTTCTTTCAGAATGTCCCATTTTCCCAAAAATTCTTCCATTGTGAGCAAGCATTCCTTCAATTGCATAATATGAGCCATTTGGATTAAATTGCGAATCCATTGTTGAATTTCCGTCTAAACCAACGTACTTTGTTGCAATTTGATTATTTTCAAATAATTTTTTATATTGTTCTTCTGTAATAATTACTCTTCCTTCACCGTGAGAAATTGCGACAGAGTGAATATCTCCCTCATTCATATCAGAAAGCCAAGGCGAATTATTTGTAATAATTTTTGTCTGTACAATTTTTGACATATGCTTATCAATCGCATTAAAAGTCAATGTTGGAGAAGTTTCATTTAATTCACGGATTTCTCCATAAGGAAGCAATCCTGATTTTATAAGTGCTTGAAAACCATTACAAATTCCTAAGATTAGTCCATCTCTCTTTAGTAAATTTTCCACAGCTTCTTTAATTTTTTTATTTTTTAGAACAGCAACCATGAATTTAGCAGAACCGTCTGGCTCATCTCCTGCACTAAATCCTCCTGGGAGCATTAAAATCTGTGAATTATTAATTTCTTTAACAAAATTATCAATTGAATTTAAAATATTATTATGCGACAAGTTGTTAAATACTCCTATTTTAGCAAATCCTCCCTCACGGTTAAATGCTCTTTCCAAGTCATATTCTGAATTTGTTCCTGGAAATACTGGGATAAATACTCTCGGTTTTGCATAAGTATTTGAAATGTTGCTAATTATATTTTCATGTTCAATTTTTTTCAATTTTTCATATTTTAAGCCTTCACAATGTGCAATTTCATGCTCTTTTGCCACTTCTTTTCTTGTTGGGAAGATTTTTTCAAGTTTGCTTTCCCAATTTTCAATTAACTCATCTAATTCAAAAGTTATTCCATTTATACTAATTTTGGCTTCATCAGTAACTTTTCCAAGCAACATCGCATTTTTATGCTCAATATTTTCAGCAGTTTCCACAACAAATGCTCCGTAATTTACTTTAAACCAGTCATTTTCATCAAGTTGTGCCGTAACATCCACACCAAGCTTATTTCCAAATGTCATTTTTGCAATGCTTTCTGCAATTCCACCATTTTTCACAGCCATAGCAGATACAATTTTTTTATTCCTTATATTTTCAGTTATAAAATCAAAGTTTGCTTTTAATTCATCAAGTTTTGACAAATCATTTTCATCATTTGGCGTTGCAATCAAGTACACATTGTTTCCAGCATTTTTAAATTCGCTAGAAATTACATTTTCAGCATCTGTAACGCTTACTGCAAATGATACCAATGTTGGCGGTACAGAAATTTCATTAAATGTTCCGCTCATTGAGTCCTTTCCACCAATTGACGGCAACCCAAAGGCTTTTTGAATGTGCAATGCTCCTAATAATGCTGATAATGGTTTACCCCATTTTTTGGAATCCTGCCCCAGTCTTTCAAAATATTCCTGGAATGTAAATCTGATGTTTTTGTAGTTTCCTCCACCAGCGACAACTTTTGCCATTGACTCAATCACAGCGTAAGCACCACCGTGGAATGTGCTTTGTTTTGCAACATAAGGATTGTATCCATACCCAACCATTGAAGCGACATCAGTTTCTGCATTAATTACCGACACTTTCTGTACCGAAACTTCCGCAGGTGTCAACTGATATTTCCCACCAAACGGCATTAATACAGTAGTTGCCCCGATTGTTGCGTCAAAAGTTTCAACCAACCCTCTTTGTGAAGCGACATTCAAGTCTTTCAGGTTATTTATAAATTTGCTTCTAAAGTCATTTCCTTCAATTTCTCTGTTCAAGTTTAGTTTTGGCGTATTTTCAATTGTAATATTGATATTTGAGGCTGCTCCGTTTGTATTTAGGAAATCTCTTGAAATATCAACAATTGCTTTTCCATTGTATTTCATAACAAGCCTATTTGAATCGTTAATTTCAGCCACTTGATACGCTTCCAGATTTTCCTCGTTTGCAAATTCTATAAATTTATCCAAGTTTTGTTTTTCAATAACAACCGCCATTCTCTCCTGCGATTCTGAAATAGCAAGTTCTGTACCATTTAATCCGATATATTTCACTCTTACCTTATTCAAGTCAATTTCAAGCCCGTCAGCAAGCTCTCCGATTGCGACTGAAACTCCTCCAGCTCCAAAGTCATTACATTTCTTAATTAATTTTGTAACATTTCTGTTTCTGAAAAGTCTTTGAATTTTTCTTTCAACAATCGCATTTCCTTTTTGTACTTCAGCACTTGATTTTTCTGAAGATTCTGTTGTATGCTCCTTAGACGATCCAGTCGCTCCTCCAATTCCATCTCTTCCAGTTCTTCCACCAAGTAAAATTACAATATCCCCATTTTCAGGCTTTTCACGAATAATATTTTCAGCAGGTGCCGCTCCCACGACAAGTCCCAGTTCCATCCTTTTAGCCTTATATCCTTCATCGTAAATTTCATTCACGTGAGTTGTCGCAAGCCCAATTTGATTTCCATAAGAAGAAAATCCGTGCGCAGCTACTTGCGTAATAACTTTTTGCGGCAATTTTCCAGCCATTGTATCCTCAATTTTTTCAGTCGGATCAGCAGAACCGCTAATTCTCACAGCCTGATAAACATAAGTTCTTCCAGATAACGGATCACGGATTGCTCCACCAATACAAGTAGAAGCCCCTCCAAACGGCTCAATTTCTGTCGGATGATTATGAGTTTCATTTTTAAACTGCAAAATCCATTTTTCAGTAACTGTATTCTTTTTCCCATTTTCATCAATTCTTTCAATTGGCACATCAATATAGATCGAACACGCATTTATTTCATCCGAAACTTCCAAATCTGGCAAGTTCCCATTTTTTCTCTGCTCTTTTCCAAAAATTGTAGCAAGATCCATAAGAGTCATAGGCTTTTTAGAAATTCTGTCAGCATGAACGTACTCCCTGCTTTCCAAGTACTCATTAATAGCCTTTTCTATAATATTTTTGTAAGTTTCATTTTCAATTTTTATATCATCAATAATTGTTTCAAAAGTTGTGTGTCGGCAGTGATCACTCCAGTAAGTATCAAGAACACGAATCTCAGTTTCCGTAGGATTTCTTTTTTCCTCATTTTTAAAATATTCCTGAATAAACAACAAGTCGTTCACAGTCATCGCCAGTTCCAATTCATTTTTAAGACTTTCAATTTCCTCTTTTGTTTTTTCAGTAAATCCTTCATAAACAATAACATCATCCGTATTTTCAATTTCGACATTTTCACTTAGAACATTTAAATCTTTTTCTCTTGCCTCAACCTCATTTATATAATATTTTTTTATTCTCGCAAGTTCATCAGGAGAAATTTTTCCGTATAAAATTATCAATTTCCCGCTTTTTACGTTAATATTATTATCTTCGTCAATCAATAAATTTATACATTGAATTGCAGAATCCGCCCTCTGATCATATTGCCCCGGCAAAAACTCCATTGAAAAATACACATTTTCTGAATCTTTTTCCTTAAACACTTCATCGAATGATCTAAAAACATTGTCAACATTTATTTCTGAAAATACAGTTTTTTCCAATTTTTCCAAATCATTTTCACCCAAGTTAAACACATCATAAATATTCAAGACTCTTACATCAACAAGCCCATCTATCCCGATGTTCTCCTTCAAGTCACTAAACAAATTCTGTGCTTCCACTCTAAAATCTTCTTTTTTTTCCACAAAGATTCTATAATTCATTTTTTTCTCTCCTTCTTTCTGCTATATTTTTTATTTATATTAATTAATTAATTGAAACCCATATTATTTTTTATTAAGTAATTATTTTTATAAAACAATCCTAAACAGTTGCCATCTCCTTTAAAAATTAGACTTGTCTAAGTATTTTTTGACATTTAATCATAATAGTTTATTTGACTAAAATAAATACCAAGCAACATTTCGTTAGAAGAAAAAGAATTGTTTGAGCTTTTCCAAAATTTTAAAAAAATCTATTTTTTGATATTAAAATAATTTATTCTCAAAAGCGAGTTTTCTTTTTCTTTTATAAGAAAGTTTTGTGTAAAGCGGGAGTGCAGAGATATGGCGTATGATATTATCTCTGTCTAAAAAAGATTGTTAAAAATAATAAATAAAACAACTGTTATTAATCAAAGCAATATAAAAAAACAAAAAAAATCTAAGTAAACAAAATTCACCTAGATTTCTGACATAAATTTATATATTTATTTTTTTTACATTTTATACATAACAAAGCAGACAATTTTACAATTTGTCTTGTGAAAAATATCCTCATTGCTCTCGTGACAAAAAAAATTTTTTTCATCTTTCCTCCACAATAAATTTAACTTTACATCCTAATAACAAAAATAATCTACTAAAAAATTTCATATTTGTAAAATTTCTCACCTAGTAAAAGTATAACAAAATTTTACTATTTTTTCAATACCTAAAAAATTATTTCCAGCAATTATCATTAAATTCAGATTTTTTCATTCTTGAAACATATTTATTCCCTGCCACAAAATATCGTAATTGCTTTTCTGTCCAAACTCCTTTATTTGGAATTCCTATTCTTGCCGAAATTTCAATTTTCTTTGGAATTTTACTATTTTCAAAATCAACATAAAGTAGATTTTCCTTCATATTTTCACTATTATAAATCAATTCTTGCGTTATTTTATGAAAATTTTTAGTAATTTCAAAAATATTACTCTTATTAAATTTGTCACTAATTCCCATAGCCTTTGTCAATTTTCCCGGACCATTGCTAACTAGAATCCCAGATTTTCCTCTATTTTCAACCATTCTTTCAACATTAATCACTGGCTCAATTCCCCTAATCAGTACTGCCTGCGGATTTCCTTCTTCACAGCTGACAATATTAAGCATTTTATGCGTATGCATTGTATAAATATAAACTGTGCCAGCTTTTCCGAATAAAGCCTCAACCTTTGGAGTTCTTTTGCCTTCAAATCCGTGACAAGCCCTATCAACTGCTCCCAAATAAGCCTCTGTTTCCACAATATATCCCCCTAATATTTCATCATCCTTTTTCACAAGTATCAATTTCCCAAGTAAATTTTTCGCAAGCGAAATTGTATCCTGCTTAAAAAACTTTATCATTTTTTCACCTTATATTTCCATTTTATAAATCAATAATTTACAACATTATTATATACAATTTATTGAATAATTTCAAATTCAATAAACACTAATTTAAATTTTTATATTATATACTTTAATCTTTTTTAATATTAAAATATAGATTAAAAGATTTGAAGTTACATACCATTGTAATTACTTTATAAATCTTATTATATGCCATTTTATCTCACAGAATTTAATAAATAACAGATGTTTTTTTAATCATTTATTATAAAGAATTTTTAATTATTTTATTTCAGCTATTGACATTTAGGATTTTCAAGGTACAATATTATTGACATAGATGAAAGGATGTGATGATTTATGAAAATCATTATTAGCGGAAAACAACTTAAAATTACAGATGCAATTAAAAATTATACTGAAGAAAAAGTAAGCAAAATTTCTAAGTATTCAGATGCTATCACAGAAATCGATGTTGTTCTAACAGTCGAAGATACCAAGTCTGAAGGTCCTGTTCACAAAGCTGATGGATTAGTTTATGCAAGTGGTACAAAAATAAAAATAGAAGCTGAAAATAAAGACTTATACGCAGCGATTGACGACTTATCTGACAGACTGGAAAGACAAGTTAGAAAATATAAAGAAAAACAAAAAGATTATAATAAAAAAGGTTCTCGTTAATTATAATTTTTAAAAAATATTTTAAAAGTAAAAAAGTGTGATATATAAAAAAAGACTATTTTAGAACTTATTACGTTTTAGAATTAGTCTTTTTTATGTTTTTTAGTTAGTATTAATTACATTGTTTCTTACTTGTTTTATATATTCTAATAACTCTTCCAATTCATATAAAGAAACTTCATAAACCATTTCAATACTTGTTCCCCAATACTCATGAATCAATCTATTTCTCATTCCCTTTATATTTTCCCAATAGCTAATTTCATTATAACTTTGTAACAAAATATTTTTATCTAACTTTTGTATTTGAGTTATCGCTTCTCCTATTTTTTCAAGTTGCCGTTCAACATAACCAATCAATTTTTTATCAGCAGCAAATTCAACATATTCTATCCCATTTACTTCTTCTATTACTTCATTTATACATTCTTCTATATCATAAGTAAATTGAATAATATTTCTATTTTTCTTATACATATATTACACTTTCTAGAATCTCTTCTCTTATTTTTTCTTTATATTCTCTAACATTTTTTGTTTTAAATTTATAATCAAATACACTTTTTTCTATCAAATCTACTTTTTTATGAAATATTTCTTCCAATTCTTTTTGTAAATTACAAAAATTTTGATACATTCCTTTTTTAAATTCCATTTTTACCAATACATCTATATCGCTATTTTCATTTTCTACATTTTTAGCATAACTTCCAAATAAGCCTAATTCAGATATACTGTATTTATTCTTGTCTATTTTTGACAACTTTTCTAAAATGTATTTTTTATCCATTTTCCACTCCTACAATTTAATATCTATTGTTTACAACTTAATCAAAAATCACTTTCCAATTATCTCTATTTTCATTAGCTTTAAAACACATCTGTATCTGCTCAGCAGTAGTTTTATTAGTTGCAAGCTCTGGCAATTCATCAATCCCAAAATATCGGCTGTCAATGGTTTCTATATTTTTCTCAAATTTTCCGCTAACATATTTACATAACACAAAAATTTTTGTTATGCCATAAGGCATTGCTTTTCCTTGATTTTTTGTTACATCCAGTAAGGCTACAATCATTTCTGCACTTGCTTCAATTCCAGCTTCCTCCTTAACTTCCTTTAGCACATTTTCCTTAACTGAAAGATGAACATCTGCCCATCCGCCTGGCAATGCCCATTTTCCATTACTCTCCTGAATTAGTAAAATCTTATTATTTTCAAAAATCGCAGCTCTAGCATCAATTTTAGGTGTCTGATATCCAACTTCATTACAAAACAGATTTTTTACTTTTTCTACCGAAATATCAGTCTTATGAGCTACCATCTCAGCTGAAATCTCTCTAATTCTCTCAAATCGCTCAATATCAAACTTATCCTTTCCATACGCAAGTCCTGCCTGAGCCAGACTTTGTAACTCAATCGCCCAATTCAGCCACTTTTCTTCTTCCTGATCCCTATCTTTTGTCTCTCCATCTTTCATAAATCATCATCCTCTGCTAAAATTTCTTGCTGTCTACTCTTCAACATCCACTTTTATTACTTCCCTCATAAACATCAAATACAAAAACAAAATTAAAAAAATAACACTAAAAATTGTTCTCAAAAGTGAAAGTTTCGGAAAAACAAAATTATTTATTATTAATTGCAGTATTACCATCATTATCGGTAAACTGACATCTATCCTTACAGAAACCTTCGCATCTTTCCCCGCTACCTTAATTTTCTTCACAACCTTTTTAAGTCCAGTCCTAAATATTGTAACTTCATGCTCTCCTTTTGGAACCTGAACTTCCAAATATTTTTTTCTAAATTCTATTGGATTTCCACCATCTATTTTTACTCTGTAACCAGTTGTTCCATTTTTATCAGCATTTTTTTCTTTTATATTTAGGTTGTTTATTATTAATTTTGGCATTTATTTACCCTTTCTTTTAAATTTATCGCATAATCAACTGCAAGCCATGTTTGAACTTCATTTTCTAAATTTACATTTTCTAGAAAAGAAACTCCAAAACTAAAAATTTGATTCCTTGTTTTTTCAAAAATTACAATTTCAATTCCATTTTCCAAATACTCAATATCAAAATCATTATTATTCCCATCAGATTCTGCCATAGACAATCCAGAAGTTGTCCCTATTGTCAATTTACCATTTTTAATTTCAAAAGAAATCGCTTCCAATCTCTCTCCACTCTCAACGTAACTTTCACATCCAAAATCTGTTTCTAAAATACATTTTAAAAAATGTTTGTTTATTTTATCTACTTTTTCCTTTTTAAATTCATACTTCAATAAATATGTTTCAGTTTTCAAAAAAGATTTAGAATTTTGAATTTTAGAAAAATTAAACTCAACTTCTTTTTTATCCATAAACATTCGTATATTTCCAAAAGGTGTTTTCAGCATAACTCTCTCTCTTCATCTAATTTTCAACCTCAATTAACCCATATTTATCTATTTTTTAGTCTTCCAAAATTTCTTTTGCAAAACTTCCCTCTTTCTCTGTCCCCAGCAAAATTTCCTCAACAGTTGCCGTAATATCAGCAAAAGTTTTTCTAGTTCCAATATTTACATTCTTCTTAACATTTTTACCACAAATCATTATAGGTATATACTCTCTTGTGTGGTCTGTTCCTTTGAATGTAGGGTCATTTCCGTGATCGGCAGTGATAATCAAGATTTCATCATCTTTCAAGTTTTTCTCAATTTCAGGCAGCCAATTATCAAATTCGATTAGAGCCTTTACATACCCTTCAACATTTCTTCTATGCCCGTAAACAGCATCAAAATCAACTAAGTTAGTGAAAATCAATCCTTTTGTATCTTCCTTCAATGCGGCTATTGTTTTCTTAATTCCATCTAAGTTATCCTGATTAGCTTTTCTATTATCTGTAATCCCTTTTCCATTAAACAAGTCGCTCGTTTTCCCGATTCCAACTACATCAAGTCCAGCTTTTTCCAATCTTTCAAGCATGCTTTCTTTTGGAGGATCAATCGAGAAGTCGTGTCTATTCGCAGTTCTTTTAAATTCTCCAACTTTTTTACCAACATAAGGCCTTGCAATTACCCTTGCCACAGGCGATTTTTCATTACAAATTTCAAGTGCAATTTCACACGCTTTGTAAAGTTCTTCCAATGGTATAATTTCTTCATTCGCAGCAATCTGAAACACAGGGTCCGCTGAACCGTAAACTATCCAATTTCCAGTTTTAATTTGTTCTTCTCCATATTGGTCAATCGCTACAGTCCCTGAAATTGGCTTATTCAACATAGCTTTTCTTCCTGTTTTCTCTTCAAATTCCTTTATAACCTCATCTGAAAATCCATTTTGGTAATTTGGAAATGGTCTTTCTAGCGGCACACCAGCAATTTCCCAATGCCCAGTCGTAGAATCTTTCCCATGTGACACCTCAATCGCTCTTCCATAGGCCCCTTCAGCATTTTCTACAGCTGGAGTCCCTTCAATCTCAGTAATATTTCCAAGTCCTAATTTACCCATATTAGGTAAGCTCATTCCCCCATAAGCTTTAGCCATATTTCCTAAGGTATTTGACCCACAGTCATCAAATAAATTTGCATCAGGCAATTCTCCTGCTCCAACACTGTCTAGTACAATTAATGTAATTCTTTCTATTTTTTTCATTTCTATCTCTCCCTTTCTTTTTTATTTACTGATATTATACCTTTTATGTTTTTTAAAGGCAAATAAATTACCTGTTTTTTATTATTTTTAGTAATTAGAACCAAATATAAACAGAGCTATATGTGATTTGTATTCAATAATTTTAATTATCATATTTTTTATAATTTTTAGGCATAACATTATTTTGAAAATAATAAAAATTAAATTTTACGCTATTAAAATTTGTATTTTCATAATTAATTATTACTTTTTTATCTGTTTCAAAAAAATAATCCATAATATAAATTTCTTTTTTCTTTTCAGAAATTGATATACTATAATTATTGTATCTTTTCATAATATAATTTTTTTTAAAAAATCTTATTACAGTTACTACCAGTAATAATATTATTATTGTAAATAATTTAATCATTAAATTTAAATATCCCCAAGCAATTCCAACTGAAAAAATTGTCATTAAATTAAATATTGCAAAACACATCATAAAATTCTTTTCAAAAATTGAATATTTCACATATAATTTTTCTCCATTCACTTTTTCACGAATTTCTTTTTTGGGATAACCTATTTTCTCCAATAAACATTCCAAAATTTCATCTTTATTTTTTATGTCACAAAAAATATAACTTTTTTTATGATTACTTTCTATTGAAACATCCATTATTAAATTACAGAAATACTTATAAATATTCATTGAGCTGTCAAAGTTTAAAAAAATATCATACGAACCTAATATATTTTTTCTCACTGTCAAAGTTTTTATATCATTATATTCAATCGTTTTCTCAAAAAATAGACCTTTTATTTTCACTTCATAATCAGAAAAATCAAATTTCATCTTATTTTTAATAATCATTACCAAAAGAAATCTATATATAAAATAACTTATTCCAATAGCTAAAAAAAATATCCCGTCCTTTTCTTTCTCATTAAATAAAATATCAATTCCTCCTAATAAATATCCTAAAAACAGTATTAGAAAAAATATATCCCACATATTAATTTCAAATTTTGAATATTTTATTTTCATTCAATTTATCTCCATATTTTAGCATTTTTTCCTATACTTTCTGCCTTTTTTTACTTAATTATATCTTTTATCTGTTTTAAAAGCAATTGATTTTAAAATTTTTTATAATACTTCTCTGCAATATCTGTTATATCTATGCTTACATCCAGTCCTGTATTCAAATATATTTTATCATCCTTTTTCAAAAATGCTTTCCAAATTTTTCCCGTATTCAAATAAGCCGTGACAATTTCAAAATCATTTCTTAAAATTGTTACTATTTCTCTATTTTTTAATTCCGATATTTCTTTAAAAAAATTTTCAATATTATCATCTAATTTATCTATATCAACAAAATATATATCATAAAATAATTGTTTTTTATATTCTTCAAATGTATCAAAATATCCTTTAAAATTACTCAATCCTAACCACTGTAACAAAATATCTGAACAAGAAATTTTGTTTATTAAACTTATTTCTTCTTTAGACATCAACCTTAATAAATGATGTTCAGTAAATTTTAAAGGTAAATATTTGTAATTGTGTTGATAAATTTTTTCACGATACGGAACCATCAAAAAATTATTCTCAAATTTTACTATACCTGTATCACATTTATTTTTTATATCCCCATAATTAAATTCAAACATAAACTTATATCGTGCTTCTTCATTACAAGAAATTAATTCATACCAATATCCATAATAAACAATTTCATTATTTTTCATAATTTGAAGATAATCCTCGTAACAACTATCATAATAATTTTCATCCCAAGTAATTATACTTACATCCATTTTATCTCATCCTGTTTATATTAATTTATTTTTGAATTACCGTAATTTTTTATGATTTTTAAATATTTAAAAATTCAAAATTATTTCTTCCGATACTTTCTCCCTTTTTTCTCTCCAAATGCCTCCAAAATTCCATTTTTCAAAAGTTTATTCAAAAATCTTCTCGCCGTAGAATCCGAAACATTCAAAATCTTTTGAACTTCACTATTATCAATATAATTATTTTTCTCAAAATACTCTTCCAGTATTTTCAGCCTTTGAAGCTCTTTATCAGTCATTTTATCAGTCAAAATATCAGTCATTTTTAAGTCATTTTTTTGCAATTCTTCCAGAGTTTCTTTTATAATTTCAAGAATAAATGTAATAAATGGCGTAGATTCTCCAGCAGTATTTGATAAATTTATAGCTTCATAATACTTCTGCTGTTTTTTCTGAATCAAAGTTTCAATTGGAAGCCAAGCAAAAAACTCTTTCCATTTTGATAGGATTAATGTATGCCAAAGCCGCCCTAACCTTCCATTTCCATCTTGAAAAGGATGTATAAATTCAAATTCATAATGAAATACACAAGCCTTTATTAGTGGGTGAACTTTACTCTTTTTTAACCACGAAAAAAGTTGTTCTATTAATTCAGGAATATATTGAGGTGGTGTCCCTGCATGAATCAGCTGACTTCCCTGATAAACTCCTGCTCCTTTTGTACGAAATCTTCCATTTTCATTTATTAAATCAGCAGTCAAGATTTTATGTGCCTTGAGTAAATCTTTAATCGAATATGGATTTAATAAAGTTAATTTTTCATAGATTTCATAAGCATTCTTAACTTCTTTTATATCCTTTGGCGGAGCTAAAATTCTTTTCCCATTAATCACGTCCGTCACTTGTTCAAATGTTAGTGTATTTTGCTCTATCGCAAGTGATGAATAAATTGTTTTTATTCTATTTTCCCTTCTCAAAACTGAATTTGAAGATAGTTTTTCTGAAACTATAATCATTCCTGTTAATTCGTTAATTTGAGCAACAAGTTCGATTATCTCATTTGTAATTTCAAATGGTGGATTATAATCACATTCTTTTCCCATATTTTAAATTATCCTTTATTTTTTATATTTTTTCTCACTCTATCTCCAACACCGCCATATACGGCAAATGATCCGACAGCTTTGTCCATTCCTGCGAATCATCATTTATAAAAAAACTTTGCTTAGTTCTGTAATTTGCATATTTTTTTGCCATTATATAATCAATTCTCTGTGTTTCAAGATTTCTGTTTTCAAGATTTGATTTATTTTCCAAGTCTTTACCTTCAAAATAAGTGTCATTCCAGTTTTTACAAATTTCCCAATAATGCTCTGTTGTTGACAAAAGGTTAAAATCACCGCATAAAAATTTTATATCTCCCTTAAAATAATCTATAACTGTCATCAAATCGTCAATTTGGGTACTTTTTACTGCAGGTTCATAATCTAAATGAGTATTTATAACCAAAATATGTTTTTTATATTTTGAACTGTTAATTTGTGCTGCCAAAACCTGTCTTTTTTCATTTCCAGCAGATGGTAGCTCGTGAACATATATATTTTTCACATCATATTTTGAAACAAACGCAATTCCAAATTCTCCCTTATCAAAGTCCATTGCCTTTTGAAAATAATAATAATTATACCCAAGTTCAAGTGCAAAATCCTGGGTTACGTCACGAAAATTACTTCTTTTTGTATTTTTATCAACTTCCTGCAATGCAACAAAATCAGGCTTATATTTTTTTATGCTTTTTGCCAATTTTTTCCCATCCGCAAGCCTTGCTCCATAAATATTGTAAGTCATTATTCTAAATTCCATTTTTTATTTCCTACCCTTTTTATTTTATCTGTATAAGTAATTAGTTTCCTGTTGATTAAAACCATTTCAACTCGTCTTTAGTCAAATCTTCATAACTTCGATTTTTATCTTTTCCATCTCCATTTGGAAGTACTTCAAATGTATTATAATCTACACCTTCTAAAATTTTCCCCTCAAAATAAATATTTTTATCATCTTTTATAAACCAGTCATTCAAAACTTTTACTTTATCTTTATTAATTCCTTCTACTTTAAACCCTATCCAAGTATATGTACCAAAACAACTTAAAAATATCCTATTTACATAATAAACATTATATTTATCTTTTCCATAAAATGAATCAGTATTTATAGTATCTGATAAAAATTCAAATGTTTCAGGATTTTCAATTTTATCAAGTTTCCAAAGTCCTATATTGCTATTTCCTATATACACATTATTTTTATCTTTCGCAGAATATTCATTCAAAACTTTAAAACTCATAATATCAGCATTTTCTATTTTTTTATCCCGATAATAAATTTTATTCTCATTTTTCCAATAATTTTGACCTAATTTTTCAAAATTTTTAATTTTTATATCTTTTATTTTTTCACCCATGTAATAAACATTCTTATCATCTTTTAAAAGAGAAAATCCTATCAACTCAGCAGTTTTCGGATTTGCTCCTTCCAAAATTTTATTTTTGTAATAAACCTTTCCTTTATCTATCGAATAATAATCTCCTAAATTTTTAGCAATATCTCCAAATCCCACATTTACAAAAATCAAAAATATCACTATTTTCAACAAAATTTTTTTCACAAGTTATCCTTTCTTTGTAATCAAAAGCATAAATTTTTCAATTTTATTACATAAATATCTAATCAACATATTTTTTCAACTGGCTCTTATGGATAAATCCCCTATATTCTTTAACTTTCCACTCTTTCTCAAGGTCAGAAGGATAGTCAGCAAAGTAAACATAATACCAGTCACCATATTTTGTAATATATCTTACAATCGTTTCATTATCTAAGTTTGAAATAACTTTTGAATCTTTAGTCGGTTTTTCACGCATATTTGCATATCCATCCTTTGAGTTTACCCTGTATTCTCGAAGGTAACCCGCTTCATCTAAATGCGGTTCATCAAAATCATCTGATTCATCCAACTTTTTCACTTTAAGTTTTGTAATTTTGGGTTTCGCTCCTTCAATTTTCTTTAATTTAATAACTTGTGCATAAACTGTTGTAAAATCACATTCTGTATATGGAGTTACTTTTTTTATTTTAACTCTTACTGGAGACTGTAATTCCCCTTTTTGAATTTTTTCCATTTTTTCAAATTCTTCTGGAAAAGTTTTTTTTAATATTTCAACTTTAGCCTTTTCCATATCAGCAAATTCCTTTTCAGCATTTCTGGTTTCATCCCAGTTATGATAATCAAAATCCCTAGGCTTCAAAACTATAGCTTTTTCATTCACAATGTCCTTATTATCAGGATAAAACAGCATTTCTCCATATTCTATTGCAGAACATGGTACATCTGGATCACTTTTATCCCAATTAATTTTAAAAGTCCCTTTCAAATTCAAAATTACACCGTCATCTGTCAAAATAATTTCATCAGATTTCTTATTTTGTCCAAAAGAAAGTATAGAAACTAGCAGAAGAAAGCAACAAAAGAAAATATTTCTAAATTTAAAATTTTTAAGTTTCATAAATACTCACTTCTCCTTTACATTTTACTGACAGCTATTTGCAAAAATTTATATACCTAATTAATATACTATTTTCAATTTTAAACTTCTTCTCTTTCTGATAAAAGTTCTTAATTTCTTGCTGCATAAATATCTGTTATCCAATTTTTTACTTTAACAAGGGGTACTAACCCCTTGCTTTATAATCCTTCTTTTATTAAATTCTAAAAATATATAGTTTCTGAAGAAGTCTATTATTATGTTCCTCTTTATTGACTAAAATTTAATAGCCAGCCTTTTCACTTTCCAGTCCTGTTACAATAGCGATTCCTGAACTTGTTCCCAGTCTTGTTGCTCCTAATTCAATATATTTTTTTGCAGTTTCAAGGTCTTTCACTCCACCACTTGCCTTTACTTCTGCTTTATCTCCAACTGTTTTTTTCATAAGTTCTACATCTTCAAATGTTGCTCCTCCTGTTCCAAATCCTGTCGAAGTTTTTACAAAATCTGCCTTTGCATTAACTGCTAATTCGCATGCCTTTACTTTTTCCTCATCAGTCAAATAGCAAGTTTCGATTATAACTTTCAGAACATTGCTTCCAATTGCCTCTTTTATTTTTCTAATTTCGTTTTCCACTAAACCATAGTCCTTATCCTTCAATGCTCCAATATTAATAACCATGTCAATTTCCGAAGCACCGTCTTCAATAGCCTTTTTCGCTTCAAACACCTTCACATCCGTCGCCATCGCTCCCAAAGGAAATCCAACTACCGCCGCAACTTTCACATCGCTGTCCTTAACTTGACTAAAAGCATATTCAACATTCGCCCCATTTACACAAACTGAATAAAATCCATATTCTTTCGCTTCATCGCATAATTTTTTTACATCTTCCTTTGTAGCTGTTGCTTTCAAAATTGTATGATCAATAAATTTGTTTATTTTCATCATTACCATTCCCTTCCTTAATTTGCTGTTTATTAGTTTTTATTCTACTATTAGTATACCGAGTTTTTTCCCTTTTAGCAACTATCTTTTAGCAATTGCCGTAAAAGTAAATTTATCAGGATGATAAGTTATTGTTTCATATTGGAAAAGATTTCCGTTGGATAAATAGGCGTAAGTTTCAATAACTACAACTCTGTCAATATTTTCAAGATTTATATGCCTTCTTTCCTCATCTGTTGCGCTTCTGAACTTTATTTCCCGTCTTGAATACGATATTTTTAAATTTAGTTCATTTTCCAAATATTCATAAATAGACTTGCTGGCTATTTCATCATTCAGATAAGTGACTATTTTTCTATCAAAATAAGAAATAGCATACTGCACAGTTTCGCCATCCAAGGAATAAGTACGGACAACCTTGTAAAAATCAGCCGTTTTAGAAACATTAAATTTTTCCATCAGTTCCTCGAGACCTTGTACTATATATAGACTAACTAAATTTGCCTTGACATCTATATTTTTTATCTTATTTAGTTCCTGAAATGTCTGTATTGAAGTAAGCGAAATATTTTTCAAATCTCCTTTTTCAAGCACAACTGACCTTTTACCTTTTATTTTTTGAATATATCCTTCCGATTCCAGTAAAGCAAGGGCTTTTCTCACAGTAAGCACAGAGCAGGAATATTCTTTGGCAAAATCCGCTTCCTTTTTTAAATAATCTTTTGGTTTTAATTTTCCATCTTTAATTTGTTTTTTTATATTGTTATACACTTCTTTATATTTACTCATTTTTTACCTTTCCCAAATTATAGTCAATCCTTTTAAAATTTGAAATAAGAATACGTAGAAAGTTATAGTTTGCCTAAGTTCCCGTTTCAAATTAGAATGCTATAATCTATTTTACATCGTATTTCTAAAATTAAATATTTTTAAAGTTTAAATGAAATAACTACAACTTTTAAAGTTAATTTATTATAATTATACTTTAAAATATTAAAAATAACAACTACAATATATCATTTATTTTTTATAATAGATATATATAGACCTATTGACTTTTTAAAAAGATATGATATAATTTGATTGTATAAAAATTAATTATTTAAAGGAGATGATTAAAATGGCTGTTAAAAACAAAGTCGTTATTGTTACAGGAGCTTCTTCAGGAATTGGAAGGGCTACTGCGAAATTATTAGGAGAAAGCGGGGCAAAAGTTGTACTTGCCGCAAGAAATGAAGACAAATTACAGGAAGCTGTTGCTGAGATAAAGGAAAAAGGAGGGGAAGCCGCTTACAAAGTGACAGATGTATCAAAAAGAGAGGAAGTAAAAGCATTGGTTGATTTTGCAATTTCTGAATATGGAAAAATAGATGTTATTTTCAATAATGCGGGATTAATGCCAAATGCACCATTGTCAGAATTAAAAAACAGTGAATGGGACGAAATGATTGATGTAAACTTAAAAGGTGTCCTAAACGGCATAGAAGCTGTACTTCCACATTTTATCAAGCAAAAATCTGGACACGTTATCAGCACATCTTCTGTTGCTGGACTGAACACATATCTTGGAGCAGGAGTTTACTGTGCTACAAAACATGGTGTAAAAGCACTAATGGAAGTACTTAGAAAAGAAAGTGCCAACGAAAAAATGAATGTCCGTACAACAACTCTATATCTAGGGGCATTCCGAACTGAACTTGCAACACGTATCACAAATAAAGCGATTAAGGAAAGAATCGAATTTCTTTACGACACAATTGGAGCAGATCCAATGATAGTTGCCGAAGCTGTGAAATTTGCGATTGATTTGCCAGAAGAAGTTAGCATGAACGAAATCACGCTTTATCCTACTGCACAGTTATAATATTACAAAAACTTTTCTCCAAAGAATTATTTTGATTGTCAAAATTATTTATTTCTATTTAAATTAAAATATTTCTTGAAAATACATCATAAAATATGTTATCATTTTAAATGTATGATTTTTTTAAAATTGAAAAATAATTATAATAAATAATTTTTTAGGAGGAAAAGAAAAAATGGTTATAAAACCTAGATTAAAAGGTGGTTTAGCACTTACAAACCATCCAATTGGAGCAAAAGAATTTGTAAAAAGGCAAATTGACTATGTAAAATCACAAGATAAATATGAAGGTCCAAAAAAAGTTCTAATTATCGGTTCTTCATCTGGATACGGACTTGCCACAAGAATCTCCCTTGCCTTCGGTGCCGGAGCTGAAACTATTGGAGTAGCATTTGAAAAAGGGGTAGAAGGGAAAAGAGCAGGTTCTGCTGGTTGGTGGAATACAATTGCCTTTAACGAAGCTGCTGAAAAAGAAGGTTTAGTTTCTAAAAACTTTATTGGTGATGCTTTCTCAATGGAAATGAAAGATGATGTAATAAAGTTCATTAAAGAAGAATTTGGTGGAAAAATCGACTTGTTAATTTATAGCTTAGCAAGTGCAGTTAGAACTGATCCAATTGATGGCGTAACTTACCGTTCAGCATTAAAATCTACAACAAAGGACATTACAGGTCCAACTATCAACTTTGAAAAAGAAGTTATGGAAGAAACAACAATGGGTGTCGCAACTCCAGATGAAATCAAAAGCACTGTAAAAGTTATGGGTGGAGAAGACTGGAAATTATGGATTGAAGAGCTTGATAAAGGTGGCGTTCTTTCTGAAGGCTTCAAAACAGTAGCTTACTCATATTTAGGACCAAAAGTAACTTACGGAATCT
This sequence comes from Leptotrichia massiliensis, assembly GCF_900104625.1. Lineage (NCBI taxonomy): Bacteria > Fusobacteriati > Fusobacteriota > Fusobacteriia > Fusobacteriales > Leptotrichiaceae > Leptotrichia > Leptotrichia massiliensis. Next base: position 1,134,786 of record NZ_FNVZ01000005.1, read on the forward strand.
ATAAGGAAGGTACAATTGGAGCTGCAAAAAGAGATTTGGAACATACTTCTGATGTTTTAAATGACTTTTTAAAAGAAAAATACAATGGAGAAGCCTACGTTTCATTAAGTAAGGCATTAATGACAAAAGCAAGTGCGGTTATCCCTATTTTCCCATTATACGCAGCATTGCTTTACAAAGTAATGAAGGAAAAAGGTATCCACGAAGGAACAATCGAACAAAAACACAGACTTTTGACTCAAATGGTTTATGGAAACAATCCTGTTATTGACGAAGAAAGAAGATTACGTCCAGATAACTGGGAAATGCGTGAAGACGTTCAAGCTGAAGTAGAAGCTCTTTGGGATAAAGTTACTCCAGAAAACTTTAAGGAAATAAGCGATTACGCTGGTGCAAGAGAAGAATTTATGCAATTAAATGGATTTGACTTTGATAATGTGGATTATGACGCTGATGTTGATTTAGATGAATTAGCTAAATTAAAACCTTAATTTTAAAAATTTACAAAAATAAACAACAAAAAATTAGACTATCTTTTAGAAAAAGTATTCTTTAAGATAGTCTTTTATTATATTGTATAATAAATTTACTTTAAAATTAAAGTTGTATTTATATTACTTTATTTTGATTTTTTATATTACAAAACTTTCTTTTTTAAATATTTCCATAAAATTACCATCAATACCGCCATTATTAGAAAAATTGTTCCCAATGCAAAAAATCCTGCTTCTTGAAATGGTAATTTCACATTCATTCCATAAAATCCAAAAATCATATTTGGAACAGTAATCAATATGGTTACCGCTGCCAGAAGCTTCATTGTGATATTCATATTATTTCCAATATACGATGAATATGTTTCTCTCGTGGTCTTACAAATTTCACAGTATGAAGATGATAAATCAAGTGTAAAATTTATCTCTTGCAAAATTCTTGTCATATATTCTTCATATTGTTCAAACTGCTCATCTTCTTTCAAATTCTCAACAACATAATCCAAATTTCTCAATGCAATATTATAAACATAAAATCCTTGTTCTACTTCCGAAAGAGAAATTAATTTCTCATTACTTTGCTGCTCCCTCAAAACAGTTTCTATCTTGTCGTGTTCTCCAATCAAAATTCTCACATATTTATACAAACTTTGAGAGATTTTATGAAGCATATTTAGAAAAAAACGATTTTCTTCAAGAACGTCATTTCTTAACTTGGCATATTCCTCAACAAATTGATAGAAATCGTTGTAATAATCATCATCTAAAATAACAATTTTATCTTCTTTAAAAAAAATTACAATTGGATTAATTTCATAAGATGTAAATTCTTTATCTTTCGTAGATTTTTTAACAGTTGGATAATATAGTTTATAAATTTCCCAGTCCGATTTTGAAATTCTTGGAGTAAAAATTTCCTCATCAATAACATTTTTTATTTTATCTTCTTCAATTTCTAATCTTTCCGATAAAATCTTATAATCTTCATCTTTCAAATTGTAAACATAAGAAATTATTTTACCACTTTTCGTATCTATTCTTTTTATCATAATTACCTTTCTAAGTCTCTACTTTTGCCTATTTATATTAACTATACTCCATTTAAAAAATAGGAATAAATTTTTATAATAGGAGTATTTGATAGCTAATGCATAATCATTCAACTAAATTATTTTTTATTATTTTTCACATATTTTGTTTAATAAATATTTTTTCATATTACTGTATTTTTTATTTATTAAATCTCCACTGCAACTTCACTTTTTAAATCAACTTCCATTTCCAAAAACTTTTTCCAGCCCTCAAAGATCTTTCTATATTCTTCAAACTTACATTCCCACAGTGGATATTCCTCACAAATCCCAAACATTGTATTCTCAAATTCAACTTTTTCCTTATTAATCTTATGCTGAAAAGCCTGTCCATCCCAAAGAGTTTCCTGCACTTTTCCAGTTTCAACTTTTTCTAGCTGTGGCAAAAAAATATTAATTATTTCCACATCTGGAAAATCTTCCATTATTCCAGTTATTAGATATTTTGTATACTCTTCTTTCTTTTTTTCTAAATGTTCACTTCTTTTATTTTTTGTTATTTTTTTTTCAGAAAATGTTATTTCTGGAAATGCAGTCAATCCAAAATCTTCATCGTAATAATAACTAAATTTTATAATCATCATTTCATCCTTTCTAAAAATTTCAGTTTCTAACGATTTTCATAAACTGGATAAGCCGTTATTCTAGGACTTTTGTAACCACGAATTACAACTCCGCTTTTGCTGATTCCTTGCCACATGTTATTATCTCTGCCTTTGACATCTTTTCTATTTTCCCATGCTGAGTTTATTTCGTCAATAATTCTCGCTTCATCCCAGTTTTCTGGAAACATCGTATTTACTCCACCATTAGAAGTTTTTGCCTGCCAAGTTCCATCTTTTTTCTTAACTTCAATGCTCGCTCTGTACACTCCATTTTTAGCTGGATTACCAATTTTTTTCACAATTCTCACATCTCCACGCAAAAGAGAATGTCCGCCAGTAACCTTGCCTTGCGAATTTTCATCTCCACCAATTACATGATCATAATCAATTTGATATTTTCTATTTCCTTGGTTTGAAGTATTTTGAGTCCGTTTTCCATTTTTATTTTCTATATTTTTCTGTTTAACAGCATTTTTTTTGCCATTTTTCTTATTTTGTGCAATAAATTCTTTTGAAAAATTTTCTTTTGCATTTATACTGTTATTTCTGCTTAGATAAATTTTTCCAAGTCCAAATAAGATAATAGCAAATAACAGTAATATTTTTAATATTTTATTTTTACCCATTTATAGATTTCCTCCTTTTTTATATGCTTATTAATTATATCAAACTTATATTTTAAAATCAATATTGTAAATTTTTCTAAATTTAATAATTATGATAAAATGTGGTATAATAATGTTAAAAATAATTAGCAGCTAAATAGAATATTTATAAAAATAGGAAGGACTGATATAGTTATGAAAAAGACTTTGTTTTTAATGCGGCATGGACAGACTTTATTCAATTTACGTGAAAAAATTCAAGGAAGCTGTGATTCTCCGCTGACTGATGAGGGAATTAGACAGGCTAAAGTGGCTGGAAAATATTTTCAGGATAAGGGAATCGCTTTTGATGCAGCTTACTCCTCTACTCAGGAAAGAGCTTGTGATACACTTGAAATTGTGACTGACAATAAGATGAAATATGAAAGATTAAAAGGATTAAAGGAATGGAATTTTGGATTGTTTGAAGGAGAAAGTGAGGATCTGAATCCAAAACATCCGAATGAAAGAACTTATGGGGACTTTTTTGTAAATTTTGGCGGAGAAAGCAATAAAGATGTTGAGAAAAGAATGCACGAAACTTTGACTCAGATTATGGAAAAGGACGGAAATAACACTGTTCTTGCCGTGAGCCACGGTGGTGCCTGCTACACTTTCTTTTTAAAGCATGCTCCAGATGTTCCATTTACAGGCCTTCCAAACTGTGCCATTTTCAAATATGAGTATGAAAATGGTAAATTTACATTCATCGAACTTATTAAGCATGATTTTACAAAAGAAATATAACTAAAAAATGCCTTAAATAAACTTTTACTCTACATAATTTTGTAAAAATTTTATTTTAAGGCTTTTTATTTTTAGCATTTTTCAATGAACTAATAGTCCTTTTATGCTTTTAAATCATCATATTCTCCACTTTCAAACTTTTTCACAATATAGCTGCAAATTGGGACAATTTTATACCCATTTTCTCTTGCATATTTCACACCAGCATTGAATAATTTTCCTGCAATCCCTTGCCCTCGCAATTCAGAAGATACGACTGTCGATTCAAAATACAATTTTTCCCCTTCTTTTCTGTAAGTCAATTTTGCAAGTTCATCTCCATTTTTTCCAAATATAAAAAATCCTTCATTTACTACATGTCTTATTTCCATTTTTCAAACTTCCTTTCAATATTTTATCTTATTATATAGTAAAATCGTTTTAAAATCAAATAAAAAAATTTACAAATATTTTAATATCTCACGCTTGTATTCAATAAATTTTTCAGACATTATAATTTCTTCATTATTATAGCCCTTGTTCTGACTATTTTTCAAGTCAACATTTATTTGTGCAGCAATTTTACCTGGACTTCCTGCCAAAATATAAATTCTGTCGGAAAGCAGTATCGCCTCATCAATATCATGGGTAATAAACAGAGTTGACATTTTAATTTTGTTCATTATGTTCAGATACCAGCTATGAATTTTATGCTTTGTAATGGCGTCCAATGCGCTGAAAGGCTCGTCAAGAAGAGCAACTTCGCTGGAAAATAAATATGTTCTAAGCAGTGCCGCCCTTTGCTTCATTCCCCCTGATAGTTTACTTGGATACAAATTTTCCGTACCTTCCAATCCAAAATCTTTAAAATACGGTTTTGCAATTTCCCGTGCCTTATTTTTATTTTCACCCCTTATCACAAGTGGAAGCGCCACATTGTCAATAATTTTTTTATGAGGTAAAAGCAAGTCTTTTTGCATCATGTAACTTATTTTTCCAGATTTTCCAGTTATATCTTCTCCATTCATTTTCACATTTCCACAATCAGGCTTTAAAAGTCCTGCAATAATGTTAAATAATGTTGTTTTCCCAGCACCGCTCACTCCTAAAATGCAAACCAGCTCATTTTCATACAAATCAATCGAAACATTTTCCAAAACTTTTTTATTTTCAAAAGAAATGGAAATATCTTTTATTTCAAGCTTTTTGTCTTTCTTCACTTAATATTTCTCCTTTTGATAAATTTTCTATTTCAGATACTCGTTACTATATCCAAAATCCTTTGGTATTTCACGCTCTACAGCCTTATTTTTGTAAAGCCATTCATAAAATCTGTTCCAACGGTTTCCATCGATTATTCCCCATTCTTTTGCATCAGACTGGTATTCTTTAGAAATCCACTTTTGGCTGGCTGTTACTAAATTTATGTCAAGCTCTGGAGAATTTTTTACCAGAATTTTTGCTGATTCCTCTGGATTTTTCATTGCGTATTCATACCCTTTTTTTATTGCCTTCAAAACTTTTTTTGCAATTTCAGGATTTTTTTTCAGAAAGTCATTATTTGCGATAATTACAGGGCTGTAATAGTCAAGTTCTTCTCCATAGTCACGAATTTTTAGAAAATTTGTCTGAAGCCCTGCCCTTTCTGTAGCAATTCCATCCCACGCATAATAAACCCAGACAGCATCAACATCAGTCTTTAAGCCAGTTACAACATCTGTTATAGTATAAGGAATTAATTTTACTTTAGAAAAATCACCTTTATCATCTGTTACTAATTTTTTCAAAATAGCCTGCTCAATATTATCTTCCCAAGTGGCATATTTTTTACCTTCCAGTTTTTTTGGCGAGTCTATTCCTTTTTCCTTCAATGAAATAATTCCAGATGTATTATGCTGAAGAATTGCAGCGACAGCTGTTACTGGTACAGGATTCTCCTTTGCAAATGATTTTGCCAATGTATCCTGAAAACTTATTCCAAATTCTGCTCCTCCAGCTCCAATAAGTGCCGTTGTGCTCCCTTCAGGCGGCTGCACAATTTCCACATCCAGTCCTTCTTCCTTAAAATATCCCAAGTCTTTTGCCACATAAAGCCCTGTATGATTAGTGTTTGGCACCCAGTCCAGTACGATTTTTATTTTCTGATTATTTTTAGATTTTCCACACGAAACAGCCAAAACCAAGATTAAACATAAAATTAAAATTTTTGAAATTTTTTTCATTTTTTATACCTCTCTTTACTTTTTATTTTAAATTTTTTTATTTAAAAATTTACTTTTCCCAAACCATGCACCATTTCTGTATTTTTTTTACAAGATACATAAGCAGCAAGCTTATTGCAGAAATAAGAAAAATTACCGCAAACATCTTATCAAATGAATACGATTTTCTGACTCTTGTCATATAAACTCCAAGTCCGCTAAATCCACCGAGCCATTCAGCTACAACTGCTCCAATTATCGAATATGAAACTGAAATTCTAAGCCCTGCGAAAAAATATCCTAATGAACCTGGCAATTTGATATGAATAAAGTTCTGAAATGGCTTTGCTCCCATCGTTTTTAACAAATTCAACATATCCTTGTCAGCCGAACGAAATCCATCTAGAAGCCCAATAGTTATAGGGAAAAACGAAGTCATAACAATAAGCGTAATCTTTGGCAATATTCCATATCCCAACCAAAGTACCAAAAGCGGTGCAATCGCAACTGTAGGTATTGTCTGAGTAATAACCAACACAGGATAAATCATTTTGAACGCATACTCAAACCTGTCCATAACAACCGCCACGGCAAAGCCCATGATTATTCCCAGACCAAGCCCCAAAAATGCTTCAAGCAAAGTAATTTTTGTATGCTCCATAAGCAATGGAAAATCATAAACAAACGCTTTTACAACTTCAAATGGCGACGGCAGCATAAATTTTGGAATAATATTCACCATTGACAAAATTTGCCAAATTATCAATAATACAGTAATAATAATACTTGGTGCAATTTTATCTGTTATATTTTGAAATTTTTTCATCAATCTTTAAAATATCTCCTTTCGGTTTATAATTTATTTTTACATACGACATTACACCCTCAGCCCCCGCCTTCACAGCCACAACTTGACATTCCTTCACAATTTCCATAAGCTCGTCAAAATCTCCTTCTACCGTTGTTTCAAATGGAGCAACATTCATTTTTAACCCTTTGCTTTTAATAAATTCAATAACTTCATCAACAACTCTTACAATTTCCTCATTTCCCACAACATTTGGCAATACCTGAATTGCAATACTCGCATTAATTTCTTTTTTTTCCATAATTCATCATCCCTTTCCTTAAAACTGTTTTTTTATTTAAAATTTCTTTGTATAAAAAAATCCCCTTATCACAAGGAGATTCTATATTTCTATAAATTTTCTAAAATAATTTAAAAAGATATGCAAAATAACTTTAAAATTATTCCTTATTTTATATAAAATACTCCCTCCGACAGCATTACCTGTACAGGTTATATGGGTTTAATTCTCAGCAAAATTGCTCCCCAGTATTTTTTGTTAAATTGTCTAAATTTTTTTAAAACTTTTAATTAGTCTACTTTTACTTCTGCTAAATCGGGATACACGCCTTTGATAAAAAATATAAAATCTTTATCAAAATTAATAATATACCATTTATTTTCATCTTCAAATGCCATTGATTTACCTTTTGTTTCTATTGCCTGTCCATTAACTTCCATTGCAACTGTTGTAGGAATAATAGCATAACTTCTTCCTGTTTCAGTTCTTCCAACTTTTACATTTTCAAAATCATAGCTATTTTGGGTAATTTTTACTCCTTTTGTAAAATTATCAAACATTTTCTTTGACATTTCTTTTAATTGCTCCACTGATATTGAAGCTTTGTCAGCTTGGTACTTGAAATATTTTTCTGGAACTTCACTCATTCCTGCCATAAAATCTCCAGCTTCCATTGCTTTAGCAATTCTATCGAGTCTTGTCTTAATTTCAGGTTTTACCTTATTCCAAGCCTCTAATGCCAATTCATTCTGTGCTTGTTCAACATTTTTACAAATCTTTTCATCATGTTTTTCCTTACATTTCAAAACTGTTTCCTTCAACAATTTATCATCTTTTTTTAAATTCTCAACACTGTACTTATTTCCACAAGCTGTGAAAATTATCATTGATATTACAATTAGAAATAATAATTTTATCTTTTGCATACATCCTCCAACATCATTTATTTGAGTTAATTATACCTTATTTTTTCAAATTTTCAAAATTTTTATTTTTGATTGTTTTTCTAACCAAATAAAAACCCCTGAAAACCAGTGTTTCCAAGGGCGTATAAAATAATACAATTATCTTTTTGAAAATTGTGGGCTTCTTCTTGCTTTCTTTTTCCCGTATTTTTTTCTTTCAACCATTCTTGAATCTCTTGTTAAGAATCCTGCTTCTTTTAAAGCTCCTCTTAATTCAGCGTCAGCTACTAATAAAGCTCTTGAAACACCATGTCTAATTGCTCCTGCTTGTCCAGTGTTTCCTCCACCAATTACATTAACTTTTACTCCGTATTTGTTTAAAGTTTCTGTTAATTCTAATGGTTGTTCTACTATTTTAGCCAAGATTTCTCTTCCACCAAAATATTCTCTCATATCTTTTCCATTTATTGTTACTCCAGTTTCACCTGGTACTAATCTTACTCTTGCTACTGAAGTTTTTCTTCTTCCAGTTCCTAAATATTGAATTTTTTCTGCCACGAAAATTTACCTCCTATAACTCTATTCTTTCTGGTTTTTGTGCTGTATGTGTATGTTCTGTTCCTGTGAATAATCTCAATCTGTTAATCATTTGGCTTCCTAATTTGTTTTTAGGTAACATTCTTTCTACAGCTTTTCTGATTACTTCAGTAGGTTGTTTTTGTAACATTTCTTCTAAACTTCTTACTTTCAATCCACCTGGATATCCACTATGTCTGTAATATTTTTTGTCTAATAATTTGTTCCCTGTTACAGCAATTTTATCAGCGTTCAATACGATAACAAAATCTCCTCCATCAACGTGTGGTGTGTAGCTTGGCTTATGTTTACCCATTAATCTAACTGCGATTTCAGTAGCTAATTTTCCAAGTACTTTTCCTTCTGCGTCTATCTCATACCAGTTTCTTACAACTTCTTCTTTTTTTTGCATTACAGTGTATTTACTCACTTTGTTTCCTCCTGTTTTTATTCTCTATTTTATAGAATAACGGTCCTTTGTGGGAAAGGCTCATATTAGTTAATTATATATTATTTCTTTTTACTTGTCAAGTGAATTTCCTTGATATTTTTCCATTTGAAGAAATTTAAAAGATTTTATTCATAAAAAATACCCTTTTTACTTTTAATCCTTATAAAAATCTACTCATTCCATTTTCTCAAGATTTTTACTCATCTCTTTTTTTATTTGTTTTCTAAATTCATCTGATAACAAAAACTCATATCCATGTTTCTTAATAAGTTTCATCTCTTTTTCTGTTATTTCCTCTGGAGTTTTTGAACTGGCAATTTTATATGCTAACGAATCTTCCATACGACATTTTTTAATAAGTTTCATTTCTTTTTTTGTTATGTCTTCCAGTTCTTTTGAACGAATAATTTTATCAGCCATTATACTCTCAATCATACTATTACCAAAACAAGCAAATACATTTGTACTAATTCCTAAAGCCATTATAGCTAACACTAATATTTTTTTCATATTTATCATTCCTTCCATTTATTTTTACTGAAAATGTAATTCTTGACATTTTACCTATTTGATTAAAGCAATATTCAAATCCAAAATATCCTTTTAACACAACATTATTATACTACATTTTATCTATAATGTCAATTTTTAAAGTAACGTTTTTTCTGCAATTTTAAGCAAACTAAAAAAAAATAAAGAAATAATAAATTTATGCAGATGGTAACATTTTTTCAAATATATTTGAAATGGAATTTAGATTGATTATTTAAATTTTCGAGGTATCCTTATTATAGAAAGGTGAATAATATGTTAAATTATAGGGAAACTGAAATATTAAATAACCTTATTAAAGGGGAAAAATATAATTTCAAATTAATATCTGAAAAATATAGCGTTTCAGACAGGGCCGCTAGATATTATATTAATAATATTGACAGTATTTTACGGTTACTTGACTATAAGATTACTAAAAAAGTTAAAAACAGTATTTATCTTGATACTAATCAGGATTTTAAAAATCTATTTGAGATTTTGGAAAAAATTAACAAACTATCTATAGAAGATAGAATAAATATTTTGAAGTTAGTATTATTTTTTGACGAAAAAGGACTTAATATTACAAAAATATGTGAAGAACTTGAAATTTCCAGAACAACAATAAAAAAAGATTTGAAACTGATGTCAGAAGAATTCAAAATACAAGGAATCGAGCTAGTTTATAAAAATGCTAACGGTTATCGCCTTAATGGTAATTTTCGAGAAATTCTCATAAAAAAAATTGAACTTCTGGAGCAAATATTTGATTCCCTTAATAATAAAAATTTTTCAAAAGTAATCAAAACACAAGTTTTTCGTTATTTTTTCAAATATATTAAGCAAAAAAATATTGAAAATGCAAAAAAATTTATTGTAGAAATTGAAAAGGTCATGTTTTTAAATATAAATGAAGAAAGCTATAATAAAATATTTTCTTATGTCCTGCTACTTCTAAATTTTGAAAAAGCTCATGAAAATCAAAAAGATTTGATTGCAAAAAAATTTTTAATTCACACAGAAGAATATCAAAAAATCGAAAAGATTTTACAAAAAATTCTGAATAAAAATAAAATAAAATCTGAAATGTTAATTGAAATAACTGACTTGATAATGGGAATAAATATAAACAGTCTAAAAAATAATTCATTTAAAGGCTGGATAAATGAAGAACTGATTATAAAAAAAATGATTTCTAAAGTGAGCAAAATTGTAAAAACTGACTTGACACGTGATGAAATATTATACAATGGACTTTTATACCATATAAAGCCTGCTATGTATAGAATAAAAAATAATATTCAAATTACAAATTCAGTTTTTCAAGAACTTATTTTAGAAAAAGATCCTATTTTGGAAGTAGTAAATAAAGCTGTAGAGGAAATTGAAGGCCTTTTTGAAGTAAAGTTTCCAGAAGATGAAATTGCTCTTATGGGCTTTCATATAAAGGCTTCCATTGAAAGAAACACTTCTGAAAAAACCAAAAAAGTAATTTTAATTTGTGGACTAGGTTATGGCAGTTCAAAAGTACTTGAACAAAGTTTAAAGGAAAATTATGATTTGGATATTGTAGATGTTCTGCCATACTACTTGATAAAGACTTCAATGCCCAATTATGCAAATATTGATTTAATTTTATCTACTATCGATTTAGAAGAAAACTATGATATTCCTGTTATAAAAATAAATCCATTGCTTAAAGAGCAAGATTTTATCCTCTTATCAAAATATGGAATAAGAAAAAATATAACAAAAATTTCTTTAAAGCAAATAATGGACATAATAAAAAATAATACAACCATAACAGATGAAAATAAACTTATAAATGAATTGAAAAATAAACTTGAAAATAAAGTTATTGATGATTTGTCAGAAGTAGGAATTATTTTAAAGAAAATGCTTAGTAAAAATAATGTCCAATTTGTCGATAAAGTTAAAGATTGGAAGGAAGCAATAATTAAAGCTGGAGAGATACTTGAAAGAAACGGATTTATCAAGAAAGATTATATAGTAGAAATGATAAAATTAATTGAAAAACATGGAGCTTATATTATTATTGAGGAAGGAATGGCAATTCCACATGCACCAATTTCAAAAAATGTATTAAAAACGGGGATTTCATTATTAATTGTAAAAGAAAAAGTTCTATTTCCAAATGGAAAAGGTGCAAACATATTTTTAAGTTTTGCAACTACCAGCAAAACAGAGCATCTAGGAATTTTAAACGATTTATTTGAATTAATTACAAAATATAATTTTATTGAAAAAATCTCAAAAATAACTGAATATGAAGAATTAAAAGAATTCTTCAGAAAGGAACTTATATGTTAGAAAAAATACTTGATGGTAACATTCAAATAATAGATTCTGCAATCAACTGGAAAGAAAGTATCAAAATCGCAGGAAAACCTCTATTAGAAAAAAATATAATAACGGAAAATTATATCAACGCTATGATAGAAAGCATCGAAAAACTAGGTTTTTATGTTATTTTAAGAGATAATTTGGCAATGCCGCATGCAAGACCTGAAGACGGTACATTAGGCACTGGAGTGAGCCTTTTAAAACTTAACAATCCAGTATATTATGGCGATTCCAAAGTACAGCTGGTATTTGTACTGGCAACTAAAGATTCCAACAGCCATTTGGAAACTCTTATGCAGTTAATGGAGTTGTTTCAGGATGATGAAAGCATTGAAAAACTTATAAATTCAAAAGATTATAATGAAATATTAGAAGTTATAAAAAAATATTGATTTAAAAAATAAAAATAATTTATAAAAAAATTAGGAGGAGATTATTATGAAAATTATGGCAGTTTGTGGATCAGGATTAGGGAGCAGCTTTATGGTGGAAATGAACATTAAAAAGGTTCTTAAAAAAATTGGTGTAGAAGCAGAAGTTGAACATTCTGACTTGGCATCAGCACTTCCAGGAGCAGCAGATGTATTTGTAATGGGAAAGGACATTGCAGAAAGTGCAACAGTTCCAGCTGACAAGTTAATTGTTTTGGACAGCATTATCAGTATGCCTGAACTGGAAGAAAAATTAACAGATTATTTCAAAAAATAAAATATAAAATTTAGGAGGTAAAAATGAAAAGCTTATTAACTCTTATTGTAGACATTTTAAAAGTTCCATCAATTTTAGTTGGATTAATAGCTATGATTGGTTTACTAGTTCAGAAAAAACCAGCTACAGATATAGTAAAAGGTACAATTAAGACGATTTTAGGATTTTTAGTGCTAGGTGGAGGAGCAGGACTTGTTGTAAACTCGCTGGCACCTATGGGAAGCATGTTTGAACAAGGATTTCATGTTCAAGGAATAGTGCCTAATAATGAAGCAATTGTTTCATTGGCATTAAAAGAATACGGAACAATAACAGCGTTAATAATGGCGCTTGGAATGTTCTGGAATATATTTATCGCAAGATTTACAAAGTTAAAATATATTTTCCTGACAGGACATCACACTTTATATATGGCATGTATGATTGGAATAATATTAAAAGTTGGCGGATTTGAAGGGCCTTTATTAGTAATCATTGGTTCATTGACATTAGGACTTGTAATGGCAATATTTCCTGCATTGGCACAACCTTACGTTAGAAAAATTACTGGAAGTGACGATGTTGGATTTGGGCATTTCAGCACAATAGGGTATGTTTTATCAGGATTTGTCGGATCTTTAGTTGGAAAAGGTTCAAAATCAACTGAAGAAATGAAATTGCCTAAAAATTTAAGTTTTTTAAGAGACAGCTCAATTTCAATTTCATTGACTATGATGATAATTTACTTAATTTTGGCATTAGTTGCAGGAAAAAGCTATGTTGAAACTGAATTAAGTAGTGGAGATAACTACTTAGTATTTGCAATTATTCAAGCTATAACATTTGCAGCAGGAGTTTATATTATTTTATCAGGTGTTAGACTTGTTCTTGCAGAAATAGTTCCAGCCTTTGTAGGATTTTCTGAAAAGCTTGTACCAAATGCAAAACCTGCGTTAGATTGCCCAATCGTATTCCCTTATGCGCCAAATGCTGTATTAATTGGATTTTTATGCAGCTTTTTAGGAGGAATTGTTGGATTATTTATGCTTGGTATGTTAAAATGGACTCTTATCTTGCCAGGAGTAGTTCCTCATTTCTTCTGTGGAGCGACAGCAGGTGTATTTGGAAACGCTACTGGTGGTAGAAGAGGTGCTTCAATTGGAGCCTTTGCAAATGGACTATTATTAACATTCCTGCCTGTAATTTTATTACCAGTGCTAGGAAATTTAGGATTTGCAAACACTACATTCTCTGATGCAGATTTTGTAACAGTTGGAATTGTATTGGGAAATATGGCAAAACATATATCTCCAGCAGTAATTTCTGGAATAATCGTTGGAATAACTGCTATTTTAGTAGCCTTTGGATTTGTACCTTCAAAAAAATCAAAATAAATTATTGTTAAAAATTGACTATCATTTGGAAGGAGCCAAAAATGAATAGTGATTATAATGAAAAAGTGAAAGAAATGAAAAAATTAGCCGCCAATATTAGGATAAATACACTAAAATCCCTTACTAATCTAGGTTTTGGGCATTACGGCGGGAGTTTATCAATCGTTGAAATATTAGCAGTACTGTATGGTGGCATTATGAATGTTGATGCTAAAAATCCACATTGGGAAGGCAGAGATTATTTTGTGCTGTCAAAAGGGCATGCAGGTCCTGCACTGTACACAACTTTAGCTTTAAAAGGATTTTTCCCGCTTGAAGAAATTTACACATTAAATCAAAATGGAACAAATTTGCCAAGCCATCCGGATAGACTCAAAACAAAAGGAATTGATGCAACAACAGGTTCTCTAGGGCAAGGAATCTCAATTGCCACAGGAATTGCAAAAGCTCTGCAAATAGACAAAAAAAATAATAGAGTTTTCTGTATTATTGGAGATGGAGAAATAAATGAAGGGCAGTGCTGGGAGGCATTTCAGTTTATTGCTCACCATAACTTAAATAATTTAACGGTATTCCTCGATTACAACAAAAAACAGCTGGACGGTGCTTTGGATGAAATAATAAAGCCATTCTCTTTTGAGGAAAAAATGAAATCATTCGGCTTTGATGCTGTTACTGTAAAAGGAAATGATATTGAAAAAATGTATGATATTTTGAAAGTGCCTCGTAAAAACAATGAAAAACCACTATTTGTAATACTTGACACTATAAAAGGGCAAGGTGTCGAATACATTGAAAAATTGAAAAATTCACATCATCTAAGATTGACTGATGAACTAAAGCGGGAAATCGAAAAAGCGATAAAGGATTTGGAAAGCGAGGTGGAATAAATGATAAAAATTTATAATGGAACTCCAAAAAAAGATGAAATAGAAATGAGAAAAGTTTATTCTTCCAAACTTTGTGAATTACTGGAAAAACATAATAAAGTTGTAGCTCTTGAAGCTGACTTAATGAACGCAATTACAACTGACAAGATACAGGGCAAATACCCTGATAGAGTTATAAACTGCGGTATAATGGAAGCTAATATGATAGGTGTCGCAGCTGGAATGTCCATTGCTGGAAAATACCCCTTCGCACATACTTTTACAGCTTTCGCAAGCCGAAGATGCTTTGATCAGTTATTTATGTCGGGGGCATATCAGAAAAATAATATTAAAATAATTGCTTCTGATGCTGGCGTAACTGCCGCCCATAACGGAGGAACCCACATGTCCTTTGAAGATATGGGAATAATGAGAGGTCTCGCTAATACAGTCGTACTAGAAGTGACAGATGCCACAATGTTTGAAAATATTCTCGAACAAGTTGCCACAAAAGATGGCTTCTACTGGGTTAGAACAATTAGAAAAAATGCAACAACAATTTATGAAAAAGGCTCAACATTTGAAATTGGAAAAGGAAACTTATTAAAAGATGGTTCAGATATTACTTTAATAGCAAACGGAATTATGGTGGCAGAAGCCTTAAAAACAGCAGAAAAATTGGAAAACGAAGGAATAAATGCCGCGGTAATTGATATGTTCACTTTAAATCCAATAGACAAAGAGTTAATTGAAACGTATGCACAAAAAACAGGAAAAATAGTAACTTGTGAAAATCATAGCATTCATAACGGTTTAGGAAGTGCAGTTGCTGAAGTAATTGCGGAAACTGGAAATGCAAAACTACATAGAATTGGAATAAAAGAAAGATTTGGGCAAGTTGGAACTTTGAATTTTTTGATGAATGAATATAAATTAACTGCAGAACATATTTATGAAGCTGCAATGAAATTGCTAAAATATTAAAATCCATTTTAATTAAAATGAAAAATATCGATTTATTAAGTTAGAGTTTATTAATAAGTCGATATTTTATTTTCTACATTAAACCTCATTAGATTAACAGAATAAAATGTTTTATTACATAATTAAACTGTTAAAAATTAGAAAAGTATGCAAAATAAGAAAAAATAGAATAAGATAAAAACACTTAGAAAAAAAATAGAAAAACATTAAAAAAATTTGTTTTTTAATATTGACATCTAATAAAAATAAGATATAATAATAAGGTAAAAAGTTTATATTTATAAATAAAAAAATATAAACAAAAAAGTAGAAAGAGAGTTGGTTAAAAATGATGAAGTATTTACAGAAAATTGGTAAATCACTTATGCTACCGGTTGCAGTATTACCAGCTGCAGCAATACTTTTAGGAATAGGTTACAGACTTGATCCTGTTGGTTGGGGTGCAAATAGTCCTGCAGCAGCTTTCCTAATAAAATCAGGAGCTTCTATACTGGACAATATTCCTATATTGTTTGCAGTAGGAATAGCTGTTGGAACATCTAAAGAGAAAGATGGTTCTGCGGCATTAGCAGGGTTAGTAGGTTTTTTAGTAATAACTACGTTATTATCTAAAGATGCTGTTGCAGTTTTGACAAAAGTGGAAGTAGATAAAGTTCCTTTAGCTTTTGGAAAAATAAATAATGCATTTATAGGAATATTATCAGGAATAATAGCAGCTGAAATTTTTAATAGATTTCACAAGACACAGTTGCCAATGGCTTTTGCATTCTTCAGTGGTAAAAGACTAGTTCCAATATTAACATCAGCTGTAATGCTTATATTATCTCCTGTATTATTCTTTGTATGGCCTATAATATTTGGAGCTTTAGTGACTTTGGGAGAAACATTCTTAAAACTAGGACCTTTAGGAGCTGGAATATTTGGATTCTTTAACAGATTGTTAATTCCTTTGGGATTACATCACGCATTAAATGCGGTTTTCTGGTTTGATGTAGCAGGAATAAACGATATTGGAAACTTCCTTGGAGGAACAGGAGTAAAAGGTATTACAGGAATGTATCAAGCAGGATTTTTCCCTATCATGATGTTTGGACTGCCAGCAGCTGCATTTGCAATGTATCAAGAAGCTAAACCTGAGAGAAAGAAACAGATTGCATCGTTAATGTTAGCAGCAGGGGTCACTTCATTTGTAACAGGTGTGACAGAACCTCTTGAATTTGCATTTATGTTTGTGGCACCTTTATTGTACGGAGTTCATGCTGTTTTAACAGGATTAAGCTTATTTATAGCATCTATGTTCCACTGGACAGCAGGATTTGGATTTAGTGCGGGACTTATTGACTTTTCACTTACTTCAGGGATGCCAATGGCTAATAATCCGTTTATGTTGTTAGTTCTAGGAGTTGCGTTTGGAGTAGTTTATTATCTGTTATTTAAAATATTGATAAATAAGTTTAATTTAAAAACGCCTGGAAGAGAAGACGAGGATAATGATGAAGAAGAATTAAAAATAGAAGCTTCAAATAGTAATCACGCAGAAGTTGCTGCAATTATATACGAAGCATTAGGTGGAAAAGATAATGTAGTTTCTATAGATAACTGTGCTACAAGATTAAGACTGGAAGTAAAAGATTCAACTATAATTGACGACAAAAAAATAAAAAAGGTTGCAGCAGGAATAATAAAACCTTCTAAAACAGATGTTCAGGTAATTATTGGTCCATTAGTGGAATTTGTTGCAAATGAAATGAAAAGATTATAAAAGTATATTACTATAAAAATAAAAACTGCACTTAAACTTTAAATACAGGATTGAAAGTGCAGTTTTAAAATATTTTTATTTTTTTATCTAATTTTGCTATGCTTATGAATGCTCAATTTTGGATTTCTCTAGCAAGCAAACAACTTCCAAATGCGGTGTTTGCGGGAACATATCCACCACCGAACACCTAACCAGCCTGTAACCAAATTCCTCAAACTTCATCAAATCTGTCATCAAAGTTTTTGGATTGCAAGACACATAAATAATATTTTTGGTATTGTATTTTACCAATTTTGTAATAGTTTTTTCACCTGCTCCAGCACGTGGCGGATCCAAAATTAAAATATCTGGCTTGATTCCATCATTATCAAATTCATCTAATTTTGCAAAAACATCTCCTGCGATAAAATGTGCATTCCGAATATTATTTAATTTTGCATTCTCATTAGCCTTTTCTACGGCTTCTGGCACTAATTCGATTCCATAAACCTGCTTTGCCTTTTTTGAAACAATTTGCCCAATTGTACCAGTACCGCTAAATAAGTCAAAAACTGTTGCTTCGTGAATTTTTATATTTTCAATTTCTTCAAGGTACATTAAGACTTTTCCATATAATTTTTCGACTGTCTGGGAATTTGTCTGAAAAAAACTGTATGGACTGATTTTAAATTTTAATCCAAAAATCTCCTCTGTCAAATCACGTTCTCCATACAAAATCGTTTCACTTTCGGAAATAACCATATCCGAAAAATTATCATTAAATGTGTGTAAAATTCCAGTAATTTTAAAATTATCATCCAAATTTAAGGCTAATAATCCTTCTTTAAACTCTTTTTGAAATTTTTCCTTTTCTATCTCACTAATTTGCGTCGTTGTTACAATATTTACCAAAATCTGTTTGGTGAATTCTGCTTTTCTAATTACAAGATTTCTAAAAAAACCTATATGATCTAGCCTATGATAAAAATCAAAACCTGTCTTTTTACAAAATTCATTACAAAAAACATAAATTTTATTAAAATTATCATCCATTAATTTTAACCCATCAACTTCTACAATGTCGTGAAAGCTATTTTGCTTATGAAGCCCTAAAATTATAGGCCCTCCTTTTGCAGCATTTCCAAAGCTAAATTCCATCTTGTTTCTATATTTATCAGACTTTACACTTCTGACAGGCTCTTCAAAAATATAATCATACTTAATAATCCTGTCTAATTCTTTTTTTATATGCCCCGCCTTTATTTCAAGCTGCTCATCATACGTATAATACTGGTAGTTACAGCCTCCATTTTGTCTTTCAATATCATCATAAATCACATTTTGTCTCCCAGCAAAGTCAATAATTTTACAATGTATCAGCTCATACTTTCTCCGTCTTTTTACAAAAATTCCCTCAACAACTTGATTTTTTGCCGCATTAATATTCACATAAATTTTATTTTCATCAAAAAATCCGTAGGCTCTGCCCTTAGTATCAAGATTCGCAATTTTTAACTGTAGCAAGTCCCCTTTTTTCAAACTTTTCTTTTCCATTTTTTCCATCAATTTCTCCATTTTTTTAAATTATCATTTCTACTTTTCTTTTATATATTTTCCCAATCTTGCAATCGCCTCTTCCAATACAGGAATATCATGCACAATTGAAAATCTTACGTATCCCTCCACTTGAAATGTAATTCCAGGCACAATCGCAAGTTCTGTTTTTTCCAGTAAATCAAGCACAAAATCAAATGATTTCATATTTTTAAATTTTTCAATATTCTTATAAGTTGCAAAAACATAAAATGCCCCTTTAGGTTTTAAACATTCAAAACCTAATTTTTCTATCCCATTTACAAAATATTCCACTCTTTTTTTATAAATTTCAGAAATTTTCGTTGTATCGGAACATTTATCAAGGGCTGCAATCGCTCCATATTGTGACAATGTTGATGCACTTGTCACATTATACTGACTGACTTTCTTCACTTGGTTCTGTAATTTTTCATCGGCAATAATATAGCCTAGTCTGTAACCTGTCATTGAATGTGATTTTGAAAATCCATTAATTATAATGAGCTGCTCCTTCAATTCATCAGAAAATTTTGCAAAGGAAGTAAATTTCTCAAAAGTAATCGCTGCATAAATTTCATCACTTATCAAATAAATATTTTTATCTTTCAAAAATTTCACAATTTTAACCATTTCTTCTTCTGCAAGCGTAATTCCAGATGGATTATTTGGATATGTCAAAATTATTAATTTAGTCTTATCAGAAATATTTTTTTCTAAAATTTCTTTTGTCAACACAAAATTATTTTCTTCCAAGTCAACAAATTTAGTTTTCGCCTCAGAAATAGTAATTAATGGCTCATATCCCACATACGCAGGTGTCGGAATAATCACTTCATCATCTTTTGCCAAAATCGTTTTCAAAACCGAAGCAAGCCCTTCTGTAGACCCAACCGTTACCAAAACATTTTGAGCATTATAATTTCCCAAAAACTGCTCATTATAATACTTGGCAATTTTTTCTCTTAATTCAGGCATCCCTCCTACAGGAGAATATTTTATTCTGCTATTTAAGGCATGATACGCCACAGACTCTTTAATTTCCTGTGGAACATCAATATCAGGCTCCCCAATTGTCATATTTATCACATTTTTATAATTTACTAATCTTTCATGAATTTTTCTTATATCAGAAATTTCAATTCCTTCAATAATTGGATTTACATACATTTAAAAACCTTCTTTCTTAATTTATATTTTCAGATTTATAACCAATTATATCATATTTTCAGTTTATTTTATAATTTTTATTAAATTTTCCATTGTCATTTTACACTTTTTTTGATAGAATTAAGATATAAATTTAATTCGAAAGGAAATAAAATGGATAATAAAAATCAACAAATAATTGATGCAAATATGATAATTAAGATTATTTATAAAAATAAAACTTTAATTGCTTTAACTGCAATAATAGTCGTAATACTTTCTACAGCTTTTGTCTTTGTAAATAAATCTTTTAAATCAGATATTACCCTTTATGGTAATGATAAAGTTCTTACTGAAATTGGAGAAAATTCACAATTTTCACTAAACTCTTTTGATTTCTACTCTTACTTGAAAAAAAATTCAAAAACTTTGAGAAATATAAATTTGCCAGAGGATAAGTTTTTTAAAGAAATGTCAACAAGATTAACAGCACAGTCTGAAAATAACGATCCCACAGTAAAGGTAAAATTTACTACAAATAACAAAGCAGAAGGTGAAAATTTCGCAAAAGAATATCCATCACTTGCTCAAGGCTATTTGCTTGAAAGAAAAAATAACTTTCTTAATACACAAATAAAATTATTAGAACAACAATATAACTTTTTAACACAAAACATTGATGTGCGAACTACAAAAGATTCGTTAACAGACACATTAATATCAAGACTTGCATATTATCGTTTATTAAAAAACGATTCAAACCCAGTTGTTAAATATGTAAATTCAACAACAAAACCTGCATTGAATAAAAAGTTAGTTATAGCTGGTTCATTATTCTTAGGATTATTTTTAGGAATTTTGATTGCCTTTATAAAAGAATTTTCTACTACATTAGATTGGGAAGATATTAAAAAAAGACGAAATTAACAAAACTAAAGGGATTATCTCATACTTTGAGGCAATCCCTATTTTTATTTTTTACTAATTTCAATTACTAAAATTGTTAACCTATTTCAACCATCTTTCTCTTTCTTTTATCAAAAGTTACCATTTCAGTAATTCCAAATTTCTTTGCATATTCACCAGCTTCTTTTATTTTCATTCCAACATGTTCAGAATAATGGGAATCACTTGACAAAATCACAGGAATATTATATTTTTTCACATACTCCATAAAATCTCTATACGGTGTGATTTCCTTAATCGGATACCGATAAAACGTTCCCGTATTTATATCCACAACCATATTATTTTTTTTCAAGCATTTAGCCGTACTTTCAAGTAAATTATCAACATCTTTTTTTTCTGGAATATTTTTAAATAATCTCAAGTTAAACGGATGCCCTAAAATATCATACATTCCTGTATTTGCCACATCCTCAATCTCTTTTGCATAATCTTTCCAAATCTGCACCAAATTCTCATCTGTAAATTTATGCTTCAAAGCACTAAAATCAAATCCCCAGCCCTTAATAAAATGTATTGAAACAATCAGATAGTCAAAATCATATTTAGACAATATTTCCTTAACTTTCTCCTGATTTTTAAAATTACACACTTCAATCCCAAACTTTACTGAATATCCCTTTGATTTCAATTTATCTATAAAATCTCTGTATTCATCCAATGTATGTACGAATTTTGTTTTCTGCTCAAGCCATTTTTTCTGGAAATTCCCAGTTTCACTCTCATCCAAAATCAGCTCCTCATAATACAAATCCTTAAATTCCTTAAATCCGTGAGTATGTTCCGTTATTCCAATTTCTGAAAGCCCCATTTCCTTTGCCTTTTCAAAAAACGGATTCACATAATCCTCATCATAACTCCCGTATTCAAAATGCATGTGATAATCCACTAACATAATATTCCCTCTCTTTCTATACAATTAATTTCTTTAATTTTGAACTTATACAGTTAAGTTTAATTAACTAATTATAAATTTTAAGTCCATATTTAAAGAGTTTTATTATATTTTAAAATAAAATCACATATAAAGGAAAAAGCCATTCCAAAATTTATCATTTTGAAACAGCCTTTCTTTAAACAAAAAATTAATTAATCGATTATTGAGAAATTACATTTGTTGCTTGAGGTCCTTTTGGTCCTTCTTCTACATCAAAGCTTACTTCTTCACCTTCGTTAACTGTTTTGAATCCTTCTTTATTGATTTTTGAGAAATGCAAGAAATAATCATTTCCATCTTCTCCTGAAATAAATCCGAATCCTTTTTTGTCGTTAAACCATTTTACTTTACCTAACAAAGTATTACCTCCTAAAATTTTATACCTCAAACAACTGTTACTGTTACAAATATATATTTTTTGTTACACTTACTTGCTTTTGGTTATCTGCAATTATTATACCACACTTTTTCAAAAAATCATAGCCCTTTTTTTCAAAATTTTAATTTGTTTTAAGCAAATATTATAAAATATTTGTTAAGTATAATTTTTAACAAATATTTATCATTACAACCCTTGTAATTTATCCAAAAACAATATAAAATATATATTAAGAATTAACTGAAAAGGACGTGGTAATTTATGAATTTAAAAAAACAAATATTAATCAGTTCATTTGCAATATTGACAATAATGAGCTGTGGAAAAAAAGAAGCGGTTCAAAATGAAGATCAGGATGAAATTCAAATTGAACAGCAAAGTGCTGATGCTACAACTAATAATACTCAGTCTAACCCAAAGGAAGCACAGCCAGTTGTAGAATCTTCTGAAGCTATTGAGGAAAACGCTAATAATCAGCCTCCTTCTCAAGTAAAACCTGAAGAAGTAAAAACTAGCCATACTTTACAGCATGTAGACAAACTTATTGGTAAGGAAATCCCAATGGAAGATAGAATTCTAGTCTTTTCTAAAGAAAATAACCAATATAAAATAACTTACAAAGGTGAATCTGAAAATGGAATGCAAGTAGATACCAAAAATCTGACTTTTAATGAAAAGAACGACAGTTTAACAGATGGAACATATACATTTAAGCTAAACAAGAATAAATTAGGTTTATATTCTGGAAATCAATTTATATTCACAGTCGATTAATTCCATTAAAATTAATTTTTAGAAATACACTCAAGCAGGTAAATTATATATTTAACTGTCTGAGTGTTTTTTATATTCATTTTTTAAAATTATACTCAAACCTATTTAAAATTAAACTATAAAAATTATATAAATTTAGGGTTTTAGTAAAATAATCATAACTTCTAAGTTAAGTTTTAAAACAGTTTTACTATAGAAAAGTATTGTAAACTTTTTTATAAGCTTTAGTGTTTCATTTAGTTATCTAACTACATCTTTTGAAATTAAAGTTACACTTGTAAAATTTAACTTTTTATTCAATGGTAATTTTCCTTGGAACAACTCTCTTTTTCTGAATAATTTCCCTATCTTTTCCCAAATTATCCAAAATTTTAACTAGATATTGGTAAAGCTCTTCATTACTATAATTTTTCTGTTCCATCTCCAATTTTAAATTAATATAGGCAATTATAATATCTCTTTCCACACTTTCATTTAAACAATTTACATAAAAATTTACATCATAAATATCTAAATTTGTTTTTTTGGAAGCCTCTTTACCAAATAATTCCAAAATTTTAGGATGAAGTGTCCCTAATTCATGTTTTGAAGAATATTTTGTATTTATCAGTTCCAGCAAGTTAAAATCACGCCTTAAATCTTTAAAGCTATTGTAATCATTTCTAAGTTCTGCTCCAACTCTTGTAATAAATCTCGTTATTTCAATTTCTCCGATTTTTTTTCTCCCAGTATTTTCAACATTTTCATAATTTATTTCTAATTGATTGTATAAATCAAATCCCGTTTCAACATCATCTTCATTTTTTATTTCAACATTTTCTCCATTATTTAAAATTTCTAATGAAAAATCTGCACTTCTAACATAAAATTTTCTTTTCTGAAAATCTGAAAATAGATTTAATTTCAAAATATATCTATTCTCAATCTCAGGCATATCAAATTTATAATCTTCATTCATCCAAAAAATTTTACCGCCATATTTCACAATTCCTTTTGTTACTGTCACTTGTTTGCTTTCTGCATCTGTAAAAAGATTAAATCCCGAAATTATCCCGTCTTTTCTATCCAGATATAATAGTTCTGTCAATTCTACGGGATTATCCCTCAATAAATCAAGTGCCTGCTTACTTATCACCTGCCCATGCCCAAATATTGGATACTTATTCTCAATCATCTTTCCCCCATTTTTTTATCTTACTAATTTTTATTAATTTCAACTTGTAAATTTTTCAAATTTCCTGCAAAAGTTATATTTAACTGGCAAATACCATTATCCACATCAATTATATGGGATAAGTCATCCCCTTTTTGCATAATTCCATTTACAAATTTTGTATCTTTTAACCAGACTGATTTTTGACTTTCAGGATTTGTACTGAAAAACATATTTAACTTATCTTCCTTAAAGTCTGTCGTTGTAAATCTTAACGTTCTTTCAATATACGTCGTTGTAAGCGTCTTATAAAGCGGTTCATAGCCTCCATCCAGATTTTTTAACAAAGTTCTTGCTTTATACACAACTATATTCCGTATTTTTTCACGTGCTACATTTGCATTATCTGATGAAAATACAAATCCATAGTTAAATTGATTTATTCTATCCTTTATTGTATTTGTAAATCCTGATATTTCCTTAGACATTGTTGTTTTTGTATGATAAGAATTGTCTTTTTCCTCAATATCAAAACGTACTCCCGGATATTGCGGAGATACGTTTGCAAACCTTTCCTTTAGGTAATTTGGACATTGTGTGGCACCAATTATCCCAGCCGCCACATAAGCCGCATCAACATACACACCTTCTATCCAGAATTTTAACAAATCTTCCTGTTCTTTTGAAAGTGATACCCCTGCTTCTTCTTCAAATTTCATTTTATAATCCAGCATAACACCTGATTTATCCTTTGGAATTATAGTAAAATTAGGAATTACTGGTATTAAATATTCAGAATATTTTTGATTTTCCAACATTTGAGTCTTTTCAATATATTTATCCACACCCATTGTAGCAAGATTGTCAAACGAAGTTTCAGGCTTCCCTTCAAAATTAAAAAATACTTGAACTCTATATTCTGCCAGCACAGTCATTAAATTTGTCAAAACTTCAACTGTATTTTTCTCAGTTTTCTCATCTTTTTTACTCCCCATAAATCTTTCACGAACTTTTTTCTCAGATTTTTTCATCTCCAAATCAACATTTGGATAAATTCCAAACCATACTGTATTGTCAAAGTCGTTCTTTTCATTAGTTGTGTTCAAAAATGCTCTCAATTTCTCTTTATTTCCAGCCTTTACAATCATTTCAGGCTTTACATTTGTAATCAAAAGTGTTGGTTTCATAAGCCCCATTCTCACATCATACTGCTCAAAAAACATTTTCACACCCAATATTTTCTCTATCAGAGGTTTCGCAATTTTTATAAAATCCTCCTGTGCCGATTTATAAAACGCCAAATAATTGTTATAATTTTCAACTTCCTGCTCAGGATCAACATCCACAAATGTCTTTGCAAGCGGCACAAATGTTCTGACAACTAAATCGCTAATATATTTATTCGGATCATCTGTCACATTTTCATAATCATCCCTAAAAGCCTCAACTAGAGCCGTCGTATTTTTCTCTTCAATCATTGCAAGAGCCGTCTGATTTTCCTGCTTATACTCAATTACTTCAAGCTCCCCTTTTTCTCCCACTTGAAGCATTCCAAGCTTTATTTTCTCTGACTTAAAATTATTCGTATTACTTCCGATTAAAAGCCGAGTTTTTATGTCTTCAATCGCGAGTGGCAACATTCCAAGCACATTACTGTAATTTTCTGAAGCCTCCTCAAATTTTGAGTTAAGTTTATCTCCTAATTCCAGTTTTTTAGGATTCTCATCATCCAATTCTTCATATTTCTGATAAATATACGCAATCTCTTTTCTCGTCTGCTTAATATCCTCGATAACCTTTTTTGGTGATATTAACTCCAAAATATTTTCAAACTTAAAATCCACATTCCTGTTACCTTGTGACTTTCTAGCCTCAATCAAAGTACTAAGCATCTTAAAAAACGTATTCCCATTATTAATCTTAATTTCAGTCACAAGATCCTCAGGCACTCCCTCCGGCTTTTTCAAAATATACTTAATACTCTGACTCTCTGCATCAAAATAACTGTACACCTTTGGATCAAATTTTTCCAGAAACTCCTCAAAGCTTCCAACCAAAAGATGCCTGTTAATCTCAATAACATTCTCATCATCCAACGAATCCATATCCCTCGCATCATTAATAAGGGTCAATATATCCATTTTCTCTGGATTAATTTCCTCAAATAAAATCGTTCGATTAGTCTGATTTATAACATTCTTATTCCCCATTTTTCCTTTAAAGTTATTCTTAGAATTATATAAAATTAATTACTGGCTATCAACTTTTTGCAATTCATTTAAACTACTTTTATACAATATTCCAAATAACTTTATTTTCCCCCTTCTTTTATTTTTAATTTATTTTTAATTATTATAATAATACACTATAATTAAATTTTTGTCAATATTATTGTGACTGATATTATTAATTTTGTAGAATTATTCTCACCCTATTATCTTATACTTTACATTTGAATTTGAAATAGAATTCTAGAATTCTTCACATCACTCAAAAGACATTTCTACTTTCGACAACTTTTACATTTTCAAAATTTTTCCCACTATATTCAAATATCTTCCCAGCATCATAAATATAAATAATATTTTTATAGAGTATAAGACTCACATTTTTATAATCCGTTATTTTAATTTCTTTTATTACTTTTTTATTGCTATATTCATCTACTATCATAATTTTATTATTTTTTAGAATATATGCTGGACTACAAAAACTATCTTCGATTTGACTGTCAAAAAATTTTTCTGCTCCTCTATTTTCATTTTCTATCCATTCTTCAGATGTTATAGGTTCAATTTTTTCTAGTTTCTCTATAACTTCATCTATCTTTTTCAATCCGTATCTTCCATCTATATAATAGTTACCATGTTCAACTTCAATAGTTATAGTTTCCAATATTTTTTCTATTTCCTCTTTTGAATAATTTTTTTCTAAAAATTCAAAAAAACTTTTTTTATAAAAACTCTTTTTACCTGCATCTGTATTTGAATTTGGTAACCCATTATTATATTCTGATATTTCTGCAACTAAATATTCCATTATTTCTAGCTTATTAATAACCCAATCTAAGTTATGCTCTTCTTCTTTTTTTAATAATTCCAACATTATTTCTATGATTTTTTTTATTCTTTCTTCTTTTGGTAAATTTTCAAAAATTTGAGAACTGTCTCTTAATTTTATTAAATTTTTTTCTTTATTTTTTATATATTTTTTTAAAATATTATTACTTGAAACATTAATGCAATTATATCGATCATTTGAAAAAACATAATCTAAATAATAGTATTTTTTAAAAAAATCTTCTAAACTTGACGTTTCTTTTTTATTTTGATTTTGAATTTTCACTTTTTTCATATCCTCCTTGTTTTTTAAAGTCGTATTTTCTTTATTTTTAGCACCACAGGAAATTGTTAATAAAACTAGTGGAATTATTAATTTTTTCATTTTATACCCTTTCTTCATATAAAAATTTATAATTATCTAAAATGAAATCTCAATAAAATATATACCTATTTGCTTATTTTATTAGATACTCTCAATCTAAATTTTATAAGTTCATTATGATTTACAACTTTTTTTTCATCTATTTTTTTAATAAATTTTATTATTTCATTAAATAAATCTTGAGACCCTTGTGTAACGTATCTATCCCCATTTGTTTTATAATTTCTTGCAGGTGCCAAACATCCTTCTAAACCAGAACTTACTCCAACTGGATGAATTAAAACAAATCTATTTTCATGAATTAAAACTTTTTTCTTCAATCTTTTATGTTCTAAACCTTGAGGATTTTCAGTATGATTAAAAATACCTACTGCTAAATACCCTTTCCGTATTATTTTTCCATTTTTTATTTTATCAGGTCTTTGATGCCATCTCAATTGATGCATACCTTGTACAATTCTCTTTTTTCTACCAGAAACGATCGTATCAGGACCTTCTCTCTCAACTACATATCCATTAAATCCAGAAACTTCCCTACCACTAGGATCTAATATACGAAATGTAGATAATGTACCTAATGAACGCTCTTCTATTCTCACAACATCTAAAATATATTTCCCTTGTACTCCAGTATGCGGACATGTTTTACAACTTGTAACTGTTTGGGAATTTTTAGTATTATTTTGACTCTTAGCATTGCTTTCGACTTTTGTATTCTTAGCGACAGATTTTGCAATACTAGATTTTGAATTCAGAACATTTGACTGATATTTAGCTGTATCCTCTTTTATTTCCATTTTAGGAGTATTCTCAGTTTTTTTCTGTGCAGTATTATTAGATTTTGATGAATTATGAGTATCATCCCACTCTCCTTGACTGAACGGACATACTGCCACACTTCTCCCATTTTTTCTTATTCCATTTAAAATATCATTTGCAGTTGGAGCGTGTTTTATAGATGTATAAAGCATTTTCCCAATTCCAATCCAATTTGCTACATCTGATGATTTTATTCTTTGTTTTGGAATTGTTTTTGTCTGTCTTACATTGCTTTGTATTTTATAGTTCTGCAATTTTATCTGTCCCGTATTTGTGGTATTTATATCGTTATTTAATTCTGATTCGATTAATCTTTTGGAATTTTCTGTTATAGTTAGATTTCCAGCTCGCATTAAATATCCATAAGTTATTACTGGAAGCATTTTTGCAGAATAAAAATTTTTCCTTTCATAATCACATAGACTTAATCCATGATTTCTTATTACTCCTTTTGTGTCAAATTTAGGTCCTGATTTTTGTTTTACACTTTTATAGGCTTCTTTGAATACGGCATAGATTTTTTTTCTTAGATATTTTTCTTTTTCTGGGGTAACTTCTTGATTTGCAATTTGCATTTTTGCTTTGTTTACCTTTATAAAATTTTCTTTATTTTTCTTTTCAGACTCACTTAATTTTCTCATTCCAAGCATATTTTTTACATCTTTTGCAAAGTAAGAACGCATATCGTCCATTACCCCAGCTTTATATTTTTTCCATTTAGCATATTTCTGTGCCTCTTTTTTCAGCTGTGTCTGCATAAAATTATTATTTATATCGCTACAAATATTTATTAACAGCTTATATTGACAATCTGCATCTCTCTTAGCTTCCTTAACTTCTTCTGTTTTGGTAGTTGCCGTTCCCACTTCTTTTTGTCCAGCATCATCAATACTTATTATTCCACCATGCATACATTGTATAGTCGAAATATCCAGCAATGCAGTCTTGTCTCTTACTTTCACATCTGTATTTTTCTCCCATGTCCCTATTAATGCTGGCTGACAAATCCCGATAGCACTACATGATTTAAAAGGCTGAATATTTGTATCATTTATATTTGCCTGCTTTGCTCCTCTAAGCATAACTCTATCTTCATTTATTATTAACCTGCTTATATCCTTTCCAAGAGTACACTTTAACATACAGTTAGTATTTACAAACAATTCTCCAGTAGGATTTATAATATTCTGCAAATCATAAAATGATTTATAAAACGAATACAAGTCCATTGAATCAATATTTGATGCATAATCTCGCAATTCTTTGCTATCTTTAAATAATCCCAAAACAATGCCTTTATCCTTTTCAAAGTCCAAATTATCCCTATAATTTTCGTAAACTTCATCTATCAAATTACTTATTTGCCTAATATTCGGTACTTTTATTGCTGATTTTGAAGTTATCCAGTCATTAAGAACAGTTGTCACTCTTATATCTTTTCCAATTTTTTCAAGTCTGTCAAATAGACCCATTTCGCTTTTTGAAGGCAAATCTATTCCCTTCTGTTTTTTTATATACCATAACAAGTAATTTCTAACTATGTTACTATCTCTGTATTTGTGGTTATCAAAATACTTAATTTCATTTTCTTCCTTAAATCCAGTCTGAACCTTCAAAAATTCAATTATTATATTATCAATCAGCCTTCTTGACAAAGGAAATTGCCTAACTCCGTTTTCATCCATCAAATAACTTTTTTCGTATTCCAACTCATTTTCTCCAAGTTCTCGTATCAAATTTTCACATCTTGTCTTTTGCAATTCTGATGGTTGTTTTTTATTAACTTTTATAACAATTTCATCAATATCCTTTATTCCTTGCATGTATTTATCATATTTTTCAGGTAATTGATTTTTTTCAATCTTAACTTCCTCATCTTTCACATGTATCTGAATCACACCCTGTATTTTATCCACATAATCATTTTGCTTCTTAAATTTATTTACAGGCTTTTTATCAGGAAACTTAACATATTTTGCTGAATATTGACTAAGCACGTATTCCAGCGACTCTATGCTAGTTTTATTTGGAATAGAGTACGAATAAATATAATAAACTATATCCTGTATCCGTAAAACTTCATTATTCTCCTCTCTTCCCCTCAAAACATCAAACCCATGCTGTCTTATTACATTCCCAATGTTTTCGTTGTCTTTTGTTGCCTCATCATACATTTTCAAAATAATATTTATATCTTCCTTATTTTCTTCCAGCACCTTTTTTCCAGTCTTAGTTTCCAAATATTTTACATAATCCTGATTATAAAGATTTTCATCTTGAAATTTAGCCTGCAGTCTCTTTAGAATAGACTCTTCAGGATTTACAAAGGCTAATTCAGGAGCTTTTCCATTTTCAGATCTGTCTCTTTTATACTCTTCGCTATCCCAAACTTCCTCAAATTTTTGTCCATTAAATGTGAATACTCCCACTTTGCTGGTATTTTCAACATTTTCTATTTTTGTATTATTTGAAGTTGAAATGGGTTTTTGCATTTGTACTGGTTTTGATTGAGAATTATTTGAAACATTATTTTTAGGTTTCTGCTGAACTGCAGCCTGTTTATTTATGTTTTTGTTATCAGTCTGAGTATGATTTTTCTCCACAACTTTATACCCAACTTCGCAATTATCCTTGAATCCAATAATTACTGATAAATCATGTCCTGTTAAATTTTCAGCATAAAGCAGAGAAGGCATAGAATTTCCATCTACTGGTATTCCCCATACTCCTTTAAAGTTATTTTCTAAAGCATTAGACATTGCACCTTGTCCACATAAATGTGAGGCAGCAAGCATTCCAGATGATGTAAGCAAAAAACTTTTCCCTCTTAAGTCTTCTGCTTTATATCCCTGATTTCTTTTTTTCATTATTATTGTTTTTACTTTTGTTTCAGAAGCAGTTACTTTTCCTGGTGCTTTGTAAACTGCATTTTTAGGAACTGCTATATTTTTACAAATTTTATCCTTATGTTTTTTCAAAGTTGCCCATCTCATTTTTACAGAACGCATAATTACTTCATCTTGTGCTGCTGGAGTATTCAAAAAACTTTGTTTTCCTGTTAACTTCCATTTTGTGGCACCTTCACCAATAAATCTGGCATTTGCCCAAGTTGATCCTTTTGGAAGCCATCCCATATCCATCAAAACATCTGTTCCTATTTGATATTTTCCAATATAGTATTTTTGGTCTGCTAAATCATATTTTCCTCCACTTTCCAGCTTAGCTAATTTTTCAAAAAATTCAACCGCACTATCCCCAATATCTACCCCATTAAATTTCCTGTTTACCACAATTAATTTCCCCCTTTTAATTCTATAATTTTCCTAAAATTAACTTTATCAATTCAAATGAAACTATCACATCCTCTCTTTTATCTTAAAACTTCTTATTTATAATTAATTTTTATAAACTATTTTAACTGGCTCTTATGTATATACCCCTTCATATAATATCCTCCATCTTTATTATAAAAATAAACATATTTCCATCCTTCTTCATTTGAAATTTCCTCAACTGCTACATTATTTGCTAATTTATGAATTATTGAACTGTCTGTACCATAACTTTCCCTTACATTAACAACATTTTCCTTTGAAGCCGTAATAAAAGTTTTACCTGTTCTCTTAGATGATATTACTCCAAAATCCCTAAATTCTTCCCTCCACATCTGCTCACTTTTCATATCTGTTATTGCATAATTTACCGCACCACTTGCCGCAACTATTGATAAAAATAGATTATCTCCGTCAATACTTTCTAATTGTGAACTTAGATATGCCGTATCACCTGCAATTTCTTTTCCATTTTTCATAAAAACTATTTTACTATTTGACTTTCCAGCATAAGCATACGGCAATGAAATAACATATATTTCATATTGTTTATTTTTAAAACCTTCCACCGTTTTTATTTTATGCTCTTCTTCGTCAATCATCTTATTATAATCTTTTATTGTTTCTTGAATTTGTTTTGGAACTTTATCTATTGAAATTTCTTTTACAGAAAGACTATTTACAATTTTAACAGTTTCAAAACTATTTATTTTACTTTCAAATTCTGAAAAATTAGGATATTTTGCTATATTTTCTCTCTTTGCAGTAAGTTCTGGATACCTTTGCTCAATAAATATTTTTTCAGGAATCATAAAATTACTATAATTTTCATAGACATAATCCACTACTTCTTTTGGAACTTCACGTAATTCCAACCTTTTTAAGTTTTTTAATCGAGAAATTTCCTCAACTCCATTTTTTAACGGATTAAAACTTACATCTAAATGTTCCAGCTTTGTTAATTTTCCAATTCCCCGAATATCGCTTATTTTATTGTTATGTATCCATAGTTCCTTTAAATTTGGTAAATTTAATAACGGTTTTATATCTTCTATCTGATTAAAATTTATTTTCAATACTTCTAGCTTCTTTAGATTTTCCAGTAATTTTACATCTTTTATTTTATTCCAACGTAAATCAAGAATTTTTAAATTTTTGTAATTTGTAATGCAGATTATCTCTTCCAATCCTCTATTTCTCAATTCTATTTTTTCAACATTAATATTATACTTCCCTAGTTCTGTACAGCTTTTTTCACTTTTAAACCCTGTCTGAATTTGTGCCATTTCTTCCTTTATGTTCTTACTTTCTTTCAATTCTTCACTATTACTGTTACTACACGCCATAAATACCATGAAGATTAGCATTCCAATTGTTTTTTTCATTTTACCTCCTAAGTATATTATTGTTTTTTGATTAACAAAAGATTTATCTTTTTTAATTTTTTTATATTTATTCATTTTATTTTAATTTATATAATAATAACTTATGTTTTTACTTTTGTCAATAAAAAAAATAATTTTTTAAAAAAAATTTTACATTCTTTTAAAAAAATGCTTGTAATTATAGTAAAAAAGTGATATTATTAATTTAGAAATAAATTTAAAGCTTCAGGGCAGGGCGAAATTCCCGACCGGTGGTAAAGTCCACGAGTTGTTTTTATTTTAAATAAAATGAAAACGACATGAACTGGTGTGATTCCAGTACCGATAGTTATAGTCTAGATGGTAGAAGTGAAATTGTTGGCTGTTTAAAATTAGTTTTTGATTTAATTGTGTTTTATATGCAATATTTTAAAATAATTTTGATACATTCAGCATTAATTAAATTATATTATATATCATCTACCTTTTAAATATCAAAAAAAGCCTTGAATCATAACGTTCTTGGCTTTTTTGTTTTATTAGCAAATAATGTTTTTAAATTTTATTTTTTTATTTAGTATGTCAAACCTCTTTGAAACCAGACTCATAAGTTATGATTTTTGTTTTTAAAGAGAATTAAAATATAGATAACGAGAGGATGATTTGAAAATGAGAACTTTTGAAGGAAAATTTGATGGAAGAGATGTAAGAATAGCGATTGTGGCTGGAAGATTTAACGAGTTTATTACTTCCAAATTAGTTGGCGGAGCTTTGGATGTATTGAAGAGAAATGATGTTTCTGAAGAAAATATTGATATTGCTTGGGTTCCAGGAGCTTTTGAAATACCATTAATTGCAAAAAAATTAGCAAATACACAAAAATACGATGCAATAATTACTCTTGGAGCTGTTATAAAAGGTTCTACACCACACTTTGACTATGTTTGTGCAGAAGTCTCAAAAGGAGTTGCTCAAATTTCATTACAAAGTGAATTACCTGTAATTTTTGGAGTTTTAACTACAAACAACATTGAAGAAGCTATTGAAAGAGCCGGAACAAAAGCTGGAAATAAAGGTGCAGATGCTGCATTTTCTGCAATCGAAATGATTAATTTAATAAAAGAAATTGGATAAAAAATATTTTTGTAAAATTTTCAGAAAATATTGATAAAGATGAAATCATAAAATTAATTGACAACAGTTATGAATTAATAAAGGAAAAATAAAATGAATGAAAATATTGACGAAAAGTATATGAAAATGGCAATTGAACTGGCAAAAAAAGGTGCTGGATTAGTAAATCCCAACCCAATGGTCGGAGCTGTTGTCGTTCAAGATGGAAAAGTTATTGGAACTGGCTATCACAAGTATTTTGGTGGACCTCACGCCGAAGTTTACGCTTTAGACGAAGCTTCAAAAAATTCTGAAGATTTATCAAATGCTACGATTTATGTTACATTGGAACCTTGCTCACATTATGGAAAAACACCGCCTTGTGCAGAAAAAATTGTAAATTTAGGACTAAAAAGATGTGTTATTGGATCATCTGATCCAAATCCAAAAGTCGCTGGAAAAGGTATACAAATATTGAAAAATGCTGGAATTGAAGTTACTGAAAATGTTTTGAAAGAAGAATGCGACAAAATAAATCAAGTGTTTTTCAAATATATTCTGTCAAAATTACCATATTTATTCTTAAAATGTGCGATTACTCTAGATGGAAAAATTGCTACAAAAACAGGAAATTCCAAATGGATTACAAACGAAGCGGCACGAGAAAAAGTACAATTTTACCGAAATAAATTTATGGGAATAATGGTTGGGATAAATACTGTCCTAGCCGATAATCCAAGCCTTACTGCAAGAATTGAAAATGGTGTAAATCCATATAGAATAATTATTGATCCACATTTAAAAACTGAAAAAGATTATACTGTCATTAAAGAAAATATTGATGAAAAAACGATAATTATTACATCAGAAAAAAATAAAAATTCTGAAAAGCAGTTAGATTTTTCTGAAAATAATAAGGTTAAATTTGTATTTTTAAATGGTACAAAATTCACCTTTAAAGAAATTCTTGAAAAAATTGGAACGTTAGGAATTGACTCAATTTTACTGGAAGGTGGTCAATCACTTATTTCACAGGCATTTGAAGAAGATGTTATTGATGCTGGGGAGATTTTTATTGCTAATAAAATTTTAGGCGATACTGAAGGAAAATCTTTTATTGCTGGATTTGATAAAAAAAATATGAATGAATCTATCGTTTTGAAAAACGTAAAATATAATGTTTATGGTGAAAATGTTGGAATGGAATTTTTACAAAAAAGTTATAGTTAGTAGATTGGTTATAGATATAATCTAACTTTATACTATCATTTTAAACTAGAATTACTATAATTTAGAATAAAAAATTAAAAATCAGGAGAAAATTATGTTTACTGGTTTAGTTGAAGAAACTGGAAAAATCATTGATATTGCAAAAAAAACTGCAAGTATCGAAATTACAATAAGGGGGAAAAAAGTCACTGAAAAAGCACAGATTGGGGATAGTATCGCTGTAAATGGCGTATGTCTGACTGTTACAAAACTAAATGGAAATGACTTTACTGCCGATGTAATGTTTGAAACTATTGAAAGAAGCGGCTTAAAACGTGCTAAAGCTGGAGATATTGTAAATCTTGAAAAGTCACTTACACTTATGACTTTTTTAGGCGGACATCTTGTAATGGGAGATGTTGACTGTGAGGCTAAAATTGTATCAATCATAGATAAGGGGATTGCAAAAGTGTATGAATTCCAGCTGGATAAAAATTATAAAAATAATATGAAATACATTGTTGAAAAAGGACGTGTAACGATTGACGGAGCGAGCCTTACAGTAATTGATGTAGACGATAATGCTGGAATTTTCTCGGTTTCACTTATTCCACATACGATTGAAAATATTACCGTTGGAATGAAAAAAACTGGGGATTTTGTAAATATTGAAACAGATTTGTTTGGAAAATATGTTGAAAAAATATTAAAGTTTGACAATTTTGAAAACACAGAAAATAAAGAGAAAAAATCAAATTTAACAATGGAATTTTTACAAAAACATGGATTTTAAATTTAAATTAAAAATATAAAACAATAAGAAAGAAGTGATATTAAATGTCAGAAAAAAAGATGAATTTTGACAGCATTGAAGCTGCAATTGAAGATTTAAAAAATGGTATTCCAGTAGTGGTTGTTGACGATGAAGACAGGGAAAATGAAGGGGATTTTGTAATTCCAGCTGACGCAGTAACTTATGAAACTTTAAATTTTATAATTAATGAGGCACGTGGTCTTATGTGTGTCCCAATGTCGAAAAAACGTGCAGAAGAGCTTGAACTAAACCCAATGGTTCAACACAATACTGATTATTACGGAACTGCTTTTACAGTGTCAGTTGACTCGCTGGAAGGTACAACTACTGGAATTTCTGCAGGCGATAGACTAAAAACAATAAAAGACTTGGCAAATCCTCTAAAAACTGCAAAAGACTTTAGAAAACCAGGGCATATATTCCCGCTAATCGCACGTGAAGGTGGCGTTCTTGAAAGAAAAGGGCATACTGAAGCTGCTGTTGAATTATCTAGGCTTGCTGGATTTTCTGATATAGGCGTAATTATGGAAATTTTAAGAGAAGATGGGGAAATGGCTCGTCGAAATGACTTATTTGAATTTTGTCAAAAACATAATTTAAAATTAATTACAATTGATGATTTGATTGTTTACATAAAAAAAAACGAAAAATTAGTTAAAAATGAAGCAATTGTTGATATTCCAACACAATTTGGAAATTTTACTTTTGCAGGTTATAGCGATGAAATCGAACATAAAGAATATATTGCAGTTATGAAAGGAGAAATAAGAAATAAAGAGAATGTTACTGTCAGACTTCACTCTGAATGCCTGACAGGTGATGTTTTTGGTTCAAGACGGTGCGATTGTCAAGAGCAGCTTCATAGAGCCTTATATGAATTGGAAGAAAGTGGAGAAGGACTTATAATTTATCTACGTCAAGAAGGACGTGGAATTGGTATTTTGAACAAATTAAAGGCATATAAGCTTCAAGATGAAGGCTATGATACTGTTGAAGCAAATCATAAATTGGGATTTTCTGATGATTTAAGGGATTACGCTGTGGCAGCGCAAATTATAAAAGATTTAGGAATAAAATCTATTATTTTAAAAACTAATAATCCAAAGAAAATTGAAGGACTTGAAAAATACGGAATTAAAATTACTGGACGTACAGAAATTGAAATTACTGCAAATAATGTTGATAAAAATTATTTAAAAGTAAAAAAAGAAAAAATGGGACATTTATTGAAACAAAATTTTTAACTTACAATTATTTTTATATAAAACAACACAATTTATATATAAAATTAATAATTTCTAATAACATTTTTTCCAAAGCTATTGCATTTCTTTGTTTTTAAAGGTAAAATTATAACAATACTTAGAAAATACAAAATTAGGAGGAATACTTATGAACTTGTGGATACTTATAGGTATTGTTATTATCGTAGTAGGATTCACTTTAAAACTTGATGTTCTGGCAGTTGTACTTGTTGCAGGAATTGGAACTGGATTTGCTGCCCATATGAGCTTTGGAGAAATTCTTGAAATTATTGGAAAGGCTTTTGTTGACAATAGACTTATGTCCATTTTTTTGATTAGTTTGCCTGTTATAGCTATTTTAGAAAGATATGGGTTAAGAGAACGAAGCGCAACACTCATTGAAAATCTTAAAAATGCTACTGCTGGTAGAATTTTAGGACTTTATATGGTTATTCGTTCAATTGCGAGTGCTTTATCAATTAGAATTGGTGGACATGTGCAGTTTATCCGTCCTCTTATTTTTCCAATGGCTGAAGCCGCAGCAAAATCTCACAAAAAAGAGGAATTGACTGAAAAGGAAAACGAAGATTTGAAGAGTTTAAGTGCCGCTATTGAAAATTATGGTAACTTTTTTGCACAAAACATATTTATCGGTGCATCTGGACTTTTATTAATTCAAACAACTTTAAAAGAAAATGGATATGATGTTACATTGGAAAAATTGGCTCTATTTTCTATTCCAATTGGAATTGTTGCTATAATATTTACATTTATTCAAGTGTATATATATGACAAAAAAATAAAAGCAGGAAAGGATGGGGATAAATAATGGCACTAAAAGAAACTTTAAGCAATATAGCAGAAATTATTTATATTCTTTGCGGACTTGTAAGTGTTGCCACTGCAATTAGAGGATTAAAAAATGAAAAAGCCAAAATTGGAACATTCTTATTCTGGTTTATTCTAGGAATTACATTTATTTTTGGAAAAATTATTCCATATAAAGTTACTGGTGGATTACTTATCATTTTAGCTTTAATTACTATTACAAAACAATTACAAATAGGAAGTTTTGAAAATGTAACTGCTCAATTTAAACTTGCACAAAGTGAAAGATTAAAAAACAAAATTTTTATTCCTGCAATATTAATAGGTACTGCTGCTTTTCTAATATTGCAATTTAAAATCGGAAAAACTGCAATTCCACCTGCAATCGGTATCGGTGGTGGATCTCTTGTAGCACTTTTAGTTGCAATGTTAATTATCAAACCAAAACTTAGTGAAACAACTGACGATACGTCAAAATTACTTATGCAAATTGGAGCAACTGCTCTTTTACCACAACTTCTTGCCGCACTTGGTGTTGTCTTCACAAAAGCAGGAGTTGGAAATGTTATTTCTCAAATTATATCATCAGTAGTTCCACAAGGTAACATATTTATCGGAATTGTTATCTATGCTATCGGAATGGCTGTATTTACTATGATTATGGGAAATGCTTTTGCTGCATTTTCAGTAATTACTGTTGGAATCGGTATTCCATTTATTTTAAAACATGGTGGAAATCCTGCTGTTATTGGTGCTCTAGGAATGACTGCTGGTTACTGTGGAACTCTTATAACTCCAATGGCTGCAAACTTTAATATCGTTCCAGCTTCAATACTTGAAATAAAAAATAAAAATGGAATTATTAAGACGCAACTACCTATGGCTTTAGCATTATTCGTTGTTCATATTATTCTAATGCTACTTTTATTTGGAATAAAATAATTGTCTGAAAGGAGAAAAAATAAAATGAAAATTCTTGTCACAGGTTTTGATCCATTTGGAGGTGAACCAGTAAATCCTGCTATCGAATCAGTAAAAAAACTGCCTAATGAAATAGCAGGGGCACAGATTATAAAACTTGAAATACCAACTGTAAGAAAAAAATCTATTGAAAAAATTGAAAAAGCTATCGAAGAACACAATCCAGATGTTATATTATCAATTGGACAAGCTGGTGGAAGATTTGACATATCTATTGAACGTATTGGAATAAATCTTGATGATTTTAGAATCCCAGACAATGAAGGAAATCAAACTATTGATGAACCAATTTATCCGGATGGAGAGAATGCTTATTTTGTAAATTTACCTGTTAAAGCTATGGTTAACAACATTCACAAATATAATATACCTGCCTCTGTTTCTTATACTGCTGGTACTTTTGTATGTAACCATGTTTTATACGGTATCCTTTATCTTGTAAACAAAAAATACAACAATAAAAGAGCAGGATTTATTCACATTCCATACCTTCCTGAACAAGTTGTAGACAAAAAAAATATGCCATCAATGGACTCAAATACTGTTGTTAAGGGATTAACTGCCGCTATTGAGGCTATTGTTGAAAATA
The DNA here is from genome assembly GCF_900104625.1 of Leptotrichia massiliensis. NCBI lineage: Bacteria > Fusobacteriati > Fusobacteriota > Fusobacteriia > Fusobacteriales > Leptotrichiaceae > Leptotrichia > Leptotrichia massiliensis. Next base: position 1,174,807 of record NZ_FNVZ01000005.1, read on the forward strand.
ATGAAGACATAAAAAAAGTAGGCGGAGCTTTACATTAAGGTAAATTAAAATATGGACTATTTAATTAACTTAGTCCGTATTTTTTTATACTTTTTAAATCTAAAAAATAATAAGGCAATATAAAAATCTGCCTTAATAAAATAAACTTAAAGCAGATTTATAACTTTTTTATTTTAAATATCACAAAAATTACTTTTTTAATCTTCTATAGCTTTATGAGTTTCAAAAATTCTCTCCATTGTTTTTTTGAATGTTGGAGAACCTACTAAATCATATTGTTTTTGTGTAGGTCTTTTACATACTGCCGCATAGTAAAACTCATGAATTCTATCTTTTCCACCATTAATATCACGAAGTCCAGATTCACCTAACATTTCATTAAATTGTTTAATTCCTTGCTGAACTTCTGCCAAAGTATGTGTCATTTTCTTACCATCTTTTATGTAGCTTTCTTCCATAATCATAGATCCAATTGGCACACAAGCGGCTACTTCCTGACCATCTTTGTTATAAAATTCTGTCCATTCTTCTTCACTCATAAACAGCACACCTCTTTCATCCCTAGAAGGTTCTGCTACTCCAAAAACTGAAAATGCCAATAATCCCAATAAAATAAGTTTTTTCATTTTAAATCTCTCCTTTTTATAATTTTTTAGTAATTTTAAATAATTTTATGTTCTTCTAAGGTAATTATACCACATGTTTTACAAATTTCCAAATCTTAAAACTTATACTTTAATAATGATTTTTCTATTTCCAGTAAGAATTAATCAATTCCAAAACAGGATCATCCCTATCTTCATTATAAACTATGTAATCAATAAATATCTGCTCTAATTCCGTATTATTCTTCATATTAACTAAAAAATTATATATTACTAATTTCAACTTATTAGAAATTTCTTGTTTTAAACTCGCTTTAGCATATCGGACTGCAAAATCTTTTGCTTTTTCCATATCCAAAAATTCTAAATTCCGAAAAATTTTCCTTGCTTTCACTTGACTATCCATATCAAAATTTATTAAGCAATAATTAATCAATTCATCACTTATTTCAATGTTTTCATAAATCAAATCATCTACTTTAGTTGCGTATTCTATAAGACTAGGATATTTTTTTACTGAATTTATATATTTATCTTCCCATTGCCTTTTATTTACAGTTCCTTCATTTATAATCATTGATCCCCAATTTTTCTCTTTTTCCTTTAAAAATGGCTGATATTTTATTGGAATATCTTCTTTTCTTATATTTGAACTTAAAAAGTTTAAAAAAATTTGATTATCTTCGCCATAATTTTGAGAATATTCACCCTTTATAATCAACAGGCACTTCAAAGGTTTTCCAAGCAAAGCCGCCGCACATGCCTTATGGTGTCCATCAATTACAAAATTTATAAAACCGCCAAAATTATACACAATCGCTCTTGGCTCATTATTGAATTTATCAATATAATATTCTACTCTTTCTTCATTATAACAATCTGTTGTCTGTGTTGGATAAAGATAAACTGGCTGATTAAATACATAAGATGTGTCTGTATCACTGTCTTTTAAATATGCTAAACCTGTTGCTGGAGAATCTGTAAATTCATTTGGAACATTCCAGAAAAAATTTCCATTTCCATCAGTTGGATAACATTCCGCCTCTGCTATCAAATAAAATCCTGTTTCAAAAAGTTTTAATAATGGCTCCATTGCTTTTATAGAATTTTCCAGTGAAATGAAATCAGCATTAATTTCTTTCTGTATTTCCATAAGTTCCTGACAGTTTGCATTTTCTATTCCATACCCAGTTGCAAGTAAAGAATTGCTAGTAGGACAATATGGAGAATTTATTCGAACAAGAGGAATACCATTAAGTCTTATTTTAGCTGGGTAATAGCCGTCCGAAAAAAAAGTTTTAAGTTTCCCTGCACCATTTATATAAACCACTTTTGAATCTTTAATATTAATCATTTCAGATGTGTCAGCTTTGACATCTACTAGTTCAACTGACAATTTTTCTTTATTTTTCTTAAAAAACATAATTTATCACCTTTTTATTTCATTCTTGATTTATTATACCCCAAAATAGTTTAAATTCCAAAATCTACCTTTACATTCTTTTTAAATAAAGCTATAATAATAAAATGATATTAAATTATGGAGGATTTTAAATGAAAAAAAAGATTTTTTTAATTTTACAATTTTTGTTATTTTCAGTTATTTTAAGTGCTGACAATGCTCAAACTTACAATAATTTTGAAAAATTTAATGTACGAATGTCAACTGCAACTTTACCCTTTACAACTGTTGTTAATGCTTCTAAAGACAAAGAAGCATACTTTGCACAGTTAAATGCTGGAAACTATTTAGCTTTTATTCCAACACGACTTGCTATTATTAATTACTATGAATTTTTTTCTGATGTGTTAAAAAAGGATTTTAAAGTTTATGAAACAAATAAAAAAGGGAAAATAAAATATTCAAGCGATGTAATTCGTTATGATGAAAATGATTTTTACTCCAATTATAAAAAAAATGTAAAATCTGACAGAGCTGAATCAAAAAATAATTTAAACATAGTAGGAGGCGATACTAAACTAATAAGTCCAGATACTTACAAAATAACAAATTATGCAACAGATAGAGGATTTTTAGTAGTTATTCCAATGAATATGGCATTTTATGTAAAACAAATAAATGATAATAAATTTATCTGGTCGCTTACCAATGATTTCAAAAAAATAGAATACACTTTTACTCTTGAAAACAATAAATTAATAGTAAGAAATAATAAAAACCAGATTACTTTTACAATTTACAAAAAGGACAATTCATTATTTTTAGAAGAACCTAAAAATATATGGGAATACAGAGTTAATAAAGATTTATCTCAATTTGAATATTATAAAAATTCAAAACTTACTAGTACAGAAAAATATCAAATTACCAATTAATTTTTTTATAATAAATATTTGATATTTACACAAAGATATTCAAAAAACTATTGCTAAAAATTCAAAAAAAATATACAATATAAGCATTATAATACAATAAAAATTAAATATAGAAGGAGAAAATATGAGATTATCAAGAGCATTTTTAAAAACATATAAGGAAGCACCAAAAGAGGCTCAAATTGTGAGCCATCAGCTTATGCTTAGATCATTTATGATTAAGCAGCTTACGAGAGGGGTTTATACTTATTTACCATTTGGGTATAGAGTTCTTAAAAAGATAGAAAATATTACAAGAGAAGAAATGGATAGAGCAGGGGCTCAGGAACTTCTTATGCCTGTACTTCAGCCTGCTTCACTTTGGGAAGAATCTGGACGTTGGTTTGCCTACGGGCCTGAACTTATGAGATTAAAAGATAGAAACGAAAGGGAATTTTCGCTTGGGCCTACTCACGAGGAAGTTATTACGGATGTTGTAAGAGATTCAATTTCATCGTACAAGGAACTGCCTTTTAACGTTTATCAGATTCAGACAAAATTTAGGGATGAAATGCGTCCAAGATTTGGACTTATGCGTGGAAGGGAATTTGTGATGAAGGATGCTTACAGTTTCCATTTGACACAGGAGTCGCTTGACGAAGAATATTTGAACATGAAAGACACTTATTCAAGAATTTTTGAAAGAATGGGACTTAATTACAGGGCAGTTGAGGCTGATACAGGTTCTATTGGAGGAGATGCTTCACACGAATTTATGGTGCTTGCAGAAAGTGGAGAAGATGATATTTTATACAGCGACTCTTCAGATTATGCGGCAAACGTTGAAAAAGCAACAAGCATTATTGAATTAAAGGAAAGCGATGAAGAAAAACTTTCAAAAGAATTAGTTGGAACTCCAAATGCAAAAACAATTGAAGAGCTGGCTAATTTCTTGAATATCCCTAAAGAAAAAACTGTAAAGGCAGTAATGCTGAAGGAAATTCTTGAAGATGGGGAAAAATTTGTGCTAGCCCTAATTCGTGGAGATTTGGATGTAAATCCTATAAAATTAAAAAATGTAATTGGAGCTTCTACAGAACTTGAAATGATGAGCGAGGAAGAATGCGAAAAATTCGGGCTGGTTGCTGGATATGCAGGCTCTTATGAAAAAAAAGAAGGCTTATACGTTGTAATTGATGAAACCGTAAAATATGTAAGAAACTTTGCTTTAGGTGCTAATAAAGCTGATTATCACTATATGAATGTAAATCTTGAAGACTTGGCATACGACTTAGTTGCAGATATTAGAACTGCGAGAGCTGGAGATCTTTCTCCTGATGGAAAAGGGGTCTTAAAAATTGCACGTGGAATAGAAGTTGGACATATTTTCAAACTTGGAGAAAAATATTCAAAAGCCCTAAATGCTACCGTTCTTGATGAAAATGGAAAACAGGCAGTTATGAAAATGGGATGTTACGGAATGGGAATGTCAAGAATCATTTCAGCCGCAATTGAACAGAACCACGATGAATACGGTATAATCTGGCCAAAAGCAATAGCCCCTTACCATGTTGATGTAATAATCGCCAATATGAAAGATGAAACACAGGTAAATGTAGGTGAACAATTGTATAATGAATTAAATCAAAATAAAATTGAAACTGTATTAGATGACAGAAATGAAAGAGCAGGATTCAAATTTAAAGATGCCGACTTAATAGGTTTCCCACTAAAAATAGTTGTTGGAAAAGGTGCAGCTGATGGAATTGTGGAAGTGAAAGATAGAAAAACTGGGGAAAGTACGGATGTAAAAATTGAGGAAGTTTTGAATTTTGTGAATAATTTTATGGCTGAGTAAAATTTTTGACATTGCTGATTGCAGAATTAATGGTGAAGAATATCCGCAAGCTGAGAAATATTTAAAAAATTATACAAAAACTTGGAAAAAGTGTGATATTATGAAGTTTAGGAAACAATATGTAATTATTAGAAACGTTGAAAATAGAGAAATTATTAATTAAGAGATAGACAAGTAGTCGGAGGTGCAAACAAAATGGAAAATATAAATTCTAAAAAAATAAAAAATATAGTATTTGATTTAGGAAATGTTTTAATAAAATTTGATAAAGACACATATTTAGAAGAAAAATTACCTAAAGAAAAAAGAGAGGCATTTCATGAAAATGTAATTAATACAAAAGAATGGTTAATGCTTGACAGGGGAACTTTGACTTATCCTGAAGCTAAGAAAATTTTTAAGGAAAGAAGTCCACATTTGGCTACTGAAATTGATAATTTTTTTGACAAGGACTTTTTTGAATTGTTAAAGCCTATAAAAGAAAATATTGAGCTTCTTTACAAATTAAGAGATCATTATGAATACAAATTATATGTGCTTTCAAATTTTCATAGGGACTCATATGAATATGTCTTTAAACACAACGATTTCTTTAAATTATTTGAAGGCTGCCTAATTTCATGCTATTTCAAGCTTTTAAAGCCAGAAGAAAAAATTTATGACACTCTTCTTTATGAATTTGGCTTAATCCCAGAAGAAACTTTGTTTATTGATGATGTGAAGGAAAATATTGAAGCCGCTGAAAATAAAGGAATCAGAGGACTTCATTTACCAGATTACACTAAATTAGAAGCAGAGTTGAAAAATATTTTGAAAATTTAATAAATTTAAAAATCAGAGAGTTACCTCAAACATTAGATTTGAATAACTTTCTGATTTTTATTTTAAATTTCCTATTGACTTTGTGAAAAAATACACTATAATATTATTAAATAAATTTAAATTTTATAGGAGATGATTTTTTATGACAAAAATTATTAATTCACCATCAAAATACATTCAAGGAAAAAATGAAATTGCCAATTTGGCAACTTATTACAAATTACGTGGTAACAGCGGAGCATATCTTTTAGTAGATAAATTTATTTTTGATAATTTTAAGGATAAAATTGTTGAAAGTTTTGAAAAAGAAGGCGTAAACTACCATATCGAAGTTTTTGGCGGAGAATGTTCAAAAAATGAAATTAACCGAAATATTGATATTTTAAAAGAAAAAAAATGTGATGCAGTATTTGGAATCGGTGGAGGAAAAACTCTTGATGCGGCAAAAGCAGTATCATATTACGAAAATATTCCTGTCTTCATCGTTCCGACAATTGCTTCAACAGATGCACCATGCAGTGCTTTGTCAGTAATCTACACTCCAAATGGAGAATTTGAAGAATATCTGTTCCTAAAGGCAAATCCTGATATGGTAATAATGGATACTGATGTAATCGTAAATGCACCTGCTAGACTTCTTGTCGCTGGAATTGGAGATGCACTTGCCACTTACTATGAAGCCAAAGCCTGTGTTGATTCAAATGCTTCTTCAATCGCTGGAGGTGGCATTACAAAAGCCGCTATTGCAATTGCAGAATTGTGTAAAGATACTCTGTTCCAAGATGGTTTAAAAGCTAAAATTGCTGTGGAAAATAAAGTAGTTACACAAGCTGTTGAAAATATAATCGAAGCAAATACTTATTTAAGTGGAATTGGATTTGAAAGTGGAGGACTTGCGGCAGCTCACGCTATTCATAATGGACTTACAATTCTGGAAGAAGGACACCACATGTATCATGGAGAAAAAGTTGCATTCGGAACAATTACGCAATTAGTTCTAGAAAACAGATGTCTATGTGAAATCAAAAAAGTTGTAGAGTTCTGTAAGAGTGTAGGACTTCCAACAACATTGGATGAATTAGGAATGGGAAGTGTTTCTAAAGAAAGACTGTATGAAGTGGCAAAAGCAAGTACAGCTGAAGGTGAAACAATTCATAATATGCCATTCAAAGTTACTGCCGATGATGTTTTTGCTGCAATATTAGTAGCAGATGAATTGGGAAAAAATTAATTTTTATTTCTTTTCTTGCTTAAATTAGCTTAAAATTTTCAAATAATTTTTGGAGTACTTATACTGTACTCCTTATTTTTTCTACAAATTAAAAAACTTGGATTTCATAAATTGATTATTACTTTCCAAGTTTTTATATAATTACTTTATTAACTTCTATTTAGCTTCAGTATATTCTTTTGCTATTTCTTCAATTTTATATTCTTCTGAAATTTTGTCTATTAATTTATTTCTTTCTTCAATAGCTCTGTTATTTACCAATGCGTTAGCAATTTGTTGGTATGCACTGTTTGGTGTTACATTTCCTAATTTTGCTTTTTCATTTTCATAAATTTCAGCAATTTCTTCTTGAGTAACTTTTACATTTTTTCTTACTTCTAAGTCTAAATAATAATTGATGTATACATTATCTTTAATAATTTCAAGATCATCTTTGTTATTTTCTTCAAAGTTTGATTCTTCCATTTTTTTAGCAATTATTTTTCCAACAATTAAAGTTTTTAATACTTCAGAATTTCCTTTAGAGAACAATACTTCTTCTTTAGTAATTTCTACTTTATCTTCCATTTCTTCAACTAATTTGTTTAATTCTTCAGCTTCAAGTGTAACAAGTTGTTGATTTAATAAATCTCTTTGAATAATTTCTCTTGCTTCTGAAAATGGAATATTTTGTGCATCAAAATTTGCTTTATTCTCAGTATATAGTTTTGTAACATCATTTTCATTTACAGAAATTTTATCTTCAATTGCTTTTGCAATAAAGAATTTGTTTTTTTCATTTTTAAAGAAGTATTCAAATTCTTCTTTTTCTTCTTCATTGAAGTCATATTTTTTAGCTGTTTCTAAAATTGCTTTATTAATTAAAAGTCCTTTTATTTCTTCAGCATTTAGCCCTCTTGCTTTTTCTTCTTCAGTCAAAGCTAATTTAGTTTCATTTTTTTTAGCCATTTTTTCTCCTTATTTTTAATAATTCCTATTTATTTTTTTTAACCTTTACTATTTTACACTATTTTTAAAAAAATTTCAAGGAATTTTCTCATTTTTTCTTATTTTTTAAATATAATTTATAAAACAGTAATAATTTTTATATTTTTAAATTTCCTTAATTTTAAAGGCTTTCTAGATATTTTTTAATAATTTTAAATTATATTTTTTTGTAAAATTTTAATTTCTATAATTTATTTATAATCTATTTTTTTAACATTCTACTCAAAAATTCCTTAGTTCTTTCATGTTTTGGATTTTCAAAGATATTTTCAGGCTTGTCGTCTTCCACAATTACACCTTGATCCATAAACACAACTCGGCTCGAAACATCATGGGCAAAATCCATTTCATGCGTCACTACAATCATTGTAAGTCCACTTTTTGCTAAGTCTTTCATTACTTTTAGAACTTCTCCAACCATTTCAGGATCCAACGCCGATGTCGGCTCGTCAAACAGTAAAACTTCTGGCTGCATTGCCAATGCTCTTGCTATTGCCACCCGTTGCTTCTGACCACCCGAAATTTGATTTGGCTTTGCGTGAATAAAACGTTCCATTCCTACTTTTGCCAAAAATTCTTTCGCTATTTTTTCAGCCTCATCTCTTGACTTTTTCAAAACTTTCATTTGTCCAATTACACAGTTTTCGAGAACACTTAAATTATTAAACAAATTAAACTGTTGAAACACCATTCCTACTTTTTCCCGCAATGTCACAAGCGATATATCTCCTGCCATTGCATCTTTTCCATGAATTAAGACTTGTCCGCTAGTAGGCTTTTCAAGTAAGTTTATACATCTTAAAAGTGTTGATTTTCCACTTCCAGATGAACCGATTATACTTACAACTTCCTTTTCATGAACATCAAAGTTTACATCCTTTAAAACTGTTCTCTTTCCAAAATCTTTTCTAATATTTTTTATTTCAATAACCTTTTTACTCATTATTTCTCCTCCCCATCAGCATCATCCAAAAACTCAAAATGTTGAGGTCCGTCAATTCGTTTTTCGATTTGTTTTAAAATCAGTGATAATGTAAATGTCAGGAAGAAATAAATCACACTTGTTATAATAAATACTTCATAATAACGTGAGTAAGTTCCTGCAACAGATTTTGAAATAAAGAATAATTCTGTCACACTTATAACATTTAATACAGATGTATCTTTAATATTTACAATAAGCTCATTTCCAATCATTGGTAAAATATTTCTAAACATCTGTGGAAAAATAATACTTTGCATCAACTGAAAATTAGTCATTCCAATAGCCTTTGCCGCTTCAAACTGTCCATTATCAATCGAATCAATTCCCCCACGGATAATTTCACTCATATATGCACCCGTATTTATTGATACAATAAATAATGCCGCCACCATTGGTGATAAATTTATATTGAACACCTGAGATAATCCGTAATAAATTACCATTGACTGCACTATCATAGGAGTTCCTCTAAATACTGCAATATAAATTGATGAAAGTGTATTTATAAATTTAAGTCCATATTTTTTATATTTTTGTGTCTGTTCATCAGTTTCAGATTCCGAATGTCTAAATAACGCAACTACTAGACCAATCAAAAATCCAACTACTGTGCCTGTAATCGAAATAAATAGAGTTACAAGTGTCCCTTTTACAAATTCTTTCCAGTTTTTTTGAATAAAGTAAGTTACCCATCCAATAAATGAACGTGAATTTCCACCTGGCTGATTTTGTATAGCCTTTTCCATTATTTCCTGTCGCACTTTTGGAGTCAAATCTTTATCTAAAATTTTATTAACCTGCTCTTCCAGTTCTGTATTTCCCAATTTCATTCCAACTGCAACATTTACTTCTACTGTATCATACTTAAATCCTGTATTTTTATCAAATGAAATAAATTTTAAATCTGGATTTGAAAACTGAGCTGCCATTGCTCCTGGTCTTTCTGATATATAGCCATCAATTTTCCCTGAATTTAAGGCAACTATCATTGCTGGAAAATTTTCCATCGCAGTTTGCTTTTGTACTCCCTTCATCTGATCAATAACATCATAGTGAAGAGTATTTAGCTGTCCCGTAATTTTCGCTCCCGCAAAATCATTAATCGACTTGGCGTTTGCATATTTCCCATTTTTTTGCACAACTACTACTAAATCTGATTCATAATATGATTTTGAAAAAGTCAGGCTTTGCCTTCTTTCAGGCGTTGCTGACATCCCTGCTATAACTAAGTCAACTTTCCCGGAATTAATAGCAGGTCCAAGTAAAGCATCCCACTCTGTTTTTACAATTACAAGATTCTTATTTAGTTTTTTGGCAATAACTTTGGCTATTTCAACATCATATCCGCCACAATAACCTCCATCAACTTTCACAGCACCATTTTTAGCATCATTCTGAAACCAGTTGAAAGGAGCATATCCACACTCCATCCCAACTTTTATATCATCACTATAGCCTGTTATGAAAGTTGTAACAAAAACTAATAATACTAATATTTTATTTTTTATTGTACTGAATTTCATATTTTATTATAATGCTCCTTTTTTTATTAAAGTTTCAGCTATCTGAATTGTGTTTGTAGCGGCACCTTTTCTTATATTATCTGCTACAACCCATAAATTCAAGGCATTGTCTGCTGAAAAATCTCTTCTGATTCTTCCAACATAAACTTCGTCAGTATCCTGAGCATTTATAGGCATTGGATAAATATTATTCTTACCATCATTTTGTACTATAACTCCTTCTTTTTCCTCAAATGCACGAATTACATCTTCCAACTCAAATGGTCTTTCTAATTCTACGTTTACAGATACTGCATGTCCATATCTAACTGGTACTCTCACACAAGTCGCAGTTGCTTTTAAATCTGGCAAGTTTAATATTTTTCTAGTTTCGTTAATCATTTTTTCTTCTTCTTTGGTGTATCCATTATCTAAGAAAACATCAATATGCGGCAATGCATTAAATGCAATTTGATGCGGATAACCTTTTGAAGGCTCCCCTTTTAGATTAGCTTCCAAATCATCAAGTCCTCTCTGTCCAGAACCTGCCACAGCCTGATAAGTTGAGTAGATTACTCTTTTTAATCCATATTTTTCCTGTAAAACTTTTAGTACAGGCATTACCTGAATTGTCGAACAGTTTGGATTTGCAATAATTCCTGAATGATTTTCTAATGCTTCTGGATTTGCTTCAGGAACTATTAACGGAATATTTTCATCCATTCTCCAAGCACTGCTGTTATCTATAACAACTGCACCTTTTGCCTTAAATTTTGGAGCATATTCAAGCGATACTGCTCCACCAGCCGAAAATAAAGCCACATCAATATCCTCAGCTATTGTGTCATCTTTTAGTTCAATAACAGTATATTCTGTTCCATTAAATTCAATTTTTTTACCAGCTGAATTTTTCGAAGCATAAAGGTATAATTTTTCTACTGGAAAGTTTCTTTCCTTTAAAACTTTTAAAAATGTTCTTCCAACAAGCCCTGTTGCCCCAACAATTGCTACTTTGTAATTTTTCATTATTTTTCCTCCTAAAAACTTTTTGATTAAGGTTTATCTACCTAAGAATTAATTATTTTATTATTAATTACCTAAATCTAATGTATATATAATACACTATTCTCGCGTCTTTTTCAACATGAAAAATAAAATAATAAAAAATATGTATCTAAAAATACATATTTCTTAAATTTTATTAAACTTCTCTTATTCTCACACCGTATTTAAAGTATTTATTCCAGTATGTATTTTCCAAAGTCGAAATTACAACTCCTTTAGACGATGATGCATTAATAAAAAGTGTGTCTCCTAAATAAACTGCTGTATGATTATTTTTCTCATCTGGTCTAAAAAATACAATATCTCCAGGTTTTAAATTTTCTTTTGAGACATGAGCACCCATTTTAATTTGCTGTACAGTTCGTCTTGGTAATTCATATCCATATACTTCACGATACACTCTACGAGTTAAAGCTGAACAATCCATACCATACTCTGAATCTCCACCAAGCTCATATTTAGTTCCTTTCCAGTTACTATATGATTTTAACAATTCATTTTGTAATTTCATTGTTTTCTTTTCACTAAATGTTCCACTTTTTAATATTTCTTGATGTTTTCTTTTTAGTTCAGATAGTTTTTGTAATACTAATTGTGAATTTGGCATTGAACGATCTACTAACTTGTTTTCATCAAATAACTTTGTTACTCTTAAATTGTCTATACTTTCATCTATATAAGCATTGCTATTTTTATTTGATTTTTCTACTTTAGTAGTTTCTTGTTTTGAATATTTTGTTTCATTCTCGTTAGTATTTTTTTTCTTTTGCACAACTTCAATAGTAATGTTTTCATTATCTACATTATCTGATGTTGAAAACTTATTATCGTTGTTCCTTTTTTTGTTACCACTTGCACTTTCATTAACTCCTTTTGTTTGCAATCCTGTACATCCTACTGTTAATAACATACAAGTCATTGTTATTGCTGATTTTCTTACCATCTTTACGACTTTCTCCCTTCTCAATTTTTATTTTGAATCAATTATCAAATTTACAGGTCCATCATTTTCAGAAATAATTTTCATATGTTTCCTAAACTCCCCTGTTTCAAATTTAATATCTGTTTGTTCTAACTTTTGAACAAATTGATTATAAATTTTTTCTGCTTTTTCAGCTGGTGCTGAATCAGTATAGCTTGGTCTTCTCCCTTTTTTTGTATTTCCATAAATCGTAAAATTACTTACAACCAATAATTCTCCATTTATATCCTTCACTGACAAATTCATTTTGTCATTTTCATCATTAAAAATTCTTAGATTCAGTAATTTATCAATACAAAAATCAATATCTTTTTCAGAATCTTTATTGGAAATTCCCACATATGCAACTATTCCTTTATTGATTTCTCCTTTAAATTTATCATTCACAAATATTTTTGCATAATTTACTCTTTGAATTATTATCTTCATTTTTTCCTTAATTCCATATCTTTAGATTTAATAGTATCTTTTTTCTACACCAATTGTAGTATCAAAAGAATGACCAGGATAAACCTTAACATCTTCATCTAATGCTAATAATTTTTTTAATGATTTTCCCATTTGAATTGGATCACTTGTAGGTAAATCTACTCTCCCATAAGTTCCAGCAAACATTGTATCTCCAGAAATTAACACTTTGTTAACTTTATCATAATAGCAAATATCCCCTCTACTATGCCCTGGAGTTTCAATTATCTCAAAATTAAAAAGTCCATTGTTAACATTTTCTTCAGTTACTTTCCCATTTTTACCTAATTTATCATTCTCCTTCAAAGTTATAATCTGAGCATCACTGCTTAACTCAAATTCTCCTTCCCTCCATGCCAATAGCGACAATTCAGGATTAAACAAAAATTCATACCCACCTTCACTTATATAAATTGGAACTTTCTTATACTCCAATACAGAAGGGATTCCTAGAATGTGATCCCAATGTCCATGAGTTAAAAGAATTGCCAATAAATTTAAGCTATTCTCCTTGATATAGTCAATAACTTGTGTCATTTTTTCTTCCCCAGGATCTACAATATAACAGTCATTTTCATAAGAAATCACATAACAGTTACTTTGTGCTGCATTGTCATTCAAAAACCTTCTTATCTCCATGGTCTCTCCTTAGTTATCTGTAATTTTTTTTATAAATCAATATTTTATTTAATCACGTGTACATCCATTTGCGGATACGGTATTTTAATACCCTCTTTATCAAATTCAATTTTTATTATTTCGTTTAATTTCAATTTTAATGTTAAATAATTTTCACTTCTTGTGTAAACATATACATAAAAAATTATGGCTGATTCTCCCAATTCTCCAACACCTATTACTGGTTTTTTTGAAGCTAAAATCAATTTTTCATCATTGTTATAAACATTTTGTCCTATTACTGTACTTTCTAAATCTTCCATTTCATCATCAACTTGATCATTAGAATTTTTACTTGCTTCTTTTTCAGCTTCTTGCATTTTTTTTCTTGAAAAAATTGTTGAAAAAAGATTTATTTTAGTCTTTTCCTTTGTTTCTAATATACTATTTTGTAATTTGATTAATAAGTTTTTTCTGCTCTCAGTTTCCTGAATCTCGTTCATTGTTTCCGTCTTAATAATTCGTTCTAAAATTTTTTTTACTTTTTGAATATCACTGTTGTAGGAAACTCCGATTCTCAAATCCAGTCTACGTTCTCCATTTTGCTTAATATTTCTGATTTCAGTATTTGTAATTATTCCGTTGGGTATAATTACAAGTTCATTTTGTGGATTTAACATTTTTGTATAAAACAATTCAATTTTCTTTACTGTACCAAGATAATTGTTATATTCGATTGTATCTCCCACCTTAAATGGCTTAAATGTCAAAATTATAAGTCCACCGCAGAAATTCCCTAAAGTTTCTTTAAATGCAATCCCTAAGACAATTCCAGTTGCTCCTAAAAAAGTCGTAATAGAAGTTGCATTTATACCAAGAATTCCTATTGAAACATAAATTAAAATAAAATAATACAAAATAGAATAAATTGAAATCAAAAAAGAAGCAAGACTTTTGTCCGTATTCGCTTTCTCTAATATAATTTTTAGTATTTTTTCAACTCTATTTTTAAATACTTTTCCTATTTTTATAATTAGATAAATTATAAATAGCTTAAAAAGATTTGTTTTCAAAAACTTAATTGTATTATCCCATTCTAAAAATTTTTGTAATTCCTTCATAGTTTCTCCTTTTTAGTTCTAGATTAAATCCATTTTAAAATCAAACTCAAAAATTATCACTAAATACTGTTATTTATGATTTAAAAAAGCTTATATACAGTATAAGTTAAAGAATTTTGAGTATAATTTGAATATTCAATGAAATCACTTAAATTTTTCACAGGCTTTTTATTATATCACGTTTTTTTTATTCTGTCTATGAAAAAATATAATAATTTCAATAATGTAAAAAATATATCAAATACTACATTTTGTAAATAAAAAATGTGACAAGCATTATTTACACTTATCACATCTTATTATTTTATTTTTTTGTAAAATATCCTATAAATTCAAGTTTCTTTATACTTTCAGGTAAATATTCTGAAGCCTCTATTTCTGTTTTTTCCCCATCCATTGTCGTTCGATAAATAGGTGTTTTTGATAATTCTTTCAAAATTTCTGATTCTGGTTTTGGCTCTGATAAAATATCAGCAACTATTACATCAACATCGTTTAAATCACTTATAATTTCATTTCTAGAATTTGCTATTCCAACTATATTGACTCCTTCTCCAACAATAAGAGTCCTCAAGTAATTTCTAAATGTTTCTGTTATATAGACCTTGTTTTCTTCATAAAGCACAGTTTCATTTTCAGAACAATAAAATTTTATTTTACCATTAATCATACTGTTCAAAATAAATTTTCTTAAGTTTGCAATAATTTCATTTTCTTTTTCTTTATTTTTTTCACTTTTATCTTGTGTTTTTAAATTTTTCCATATTGTCATTCCATCTTGCACTGTAAAAGTTTTATTAGGTTTTTTTACTAATTCTAACATTATAGCTTTTATGTTTTCTTCATTTACTGTCGTTAATTCTTCTTCTGAATATTTTAGTGTAAAGAGAAATGAATCTAATATCTCGTTTGGAAAACTTTCAGTAAAGTTAAGTTTTTCCGCTTGGCTTTTTTTACAAATTAAAGATCTTCTAAATTTAGTATCAAGTATATAGTCAAGACATTGCTCTTTTATAACATGATCTCCTTGTGAAAGTTGTTGAAGTTTTTGGACTGTACTATCATTATAAACACTTGCGATTGAGAGTCTTAACGCAACATCTGATATATATTCCAAATTTTCTTTTCTTACTAAATCCACAAATTCATGTAAATACATTGGCTTGTTAAAATCTTCAAGATATTCATGAGCCACATAATAATCTTGCATATTTAGAATTTCTTCAATTTGTCTAATAAAATCTCCTTTTTTTTCAGAGATGTCGTTATAACTTTTCATCTGATCTGCTACAATTGAAATAAATGCTTTTCCACGTTGATTTTTATCTCCAAGTGCAACTTCTGGAAAATATTTATTTGCATAAAGCATCATTTCACGTATTTTATCAGGTTCTTTCCATCCAGGATATGTATTGTAAGAAATATATGCAATTCCTTCTTCTGTAAGATTTTCATTACATATTTTCAGAATTTTTTCCTTTACATTTTCAGGAACCCAAGAAAATACACCATGAACAATAATATAATCAAATTTCCCAAACTCTTCATTTATGTCTAAAATGTTTTTTTCAATTAATTTTACATTTTTCAAACCAATTTTTTCAATTACTTCATTTCCTTTTTTTACTTGTTCTGCCGTCAAATCAATACCAATATATTCAGATTCTGGATTATAAAGTGCTTGTGTTATAATATTTCCACCAAATGATGATCCTAATTCCAAAACCCTCGCTTTTCTTGAATCTTTTGGCGTCAATCCATATAAACGTCCATATGCTTCTAGTAACGCTGGAATAGTATAATTAAATGGATTAGATTTGTAAAGCAGTTCGTTATATGTATTTTTATTTTCCATAATTTTTACAATAAGAATAATTTGAGGTACAGTTTTCTATTTCTGTTTTTCAAACCATTTTCTTATTATCTCTCCTTTCAATATTTATTATTTAATTTTTTTTATTTCAATATATTTAATATTCATATTATGTTTACTCAAAAACATTTGTTCGAATTCTGTTTTAATATTCTCATTTACTTTCTCTGAATTATGTAAATCACGTGTATGGTAAACAATTTCATAATTTTCAAGTGTTTTTACTAATTCCAAAACATCCTCATAATACTTTTCGTGATCTGTTTTAAAAAATAACTTTCCGTCTATTTTTAAAATAACATCTAATTTAGAAAATAATTCCTCATTTATAACTCTTTTTTTCTCTTCACCTTCCCAAGGATCAGGGAAATTAATATATACACCCGAAATTTCATTTTTACCAACAAAATCTAGTATCGTTTCTCCTCTTTTTCTGACAAAAAGAATATTTTTTAACTTTCTTTTTTTAGACTTTTTTGCTCCAAGAACAAGCCGTTTAAATCGTAATTCTAATGCAATATAGTTTCTATCTTTAAATTTCTCTGCATTCTGTACAGTAAAATTACCACTTCCACAGCCAATTTCAAGATAAATATCATTATTATTTCCAAAAAATTCATTCCATTTTCCACAATATTTATCTACATCTGTATTATTGTACATCAAATACTCAGGAAATTCAAGCATTTCACACATATATTTGTTATAATTTTTTTTTGGCTTTTCAAAAAAATATTTCCAAATTTCCTGTTCATTTATAATTTTGCTTTTTTCTGCATTTATTTTTTTGAATTCATCATTTACTTTTTTTATATTTTCTCTCTTTTCCTTTTCAGCTTCTGTTATTTCAATTTTTTGTCCATTTTTTCCTATAACTTTAATTTTATTTTCCATTTTTTAATTACTTTCCTTAAACTTTTATTTTTATAATTTTTAAATTTTTTTTTGCAATTTAACTAATATATTTCGTTCAATATTTTATCAATTTCATTATTTTTTTCAAAAAACTCTCTTGTGTCAATATTTTCAGATTTTTTCAAATATTCAATAATTTCATCCTTATTTTTTACAATTTCCACAAATCCTAGTTCTTTGGCGTCTTTTACTATTTCTTCTATATTCTGAAAATATTCACCAATAATTGGCTTTTTCCCATAATACAACGGCTCTAGAATAGAATGCCCTCCAATGTCAACAAGTGTCCCGCCAACAAAAACAAAATCTGCTAGCTGATAAAAATCTGTCAAGACTCCCATTTTATCAACTACAATTATTTTTTTCCAATCTTGAGTTTTAAAATTTATTTTTTCTTTTTCAATTTGTGTAATTAATGAATAATCATCTTTTGAAAACTTTTCCAAAATAATATTCTCAATTTCGCCAAGTCTCTCCAGATGTCTAGGAACTAGCACTAATTGATATTCATTATCAATATTTATCATCTTAAAGACCTCAAGCCAGATTTTTTCCTCATTAGGACGCGTACTTCCACACACGATTACTTTCTTATTTTTATCTATAATTGTATCCAAATAATATTTTTTCTGTTCGTTAGAAATTTTATTATATTTAATTGAATATTTTAAATTCTTGTAAACTTTAATTTTATTTTTATCAATTCCCAGCCTTTCATATCTTTCCTTGTCTGGAATACTTTGGACCATTATTTTCGTAGCACAATTTAATGTTTTTCTTATAAGCCATCCAAATTTTAAATACGACTTCAATTTCTTTTCAGTCAGCCTTCCATTTACGATAAATAATTGACCATTTTTTTGAGCAAAATAATACAAATTTGGCCAAATTTCAGTTTCCACAACTATTGTTTTTTCTATTTTATATTTTTTATAAATTTTTTTCATTGCAAAAAAATCATCAAGTGGAAAATAAAATATTTTTACATTTTTATCTTCAGAATATATTTTACTAACTGCAGAAAATCCAGTATCCGTCATAACAGAAAGTATCACCTTTTGATTTTTCTCACCTTTCCTGGCTTGTAATATTTTTTCAATTAATTCTTTTGATAAATTAAATTCTCCAACTGATGAGAAATGAACAAGTATTGCTTTTTCATTATTGTTTAGGAAATTGTTATTTCCCATTTTCTGAAACAGACGTGTTTTAAAAAAATTTAATAGTTTTTTATTGAAAATTGATAAAATCATTATTATAAAATATAACAAAACTCTTAATAAATTATATAAAATCATATTTTTCCTATCTGTAAATTTTATATTTTATGCAAAAAGACTATCTCTTAATGATTTTTCATTTAGAAATAGCCTTTCCATTAGTTTGTGAAGTAAAAATTATTTTCCTTCTGCTACGCTGTCAGCTAATTTTTTACCTACTTTAAACTTAACAACTTTTTTTGCAGGTATTTTAATTTCTTTTTTAGTTTGTGGATTAATTCCTGTTCTTGCTGCTCTTTTCTTTACTTCGAATGTTCCCCATCCAACAAATTGAACTGAATCTCCGTTTAATAAAGTTTTTTCAACTGTTTCTAAAAATTGGTTTACCAATTCTTCAGATCTTTTTTTAGTTTCTCCAGTTGCTTTTGCGTAAGCATCTACAAATTCTTTTTTTGACATATTAATCAAACCTCCAATTTTTTTCTTCTTGCAAATTACTAGACTATTATACACTATTTTAAATATTTGTCTAGTGTTTTTTTTAAAATTTTTCATTTTTTTCTATTTTTTTACATTTCTATGGATTTTCTAATTTAAAAAAAATGTAAATTATGCTAATTTTTATACTTAAAAAAATTATATATATGGATAAAATAAGTTTTCGTTTTTGAATTAAATTTATATTATCGTATAATAATTTTTATAAAAATACAAATTAAGTATTCGAATAATTAATTTTCTAAAATTATTTACTTAAAATATAATTTAAAACTAAAAATTGATGTTATTTTTTAACTTCAATATTGTTAATTTTTTTTCTTACTATATTCAAAATTTCATTTTTTACTTCCTCAATATTTTTAGAAGTTGTATCCACTTCAATTGCGTTATCCGCTTTTTTTAATGGACTTTCTTTTCTTGTAGAGTCAATTTCGTCCCTTTTCAAAATATTTTCATAAATTTCTTCAATTCTAACATTTTCGCCTTTTGCAACAAGTTCCTTGTATCGTCTATTTGATCTTTCCTTCGCATCTGCCACCAAAAATATTTTTACATCTGCATTTGGAAAAACAACTGTCCCAATATCGCGTCCATCCAGAATAACATTTTTTGATTCTGAAAATTTTCTCTGTAAATCCACCATTTTCTCACGAACCTCACGTATCACCGCAATATCAGATACATTTTCCGAAACAACAGGCTTTCTAATTTCCTCACTCACATCAATATCATCCAGATAAAAGCCATTTTCCTTAATGTCAATGTTCAAATTATCCAGCATTTTTATAATTTTGTCTAAATTACCCAAAATCCCATCATTTAAAGCCTTTAACGTAACAAGCCTATACATTGCCCCTGTATCAAGATAAACAAGTCCCAGATCCTCTGCAATCAATTTTGCGATGGTACTTTTTCCGCTTCCAGCAGGACCATCAATAGCAATTATCATATTTTCCTACTTTCTATTTTATTATTTTTATTCCATTTTCTATTTTTACATTTTAATTATTTTAAAATTGAAAATTTTGACTATTTCACAAAAATAACGAGATTTTTCAACTTTAAATCAATTAGTTTTTATATTTAAAAACAAGTGACACCCAGTTATTTTTTTCTTTTCTGTCAATTTGTTCTAAATTATAATTCCCAGCCTTTTTCACAAATGTCTCTTCTTTTTCGCTCAAAATTCCAGAAAAAATAACAGTTGCACCTTTTTCTAGAGTTTTTTCTATATCTTCAAGCAATTTTTCCAAAACATCCACCAAAATATTTGACACAACTAAATCATATTTTTCACTTACATCATCTACCAAATTTCCAATTATCACTTCAAAATTATCATTTATATCATTTTTAGAAAAATTTTCCAAAACCACATCTCTAACTTTTTCATCAATATCAATTCCAACAACTTTGTTCACACCTAATTTTTTCCCAATTAACATTAAAATACCTGAGCCACACCCTATATCCAGTAATTTCTTTTTACTTTTGCAATATTTTTCCAAAAACTCCACACACAAAGATGTCGTTTCATGTGTACCTGTCCCAAAAGCAAGACCTGGATCAATTTCAATTACAATTTCATTATTTTCTGGTTCATACTTATCCCAACTTGGTTTTATAACAATATTGTCAGTTATGTTTACAGTGTGAAAATATTTTTTCCACTCATCTTGCCAGTCTTCGTCATTACATTTAGCTGTATAAATTTCATACATAAACTCTGCATCTGAGTTCTGAAATTCGTTTAAATTATTAAAAATAATATTTAATTTTGTATTTGCAAATCTATTGTCAACAATGTATCCAATAATACTCCAAACCTCATTTTTTAGAGAGAAATTAGCATTATAATCAAGTACATTTTCAGAAAAATAATCAATAACTTCTATCTGTTTAATTCCAATTTCATCAAACATATTTACTAATTTTGTCTTCGTTTCTTCTAAATTATCTGAAAAATAATCTACTTTTACTTTTATCCATTTCATTTTTTTATTTTCCTTTTTTATATTTCGTCATATCCCATATTTAAACGTTTAATTGATACTGCCTTGCCAGTCTTTTCATTTACTTCCAGTTCAATACCATTAATTCTTAAATTTTCTTCACATACAGAGTATCTTGTTGGCATTCCATCCTTAAATCTTTGTATACTTTCCCTTCTGTTCATTCCCAGAATACCATCATGTCCTCCAGTCATCCCTATATCTGAAATATAGGCAGTTCCTCCAGGTAAAATTCTCTCATCTGCTGTCTGTGTATGTGTGTGTGTTCCGTACACTGCCGACACTTTTCCAGACAAGTTCCAACCCATTGCCTGCTTTTCTGAAGTAGCTTCTCCATGAAAATCAAGAATAATAATATCTGTTTCTTCCTTAATCTTCGGTAAAACTTCCTCTACTGCCAAAAATGGGCAAGCAATCGGAGGCATGAATACTTTGCATTGTGCATTTATAACTGCCACTTTCACTCCATTTTTTTGAACAATTGTATAACCGTTTCCTGGTGCTTCCTTCGTATAATTTATTGGTCTAATCAGATTTCTTTGCTCATTGATATAAGCGTAAATTTCCCTTTTATCCCAGCTGTGATTTCCAAGAGTGATAACATCTGCTCCTCGCCCAAACATTTCCTTTGCAATCTTTACATTTATTCCAAATCCACCAGCTGAATTTTCTCCATTTACAATGATAAAGTCATAATTCTGTCTTCGTTTTTCCAAGTATTTAAACAATGTAGTTCTGCCTGGTTTACCGACAATATCACCAATTATTAAAAATTTCATGTAAAATCATCCCTTTGCGTCTCAAATTTATCTAATATTTATTATACTACATATTATCATTTTTTTATAGTTTTTCTTAATTTATTTTTTCTATATTTTAATTTTTCAATTTAAAGTTTATTTTATTATAAAAAGAGCCCCCAGAATAAAAATTATCTCAAAGATATTTTTAACGGATAAGCTCTCTTTTTAATTAGTTTTTATTTATTTTGCATATTCCACAGCTCTAGTTTCCCTAATAACAGTAACTTTTATCTGTCCTGGATATTGCATTTTCTCTTCTATTTCTTTTGCTACATCTCTAGCAAGTATCGTAGCTTTATCATCATCAATATTATCTGGATGAACAATTAATCTTAGTTCCCTACCAGCCTGAATTGCATACGAACTTTCAATTCCTTCATGACTATTAGCAATTTCTTCCAATTGTTCTAAACGTTTTAAATAATTTGATAATGTTTCACGTCTTGCTCCTGGTCTTGATGCTGAAATCGAATCAGCTGCTTGTACTAACACAGCTTCTATGCTTAACTGCTCAACTTCATTATGGTGAGCTTCTACAGCATTTATTACAATTTCACTTTCTTTTGAAAATTTTCTTAAAAATTCTCCACCATTTAAGGCGTGAGATCCTTCCTGCTCGTGTGAAAAAGCTTTTCCAATATCATGCAGTAATGCTGCTCTTTTGGCTATATCTACATTTGCTCCTATTTCTGCTGCAAGAGCTGCCGCTATATGTGCAACTTCTATTGAATGTTGTAAAATATTTTGTCCAAAAGATGTTCTGAATTTTAAACGCCCAAATACTTTTAATACTTCACGTGGCAATGTTGGAATTCCAACTTCAAGAATTGCCTGTTCTGCTGCATCCAATATACTTTCATCTACTTCATGCTGTGCTTTTGCTACAACTTCCTCTATTTTTGTTGGGTGAATACGTCCATCTGAAATCAGTTTTTCAAGTGCGATTCTTGCAACTTCTCTTCTAACACCATCAAATGATGATAAAACAACTGCTTCAGGTGTATCATCAATTATTAAGTCAACTCCTGTTGCTGCTTCTATGGCTCTAATATTTCGCCCTTCACGTCCAATGATTCTACCTTTCATTTCCTCACTTGGAAGTTGAATAACAGAAATTGTTGAATCAACCACATAATCCGATGCTGCCTTACCAATTGCAGTAGAAATAATTCTTTTAGAAATTCTATCTTTTTCTCTATCAAGATTATATTCATAGTCTCTTATTAATACAGCTTTATCATGATCCAGCTCATTTTCAAGTTTAGTTAAAATGATTTTTCTAGCATCTTCCTGAGTAAGTTCAGAAATTCTTTCAAGTTCTTTTTCTTCATTTGCAATCATTTCGTCTAATTCTTTTTCTTTGCGAGATAATTTTTCACGATATTTTTCTGCTTTTGCTTCTTTCTCTTCTAGACGTTCCATTTTCGTTTCTAATGTTTCTTCTTTTTTTGCAATTCTTTCTTCTTTTGTAGCAAGTTCTGATTTCATTTTTTTTATCTCGTCATCTGCTATTTTTTTCTCATTTAATAATTCTTCTTTTACCTTTAATGTTTCTTCTTTCCTAAACGATTCAATTTCTCTTTCAACTTCTTTTTTTGATGTCTCAAGTCTTCTTTTAGCATCAATGATTTTTAATTCCAGTTCGCTTAGTTCTCCATATTTTTTCTTAAATATTGAACTTCCAAAAAAATAAGCTATAAAAAAAGTCAAAAAAGAAAAAATAACAATCAACAGAATAGTTATTGATATGTGCATTTTTCTCCCTTCTTATTTTTTTTCAGCTACATTTGAAATCTTCCAAGTATTACCATCTGTTTTCTTCCAAGTTAATTTATAATAATTACTTTCTGTTGCAAAATTAATTACCATCAGGCTATTTGCCTTATTATTTGATACGACATTTACATCAGAAAAAACAAATGTCAATCCCGAAAGATCGTATTCTTGCATTTTTTTTACAATAATATTATTTTTAAATGTAGGTAAAAAAATTTCTTTTAATTTATCATATTCATTTAAGCTGGCAGCTTCTTTCAAATCTTCAGTAACTTTCATTATCTCAGTACTAATAACATTTGTTTCTGCACGAGACATTTTGTTAGTAGAAGCAGTTAAACTAGTACAGCTTGTAAGAATTAACAAAATAAATAGACATAAATATTTTTTCATATTTTCCTCCAAAAACTTCGTCATTTAATTTTATCACAATTTTTCCACATATTCAAGTTAGAAAAAATAAAATTTTTGCTTTTTTTCGCTTTATTTTTTCTTATTTCTCCATCTATTATGCTGCCACATATACTGCTCTGGATATTCTCTAATGATTTCTTCAAATTCATGATAAATTTTTTGCATATTATACTGCATTGTTTCCTTCAATTTTGCTTGTTTTTCAATTTCAATAATTTTTTTATTCTTGACATGAATTACATCTCCATCAAATATAGCATAAGCTAATACTATGGGTATCTTATGTTTAATTGAAAGTAACACAGGTCCTGCTACACCAGTCGTTTCTCTTCCAAAAAAAGTTACATTCACATCTTTTCCATAGTGATCTGAAGCCAGTGCAATGATCGATTTTTCATTTATTGCACTTCTTAGTGCATCACTATCATGTAATGGTAATGAATTAAGCCCTCCTTTTTCACGCCATTTGGTCATCAAATCATTGATTTTTCTATTTTTCTGATTTCTAAATACTGCATAAAACTTTCTAATATTTCTCATCTTACTTCCAGCTTCAAATCCACCTAAGTGAAGTGACACTATTAATACAGCCTTTTCATTATTCTCACAAGCCTGTTTCATAATCTCATCATTTTCCACAACTGTATTGCCATTCTGTGTAATTTCCTCCAAAAAAATGGAAGTCATAATCATTTTTCCCATTGTTTTATAGGATTCTTTCGCAATTCTTTCTATTTCTTTCTCATTTTTTTCAGGAAAAGCATTTTTTATATTATCTATAGCAAGTAATCGTCGTTTTTTTATAGCATAATAGGCAATTATTCCAAAATTTTCAAAAATTTTATATCTCATTTTAAGAGAAAAAATTGACAAAACTTTTTTTAATAAAACAACAAAAAATCCTGTTATTTTCTCACTTACTTTATATTCCATTTTATTTTTAAACTCCTTAAAATTTATTTTCAAAAAAAGAGCATACATAAAATACGCTCTTTTATCTTAATTACTATTTTCTGATTCCTAGTTTTCCGATTAATTCTCTGTAATCGTCTACGTTTCTATTTTTAATGTAGTTTAATAATCTTCTTCTTTTACCAACCATTTTTAATAATCCTACTCT